>DIYF01000102.1:23758-24674 GCA_002427745.1 Roseivirga sp. UBA6061 | reverse complement strand
AGGATAGCTACACCACCAGAAAGCTTAGCCAGACGCTCTTGCAGTTTCTCTCTGTCGTAGTCAGAAGTAGTGTTTTCGATTTGCTGGTTGATCTGGCTTACTCTTGCCTGGATGTCCTCTTCGCTACCGGCACCATCTACAATCGTGGTGTTGTCTTTATCGATGTTCACTTTCTCAGCAGTACCCAGGTACTCGATAGTAGCATTTTCCAGTTTATAACCTCTTTCTTCAGAGATTACGGTTCCGCCAGTCAGGATAGCGATGTCTTCCAGCATGGCTTTTCTTCTGTCGCCGAAACCAGGAGCTTTCACAGCAGCAATTTTCAGAGAACCTCTGATTTTGTTTACTACCAAAGTAGCGAGAGCCTCACCATCAACATCCTCAGCGATGATCACCAGTGGCTTACCACTTTGTGCTACCGGCTCCAGTACAGGAAGCAATTCTTTCATGGAAGAAATCTTCTTGTCGTAGATCAGGATGTAAGGATTCTCCAGCTCAGCTTCCATTTTGTCAGTGTTGGTCACGAAGTAAGGAGAGAGGTAACCTCTGTCAAACTGCATACCTTCTACAGTCTTCACTTCAGTTTCAGTACCTCTGGCTTCTTCCACAGTGATTACACCGTCTTTGCCCACTTTGTCCATGGCATCAGCAATCATAGAACCGATCTCTTCGTCATTGTTGGCAGAGATAGTACCTACCTGCTTGATCTCGTTGTTGTTCTGGATTGCTTTAGACTGTGCGTGAAGGTCGGTAACAATGGCAGAAACTGCTTTGTCAATACCTCTCTTCAGGTCCATTGGGTTAGCACCGGCCGCCACGTTTTTGATACCGGCACCGAAGATAGCCTGAGCCAGTACAGTAGCGGTAGTAGTACCGTCACCTGCACTGTCAGCAGTTTTAGAAGCTACTTCTTTTA
>DIYF01000102.1:0-23690 GCA_002427745.1 Roseivirga sp. UBA6061 | reverse complement strand
AGTTTTAGAAGCTACTTCTTTTACCAGCTGAGCACCCATGTTTTCGATGCCTTCAGAAAGCTCGATTTCTTTTGCTACAGATACACCATCTTTGGTTACGGTAGGAGCACCGAATTTCTTATCGATGATTACGTTTCTTCCTTTAGGACCCAGGGTCACTTTTACTGCATCTGCCAGGGTATCTACGCCAGTTTTGAGTCTGTCTCTGGCGTCTGTGTTAAAGAATAAATCTTTAGCCATTTCTTTAAGTTTTTTAGTTCTGATTGGGGATTAAACAATTGCAAAAATGTCAGACTCTCTCATGATGAGGTAGTCTTTGCCTTCTACAGTGATTTCAGTACCAGCGTACTTTCCGTAGAGTACAGTGTCGCCTTCTTTTACAGTAAGCGGCTCATCTTTTTTACCTGCACCAGCAGCTACCACAATACCTTTCTGAGGTTTTTCTTTGGCAGTATCGGGGATGTAAAGACCAGAAGCAGTCTTCTCTTCAGCAGGTGCCGGCTCTACAAGCACTCTGTCTGCAAGTGGAGTAATGTTTACTTTTGACATTTTCTATTAAAAGTTAATTGTGAATACAAATTATCTGTGTGCTCTTTAGCACGAAGTGTGCCAAGCCGGAATCGTGCATTTTTGTCAGACTTTTGGTGACTTTGTTGCAGCTGTCATGTCAGTCAGACCTCTAAGCCTGCCAATCTTTCACCAGTATGACAGAATGCTAACAGGGTGGGGCAATATCAAATGCGACAGGAATTCGTTATATTCTGAAAACACTGAAAGCATATGATGGAAAAACTGGATAAAGACTGGATCACGAATGGACTGATTGATTTTGAATACAAAAAGTATGTCTTACTGGCATACCTGCAGCATGTGCAGAATAATTTTGATCAGGACAAACTCTATCCGTTTTTGTCTGACCTCATTGCGCATTATCAGGATGTGCAGTCTTTTAAAAACAGAAAGACCTTGCTCAAAACCGGTTTCCCTAAAGAGATTACCAAGATTGACCTGGAGAAACTCAGACTTTCTTATGAGTCTGTCACCGAGGACTCGGAGCTCATGGAAGCATTGGAGGAAATCGTAGAGTATGCCTTACCCGAAATGAAGAATACGCTGGGCATAGGGAAGGAACTCTACGAAACCGTAGAGGCAGACCTGCACATTGAGCCCGTAGGCATTGTGCCCTTGTATAAAGATGAGGGCTATGTCATGCTGGAAATGGCTCCGCAAAAGCGAACTGATATCTATCAGTATAAAATCTCCAAATTTGTCATGTCGGGAGAGGGGTTCAGAAGCATTTACCTGAAACTGATCAGGTCGATGAGACGTGGGCTGGGAGAGACCTTTGAGGGAATAAAAATGGGGCTGATCAAAACGTACCAGGCGCTGCCCAATCCGGCCACCTTTCTGCTACAGGCACATAAACCTTATCCGGTGAAGGAGACGGTGGTGCCTATTGCCAAGAGGCTGGTATTACAAACGGTACGGGAGATGGAATGAACACTGAAGTGCATAAAACAAAAAAGGCTGTCAATTGACAGCCTTTTCTATATAATCAGGTCTATTCTAGTCTTTTTGTGTGGTATCTACCGGAGTCAACTCGTCTGTAGCCTCTACAGGAGCTGTCGGGATAGCCATTTGAGGAGCAGATTGCTGAGCAGCATCCAGGTTAGGATCGCTGAAATCGCCTCCGCCATTATCAATCATAACACTTGAGGCCATGCTTAATACCAATAAGGCGATGGCAAAACCCCAGGTTACTTTTTCCAAAAGGTCAGTTGTTTTCTTAACACCAATTACTTGCTGTGCTCCTGAACCACCAAACTGGCTTGATAATCCACCACCCTTCGAATTCTGCACCAATACAATCAAAATCAGCAGGATCGCTACGATGATTGCCAGTATGATAAATAGTTTAAACATTACTTTCTACTCTTTACTTGTTCAATTTGGGATGCAAAGTAAGCCCTTTTTTCGGGAAACTTCAACCCTAGTTTTTCATAAACCTGAATTGCCTTCCGGTATTTTTTCTGCGTTACCATGAGTTTAGCCATGGTTTCGGTATAAAAATCATCCTGTTCTTTAGTGAAACGAGCTGACAGATCTTCATTCTGATGGTTACTTTCATCCAGAACAGGTTTTTGTTTACCCATCTGTGGTTCGTTCCGAATGAACTTCTCAATCAGCTCACTTTGGCTTTTTCCGGGAGTTGTTACTTTTTTTTTAGCAGGGGCTGCCTTTTTCGCGGGAGTTGTTTTTTTAGAAGCCTGCTTGGCTTCCTGCTGTTCCAGCATTTTGGCAATCAGCTGTTTCTTTTTCCGGATTTCCTGAAGATCCCGCTCCAGTTCATCTATTAACTCCTGGTTGCTTTCCGGTTTGGGGGCCGCTTCGTTTTCTTGAGTGGTAACCTCAGCTGCTTCACGGGCTGTTTCAGCCACGGTGGGTGCTGCCTTCTCTGGTTCAGGAAGCGGTGTTGGAGGAGTGGCAGGGCTTTCCTTGATCTCAGCCTCAGGCGCATTTTGGACCTGCTCAGCTTCCGGCTTAGACTCTGTGGATGGTTCCTCTTGCTTCGAGTCAAGATCCGCTTTGGGTAATTCGGGCTTCTCCTGTTCTTCACTTATGGATGGTGCTTCGGCCCTGGTCTTTTCAATGGGGGCTTCCTGTACTACCTCTTTTGTATTGGCAGATGCTTCCGGTTCGGGGGCAGCCACTTCTTTGACTTCCTGAGGAACCGGAGCCGCAGGAACTTCCTCAACTACGGGGGCAAAATCGTACTCATCCATAATGATGGACTTGAGCAAAGCCCGGTCTGCTGAGTAAATAGCGGCTTTTTTGATAAATGCATCAGTCTTAGGATGATTACGCTTCTTAAGCGCCCTGGCAATCATCACATACTGATTCTGAAAGTAGGGGTACTGTTTGCGGAGTTGATTCAGAGATTTGATATCCTGGTCGGTTATCTTATCCATATCTTCAAGAAGCGTATTGAACCTGTCCCTATCCACAATGCATTTGTTCGGTGGCTAAAAATAGAATGAAAATTACCACTGGGCAACCGAGGCCTGAAAAATGTCGAAAATTATCTGCTCGAAAATCTCGTCAACCAGATCATTTTCCACAGCCGTCAGGGTACTGCGCTGAGGGTCATAATCGGCATAGAATGAAAAGCCTCTTTTGAAGCCTTTCTCTTCATCAGTAGTGTCGGTGAATGCCACTTCAACGTTGATACTCAGTCGCATAAGTCCCGACTGATCACTTTGTGTTCTGCTACCTGATGAAGTAACGGCCTGGGGTCTTACCGTATAGCTGGAGATAGCTCCTTCAAACTGCAGATCTCCTTTAGAGGGTACCAGCTCCAGCTTCGTATTTCGCTGAAAGTACTCTCTGAGTTCTTCTGTGAAGGTCTGCCCCATATTAGGAGGTCCACCGGCTGTATCGTTAAAGAAATTAGCTACTGAAAGGGTTTTGGTCTTATTATAATCAATAGACGCCCCGTTGAAGCTATAAGCTCCACAGGCAGTCAGCAATGTACTTGTGAGCAGAATGATCCAGATGGATTTACTCGATCTCATACTGCTTGATTTTTCTGTAAAGTGTTCTTTCTGAAATCCCCAGGTCTTTAGCCGCATACTTTCTTTTGTTATTGTTCTTTTTCAAGGCTTTTACAATGAGCTCTTTTTCTTTCTTTTCGATTGACAGTGACTCATCTTCCATTTCATGGGTGATGTCCTCCACCTTTTCAAGCTCGTAATCATGTGTTTCCACCGGCTGGGTTTCGTAGTAGACAGGGGCTACAGGTTCTGATATAAACTCTTCATGGGCCGGCAATTCCTTGTCCAGATTCCTGAAGAGATTCGGGTGTTCCTGAATGACTCCCGTATCTACTTCGCCACTTTGTATCATATCATGAACGAGTTTTTTAAGCTCGGTCATGTCTTTTTTCATATCAAAAAGCACCTTGTACAGGAGGTCACGCTCATTGAGACTTTCACCTCCTCCGTTTTCTCCACGATACACCGCAGGCAGATTCGATGAATTCTGAGGCAAATACTTTACCAAAGTGTCTTCAGTGATGTTCCTGTTGAGCTCTAAAGCCGAAATTTGTTCAACAATATTCTTGAGTTGGCGAATATTTCCCGGAAATCGGAACCTGAGCAGCCTGCTTTTTGCTGCTTCGTCCAGTTTGATAGACTCCACTCTGTACTTTTCTGCAAAGTCTGTGGCGAATTTTCTGAACAGCAAATCAATATCATTACCCCGCTCACGCAAGGGAGGCACAGAGATAGGTACAGTACTGAGGCGATAGAATAGATCTTCACGGAACTTGCCTTTTTCTACGGCCCTGAGCAGATCTACATTGGTGGCAGCCACCACGCGCACGTTGGTCTTCAGTACTTTGGAGGCTCCCACTTTGATGAACTCTCCGTTTTCAAGTACACGGAGCAGCCTGGCCTGGGTGAAAAGAGGCATCTCACCAATCTCATCCAAAAATATGGTGCCACCATCCGTTACCTCGAAATAACCTTTACGTGCCTCATAAGCTCCCGTAAACGAACCTTTTTCATGACCGAATAGCTCAGAGTCGATGGTGCCTTCCGGAATAGCGCCACAGTTTATGGCGATGAATTTGCCGTGCTTTCTGGCACTCAGCTGGTGAATGATCTTGGAAAAGGATTCTTTACCACTACCACTCTCTCCTGTAATCAATACCGACATGTCGGTAGGGGCCACCTGAGAGGCCACCTGTATGGCATGATTCAGCTTAGGGCTGTTGCCTATAATACCGAACCGCTGTTTTATACTTAGTATCTCGCTATGATTCACGTTGTTTTTTTGAGTTTAGACTACCGCCTTGCCAAAAAGCGTGGCTGCGGTACAGTCGTCTACCAGTACATTTACATACTGGCCTTTTTCATATTGCTCCTTAGGGAAGATGATCACCTTATTGGCGGTGTTTCTACCCTGTAAGAAGTCTTCCGAACGCTTGCTGGTACCCTCAATCAGTACTTTGTGCACTTTACCTACATCCAGCTTATTGCGTTCCAGTGAGATGCCCTGTTGCTTCTCGATGATCTCCCTGAGCCTCTTCTTCTTAATATCCAGCGGGATATCATCTTCATATTTCTTCGCAGCCAGCGTGCCGGGTCTTTCACTGTAAAAGAACATATAGGAGAAATCGTACTGCACGTAGTCCATTAAGGTCAGTGATTCCTGATGCTCTTCTTCTGTCTCTGTACAGAATCCCGCAATCATATCGGAAGAAATACCACATTCCTCACCCAGAATCTCGCGAATGGCATCTACACGGTTGATGTACCACTCTCGTGTATAGGTTCTGTTCATTAATTCCAGTACTCTGGTATTGCCGCTTTGAGCCGGCAGGTGGATGTACTTGCAGATATTTTCGTAGCGCTTCATCGTGTGTAGCACTTCATCCGTAATGTCTTTAGGGTGAGAGGTAGAGAAACGAACCCTTAGTTCAGGAGATACTTTGGCCACCATTTCCAGCAGGTTGGCAAAGTTTACCACTTCTACTTCTTCACCTTTGCGCTCTTTCTTTTCTAACCAGGCCTTGTTGTTCTCAGCTTCAGACCATTTGTAGGAGTCTACATTCTGACCTAACAGCGTCACCTCTTTATAGCCCTGATTGAAAAGGTCCATGGCCTCCTGAACAATAGAATGCGGGTCGCGACTGCGCTCACGGCCCCGGGTAAAGGGTACCACACAGAAAGAACACATATTGTCACAACCTCTCATAATAGAAACGAAGGCTGTCACGCCATTGGAGTTGAGGCGAACGGGGGAGATGTCGGCATAGGTTTCTTCTCTGGAGAGGAAGGTGTTGACTGCTTTTAGCCCGTCTTCGGCTTTTTCTACCAGCTTTGGCAGGTCGCGGTAAGCGTCTGGTCCCACCACCACATCCACGACTTTTTCTTCTTCCAGTAGCTGTTCTTTGAGTCGTTCAGCCATACAACCCAGTACTCCGATGGTCATATCCGGCTTGTTCTTTTTTACAGCGTTAAAGTGGTTGAGTCTGTTGCGTACGGTTTGTTCAGCCTTCTCGCGAATAGAGCAGGTATTCAGAAAAACCACATCGGCACTGGCAAAATCCGCTGTCGTGTCATAGCCGTTCTCTTTCATAATAGAGGTGACAATCTCACTATCAGCAAAATTCATCTGACAGCCGTAGCTTTCTATATAGAGCTTCTTTTGCTTACCGGTATTCTCTTCTTTAGAAGTTTTTACTTCCTGTGCTTCTTCACTGTTTCTGTCGAGCAGATCTATATCCTGAATTAAATTCTCCATGCCTTCTTTCTGAGCCAATTTTCAGGCTGCAAATATAAGGCTTTCTCACCTAAATCTGACAGATTGTCAGGTTTTAGTAGGAGGGGTGTGGTGGAGAAAAGGTGAGGAAAGCACAGATTTTGTTGAAGGGTCTTGTCAGTCAGTACTTTAATTCTGCGGGGGGCTGAGTACTTAAGCACCGGCAGCCCTTCTGGCTGCCGGCACTTTTAACCTAAACACAATCTAGCATACTCTCGCCTTCGCTAGTAATTGTTGTCTTTCACGGGGCTGGTAATCAGAACCCGCCACCTGTTCATCCCCCAGGTAAAATTTTCTTATGGCTTCTGCCTCAATACCAGTCATGGCGCTGTTACTACCTTCAAAATTGGCTGTCTTGATATTGTCGAACGACTGAAGTATTCCCTCGTAATTTTCCGGTGCCAGCCCTGTAAGAAAGATGGTGCCAAGGGTGATGGGAATGGGCTTTTTGCGACCGAACTTATAGCGATTGATCGTCACCTTTATACTGCCGAAAAGCCAGTTCTTATGGTGTTTATAGTCAAGCAGATAGCTTACCGGAAATTCTACCCGCGAATGGACGGACTTGTTAAAAAGGAATTTGATAAAAGTCCCGAGGGCCGTAAGGCGATACTCCAGCAGTGTGCCGTCAAATTTGAATTGGTAGAATAGGGTCTTTTGCTTTACAGTCATAGGCGGTCAGTCCTGGATGATGATCTTGGAATAGAATTTTTGCCCTGAATCAAGGACTATCTCCAACAGGTAAAGCCCGGAGGGGATGTGTCCTGTAGGCAGGTCGATCCGGTTTTTGGTCCTGTCTCTGGTCAGCGATTGATGAATGACTTGCTTACCTGAGACATTGTGGAGCCTCAGGCGCAGGTTTTCCTCAATCAGGGCCTGTGAAACCGGAATATGGATGAGCTCTCCCTTTTTTACCGGGTTGGGGAAGGGAGCTTTCAATGCAAAGGCATCGGTACGCGGTTGATAATGTACACGAACGATTTTGGAGATATTCTCTCTTCCGTTCATGTCAACATCTACCAGCCTGTAGTAGTTGTGCCCAGCGAAAGGAGCCGGGTCGGTATGCTGATATGTTTTTAATGTGGTTTGACTGTAGCCGGTGTTTTTAAGTGCCAGGGTTTCGAAATGCGTACCATTTGCACTCTTTTCAATTCTGAAATGGCTGTGATCATCTTCAGATGAGGTGCTCCACTCAAGCAGTACCGTCTGATCCTGAAGCCGGGCGTCAAAATCTACCAGGTTTACCGCCAGCGCAGACTCTTCTGCAGACCCCAGTGTGAAGTAGGTACCGGTGGTGAAGTTATATCGGAAGTTTACCAGACCGTCTCCGTCTGTGACCAGAGCTTGCTGGATAATGGAAACTGTGGCAGTGGGAGAGGTGAAGTCGTCCTCATCTGAAACCAGCAGTTTAATATCGGCTTCAACATTGGTGCCCGCTCCCGATAGTCCGGGCAGGTTACTCACATCGAACTGCAGGGTGACTGTGCCGATTGTACCGACTCTCTGTGCATACCACTGTCGGTTGAGCCGGCTGTTCACTCCGGCCGGAATCTGGGTGTAGGCAGGGTCATCGGGTTCGGGATCAAGAGGCTTGTTATTATTACCCCAGGTCAGGAATGCCCTGTTATTAGCCAGAGTACCGTTGTTAGTGCTGTTGGTGCTTTCGAGGCCGTCCAGCGCATCATCATTATCGACCCCAATAGCAAGAATGGCATCGCTGTTGATACTTTTGGACTGTTTTTGCGCCAGCCCGGCCATATCATCACGGCCAATGCCCGCTACGTCATGATGATACTGTTGCAACTGAGCATTGGAGACCTCCCAGTAAGGCGTAAAATCGGACATGATATAGGTGCCTTCACCATATTCTTCTCCTGTAAATTCAAAAGGGGTGCCATCCTGATCAAAATCATTACTGAGGGTAATACCATATTTCAGAGCCAGATAGGATTCTGTCTTTTGCGAAGTGGCATCATCCAGATAAGAATCGAATACAATGATTTCCTGAATTTCTCCAGAGTAAGCATCCGTAGCGATACCGAGAAAATGACGACCTATATAAGCGGCATCGGTGCCTGTATTGATTGTACGGTCACTACCGGACAAGAGTGATACAGTCTTAATATCTCCGTTTACCTGAATCTCTGTATTGGTCGTATTGCCATCAGGAAGCCGTATAGCAACCACCTCGGCTTGTGTACTGGTGCTACCTGAAACCCCTCTGGTAGTGCCACCTACTCCGAACACTCCTGCAAGAAAGGCTGCTTCGTTACCTCCTGAGTTCTGAACTACGGAGGCTGCCTCTCCCGGTGCATTATTACCATGTGTAAACTGCGTGATGGCGCCATGAGCATTGTCGGTATTGGTACTGACCATGTAATAAGTTCTGGCAGAGCTGCCATTGGGCAGGAGAGAAGCATCGAGCAGACTGAAAGCATCGTTCCCGTCAAAGCTTACCCGGGGGTTGAAGTTCAGGGTACTGGAAGCGTTATCGAAAAAGGTAGGGCTTCCATCGCTGACAGACGCGTCATTCTCAGCAGGTCCGTAATCTTCCCAGCCACTCGACATGGCGGCATTATGGGCATAGGCTGTGCCGGGTTGGTCTGCGCGTAACCAAAGTGAGAGGTTGGTAATGCTGCCGGTGGGGGATACGAAAAATTTGACGGTGGCAGGGCTACCATTAACCACTTCGTTCTGAGCTGTACCGGTCTCACCATCATGGTCAACGGTGGCGGTAATGGAGGCATCTCCTTTTTGTGTGGCAGTAATTGTAACCGTTGCTACTCCTAAACTGTTGGTGGTAGCTGTGGTACTGCTTAAATCACCGTGGCTGGAAGAGAAAGTCACGTCCAAACCGGATATATTGATCACGTCTCCGTCTTCATCAATCAATTGTACACTTATTGTGGACGATTCAGAACCATCTGCCAGCCTTGAGTCGGGGGAGGCGCTCAGGCTGGTAAGACTGGCTGTAATGCATTTAAGCCAGAATACGTTTTGCGATGAGGTGGAGCCAATAATAATGTCGAGGTCATTGTCATTATCCAGATCGCCCACATCAATAGTCTGTAGTCCACTTTGGTTAGTATCCAGCTGAATTTCTGTGAAGTTGGCGGCTATTCCCGTTCCATCATTCTGATACCAGTACACGATATCGGTATTGTTTACTACCATGATGTCGTTATCTCCGTCACCATCAAAGTCGGCAGCGGCCACTTCAAATATGTTGCCCGCTATGGTTTCTATAAGCTCTTCGCTGAAGCTGTTATTCCCGTTGTTCTTGTAGTAAACGACTTTGGCTTCTGAACCCAGAGCCGGGATAATATCCAGGTCGCCATCACCATCCATGTCGGCTGTTTGAATTGAACGGTAACTGGCTGTACCACTTCTGATGACCGGGGTCTTTTGTGTGAAATTAGCATTGCCGTCATTTTCGAAAAGATTGATCTCGTTTTGGGTGCCCGTGACGATATCCAGGTCGCCATCATTGTCAGTATCTGCCAGGTTCAGGCCTTCCGTGGGGTTGGTACTGAACATATGTATTTCATGGTAGGTAAAGTCCGCTACAGTCGGATCTGTCGCCCCGTTGTTTTCCAGCCAGGCCAGCCGGGTACTGTTACCGGGAGCCACGTAGAAAAGGTCAAGATCTCCGTCATGATCTATATCTGCAGGTTGTACATTCCTGACCCCATTGGCATTAACAGAAGACTGATGTATTACCGTTTTGGTGGTGCTGATGGTGTAGCCGGGGGCTCCCTGGTTTTTAAAATATCCTATTTCAGAATCTGAATTGGAGGTATAAACCACATCCTGATCTCCGTCACCATCGATATCTATATTGAATAATTTGTGGTAGAGTTTGCTGCCAACGCTCAGTTGTGAACCATTGTCCAGAATGGTCTCGGTAAAGCTGCCATCTCCGTTAAACCAGGAGGCGGTATCTCCATCAGTAGATGCCAGTACGTCCAGACGCATGTCTTTATTCAGGTCTGCCAGCCGAATCCCGCGTGGAACAGAGCGGTTGGTAGCCAGCGTGTCCATGATTTTATAAGTCAGGTGACCTGCCGGAGCCGAAGCAGCCCTGAACTCATAGGTGTAGGCCTTACAAGTAAAGCTTTTGGTAAGGGAAACATGAATGATTTCATCGGCAAAGAAATTGTTGGTGGGAGTGAAAATAACAGTGTCTGCACTGCCGCTTTTGCTTACGGTAAAAGTGCCGTCAAGTACTCCGGAACGATTGCCCCGTATAAGAATGTTGCTGGCCGTATTATCATCCAGAATGTCTCCGGCATTGAAGGTCATTTTGATTTTGCTGTCTCTGGCTACTCCGGTCGCATAGGGAGCCGGGCTTGAATTCAACGGCTCCAGGTTGACATCATAAGAGCCCTTGTACCAGGCAAGTTTGCCATCGCTCAGGTTCTGAAATACACCGCCACCGGAGAGAATATCCAGGATGCCGTCATTGTCCATGTCCACAGCATAAACGGCTGCACCGCCCGTGTTTCCTGTATTGACCTGTACTTTGGTAAACTCCGGATAGTCGTTTCCTCCTGCCGGGTTGCCATCATTGACCAGCAGGGTAAGGTCAGCGCTATGCCCGTAGGCGACAATGTCCATATGGCCATCGCCTGTTACATCGGCAGCGTAGACATGACGGGCAGAGGTGACGCTGATTTGAGTATCTCTGCGCGTAAAGGTAAGGTTGTCGTTTTCATACCAATAGATGTCATTGCTGAGAAGCGCCACAACCACATCCAGATCCCCATCGCCATCCATATCGGCCAGGTAGGTAGCGTAGGGGTCGTTACTGGTAAAGGTGTCATCGATGGTCAGCTCAGTAAAGCTGTTATTATCATTTCTGTACCAGGCCACTTCACGGCCAGAAAGATGAACTGCCGCAATGTCCATGTCACCGTCACGGTCGATGTCACCAAAATGGAGTCCGTTGGGTTGACTGATGGTACCCAGACTGTTTTTTGTGAAGGGATCATTGCCGTTGTTTTGCCACCAGTTGACACCTCCTGATTCTACATAAGCAGTGCCTATGATATCCAGATCGGCATCGCCATCCATATCGACAAAGTGGACGGAGCGGTAACTTCCGGTAGCACTGATGGTGCTTTCAACAAAGGTCTGGTCACCATCATTAAGGAAAAGCTTCAGAGAGGCTCCGCCAACGGCAATATCGAGTCCGTTGATTCCGTCAAAATCGGCTACCGCCAGGCCAAATGCTGTATTAACTGTGGCAATCTCATTTTCGACAAAGCCGTCTTGCCCGTCATTCCGGTACCAGAATAGTTTTGAGTCTGTTTGCGTATCGTTAATGGAAGTAGCGATCACATCCATATCACCATCTTCATCCAGGTCTACAGGGTAGACACTTCTGAAGTTTTCGGTTGCTGATCCATCTGTAATAATGTTCTCACAATAGCAGTTATAGGGTTTTCCGGAGCTTGTTGCGGTAAACTGAAAGGAATAAGGAGATACCAGATTACCTCCTTCTGCACTTTTGAGGTCAGTGGTGAGAGTGACATATATTACTTCTCCTTCAATAAAATCACTGTTCGGATTGAAAGTGATGGTATTGGTACTGGTGGAAAAAACGCCCTCAATGTTACCCTGAAATTCACCTCTGACAATAATATTGGAGGAGGTACCTGTGCCGGCATCTACATTAAAAGTAAAGGTGATATCTGAATTGAGGGCAATGTCTGTTGCATTAACTGTGGGGCTCACGGAACTGACTTCTAGTTGGGGCACCTGCTGGAACCAAAAGACCGTATCATGGGTGATTGAAGCTCCTGCCAGGTCCATATCACCATCATTATCAATATCTGCCAGCTCAAAGGTTCTGTTTTGATTCAGTCCTACTGCTACCTGTGTCTCGGTAAAAGCTCCCGCTCCGTCATTTATAAACAGGTGATAGGTGCCGGCCGTATTGCTTGCCACAAGGTCGATATGGCCATCTCCGTTCATGTCAGCAGCTTTGGATTCATAGTTGGCGGTACTGACTTCACCAACGCTGTTATAGCTAAAACCACCACTGCCATTGCCTGAAAAGTAGGCTATATCCCGGTTACCCAAGGTATTGGCTTGTAAGCCCACACCAGGAATCACATCGAGATGTCCGTCATTATTAACATCTTCTATGTAAATGTCATAAAACAACCTGCCGGAACTTGTATCGTACCTTCGTGAAGTAACAATGGTATCTGCTGCGTCAATTGTGCTGTCAAAAGTCTCATTGCCATTGTTTTTGATCCAGTAGACTGTGTCTTGCTGTGCTACTACCAGATCGGCATAGCCATCCTCATCCAGGTCACCAATGCGAACGCCATGAGGAGACACCCCCAGATTGTTGATCACCAGTTTACTTCCGAATGATGGATTGGTGTTGCCGTCATGTTTAAACCATGCAATGGAGGGAGTGGCCCCGGGGTGCACAATCACAATGTCAGTAAAGCCATCGTTGTTCATATCAGCAGGGTAGAGGTCTCTGATACTGTTCAGCCCGGTCTGAATCGTAGCTCTGGTCCAGGCACTGCCGTCACCGGCTGTATTTTCAAACCACCCCAGCTCACTGTCTTTGTAGGCTGCGTACAGAATATCCATGTCCTGGTCATTGTCCATGTCAGCGGCCACAATGCTATAATAGTTTTTGCCCGAGGTACTGTCTATCCTCGTGCGGGCGAAGCCGTTGCCGCTGTCATACCAGGCCAGTGTAGTATCCGTATCTGAAGCACTGATCACATCCGGACGACCGTCTCCATTGATGTCTGCAGAATAGAAGCCCCGAATCAGGGTCTCATGATCGTTGAAAAACTCAGGATCGAGAAACTGAGAGTTGTTGATAGTACTGGCAGCGGTGGTGAAGCGATAGCTGTATGGGTTAGAAAGGTTATTGCTGGTTCCGTCTTCTACCACATCCGCTGTGATGGTAACCCAGATAATCTCACCGGCTTTAAAGGAACTCGCAGGGGTAAAAGTGATGGTGTTGGTACCTCCACCGCTGAATGAACCTGTAATATATCCGGTTCTTTCACCCCAGAAAACAAAGTTGGCACTGGTCACAGTGGACGCATCCACGGCTGCCGAAAACTTCATGACGATGTTGGCTGTGCGCGAAACACCGGTAGCATTCGGCTGAGGCGAAGTAGAGGCGTCAGTGGGCTGAAAACTGATGGCATGTCTGGGATAAGGCCCGCCCTTGTCTTCTGAAGAGGTGCTCCCGGTAAGGGGAAAACAAATGCAGTACAAGAGTGCCACTACCCAGGCGGGCCGCACTATTTTAAGGTTCCAAATCATAAATCTTCAATCTCTCTCGTCTCAGTTCTCAAGGCACACGGCCCTATAGCGATAGAGACACATGCACCTATGAGATTGAGATTGATCCGAAACTAGAATGGCCGGAATGCTTTGCGGTACTGCCTTAAAAACCCGGAGAAAATTGATGGACTCAGATATTCTGACCTTTGAAAGTCGGAAAAAGTGATGCGGTCCGGATAGCCCGTGAGAGAACGGAAGAAAAACGAGGTTATTTAGTTTTCGGGCATGGATGGTATTATATCAACAGAATAAAGAGACTGTCTGATAATGGATTTGAAAATATGCCAAAAACGCTACCTTAAGGTACCACTACAGACCTGGTCTGGCTAAACACATAAGAATGAAAAGGAGGTTTTATCTGCTAAGTGTTGTTTTCTTCTTTTGCTGTGCCGGCCTGTATGCACAACAGCAGGAGATAGACAGCCTGAAGACCGTTCTCAATCAGGGCAATCTCCATGATTCCACAAAAGCGCTGGTGTTAAAAACCCTGGCATGGCGCTATATGAATATCAAACCCGATACTGCCATGCTCCTTGCTTCTCAGTCTTATGAACTGAGTGAGAAAAACGGCCATAGACTGGGAATAAAAAATGGCTTGAACACCATTGGAGGGATCCTGGTGATGACGGGCAACCAGCGGGAATCTGCCGTATACTATCGCAAACTGCTTGAACTTGAAAAACAGGACCAGGTGTTGCCACGCTTAAAGGTCGCTTATAATAACCTCGGCTCTGTTTATGTTCGGGAAGCGGCCTATGATTCGGCTTTGTTTTACTATAATCAATCTCTGGAAGTAGCCAGAACCCTTGGTATTCCTGATGGCATTGCCCATACCCTTAGCAATATTTCATTGGTTTTGACTGACTATGGAAGGCTTAATGAAGCCAAAGCTTACTTACAGGAAGCACTTGACATAGTGGGAGATTCTGATAATGCCAAACTACTACAGAGCATTTGGGAATCACTGGGAAAGGTGTACCTGCTTGAAAAAGCCTATGACGAAGCTGTGGATGCTTTTCAAAGCTCTTTGCGTCATGCCAGGCAAACCAATGATCAGATCAACGAAGCCGCTGTTAACAACCTCCTGGGGAGTCTTTTTCTTGAACTGGGAGATGAGAGGAAATCGCTGGAGTACCATAGAAAGGCCCTGGAAAGTCATAAACTGGTCGATGACAAGTTTGGGATTGTAGAAGATAACCTGAGTATCGCGAAGAACTTATTAAGTCGCCAGCGGCCGAGATACGATGAGGCTGAGCAGATTCTGCATGAGGCCAGTGATATCGCCCGTTCGTATGGTCATCGTTCTCACCTGATGGAGTGCTGGTCGCTGTTGTCTGGTATAAGAGAGGGGATGGGAGACTTTGAGGGAGCGCTGAATTTTCAGAAGCAATACCAGGTTTTGAGAGACTCCGTTTTTAACGATCAGCAAAACAGAGCACTGGCCGAGGTCCGTACTAAATACGAAACCAGTAAAATTCAGAATGAGCTCGTGGTACAGCAAACTGAGTTTGAACTGCTGGAAGCAAGGTCGGGCAGACAGCGTTTGTATATTTTTCTGGGCGTTGCCACAACGATCATCATTGCCATGATCGCCTACTTTATTTATGTAAGGCAAAAAGAGACCAGGAAAAAGCTTGAGCTTGTTAAAGAGTTACAATCTGTAAAGCAGCAGCAGTTCCAAAAGGAACTGGACTTCAAACACCGTGAGCTCACCTCTAATACACTTTTTCTGGCCGAAAAGAGTCGCGTACTGCTGGATATCCAGGAGCAGCTGATTCATATTTCGAACCAGGGTGAGAACTCATCGGCATGCGATTATACAGCCATATTAAAGCTTATCAATGAGCATACCGATATGGATAATGAATGGCAGACACTCAAAAAGCACTTTGATCAGGTTCATCCCGATTTTTTCAGAAACCTCTACGAGGCGCATCCCCGGCTCTCACAGAATGAACTGAAGCATTGTGCCTATGTGCTGATGAACCTTTCGGTTAAAGAGGTGGCCCGTATTCTGAATATCAATTCCTCCAGTGTACAAATGTCGCGCTATCGGTTAAAGAAAAAGATGGGCCTTGACGAAGAGGTCACGCTTGCTTCTTATCTGCATCGCATCGCTGATTCTATAGGTCAGGTATGAGTTCGTACCTGGTGGTGACGGCCTGATCAGCCTGCCTTTTTATATGTCGACAGTTCTGATATGATCAAAGCCATTAATGTGCTGATGAAATACCATTTCCCTGCAGTTAAAATAAGGTTGTAGAGTATTTGTAAGGAGGGAGGTTGTGGTATGTAGAGTATTTGTAATGCCTCTTTTCTGACGATAAAGGGCGGTTTTCGCGTATTTGAAGGAAGATTGAGACGATTATGGAAAATTATCAGATTGCCATGTTGATGGCATTTTTAGCTATGCAGTTGGGCTTTGTGTATTACCTGTCAAAAGACCTGAGGCTTCTGAAGAGTTATGTGATTCAGGAAGAATCTGATGTAATACCTCCTGACAAATACCAGAAGAACAAAATGTCTGATGAGTATTTAAGAGAATGCCGTGAAAGACTGCTCAGGCTTATGGAACAGGAGAAGGTTTACCGGGAACCTTGCCTTACACTTAACTCGCTTGCCGGGAAAATGGATGTGGCCCCGCATCATCTTTCACAGGTAATCAATACCTCTACAGGTAGCAATTTTTTCAACTTCGTCAATTACTACAGGGTGGAGGAGTGTAGTATGATGCTCAGCAAATTCGGTGAGCAGGAGAAGAATATATCGGAGATTTTTTACGAATCGGGCTTCAGCTCAAAATCAACTTTTTATGAGGCATTTAAAAGATGCACGGGTATGACCCCCCGGGAATTCCGAAAGACTCAAAAGAAAATGGCCGCTTCACTGTCTGTTCAGACCAGCTGAAACCGGTCGCTTTTTGCACTGGTAATTAGTCCCGGAGACAAACCGGGATTAATTACCGACTGCCTTACGTAACCATCAGGGACTGATCAGAAGACCGTTGATTTCACCGTGGAAAGTTTCACCATCCACCACCTTCAATGAAATACTGAGATTGTGCTCAGCTGAAGTGACTGGAGGGGTAAGGAACCTCAGGAAGAGCTTTGATGAATACAGTTCCGGGGTCAGCCCGAGAAAAGTATCAAATGGTTCCATATCGCTGTAAGCTTCTGTATTGAAAAGAAAAATATCTTTCAGGTCGCTGCCGGCAGGATGGTCCCCGTCATAGTCAGTATCTGATATTATGGATAGGCTCTCCAGGCTATCGTTGAAAACAGCCGGGTCGCAGGCATAAGTCTGGTTGATGAATGAGAAGCCCTGCGAAGCCTTGCCCAGGTTCTCGTATAGGTAAATTATGATACTCAGGCTGTCGTAAGAGCCGGTGTCCTCATCTTCAATGGCACGGGTGCGGTAAAAGTCTATGCTACTACCGGGAACTACTTCGGATATCACCCTGGCTACCGGTGTGATTTGCGAAACCGTATTATCCACCGGGCCATCATTGCAGGGTCTGCAAGAGTGCAGTACAGCTGCTCCCAGGGTCATCAGGCAGAATAGAATGACGGTAGTAATATATTTTTTCATGACACTCAGGTTTTGAGAAAGTAAGGCTCCTAGTCCATTGCCCGTTTGATACCGATTCTCAAAAAGACAACCCCCAGAATAAGAGAAGTATAGCCAATATAATTCATAGATCTCATCTGGTAATTCATGTAGGCAATGATTATGAAGGCAATACCACTGAGCAGCAGCAGTCTGGCGGGTTTCTGTTCTTTGATAACAGGCCTTTTGGTAGTCTTTTCGGGGTTACCGGCCACAGTTTCTTCAAACGACAGCGTAGCGGCATCATACATCTGGTCAACTAATTCCCGGCTCAGCTTCATTTCTTTCCGCATTACCTTTTTGATCTGCCGCTCAGAATAACCTTCCTTTTCAGCCACTGCCACAAGCTCCTGCGTGCCGGTTTTGACCATGACAAATGTATTGTAAATGAGTATATGTTCGATCAGTGCCTGGTTGATGCCCTGTGATTTGAGGTAGTCATGGGCCCTTGCTTCAGATTCATCTTCTGAGAGCTCGTCACGTGTAAGAATGTTGGCCAGCTCATCTTTGTGTTTATCGCGCTCCTCAATGATTTTTTCTGCCGATTTCAGCACCAGGGCTATGTTGTCTTCCTTTACTCCGGCCTCCCGAACTGCCTGCTCCAGCCCCTGACCTTTTCCACCCATACTGGCCAGTAACAGTACACCATATATGTCAGGAGCGAGCTCGTTCAGGTCTTTCATCTGGGTAGCAGGTCAAAAATCAGTCCCGGTTCACATTAATATAGCTATAGCCCTTTTGATCCAGGGTAATCAGGGCTGTTCTGGCAGAAATGGCAATGTCTACACTCTTAAAAATATCGTCTTCCGGGATTTTATAAACCGATAAGATCTGAGCACAGACATAGATATCAACTCCTTCCTTTTTCAGCGCTCTGATGGCCGCTATATTGGGGTTGGGCACTCCGTATTTTTGCTGATAGGCCTCTTCACTGAGCAGTGCATTTACAGCTCCCGCATGCACCACCACGGCCATTTCCATTTTCCTTTTGGGTACCCCGTTGGCTATGTTAAGGTTGTAGGTGCGGGCAGCCTCCAGCAGAGGTCGCATGATGCGCGTAGAATCTTTGACCGCGTCAGTTACATCAATCACTACCTTGTATTCAAGATCTCTGTCATATTTGAGAGCTTTGGCCTTGGTTTTAATCACACCCACCCAGGGATTGAAATCAAACACAGGGTAGGTCATTTTACCATCCAGGTGAGCAGGTAGTTGCTGAGCCTGGAGCACGTTGATCTGAATGGCCAGTAAAAGGAGTGGAATTAGTTTCTTCATCTACAAAAGGTAGAAAGAATTCTCTGCGAAAGAAAAACGGGAAGTGCTTTTAAAAGGTAGGAGAGAGGTCCAAATGATTCACGGGAGCCCTAAAAAAACAGCCGGATAATGAGTGCTATAAGCGCAATGGTGCCAAATACCGTGGTCAGTACCTTAGCCAGACTCTTTGGTGATTTACCCTGGATCTTTCCTGTTTTTCCATTGATAAGAACCTGATAGCGCTTACCTCTGAATTCATGAGAAATAATATGGACAGGGAGCAGTATATGCTTAAAGGTGATATCTGTATATGAGGTTCTGGCTTTCAGTATTTTTTGATCGTCACCGCCTATATACTCTCGCAGCAAAGCTTCTATACCTTCTGTGGTTCTTTCCTGTGCCTTTTGAAAACCTTCCTTGAGGTCGACTCCATATTTTTCAGAAATGAAACCTTTCAGGTATTTATCCTCAAAAGGAATAATGTCCTCTGTTCCCCAGGGACGCAGGTTATTAATGCTTTCCTCCTTCACGGATTCAGAGGCGCAGATCAGGATGTCATCGAAATACCATTGTACTTCGTCAATCACATCAGTCCAGAGCGTATAGTTCCTTTCCCCGTCATAGTATTCATCTCCTCTCTGTCCTATAAACTGAACATTCGCAGAGGTATCGAAGGTCCAATAGGGAAGGTATATACTTTGAAACTTCGGCTGCCTGGAAAAAGATGAGGGAGCAAGCCAGCGCTTTCTGATCCACTTTTGATAGGTCTTTACCGCTTCTTGTTGATTAAGCCTGAAAGGAATAAGGCCCCAGGGTTTGATAACGGATTCTGGTTTGAGATCGCCCGTGACCAGTTTATCTCCACAATAGGGGCAGGAACTATCTGAAGAGGCTACATCAACCGTTGTGGAGGCATTGCAGTTGTTACACTTGACGGTTTGCAGTACGATTTCATCCGCAGAAGCCTTGGCATTTTCCAGAAAGCCGAAATAATCGATTTCATCAACAGAGTGAATTTCTGATGAGCTGTCGTTTTGCGAACCTTCATTTGTTGCCATACGGCACAATTATAAAGGATGTTGGCCAGATTTGGAAAGCAACTGCATAATCGCGCGGGCTTTGATAAGGCATTCATCAAATTCGTTTTCAGGAACAGCATCATAGGTAATGGCACTGCCTACCTGAAAGGAGTATTTCTGCTTGTCCATGTCAAGGAAAAGGCTTCTGATCAATACATTGAAGTCAAAGTCACCCTTAGGGCTGATGTAACCGGCAGCACCTGAGAAGGTACCGCGCTTTGTGTTTTCATACTGTTCTATCAGCTCCATCACTTTTACCTTAGGCGCTCCTGTCATGCTGCCCATAGGGAAGGCATGTCTGATTGCATCTATAAAGTGACAGTCTTCTCTCAGCCTGGAGGCTACGGTTGATATCATCTGAAAAACCTGCTCGAACTGATAGATACCAAAAAGCTCTTCTACCTTGACAGAGCCACTGTCTGAACTCCTGGCCAGGTCATTTCTAACGAGGTCTACAATCATCATATTTTCAGCGAGCTCCTTTTCATCATGGCGTAGCTCATGTGCCAGCTGTCTGTCTTCTTCAGCCGTTGTACCTCTGGGGCGTGTGCCTTTGATAGGCTGGGAAATAAGCTGCCTGCCCGATTTCTTCAGAAAGCGCTCAGGAGAAGCGCACAGTATGTATTGGTCATGCCATTTTTGAAAACAGGCAAAGGGCTTGGGAGAAATGGCCGATAGCTCCAGGAAAAGCTGAACAGGGTGGGCCTTCTGAATGTCGCCATGAAACTCCTGACAGAAATTGATTTCGTAGCAATCACCTTCCTCAATATGCCAGCGGAGTTTCTGAGTGATATCTATGTACTGCTGCCGGCTTAAGCTGGCCTTTGCTGTGCCAAAATGACTCACAGAGTCAGGCACAGAGGTATCCAGAATTCTGTCGAAGACAGATTCATCTTCCGAGTCAATGACTACCTCATCTCCGTTAAAAAACAGGATGTGTTGCGCTTTGAAAAAGGCTATTTCCGGAAAGTTGAGCAAGTCTGTATTGTTACTCTCCAGCACCTCAGTATCGTTTTTCAGATCGTAGCCCAGATAGCCAAAGAGCCATTCATTTTGATGAAAGGCTTTTAATTGCTCAAAGCGATCTGTGCGGGTGGGTTTAAACTCTTGCTCACAACCAATAGCCAGTATCTGGCGAAAGCCTTCCTGAGGGTAGGAGATGTCGCTGTGATGATAATAGGCTACGTGTGAAAACTGATCGGCCCAGACCAGCGCTTTTTCGACAAAACGATTTTTGGTAATGAGTGTATGTTTAGTTCGTTGTCGAAGCATGGCCTGATGAAGGCACAAAGGTAATTGAAAGATTGATATGAAAATGAACCCCTGGATGGGGTGAGCGCTTTTTTATAACCTTGCGGAGCTATTTCATAAACCAAAAAAAAGGGAGCCTAAAGCTCCCCTTTATCTCAGTTTTATCTTTGCTTAAAGCGCTGAACCGTTGCCGGCCTCAATTTCAAAACCTACCTGAACCGTATTGTACAGGAACTTGTCTTTGGCTTTGTCTACTGCCGTAGCTTCATCTCCGTATTTCAATCCCCATTCAGTTCTGTCAATATTGAATTTAGCTACTGCTTTGAGGGTACCGCCATTCATACTTACTGATACAGGAATGGTGATGTTTTTACTGGTGCCCCTCATGGTCAGGTTGCCTGATACAAAGTGAGTAGGATTGTCAACCAGAATCTCACTCAGTTTGGCAGGAGCATAATCAGTTTTGTACTCGTCTTTGTCAGCTTCAAGGTTGGCTGAGTTAAAGGCACTCACACCAGTCACCTCAAAAGTAGCTTCCGGAAAATTGGCCTGATCAAAGAAGTCATCCGACATCAGGTGACCTTCCAGCTTACCTGCACTTTCAGAACCTGCCATATCCAGGTTTTTCAGGGTATTGATACTGATGGTGAATTTACCCGCTACAATGTCATCTCCTTTTACACTGATCTCGCCAGAAGCAATATCAATAGTACCATTGTGCTGACCGGCAGGTTTTGAACCGATCCAGGTGATTTTACTGGCAGCAGTGTTGAGCGTCAGGGTAGTGGCGCTCTCGGCAGAAGCTACCGCCTTGGCTTCTGAAGTTTCTACAGTCGATCCCTTAGGTCCACAGGCAAATACCAGCGTTGCCAGAGCGATCATTGAGAGAGTGGATTTTAATATTTTCATCTTAGTCTTATTGAATATTAGTTGCTTGTTTAAAGAACAATGTTGTAACTATACCACAACGCGATTGTTCGGAATTAAATGCTAAACCGCACAATCGGAATAAAAGTTTCATGTATGTACATATAAATTTGAATTATGGCGATAATCAAAGGAGTTAAGGGGAAAAGACCCGTTTTTGGTGCGAATAATTTCATAGCGGACAATGCGACAGTGATTGGTGATGTCAGGTTTGGTGAGAATTGCAGTGTGTGGTATAATGGTGTGATCCGCGGAGATGTCTGCTCCATTGAAGTAGGTGATAATACCAATATTCAGGACGGAGCGGTTGTGCATGGAACCCTTGGGCTCTCAAAGACGGTATTGGGCAAGAATGTTTCTATTGGTCATAACGCCATTGTTCACGGCTGTATAGTAGAAGACAACGTTTTGATAGGTATGGGGGCTATCGTGATGGACAATGCCATTATCAAAGAGGGAGCTGTGATAGCGGCAGGTGCTGTAGTACTTGCCAATACGGTGGTAGAAGCAGGGATGCTCTATGCCGGTACGCCCGCAAAGAAAATCAAGCCGGTAGGACCTCAACTCAAAGAGATGGTAGACCGCACGCCAGGTCACTATGTGATGTATGCCAGCTGGATTGAAGACTAGATTATCAGTAAAAATCAGACCTTTTTAAATAAGGGCTTCAGGCCTGCTGTGCAGTGTATTGCGCCAGTGTCGGTTGGTCCTGCTTAAAAAACACCTTACCTTATTCAAAAGCATGAGACGGCCTTTTGGTAAATTTTGATAAATTCGGCCATGATCGATAAAGCCAAAGACGGAGAGTTCAATCCTTTTTATGGTACCTATGTTTCAAAGGTACCGGAAGGTGATGTTTTGACATTTCTGCAGCAACAGGCTGACGAAATACCTGCCTGGTTACGTTCACTGGCCCATAAGGCAGACTATCGTTATGGTCCTGATAAGTGGAGCCTTGCTGAGGTGTTGCACCACTGCTGCGATACAGAGCGTATTTTTTCTTACCGTGCCATGTGCATTGCCAGGGGAGATAAGAGCCCGCTGCCTGGTATGGATCAGAATGAATATATGGCCGGGGCCCGCACAGATGAAAGGACGTATGAGAGTCTGGTAGCTGAATTCGAAGCCATTCGCTCAGCTACTTTGGCCCTGTTGTCATCTTTGTCTCCGGAAGTGCATGATAATGAAGGCAATGCCAGCGGAAGTCCGGTTACGGTGAGAGGGCTGGTCTCTATTATCGCAGGACATTTAGCGCACCATACACAAGTAATTAAAGAAAGATACCTCTGATGTTTGTAGTAGACCCCATGCGTGATTACCCGAAGGAGACTGAGTCCAGGGTGATCATCCGTTTTCAGGACTGTGACCCTTTGAGGCACCTGAATAACGCCAAGTACTTCGACTATTTTTTCAATGCCCGGGAAGATCAGGTGCCGAAGCTGTATGGGATGGAGTTTCTCGATTTTATGAACTCATTCAATGCCGTATGGGTAGTCTACAATCATCACATCGCTTACCTCAAGCCAGCTAATATGGGTGAATGGGTAAAGATTGTTACCCGCATTGTCTGGTTCGATAGAAATACAATTGTGGTAGAATACTGCATGCTCAATGACCATAAAACACATCTGAAAACACTGATGTGGACTACTTTAAAGTATGTGGGGCTAAACAACAGTCAATCCGTTGATCACTCAGAAGAAGTGCTGAACTACCTGAAAGCCATCCAGTTTCCAAATGTGAATTATCATCCGCATCGTTTTGATGAGCGCGTGACGGAGGTGAAAAATGAGGTACGTACAGTGGTTTGAAAAGTCTGGGCTATGGTTTATCTTAAAACCATTCTGATGCCGGGGAGTTAGATATTTGAATTTTTTTATAAAATAATCAACATGAGTAATAATAAGGGATTTGACCCCGAAG
>DIYF01000173.1 GCA_002427745.1 Roseivirga sp. UBA6061 | reverse complement strand
GGCGTACCGTCACAGCTCAGCAGCCCCACGGGACAGCCGGAAGTACGGTCTCTGACATTCGGTGTATCCTGGCAAAAATCGTCCACTGAACAACCATCCTGGCCATGGCTGTTGGGACCCCAGGTATGAAAAAGGCCCAGGAAGTGACCAATTTCGTGAGTAGCTGTGCGGCCCAGATTGTAGCGAGACTGAATGCCCCGGTCCCCGAAGTGTTGAGCGATGATGGCCACACCATCTACTTCCCCGGTATCAGGCAGATTCCAGCTTGTTTGGTTTTCATCTTCGAGCCCGGGTAAATCGCTTTCGGGAAACCGGGCATGACCTAGTATCACATCTTGCGGAAAGCCCGGAATGGACCAGATATTCAGATACTTTTCAGGGTCCCAATAGCTGTAATGAGCTCCGTACATGACGATGTTGCCTGCTTCGGGTGGTGGAAGTGGCAGGTCGGATATATCCTTAAATACAATACCATTGGTGGCAGAACCATCAGGTGCGATCCTGGCGAGCACAAATTCAATTTGTGCATCTCCTCCGTCAGGGTGTATGTTGAAACCTCTGGTGCCCGGTCTGCGTCTGAAGTCCTCGTTGAGAATACTGATTTGCCTTTCTACCTGTTCCTGAGAGATATGTGTTTCTTCTCCATAAGGTTCACCCAGATGGAGAATGTGCACTACCACGGGGATACGGTATACTGTCTGGTTCAGTGTACTGAAGCCCTGTTTCTCAACAAGCCATTCATTAAAGGCCATGGCGTTGCCGGTATGAGAGGCAGTACATCTTTCTACGACCGGAAGTTCCTGCCCGAAGGCTTCAGGCATTGTTAAAAAAAGGCAGACGAATAGCTGTAAACTCCGGATTATCTTCATCAGGTTGAGGTTCATTCCTCAATACTGACACACCTGTCTGATCAGGAGTTGTAGCCTGCCACAGCTTTTTTTAGAAAATTTAAAGGGGCCGCTCTTTAGGCCGCAGTAGCCTTTGCCAGTTTTTTATCAAAGCTACCGGTGCCCAGGCCATGGAGTAAGGCAAAATGACTCCTTAAAGCTCCTGTAAGCGTTTTGTGCTGCTTGTAAGGTACTTTGAACTCTTCAGCGGTTTGCTTTACGATTTTTGAGATTTTACGATAGTGTACGTGACAGATATTGGGGAACAGGTGATGCTCTACCTGATAGTTGAGCCCACCGATAAACCAGGAAAGCGGCAGGTTATAATGTGCGAAGTTAGCTGTGGTATGCATCTGGTGAATAGCCCAGTTGTTTTCCATACTGCCATGATCCTCGTTTTTATAGAAATTGGTTTCTTCCAGCACGTGCGCCAGCTGGAAGATAAAGGAGAGAATCAGTCCGCAGATGTAGTGCATGATAAAGTACCCCAGCAGAATCTGGTACCAGGGCAGGTCCACAAAAATCATCGGCAGCACCAGGATGGTACTATAATACCCGATTTTATAGAGTATTACATTGCGCAGGGCTTTTTTAAAAGTCAGTCCCTGACCGGCCAGCAGGTTGTTTTTGTTGTAGCGAACAATCTGCATGAAGTCCTTAGGCAACGACCACTGCACCGTAAGCAGTCCATAAAGGAAAGGGCCGTAGAGGGCCTGGAATCTATGGCCTTTTTTCAGGGGTTGGTTGGGAGATAATCTCAGTAAGGCAGAGTCCAGGTCTTCATCATGCTGATGAATGTTGGTAAAAGAGTGGTGCAATACATTGTGCTGAATCTTCCAGTTCTCGCGAAAACCTCCGATAAAGAGGATTACTGAGCCCAGAAACTGATTAACCGTTCTGTTTTGAGAGTAAGAGCCATGATTGGCATCATGCATGACAGACATACCAATACCTGACATTCCCAGTCCCATGAGGGCCCACATGCCCAGCACCGGCCATAGCCCTGATACCACTCCGGTAATCATCAGCATCAGGGGAGCAAAGTAGAGACTGAGCATAAAAATGGTTTTGATCACCATGTTGGTATTGGCGTGCTTGGAGATATTGTTCTCCTTAAAGTAGCCATTTACCCGCTTTCTCAATTCCTTGAAAAACTCGGGTCTGTCCTGAACATTGAATTTAACCGCAGGTAGGCTCATAGGTCTCTTTTTTCCGGGGACAAAGATAAGTTATGCTTTTGAATTACGCATGACTGTTTTGATAACGGGATGTTATCAGGAGTGTTTGAGATCTTATGAGAAAATGAGCAGAGATGAGTTTTTGCAGGTGACTACTGACCCGGGGAATCGGATTTGTGTATCTGGAAAGTGCCGTCTTTTGTCAATTCTGCGGTATGCCCTTCTTCCAGTATTCCTTTGAACTCTTTGGTTGTGTGTAACATCTGCTCATGACAAAAATCAACAATGTGTGGCTGATTGACCATTTTGGCAATGTCTTTCAGCTTTAACCAAAATTCCTGTGAAAACAGATGATTGCTTTTTCTGGTCATTTCGACCATACTTTCCAAAGCAAGCGTCCATTCATTGTGCGACAAATAGTCATTGGCAACGATAAATTCCTGGTTTTTGTGAAAAACAGCCGGGAGCCGGTGAAGAACGTCCTCCATTTGTTTCCTGATTGACCTCGCTTCAGTTGCCGAACCCTGCTGGAGATAATTTATTGCCCCACATTCAGAACAGGTGTACCTTCCGGCTACTTGTTCTTTAGCTGAAAGCACGAGTTTTTCGTGACAATCCTGGCAGTATTGTTTTATGCCTCCAACCACAAGGGTACCAGCCCACATGTCTCCAAGTCGCTGATTGGTTTTTGAGTTTCTTATTACCAGCAGGGCTACAAGACCAAAGAATTGGAAATCAATCATATCGGCCAGCCTTCTTTTCAGTGCCTGCCCCAGGTCAATGGCCTTTCCTGATTTCGTCACCACCCTGATGCTCATAATGCGATGTCCCAGAGTCTGACCTCCCAGACTTTCGATAACAGGGAAGTAGATAAACCACATAAGCGGGATGCCAAGTGTGGTAAAACCAAAGACACTGTAGCCCCCGTCTTCATTGGGCTCACCAAGCAAATAGACGTACATAAAGAAAAGGCCATAGAACAATATGTAGTCAATGATGGAGGCAGGTATTCGGCTTCTGTAATTAGCTTCGGTTTTGATACTACGCATTATGGAAAAATGGCTACAGAGGTTAGTTGACCTGATTGGGTAAAGGTGAGCACTTTCTTAACAATCTACTCTATTGAGGCCGGAAGTCAGTCCAACCTTACTGGCGATTTTGTCTGCTATGTCAAGCTCCTTTTTTCTAAGGCTCATTCCGGTGCCCACAAAACGGTCGGCTCCATGATGAATGCCCAGCTCACCGGTTCTCTTTCTTACTTTGAGCCGACTCAGTAAGGCTCTTAGTATTTCTATTTCTTCCTGATCAAATGTTTGTTTCATGGTGGAGAATGGTTTACGAAAGATAGTTTTTTTGATGATTAGAGCTGTCTCTCTTTTGTCCACGGTGTTGCGTAAAGAATATATGCTTATCTGCTTTCCTTTGGGACATTGATCTAAACAGCTGGGAGAACTGGTAGGAGTGTGCAGTGTAGTGTGGGAGAGAAATTGATATACCAGTTCAGGGGAAAGGCCTGATAAGGCAGGCCTTTCCATACTGGCCCTTCCTTTTATTTTTTATCTGAAGTGAAGTTTCATGCCCTCATGAGAGGCTACAAAACCAAGCTTTTCGTAAAAGTGAAAAGCTTCCGGTCGGTTTTTGTCAGTAGTAAGCTGTAATACGTGAGCTCCTCTTTCACGTGCCCGGGCAATGGCCCATTCAAAGAGCTGGCTGCCAATTCCTTCGCCTCGCTGATCGGCCCTGATCCGCACCGCCTCAATTTGTGCTCTTACACCCCCCTGATAGGTAAGGTAGGGAATAAAGGACAGCTGCAGGGTGCCGATGATTTCCTGTTCCCTGTTCTCCACAACCATCAGCTCCTGATTGGCATCCTGGTCTATACTCTCAAAAGCTTTGTAGTAGCTGTCAGGCAGAGGCTCTTTGTAATTTTCTCTCAGCTGGCCCAGTTTGTCATCTGCAAGCATCTGAACAATCAGGGATACATCTTTTCTTTTCGCTTTTCTGAATCGAAGGGGAGTTGCCATATGCTTTGCCTTTGCTGCGAATTTGACAAAAGCATTTGGAGAAATCAAGAAGGCAGATCGGCTTCGTGGTCTGGCTGAGGGTCTGCGTCAGACATCGTTTGTCTGGCAAAACGGGCAGCTTTGATCTCAACCCATTCTTCCCAAAGAATGCTGTAGTTGGCGGTACTTCTCCGAAAGCCATCAGGCATGAGGGTGTCATTTCTGAACTCGCCTTCAAATTGAGCTCCCAAGGCTTCCAGTGCTTTTCTGGAGGCTGTATTCCTACTGTCTGCCCGGAAGGCTACGCGCAGCATCCCCATTTTTTCGAAGGCATGAGCCAGCATAAGGAATTTACAGTGCCGGTTGAGGCCTGAGCGATGATATTCAGGGCTGATCCAGGTAAAGCCGATTCTGATATGGCTGTTGTATTCTGAGAGCTCACTGAAGCTGGTGGTGCCGGTATAATGGCGATGAACTTTGTCGAAAATAGCAAAGGGATATCGGTAGCCCTGCTGGCGATGATCAAATGCCTTTTGGAAATAAGACCTGAGGGCAGATTCATCTCCAAACCTGGCAGCTGAATATTTGATAAGATCGGGATATCTGAGGCAAATGGTTAACAGTGGCTCAAAGTGTAGCCATGAGAGTGGTTCGAGTCTGACGCGCTGGTCTTCCAGGTACAAATCGGTGGTGAAATCGAGTGACATTGAAAAAATCCTGAATGTGCTGTAACGAACATTGTGGTCAAGATATCCTGAGATAGTCGGATTTTTTCTGCGTGATGGTTACTCATTTGTTAAATTATCTCGATTGGACTGTGTGGAGATAACATTTTGATAAAACAAGAAAAAAAGTCTAATGAAAAATGATATGAAGCAGGGCCAAAGAACCTAAAAGACCCCAGCCGATTTGTTTTACCCGGACTGAGCTGGATTCAAATATTTGCCTCACGGGATACCAGTTTTTGTTCAGACTGTGGGGTATGGCAGTCAGGCCAAACGCCACCAGAATTACCCACATGGCTCTGACGAAATAATTCATTTCGGGGAAAAGCTGTATGATGATCAGGTGTAGGGGGATGGTTGCCAGAAAGCTGGCCAAAACCAATCTGTGATTGGGAGCCAGGAGGAAGGTCGAGATGCAGACAATGACCACGATACCACAGTTGATGTAATACCTCAGGTTGTTGAGTGTGTGGGTAAAGGCAGCCTCCGGGTTTTCAAACTTGACATACAGGAGGATATAGCCCATTACGATACCGGTGATCAGCGTGAAAATAATGGTCTTTCTACCGGTATTGACTACCTGCTGCTCTGTCGCATTCTTATTGATATAGGGTTTATAGATGTCGATGGACCATAAGGTAGAGAGTGAGTTGAAAAGAGAATCGACCGTACTCATAAGAGACGCAAAAAGCGCACAGAGAATGATCCCTCTCAGCCCCATTGGCAGGAAGTTGCTGACCAGGTAGGGGAAGGTTTCGTCCGGATCGGTGAGTGGCTTTCCGTCCAGAATGACAGCCAGGGCTATTCCCGGAATAATGATGAGAATGGCCATGAAGTATTTCATAACGCCACCGACCATCAGCCCTATCTGCGCTTCTTTCAAACTTCTTGCGGCCAGTGAGCGCTGCACTACACTTTGGTTGGCGCACCAGTAGTTAATGTTGAGCAGGAACATTCCAAAAATCGCTATCCAGGGTAGTTGTGGATGATCGGCCGGCAAATGTAAATGCATCATCTCAGGTGCCTTCTCGTAGAGCGCACTGAAACCTCCTGCATGCTGCAGCGCCACCACCGTGATGATAATACCGCCTGCGGTCAGTATGCCGAACTGAATGATATCTGTTTTAACCACGGCTGCCAGTCCTCCGAAATAGGTATAAATGGCTGAAAAAAGGCCCAGTCCCACGATGAGTATTGAAATCCGTGTAATCCTGTCCGGGCTGATAAAACTGAGGTACTCTCCGAAAACCATATCGGCTGCATAAGCGCCCCAGAAGAGGGCTGCCCCAAGCCCGACTGTTGAGAGGAGCGCCAGGTTGGCGAGTGAGTAGAACAGGGCTACTGACTTTCCCAGCCGGGTTTTGATATACTGGGTGATGGTGATCACCTTTTCTTTGAGGTAGAGGGGAACAAAGATGAAGGCAGCCATCAGAATCCCCTGCATGGCATTGATTTCAAGATTGGCCTGGGCCAGACCATAGAGATAAGCTGAGCCCATCATGCCTAAAAACTGATAGCCCTGTACGTTGGTGGCAATGGTGGAGATAGCAATGGAGGGCCAGCGCAGGTTACGGGAGCTGAGAAAGTAAGCTTCAATGCCTGCTTCGGTACCTTGTCGGCCGCGAAGGGCTATGATGAATACCACCGTGAAATAGATGAGCACTATGATCAGGTCGAGCATCATTACTTTCTGGGGCCTGCGGCCAATGGAGTAAGTGGTATCTCTTTAGGGGTTCGGCTTTGTTCTTCTGGCAAAGAGACTGTTTCCAGGTGTGGGAGAACCAGTTTACCGAAGAGTTCACATTCCTGCAAATGCGGGTAACCTGAAAAGATAAATGAGCGAATGCCCATCGCTTTATATCGCTCAATTTTTTCAATGATCTGCTCGGGTGTTCCTACCAGGGCCGCTCCACAACCCGAGCGTGCACGACCGATACCGGTCCATAGGTGAGGCTCTGCATAGCCTTCATCATCTGCCTCATTACGCAGTCCGCTTTGTAAAGAGACCCCAAGACTTTTGGCATCCTGAGCCCGGTTGCGAATCTCTTCTCCCTTATCATCATCGAGTGCTGAGACCAGGTGTCTTGCCCAGGCCCGGGCTTCTTCTTCTGTTTCTCTGACAATGACGTGAACTCTCAGACCAAAGTCTACTTTACGGCCATAGGCTGCCGCTTTTTCACTCATGGTTTCCATTTGCTGCTGCAAGACCGCTTCCGTGGCCGGCCACATCAGGTATACATCGCAGTGTTCTGCACAAAGGTCCACTCCGGCAGGAGAATAACCTCCAAAGTACAGGAGAGGACCTCCGTTTTGCTGGTAAGGTTTTACCGGGTCAGCTGGCAGGTCAAGTTCGTAATATTCTCCTTTGAAATGGATATGGTTCTGCGTCCAGGCCTGCTTAAGAATTTCGATCACCTCACGTGACCTCTGGTAGCGTGCTTCAGAAGCCAGCTTTTCTCCCGGCAGGTCAGAGGAGATGATATTTACAGTCAGCCGTCCTCTCAGTATATGGTCTATGGTAGCGAGCGTTCTTGCCAGCATAGGTGGATGAATTTCTCCACAGCGTACAGCTGCGAGCATATTCATCTGTCGGGTCAGGGGAGCCATGGCGGCTACAAAGGGTAGCGTATCCTGACCCACCTGATAAGAGGAGGGGCAGAGTATGTTTCTGAAACCGAGACTATCGGCCTTCATTACAATGTGAGAGGTATTGTCCCAGGAGCTTTTGTACTGATCAGGCATATGGCCCAGCAAATCAGTATCTCCGTTACAAATAGGGGCAAACCAGGATATTTCGGCACCGGTAAGGTGGGGGCTCCTTATATCAATCATGAGTGCGTTTTGTCGTGCTCAGAAGATAAGGAATAATTTTGGGTATTGGGTATTGGGTATTGGGTATTGGGTATTGGGTATTGGGTATTGGGTATTGGGTATTGGGTACCCGTGTATCACAATGTTACATATGGTACCACTCCCTACAACAAAGCGACTGGTACTTGTAACTGATATTGGTCCGCGCCCTGTTCTAGACTTCCTGATCCAGCTTGTCGGTTACCACATAGTAGCGTGGATCATCGATGGAGCTTTCTATGATGTCCTCAAATTTCAGGTTCGCATTGAGAAGCAGTGTTTTACACTCCGGACTGAGGTGTGTAAACCTGACTGATTTGCCCTGATCCAGGTATTTATTGGCCAGGTTTCTCAAAGCCTCAATACCTGAATGGTCGCTTACTTTTGATTCAATGAAATCAATCTCCACCTTATCCGGGTCACCCTTTACATCAAACTTGGAATTGAAAGTCTGGATAGAACCGAAAAAGAGAGGCCCCCAGATTTCATATACCTTGGTACCATCCTCTTTGAGGCGTTTTCGGGCACGAATGCGGGTAGCGTTTTCCCAGGCAAATACCAGTGCTGACATAATGACCCCGGCTATTACAGCAATGGCCAGGTCCTGCCAAACCGTGATAGCGGACACGGCAATAAGAACAATGGCATCTGACTTCGGGATTTTATTAAGAATGCGGAAGCTACTCCAGGCAAAGGTGCCGATCACCACCATGAACATAACACCTACCAGTGCAGCAATGGGGATCTGTTCGATCAATGGTGCACCAAACAGCACAAAAGACAGCAGTGCTACGGCTGCGATTATTCCTGATAATCTACCCCGTCCACCCGAGTTTACATTGATAATAGACTGACCAATCATGGCGCAGCCTCCCATACCTCCAAAGAGGCCGTTGATAAGGTTGGCACCTCCCTGGGCGACACATTCGCGGTTACCGCTACCTCGCGTTTCAGTTATCTCATCCACGAGATTCAGGGTCATAAGCGACTCGATCAGACCAACGGCTGCCAAAAGGAAGGCGGTAGATATGATGAGGCCCCAATGTCCGTCCAGGGTATCAAAAAGCGTGAATATCTGAAACTGAAAAGTAGGTAACCCACCCTGCAGACCTTCACCGCCACCATCTCTGATAAAGGAACCTACCGTGCTGACATCAATGCCACCGAAAATGGTAATAGCGGCCACGGTAAGAATGGCCACAAGGGCTGCCGGTATTTTCTTGGTCAGTTTGGGGAGCAGAAACATAATGCCCATGGTAAGTGCTACCAGACCAATCATGGTCCAGAGTTCAGTTCCCTGAATGTACTGCTCTTCTCCATCGATGCGCTCTTTGAACATGCCCAGCTGTGAAAGGAAAATCACTATGGCCAGTCCATTGACGAAGCCCATCATCACCGAATGGGGGATAAGTCTGACGAACTTTCCCAGCCTTAAAAAACCGGCCGACATCTGAATCAGGCCTACAATCAGCAGGGTGATAAAGAGCCATTGCAGCCCCAGGTTTTCGATCGGAGTAGCCAAAGCTTCGCCTACTTCATTGCCCTGTTGAATCATGTGTACCATCACCACAGCCATGGCTCCCGTAGCTCCGGAGATCATACCCGGGCGACCGCCAAACAGGGCGGTAATCAGGCCCATCATAAAGGCACCGTAGAGGCCTACGAGAGGATCAACTCCAGCGACAAAGGCGAATGCAACCGCTTCCGGAACCAGGGCCAGGGCCACGGTAAGACCGGACAGGATATCGTTCTTGGGGTTATGGGTGAAGTTGTGAAATAAACGTTTCAATGGGCTCGATTTTTAAACAAGCCGCAAAGGTATCATTTTATTTTTCCACGAACATGCAGGGTTAAAAGATTTACGTGCAAACGATGGGCAGTTCGTTTCAGGTTGTTCTTCCAAATGTGAATTTCTGATCACACACCATGTCTGGCGATCACTTAATTCAGGTGATAAAACCTTTCAACAGGCAATCAGGTATGGGCGTGAAAAAAAGACAGGGCGCTAATTCGGTTGCATTACCAGTACAATCTTGTTCCAGTCTGCAGCGGCATTGATCACCTTTCTGAATTCTTCAAAACGCTCTACCGGGAAGAAAACCTGATCGTAGTACTCATCTATACTGATAAGTAGCTTATTGCCTTTGATTTCATGGCTGGACTTGAACAGGTATACCACGCGTCCGTCATCTTCTGCTTCTACATCCATATCAATGTCCTGGGGGTTCTGAATGGTGTAGCCTTCAGGAATATCTACTTCCAGGGTACGCAGGTAGCCACGGTTATAGTCGTTTTCGATCAGGTTTTGTCGTTCATCTTCCTGGTACAATTCTGACTGGTTTCCGATCAGGTCACCCAGTTTGAAGAGAATGATGTCTCCGGCCTGCTCCATAAAGTTTTTGGAGGTGAAGGAGCCTTTGATTCTTATATAATCTTCCCAGGTATCGTATTCCAGGTTTTCCTCTACATACTCCTTGGTGTCAAATTCATCATCCGGACCAACAAAGGCCAGCAGGTTTTTCAACAGCTCAGTTTTCTGTTCAGCGTTGGCCCTCTGTGCCAGCGATTTAATGAACTGTCCCTGATAGCCATTATAGGCGCGTTCTACCTGAATAGTGTTCTCAGAGCGGTCCTCACTGAAATTCACCTTGACTACCATCTGGTCATAGTTGGCCTGATAGGGCAGTTCCGGCAGCTTCTTTACCCTGGCAACGGGCACGGAGGTACCCTCGAAGGTGGTGTTTTTAATAAAGAGGCCGTCTACCGCTGAGAACTCTGCCGGCCACAAACCCAGCCTGAACTCAAAGTGGTAAGGAGCCATGAATTTATCGGCCTCAGGAAGGTAGATAAAGTAATCTGTGAGGTAGTTCCAGGACTCAAAGTTTCCATCAAAGCGCACACCTTCTTTTCTGTTAGAGGTAAGTACGATCTCATTGTCGAGTTCCAGTTCATTGAGAATGGCCACAAACAGCCGGGTAAAGCCACGCTCTGTCGCGTACTTGTTTTTCAGGATGTTATCAATCTGTGTGGCAGACTCACCTGCATTATCATCTATGTAGAACGTTGATTTGATGTGGTGTTCTACAAAGGCGAATTGCTCAACCGGAGACTTAATCTTCTTGATCTTCAGCTCTTTGAAGAGGTCTTTGATAGCCTGGCTTTCTGTTGAAGAGAACGGGTAGATAGTACTGGTAATACGGGCACCTGCATCGCTCCAGGTAAACAGTCTTTTTTCACCTGCTGATTTGTTATAGGAGAGCTTAAATTCGACTCTTTGTCGATTGGCATTATAGCTGCCAAAGTCCTCCTGTCTGCGAGGAACTATCTTACCCATTTCAGCAGTGTGCTCATTCTTTACCAATACAGATTCATCTTGCTTTACCTCAGCAAAACCATTGTAGGATTTAAACTCAAACCTGAGGTTGGCAGGACTACTGAACTTAAAGGAGCTGGATAGCACGGGATGGCCAAACTGGAAAAACTCTCTGCCGAAGATACTGGCTGATGCTTTTTTTGTGTAGAAGTATTCAATATCCCCGCCTACTTCGGCTCCTTCAATGGCAAAAATCTTATAGCCGGCTCCGGCATCTTCATCTTTTACCTCCTTGATATTGTCTTTGTCGAGTTCGGTGATCTTACCCTCTTTGGAAATGGTACGTGCCTTCACAGCCGGAATATCCAGTGCACTGTTGAGAGGGATGTAGATACGGTTTACCCGCTGTACTGCTTCATCGTTATTTACCCGATAGATTTTATGGTAGGTCTGGTAGACTACCAGGTTATTGCCTTCGTAGGCATAGTCGTACTGCACATGATTCTTGATCATGATCAATGATTCATCATCTTCCTCTATACCGGTAGTCCATTCACGGTTCGCTTCCCAGTCATAGGAGGGAGGGCTTTGGGCCAGAAGATTGACAGAGAGTATGAGCAGGCTGCTTAAAAGCACTGCTTTTATAGAATTAAGTCCTGACATGGATATTTATTTCTTTTTAAGAATAACGATTTGTTTGTTGTCCTTGGTGAACTTTTCGATGGCCTCATTCCAGTTATCGAAATCTTCAGGCTGCATCAAAAGATAGTCAAGGTAGTAAGAACGATCAAGTTTCAGTGTATTGCCTTCCTGAGTGTAAGTCATGGTATAGCCAAAAACTCCTCCGTCAAAAGAAGTATTTTTGGGCACGAGTGATACTTCATAGCCTTCAGGTATGGTCAATGTGGAAATGCTCTGGTTTACATATTTGTATTCACTTTCTCTGGCATGTTTCCTGTCTTCTTCCAGCGTGGCATTGGTCAGTGCTTTGTCCAGGTTCATATTGAAGTAAATACTGCCGTTGATTTCACGATAGTAGTCTTCTACCCTGAAGTCATAATCCACCGTGATGGGGGCATCGAGGTCATCCAGACCACTGATTTCATAGTGATCTGAAAAAAACTTGTTGTTTCCTCTGACCAGCACGGAGTTGATATAGTCGTCAGTGGCTTTCTTGCTGGAGTTGATCATGCGAAAGGAGTTGAAAACCTTGGCATAACCACCTAGCGTGAGCTGGCCCTTACCCTGAATGGTGCCGTCACCGATGGTATAGTGGTAGACATCTTTGATCAGGTTGGTTTCTTTATCGATCACCGGCACTTCTCTGATTTCATAGTTGTCCTTGTCAAAGGAGATGAGGGCCTCTTTTCCCTGGATCATGGAAGTGGGCAGGCCAAAGGGCTGATACTGACCCGTGGCATCCAGGAAGTAATACTTACCGTCTTTGATATAGGTAGCAATCATATGGTTGTCTACCGAGGCTGTGGGTAATTCTGTATAGCGATAAGGCAGCTTACGCGACCCGATCCAGGTATAGTGGGCATCAATGCCGGCATGGCCCAGCATGTTCACGATGATGCTGGCCATATCTTTACAGTCGCCATAGCGCTTGGTGCATACATAATCGCCATCATGGGGGATGAAACCACGCATACCATCTTCAAAGGCGATGTATTTGATGTTATCCTGCACCCAGTAATAGATTTTTTTCACTTTGGTCAGTTCATCATCTTCCGGGGCAATGATCGTGGCAAGTAATTCATCTATTTGATCACTCCGGGTTTCTTTAAGGCCATCGATAAAGGTCCAGTACCAGCGATACAGGTCATCGGGCTCACCCAGTATACGTACCGTTTCACCTTTTGAATTGGTATAAGATTCGATCATTGAGCTCATATGGGCAGCCAGGTAATTGTAGGAAGGGCTGCCAGGTTCAAATTCTATCTTATCTACATTTTTCATCCGGAAGGTCAGGGTAGTACGGCCTCCCTGCGTTTTTTCTTCCTTGATTATCCGGCTCTCATCCACATTAAAGAACTTGAAGCGAAGTTTTATATCCGAATCGAAAGTGAAGGTGAATCGGGCATCTACCACAGGGGCATAAGAGGCAAAGAAGTCGCTGCCCAGAAAGTGCGGGTCGTTGATATGCGTTTCATAGGTGAGCTGTGTTTTGGTGTTTTTCTTCACCCCGGGATAGGTGAAGCTGATATATTCAGAATCGTCAAAGAAAACGCTGTTATCATCATCTGCCACGGTTCTGAATTCATTCACCAATACTTCATCCCATCTTCGTTTGTTGGGAATCAGCGTTTTCGCTACCACATTTTTGGCGGTGGAAAAACTGGAGGTATAGACCTGATCTTTGGCATAGGGGCCTACATTGTCGCCCAGTAAGGCCATTTCTTCAGAATGCTTCACTTTGATGACAAGTGAGTCTCCTACTTTCTGAATGTCGTAGTCTTCATATTTTTTTGTGAATACTGCAGTTTCATCCGGGTACTGCTCACGAAGTTTATCTATTTCTTTTTGGGGGTCATTTGCTGAAACGGTGGTCAGCAATCCAATCAACAGCGCAAATACGTTCATTATCAAATCTAATAGATTACATTATTCCAAAACAGTAGTTTTTTAAGGACCGAGCCATCGGGGTTATACCAGGTCTCATAACCATGTTTTAGTCCTTCTTTATACTGTGTTGAGTGGAGAAGTGTTCCATCTTCTCTGAATCTTCTTGTGAGTCCTTCTTCCTGTCCGTCTACATAGAAGATTTCACGTTGCAACTGGCCATTGGCGTAGTAAGACCGGGTCCAGCCTTCTTCTGTTCCGTTCTTGTAAGAGACCTCATCCTGGACCTGGCCATTTGGGTGATAATAGATACTGGGGCCATCCAGCAGGCCTTTCACGTAGGTCTGGCTGATAGATTTCTGCTTGTTCTTAAAAAAGGCTTCTACTTTCTGTGTACCCTGAAGATCGATGGAAATCAGTTCACTCATTTCACCATCGGGGAGTTCGTACTGATAACCTACAATACCATAGTCTTTATGATAGGTTTTCTGGTTTTGTAAGGATCCGTCCCGGGCATAGAATTTACATACACCATGTTTCTGTCCTTTGATATAGCTGCATTCAGATTCCACCTGACCATTGGCGTATATGTCTATATTCTTTCCGTGAATTTCTCCCTCCTTGTAAGTGGTGGTACCAATAACTTTGCCAGAAGGATTGTACCAGGTCCAGAGACTGTCAGCCTGTCCATCTTTGTAATAGCCTTTGGCAGCCAGTTCACCATTGGTGTAATAGGTAAGTACAAGGCCATTATAGTCTCCGTTTTTGATAGCCATGCGTCTGTCAGGTGAGCCATTTCCATAATCTGAATTATAGTCAGCGTTTTCTTTACCACAAAGCCATTCTCTCTTCTGCAGTAGTTCTCCGGCTACTGATTTAAACTCCAGGGTTCCGGTACCATAAGGCAGGTCTGCCTGACTTCTTATGTTGCCCAGACTATCGTAGTAGGTCAGAGAAAGCGGAATACCCTGGTCATATTTTTCTGACAGGAAAATTTTTCCTTCCGGACTGAATAGTTTTGAAAAGCCCTGGAGGTTGCCATTCATGTTATAGTTTTCATCTTTTTTGGCGCCATCACGATAGAAGGTGGTATAAAACTGCTCCAGATTACCCTTGACCACTATAGACTCCGAAGAAGGCTTGCCGGAGCGGTAGTACTCCCGGTAGAAGCCTGTATTCTCTCCATTGACATACTCAGTGCTGAGTTTGAGTTCACCTGACTTGTAGTACTCATTGTAGGTGCCATGCCACTGCTCATCTACAATATTAATGGTGTAGAAGATACTGCCATTGGGATGATAAAAGGTGAGAGGTCCACTGGTTTTTCCATTGATATAGGTGCTTACCGAGGCCAGGTGGCCATGCGGATCATAGGCAGATACCTGCATTGAATCTGCCGAAGCCCCTTCTGAAAGTATGGTGCCGTCTTTGGCATAATGCTGATAGGCAATCAGCAGGTCTTTTTCATAGGTATATTTATTATATAGGATGCCGTCTTCATCATAGCCCAGGTAGTCTCCGCTGACCTCGCCATCTGTGTAGGGCGTAACCGAAGCCTTTTCACCTGTTTCATGGTAGAAGGTGGACGTGCCTATTTGTTTGCCATTGTCATAAGTGAATTCGTATTCTTTCACGCCTGATTCAAAGAAGCCCGTCCAGGCGCCATCCAGTTGCCCTTCTTTATAAAGGCCTTGTTCGCGGATCTGCCCGTTTTTGTGGTAGCTGGTATACTGCCCGTGAAGCTGACCATTTTCGTAGTGATACTCACCAGCCCTGGTCCCGTCTGCGTGAAAGGCGTAGTAAGGACCGGTCAGTGCGCTCTGGTTCATAGAGTATTCAGCCAGTACATTGCCAAACACATCGTAGACCTTTCCGTCTCCCTGAATCTGATTGTTGACGGCAGGGTAGACTTCCTGGGGTTTGCCACAACCAAAAAAGACCTCCACAGGGCCGTTGGCCTGGCCTTTTTCATAAGATACTTTACTGGCAATACCACCGTTCGGGTGATAGCTGACTACGGTACCTTCAATATTGCCCTGGCTGTCATAGGTCTCCTCAGATGAGACTGACCCATCTGTGTAGTAATAAGTCCATTTACCCGTTTTATTGCCATCAGGACCTAATATGCCCCTTGCACTTGGCTCTCCATTGGAATAGAAATAAACATAGGGGCCGATATCTTTTCCTTCCTGGTCGGAGTTGCCAATGGCATTAAGCTCTCCACTATCGAAGTACCAGAAGCGATAGTTATCTTCCTGCCCCAGAATGGTGGCCTTATGATACAGCCTTGAATTGAAAATGGTCTCACGGGCAAGTTCCTGAAGCTCTTCTATTTTCTTCTTGTTCTTTGAAAGCCAGGTTTTGATATCATCTTTCGGCACCCCTGACACAATGGAGTAGAGGAGGGCAGGCAGGACTTTTTTGTCCTTAATGCCATTGAAAAAGGGAAGGTAGAGCTGCACCCAGAAGTCATCTGACTTCATGTTGGCATCGAGTTGTTTGACAATTACTTCAACATGGCGTGTGATGCGGTAATCAATATCTACACTGGGCTTAAAGGCATCGTTGGTAGCAAAACGGGATTTGATAAAAGCATCGAGTTCTTCAAAGCCATTTTGCGAATAGGGTGATACAGAACCTTCTTCTTCTACCGCATCTATGAGTAAGCTTTCTACCCTCGAAAGAGCCTGTCCATCGCTGGGTCTGATAGCCAGGTACATCATATAGCTCAACATGGCCTTGGTACGAAAGCCCTGCAGTATGCTCAGTTCTGCCAGCTGAAAATGTGAAGCGGCATGAAAAGGGTCCAGTTGTAACCTTCTGATAAACAGTTCCTGAGCTTCCTTATAGTCACCGTTTTTCTTTAAAGTAACCCCGTAGTTGTACAAAAGAGGTTTGTAATAGGGATATGCTTCTACTCCCGCCCGGTAGGTTTCCAGAGCTTTTGCCACTTCTTCATGATAGTCATAGGCCGTACCGAGTTTATCGTAGAGAGATGCCTTGTATTCAGAGCTGAGACCAAGTCCTTCCTTACCCAAAACAATGGCTTCCTCATACTTCTTCTGAAAAGTGAGCGTGAGTACCTGTTCAGATAGACTCCAGGCATAATTGGTATCACTGGGACTCACCATCCTGTAATATGACAGGGCCCGGTCAAAATCTTCCTCATCATGCAGTTGAATGCCTTTTCTGATGATTTCCTTTGAGTCAATGTAGGCGGTGCTGTCCTGGGCTTTTGGGGAGTGGCTGATGATCAGCAACATAAGGGCGGCAAGCCCCCGAATGAGATTAGTCATTTACTATTTTTTAAGAGTTAGTAAAATAATCGCAAGACTGATCAGACGGAAGTTTTTTCTTGGAAAAATACTTTTTTAAAAAAAATGTCGAAGTCATAGCGTTGAGTCCTCCATCTGTTCTGATACAGGTTCTCCTATTTCTTGGTATCTTTCAGACTTAAAGGGAGAGCATTTTGAGGAAGATTTATTTTTTGACGACCATCCTGGTTGTCGCTTGTACGACATCAATTGAATTGAACGCACAACACTCTGTTGCCAGGCAGTGGAATGAGATGTTGCTGACGTCTATCCGGAACGATTTCGCCAGACCCACGGTGCATGCGCGTAACCTTTTTCAGGTTTCTGCGGCTATGTTTGATGCCTGGGCCATCTTTCATCCGGACAAAGCCAATCCCTATCTGATTGGCAATACTTTGAATGGTTTCAGCAGCAGTTTTACCGGTTTTACTCCATCGGGTTCGGTAGAAGATCAAACCGAAGAGGCTATTTCTTATGCTGCGTACCGGATGCTCCTGCAGCGTTTTGCTTTTTCACCGGATAGTCAGGAACTGCTGGCTCAGATCACGACCTTTATGGAAGGACTGGGGTATGATGCTTCTTTTACCTCAACAGATTTTTCCACCGGTTCGGCAGCTGCCCTGGGTAACTATATTGCTCTGCAATACCTGAATTATGGGCTGGCAGATGGCTCACAGGAAGAGTTTGACTATGCCAACCTCTATTATCAGCCTGTAAACGCTCCTCTCGAACCAGAGAAGCCGGGTAATCCGAATATTACAGACCTGAACCGCTGGCAACCACTTTCGCTGGAAAGCTTTATTGATCAGAGTGGTAACCCTATTCTCCAGGCACCCAAGTTTCTGAGTCCGGAATGGGGGAATGTTTTCGCGTTTTCACTGACAGATGCTGACCTCACGACCAACCAGAGAGGAGACGATGAGTACCGGGTTTTTAATGATCCGGGCATGCCGCCATTGATAGAGGAAGCCGTAAATGAGGGAGAAAATGATTACCACTGGGGCTTTGAGTTGGTTTCTATCTGGGGTTCACATCTTGATCCCTCTGATGGCGTCATGTGGGATATCTCTCCCGGCAGCATCGGTAATATCTCAGACCTGCCTACAGACTTTGCCGGGCACAGAAGCTTTTACAACGAATTTGATGGGGGAGACCCCAGCACGGGTAGGACGATGAATCCGAAAACAGGGCAGCCTTATGCTCAGAACATGGTACCACGAGGGGATTACACCCGGGTGCTGGCAGAGTTTTGGGCAGACGGACCTGATTCAGAAACTCCTCCGGGACACTGGTTTACCATCCTGAATTATGTAAGTGATCATGATCAGCTGGTGAAGAGATTCAAAGGAGAAGGGGAGACATTGTCTGATCTGGAATGGGATATTAAATCTTATTTCATACTAGGAGGAACTATGCATGATGCTGCCATTTCCGCCTGGAGTGTTAAAGGCTGGTACGATTATATCCGCCCTGTTTCTGCCATCCGGGCCATGGCCGACCTGGGTCAGAGCAGTGATCCTTCTTTGCCCAGCTATCATGAAAATGGCATTACGCTGAAAACCGGCTATATCGAATTAGTGGAAGAAGGAGACCCGCTGGCTGGTGCTGGCAATGAGCATGTGGGTAAGATCAAGGTTTACAGTTGGAAGGGCCCCGACTTTATCGATGATCCTGAGACTGATGTGGCGGGGGTTGACTGGATTCTGGCTGAAAACTGGTGGCCTTATCAGCGACCAACCTTTGTAACACCCCCTTTTGCCGGTTATGTATCCGGGCACAGTACCTACTCACGGGCTGCAGCAGAGGTGCTTACATTGTTGACGGGCGATGAGTATTTTCCGGGTGGTCTGGGAGAATTTATAGCTCCCAAAGATGAATTTCTTGTGTTTGAAGATGGCCCGAGTGTGGATGTAAGGCTGCAGTGGGCAACTTATCGCGATGCTTCTGATCAGACCAGTCTTTCACGTATCTGGGGAGGTATTCACCCTCCGGCTGATGATATTCCGGGTAGAATAATCGGAGAAAAAGTAGGTGTTCAGGCATTTGAGTTTGCAGAAGCCTTTTTCAATACCGGACCTGTTACCGGAATAGACGAACCTCAGGAGTTTGAAGGCTTAAGCTTTGGCCCCAACCCGGTAACGTCAGGTGAAGAGATGGTCATTACCCTGCCATCGGTCAAAGGAGTCTTGAGTATGTCGGTCAATGATCCGGCTGGTATGGTACTTAGTCAGCAAGCTGTGGTGCCGGTCAACAACCAGGTACGCCTGAGTACCAAGGGACTTAATGCCGGTCTTTATATCATACAACTCAGAGACAGAGAACAGGCCAGCACTATTAAGCTGATGGTTCAGGAGTAAGCCTTTGGGTAGCTACCGGTTTCCTCTTTCAGGAGAAACACGCATCATATATTGATTTAGCTTCTCGTGAAATAAGGGGTCTGAAGGCTTGGGCATTTTCTTGTCAATTATTTCCCCTTCAGGACTTATCAGTACGTATTGGGGCATCAGCGTCACAATGCTTTGCTCTCCATCGGGCGAGGTCATTTTTACGAGGTTCAGGGCAAAGAAGGCATTGCTGACGGATCGATTGGTTGTATAGTTCGGGCCGGGAGGGGTATAGAGCTTCAGGCCACGTTTCCACTTCTTTTCTTTCTTATCCAGGTTGATCATCACGATGCGCAGCCCTTTGCTTTGATACCGTTTCTGTAACTCTTTCAGGTAGGGCATTTCTTTAATGCAGGGTCTGCAGGATGTGGACCAATAGTCCAGCAGAAGCCATTGTCCCTTCAACTGATGGAAAAAGGTGCTGTCTCCGTTGATTCCCAGCAGCAAACTGTTGTCGGGTAAGAGGTTGCCGGGCGAAACGCTTTCCATATAAGCTTTTATCGGGTCGCTGTCTGCTGTCTGAGCTATTGCGCGGTGGGAGGCGACTGTGGCAAGCACTATGAGGTAGGTTATTTTGAGTACACTCATTGCAGGCTTTTGTTTTGTCTGTGCTCCTTAACAACTTCTATCAGCATGGCGATGAGTAAGAGACCAAAGTAGATCCCGTAAAACGGCCCCGGATCGAAGAATTCCTGATCTGCCGGAGGAATCGGGAAAGTGGCAATGTTCAGAGAAAGTCCTCCCAGTCCTACAACGACTCCGGGAAGGCTGAGCCACCGTTTGATCCGATGCTGTTTAAGTAAGGCAACTGCTATGAATACCGTGCCGAGTGAGATAAATACATCAAAGGTGATATCCATTCCCAGCTGGGTGAGATTACCGGACTTAAAGCTCTGCCCGATGATTTTTTTACTAAGCTCGTCAGTAGCCTCTCTGTAATCCTGAATCATAGTGAAAACGGCTCCCTGCACCACCAGCATCATGGTGACACTGAGTCCCGCCAGTATATTAAAAATGAGCCCGAGCATGTTGTAGACTGTATCGCGCTGCTGCTTTATGAAAAAATACAGAGCCAGACTGCCGATAATGATCAAGGGCCCCATGGTGATTTCCATGAGCGTTTGCCCCAGTCGAGAAAAGCGGTTGGTGATTTGCAGCGGGTAGGTAACAGACACAACCGCGCCAGCTACCAACCCGACAATAATGAGTTCTTTAAGGTCTTTTTGTTTCATTTGTGACTAATTGACTTTACACAAATGAAACCGTCTGCCGGTATGGGGATGTATCTGACTCAGGCTTTGTGGTCAGAGTTCAACTGTGGGGATAAATGGCTAAGACTCCCGGAGTTTGTCACAGTGGCTGGTCCAGTTTCTCCTGAAGTCAGAGGCGTACTTACGAGATACTTTAATGCTGGTTTCTCCATGACGAAGGTTCAGTTGGTAGCCCTGACTATTGCCTTTCAGGCTTTCTATCGCAAGCAGGTTTACAATGTAAGACCGATGGCACCTGAACAGCGGATAGGCGAGTTGTTTTTCGAAACTACTCAGGCTTCCTCTCAGCAGTTTTTTCCTGAGCTCATCATTTTTAATATAATGTACCTCGGTATAGTTGTCCTGGCTCTGTAAATACAAAAGCTGGTCCTGATTGACAGAGAGAAATTCGTTTTTCTGATCGGCCTGCAAATTGAGCACATCACTTTTCTTTTTCTGATTTAGCAGGAAAACAAAGAGAAGTATGAGGGGAAAGATGGCGATGGACAGGGTACGCTTCACTACAATGCCGTATTCATACCAGTTCATATAGGCAAAATCCGACCAGGCATTTTTCATGATAAAGACCGCTGTGGTGACTAAAACGAGCGTCAGAGAATACCATATCAGAGGCAGGTAAAATCGGTTTCCGGGAAAGATCTTCTTAAAGCCTTTAATCAAACAGAACTCCGTCAGCAAAACTGTAAGCCCGACAACGAGAGCATAGCTGAGGATTCTCAGAATGCCCGATAAGGTAAACCCATGAACAATGCCGTTAAAGGGTTGTAACAGGAATAAAATGAGAAAGACAACAATCGTACAGACTATGGCTGCTTTCCACTTAAAATCACGGGTGTTCAGAAAAAGTGAGTTGGGATTGATGTTGATGTTGTTGATCATTTTTTTCATGTCAATGACTACACATCAACAGACTCTCATTGTGCCTGAATAGTTGCCTCAGCACAGGTGGTTAAACCAGGAAGAAGAGGAATACCAGGGGAAAAACAATGCCTACCACAGCCAGCTTCCAGCCACGGCTTTTGAAACTGTTTTTACCGCCTGAAATAAACATACCCGATACGGCAATGATGATCATGGCCACTCCGAAAATATCGGAATACCAGATCCAGGCAGGGTTGGTAGTTTGGTGGAGATCGGCCATTTCTGCCAGGCCTATGCGTCTGCCGACCCATTCTTTTTCACCAGTTCCGGTTTTGAGGTCTACTTCGGCACGGGCTTTTTCGTAGATGATGCGCAAAGAACCGTTTCTGATTCTGAAACCTTCATACTTATTACCCATATCAATCACCGGCAGCAGGGTTTGTACAAACTCCTCAGTGATTTCCTCAGCGTTTTCAGGAAGCTGCAGCTGAATGGGTTCAGCATTGTAAGTAAACTCCCTGGAATTGAAAGTACGCCTGTGGTTCAGTGCTATGCCCGAAATAGAGAATGAAATGATAAGCCCTACGAAAAAGTAAGCTATGTCTCTGTGCCAGTTGCGGGAGAGGTTTCTGAATCTAACGCTGGTCATTCTTTTTATTTAGACTAATTATAGATAGTGGTGCAAATATAGTCTTATGATTGAATGGGGCAAGTGTTTGATTATTAAATAAATGGAGGGAAGTCCCTATCTGGAGCAGGCTTTCTGACTGTAACCGCTCCTGCGAAATATCTCGGGGTACTTTTTCTGATTGAGTAAGGTTTTAATAGCTGCTTCTTTGTTTGTCGCCTGGTCATAATAGGCTTCGGCTATTTTATAACCTATGTAGTACCCCAGGTCTGCAGGACGTGCCCCGGAAGACTTACCGCCATATAGCCACAGGCTGTAATCCCCGGGGGCGGTTTTCATGGATGTTTCAAATTCTGTCCATAATTCACATTCACGGGCATTTCCATAATCATGCAGGGGGCGATTGATATTGAGGCCAAGAAATCTGTCGGTGATGAAGTCCGCCACGCCTTCTTTGATTGAGCCGGTCAGAAGGGTGGTTTTTCTGTAGTTGATTTGATGGGTATGGATTGTTTCGTGTGCCACCATGGCTACAATATCTCCTGTGTTACCGATAACACTCTTGAGCCAGGGAGAGAGCTCTGACTTTTCTACGGTGGAGTCAGAGGCAGCAATGTCAGCTCCAATAAGCAAGAGGTTCTTACTCGTGGTTCCTCCTGTTCGGAGAGTACCTATAGCAAAGCATACATCTGGTTGTCTGAAGTTGGGAATGACTGCCGCCAGTTGTTGAAAGACCTTGTCGATTTCACCTTTCCGTTTGTCAATTCCTTCGGTGAGTGGTCTTACGGACTTCCAGAAAAGCGGATACAGGCCTATTTTCTTTACATACTCTTCGGCTGTGAACTTTCGCACTTTCAGAAACTCCCGAAAGTGTTTGGAGGCCTGGTTGATATAATGGTCCCGGATAATCTGAATACTGTCTTCTTTAGACCCGGCATTGGCTAATTGATCAAATGCCTGCCAGAAACGGGTGATATCACTGGTCTCAATTACATAAGGCTCTTGTGGCCTGGCCTGCAGACAAAGGGACAGTAGCAAAATAAAGAACCAGCACCTCATCATGGTAGAAGTTCTTAAAATACGGGTTAAGAGTCAATAGAGGCGAGGCATTGATCAGTGCATCCCCACCTTGCCTTTCATGGATTTGAAGATAGCCTGGGAGTCAAAGCCGATACCGTCTTTAAATACCAGTTCCATTTTACGAATATTCGCCACATCGGCTTCCAGGTCTCCGTCTATCAGTACAATATCTGCCTGTTTGCCTACTTCCAGTGAACCGACTTTGTCTGCTCTTTCGAGGAATCTGGCGCCATCCAGGGAGGAAATTTTGATAGCATCTGTGAGTGCAAAGCCTGCTTCAATAAATAGTTCTATCACGCGCTGATTGGCATAGCCCGCCACGGTACGTCCTGCTCCGGTGGGGTCAGTACCGGCCACCAGATGTCCGCCCTGCTCATAGAATCTCTTTTCCCAGGCCATTTGCTTTTTGAAAAGCGCCTGTGAAGCTTCGTCTCTGCCCTGCATTCTGCTATGGCGTCTTACCAGACTTTCTTTGATCTCCGGGCTCATGGCATCCAGGCCATTGCCCAGCACAACCTCTCGTCCTGTATAGGGCTCAAATACGGGCAGGGTAGAAGTGATGGCCACATTCTCCTTAATCAGGTAATCCATCAAAGCCTGCATTTCAGGACTGTCTTCAGGCAGCTCTCTCAGTGTTCTTCCACGTTTGAAAGCCGGGCAATAGTCCGTGACTTTATCACCTACAAAGTCAGAACTCTGGAAAAAGCCATGCTCTATATTATCTATGCCGATTTCAGCAGCTTCTCTGTAAGTGACAGAACAGATATGTCCGGTTACTTTTTTACCCCGTGCATGGGCCGTTTTTACTACACGTTCCAGGTCTTCTTTGGTCACATTCTGATAAACCTTGAAAGAATTCACGCCACGATCAGACCAGTAATTCACCATGGCCTCGGCTTCTTCTGGACTATTGATAGGGCCTATTTCAGGCACCGGGGTGCCGGGTCTTTCGATAAAGGGGCCGGTCACATCCATTTTGGGGCCGAGCATTTTACCTTCAATGATGGCTTTTTTGATATTCAGGTCTGTTTGGGGTTCTATGCTGCCTGCTGTTCTCATGGTGGTTACTCCACCGGCCAGGTATAGTCTGGGGAAGGTAAAAGTCATTTGAGCCACACTGAAAACCCCGTCATAAGGCTTAGGGTAGAAAATATGTTCATGCAACATGACAAGCCCGGGAATAATGGTTTTTTCCGTGCAGTCGATCTCTTTGGCCCCTTCCGGAATGCGAGTAGTACTGCTGGGACCTATGGCCGTAATAATGCCATCTTTAAATATCAGTGTCTGGTCGTTTTTGATGGCCGATCCTGTGCCATCAATCAGCTTGGCGTGGGTAAGCGCTACGAACTTACCCTGTTCGCTTACATAGGGTTGAACTGCCCTGGAGAATTGTTGAGCAAAAGTGATTTGAGCAAGAACCAGCAGGAAAAATGCCAGAATGGGACTTCTGAGTTTCATAAAAAGTGGTTTGATATACCAATGAACAAAAAGTAAGGAACTTCTAATAGCACTATTATTTGATTCAGCCGGATTGGATATGTGCTGCATGCATAATAAATTGAAGCATGGAAGCGATCGTAAATTTCTTTGACAACATACCCACAGAGTTCAGAGCGGGGATTCTTATCGGGGGCGTAGTGATTTTCTGGATCGTAGAGGGCACCTTGCCGCTCTTTAAATTTCAGTATAAAAAGGTGCGGCATGCCGGCCTCAATCTGTTTTTTACCTTGACTACAGCCATCATTGGTTTCGGTCTGGCGGGAGCACTGCTGGCGGCTTCAGATTATGTAGCTGACAATAAATTCGGACTGCTCTACATTTTTGAGCTACCGCTTTGGGCACAGCTGGTAGTCGGGGTTCTGCTGCTCGACCTGATTGGGGCTTATCTGGCGCACTGGACTGAGCATAAGGTGAAATGGATGTGGAAATTTCATGTGGTACACCATAGCGATACCACGGTGGATGTCACTACGGGGCTCAGGCATCATCCGGGAGAGACAGTTTTCAGAATCGGTTTTACCATTCTGGCAGTGATGCTGGTGGGAGCTCCCATGTGGATTATTATGTTTTATCAGAGCCTTTCGGTGCTCTTTGCACATATCACACATGCGAATATCAATATGCCCAGGGGCCTGGACAGAGCACTTTCCTATGTCTTTATTACCCCGTTGATGCACAAAGTGCACCATCACTATACCCAGCCGCTTACAGATACCAATTATGGTAACATCTTCTCCATCTGGGACCGCATCTTCGGAACCTTCGCCCAGGTAGATGATACCAAAGAACTCATTTACGGGATTGACACACATATGAAACCAGAGGAGAACGATAAGATGGGTAATCTGCTGAAAATTCCTTTTCAGCCTTATCGTGTTCCGGAGGACGCTAAATTCGGGAAGTAGGTTTACTCTTCTATAAATAGCTTTTCGCGAACGAGTTTTCCCGATTTATAAGTTTCTTCTATTAACTGTTTGCCTTCTTCATTGTTGATCGTCCTTGATCCATGCCTTAGCCCGTTTTCGAACAGGGTAGTGGACTTGATGGTGCTGTCTTCGAAATAAGCGACCCACTTTCCGGTTTTCAGTCCCCCGGTCAGGAAGCCTTGCAGTTGAATACTGCCAGAAGGGTAATAATAGGTCAGTAGCCCCTCAGGCTTGCCTTCTTTGTAATTGGCTACGAGCATGGGCTGATCAGATTTTGCGTGGTATGCGGTCCAGGTACCTTCTCTGAGGCCATTGAGAATGCTCCCCCTTTCAAGGAGATATTCCCCGGAAGCATCATAGCGTTCATAGTCTCCGTTGGCATCAGATATGATCTCTCGTCCTGATGCTGTCCATGACTGTTGGAGGTAATATACTCCATTGATGTATTCTCCCTCTTCGGCCAGGTTACCGTTTGGGAACCAGGCTCTCCAGGTGCCGGTCTTCTGTTTATTGCTGATCTCGCCTTCTCTTTTCAGCTCGCCATTGTTGTGGTATTCTGAGTAAAATCCGTCTCCCCGGGTGACCATCTGATCGCCATATTGATCCCAGGCGCTGATCATTTCGAAGTCATTGCCTTTTGGCTGGTCTGTTTCATCCCAGACCTTTGAAATGCCATATCTGGCGCCATTGACGATGGTTCGTTCGCTTTTCTTCTTACCGTCTTTGTAGAATAGCGTCCAAAGCCCCTGAGCCATTCCGTTATGATAAGTACCAGTTTCCATAAGCTCGCCCGTGTCGTAAAATTTTGTGATAGTGCCTTGTTGCCTTCCGTTTACATACTGACAGGAGTCTTTTATTCTTCCATTTTGATAGTAGTTTGTCCAATTGCCCGACTTCAGGCCTCTGGAGTAATGGCCCTCTCTTAAGACGCTACCTTTTTCGGAGTACCATGTCCATTCGGAGGCACGGATACCTCTGTTGTAGAACCCAACGGCCTTTAACCCACCATTAGCCGGGTACCAGAAGCTCCAGATATCTTCTCTTGTGCCGCCAGAATACTTACCCTGTGCCTGCTGCGATCCATCAGGGTAGCGCTCCATCACCGCCCCATACAGCGTCTCTCGTTCGCCAGGTATGGTGGGTTCAGAAATTATGAAAAGTGAGATCAAAGCGACCAGCATGATGAAGGCTATGAGTATCGCAGGTTTTTTAAGGGAATTACCTGAGCGGAAATAATTGGGAGGTATCGGATCGAAATCTGATGAGTCAATCTTTGACAGTTCTCTGGATGAAAAGCCTCTGAAAGACAGAAAGTAACCCATATAAACGCTTACACCGGCCAGTAGCAGATTAGTCAGGTTTATTGTGTCGTCTGCTAAAGAGGGGAGGTGACTGTAGTCAAAAGATTTAATAACTTCCAGAAGCCCCACATTGAGTTCCCGGGCAATCAGCCCGATTTCCGTAAAAAATATACCAAGGGTGCAGCTGACCAAGGTGAGTACACCACCCAGCATACCAAATTTCTGATCTATCCCGGCTCCGAAATAACGTATAGTCTGTCCAATGATCATGGCTTTGGTAAGGAACTGAATTAGCAGAGGTACTCCGAACCCCACATCAAGAACTGCCCAAAACAGAGCTGAGATCAGTGCAGCCAGGACACCTCCTATCAGAGCGGCTTTGAAGTCCTGGTAACGTCTGAGTTTGTCCTTCACCAGGCCAGTCATTCCTTCCAGTACTTCAGGGCCTGGTGTGAGTCTTTCTTCTTCCTCGCCAGGTTGTATTTTGTCTTCTACTGTATGATCAATATGAAAGTCGGGGCATTCATCCTGAAAGTCAGCCTTCTTATCTGTTAACCGGCATATCAGGCCCTGCTGATTATCGAACTTACGATTGGTGCATTTTCGGCAAAAGGCTATTTGCTCACTTCGGGTCATAGAATCAATATAACGCTGCCAGTCTTAGAACAGACCACTTTTTGAGGGGAAAGGTCGCCAGAACGGATGTAATTTGGTGGCCTCAATTTTTCGGAGAATGAATACTATAAAGCACATGCTCTTCAAGGGGATGCCCTTTTTCAAGTTTAGGGTGAAGAAAATTACCCTCATAGCTCATACCAAGCTTTTCCATTACCCGGGCAGATCGCTTGTTCAGGGTGGCAGTGAGAGAATAAACCTCCGAAAAGCCGAGTGTAGTCCAGCCGTAATCAAGGCAGGCTTTGGCACCTTCAGTGGCCAGTCCTTTGCCCCAGTAAGTCTTTGCCAGACGCCAGCCAATCTCTACTGAGGAGTTGAAGCTGACCTCCATATCCACTTTACCAAAACCGATAAAACCGACAAAGTCTCCTGTTTCCAGAAGGTCTGCTGCATACCAGCCATAACCATAGGTTTCGAAATGCTCTTGGTACCGCTGTACGGCTTCCCGGGTTTCGTCATGGCTCAGTGTGGCCGGAAAAAATTCCATGACATCCGCATCGGCATTAAGAGCGGCAAAGGGAGTGATATCTGTACTCTGCCATTGGCGAAAGCCAAGTCGGGGTGATTGAAATAAAAAATCCATGGCGATTACAAAGATGCAAAAGCCATGGATTTTATAAAGGGCTAAAAGCCTGTGTTTATCTTTTACAGATTAGGCTGCGGAGTCATTCTGAGGTAAGGTTTTACTTCTTCATATCCTTTGGGGAATAATTCGTCAGCCTGCTCATTGCTTACAGCAGGAACAATGACACAATCGTCACCGGCTTTCCAGTTTACAGGAGTTGCTACTTTGTGGTAAGCTGTCAGCTGCAATGAATCGATCACCCTCAGGATTTCATCAAAATTTCTGCCGGTAGATGCCGGATAGGTGATGGTGAGTTTGATCTTTTTGTCAGGGCCAATCACGAATACCGAACGTACGGTGAGTTTGCTGTCTGCTTCCGGGTGGATCATGTCATACAGCGTAGCTACATTACGATCTTCATCGGCAATAATCGGGAAATTCACCTCAGTGTTCTGAGTTTCGTTGATGTCACCGATCCAGCCTTTGTGCGATTCCAGTCCATCTACGCTCAGTGCCAGTACTTTTACATTTCTGGCCTGAAATTCTGAACGAAGTTTGGCTGTGTATCCCAGCTCGGTGGTGCATACAGGGGTATAATCAGCAGGGTGGGAAAACAGCACGCCCCAGCTGTCACCCAGCCACTCGTGAAAGCTGATATTGCCTTCGGTAGTTTCTGCAGTAAAGTCAGGTGCGGTACTTCCAAGTCTTAGTGTACTCATGGTTTATCTTTTTTGGTTTAGTATTGGATAGTGTATACGGATGGGCTCCGGAAAAATAGCTATTTCCTCAAGAAAAAAGATCGGGAAAAAGTTCACTATCTCAGTAGAATTTGCTGGATGGTCATATGCAAGTCAAAGCGGCTAATAATTCACTATTTTCGTTTATGCTATCAGTAGAGAAGAAATCAATAGAATACCTTACTTCCCGGTTCACAAAGCCGGGAATTGTGGAGTGGATTGGTGTCAGACCAGAGAGAAGGTCGGCCCTTGTAAAAGTTGCCTCTGTGCATGCTGAGGCAGAAGTAGGGCTGATAGGAGACCACTACGCTTCCAGGGGTGGTAAACGTCAGGTGACGCTGATTCAGAAAGAACATATGGATGCTGTAGCCTCTATAGTGTGCATTGAGGAGATTGATCCCGCTCTGCTTCGAAGAAACATCGTGGTCCGGGGTGTGAATCTGCTGGCGCTGAAAGGAAAACAATTCAGACTGGGAACAGCAGTGCTGGAATATACCGGAGAGTGTCATCCTTGCTCACGTATGGAAGAAAACCTCGGAGACGGTGGCTATAATGCCATGCGGGGACATGGTGGAATTACCTGTAAGATTTTAGAGACCGGAGAGATTGGCGAAGGCGATGCGCTGGTTGTTTTGGTGTGATTTTTTTGAGGAGATGGGAGGAGTAGAGAGTAGGAGGTAATGAGTAGGGAGTAGGGGGGATGAAGTAAGAGGTAGGGAGTAGGAAATAGGAAATAGGAGGTAGGAAGTAGGAAGTAAGAGGTAAGAAGTAGGAGGTAAGAAGCAGGAAGTAGGAGTTTCCTGCCTCTGAGTTCTCCGGATTTTATTTTCGATAATCCAGTGGTGGCTGCCGGTCACCTACCAGAGCCTCGTAAACAAAGTTTTTACCCTGTCTTCTGATGAGTTCTTCCCTGGCTCTTTGGGTAACATCGGGGTCATTGAAGATATCCATGGCTGTGAGCGTTATGGTTTTAGCGGCTACCATCATGCCTTTGATACCGATATCCGTGCCTCCGGCTGCCACGGCCTGCCAGGTATGGGCAGAGGTGCCCGGCACCCAGGTGGCGGCACTCATACCGGCCGTAGGCACCAGCCAGCTCACATCCCCGACATCTGTAGAGCCACCCGTTCCCTTTTCTCTTACCACAAACTCCTCAATCTTCTGCGCATCTTCCAGTGATACATCTATGGAGTAGGTTTCCAGTATTTTTTTGGCAAACTCAGTATCAGCAGCACTGTATTCCACACCGCCTACCTTGACCAGGTTTTTGTGCATGAGCCTGGCCAGTGTTTCGTTGGGCAGCACATTATACAGCCCGTGAATTACCTCATATTTCATTTCGGTGTTTGTGCCCAGAGCCGCTCCTTCGGCTGCCTTTACCACCTTTGCGAAAATTTCTTTGACATTGGCTACGTCAGGGTTTCTGACATAGTAAAAGGCTTCCGCAAAGGCAGGCACTACATTGGGAGCTTCACCACCACGGGTGATCACATAGTGAATGCGCGTTTCCTGGGGTACATGCTCTCTGAGCAGGTTGACCATATGATTCATAGCTTCCACGCCATCCAGTGCGGAGCGTCCTCTTTCGGGGGATGCAGCGGCATGAGAGGCCTCTCCGTAAAATCTGAACTTGGCAGACTTATTGGCCAGGGAAGAGGTAGCTCCGGCTGCGTTGCGGCTTCCCGGGTGCCAGTGAAGCACAGCATCCACATCGTCCAGCAGTCCGGCACGGGCCATATAAACCTTACCGGCTCCGCCTTCTTCGGCAGGGGTGCCATACACGCGGACAGTACCCTGCTTTCCGGTTGCTGCCAGCCATTCCTTCACCGAAATACCGG
>DIYF01000152.1 GCA_002427745.1 Roseivirga sp. UBA6061 | reverse complement strand
ATTTATTACCCAGGTCTTCCTCCAGGTCGATAGAGACGGCCTTCCTGCGATAAACCGCCATGGCGGTGTTCAGTGCAATTCTGTACATCCAGGTAGTGGACCCTGCTTTTCCCTCGTAGTCGGGGTAAGCCTTCCACAACTGAAACACCACCTCCTGAAACAGGTCTTCCCGATCTTCCGGGGTATCCCGATAGATACCACATACCTTATGGACAATCCGTTGGTGTTTTTCTATCAATTCCAGGAAGGTCTCTTCCATGCTCAGCGTTTTTTAAAGGTAAAGGTTCGTCCCATACGCTCGGCTGCTACTCCTTTTATTTGGTCACCGCTGGACTCAAAGGTAAACTCTACCTCAACCTTCTTTCCAAAGAAGACATGATCTCCCTTCGGGTAAATCTGAAAAGCCGGACTACCGCCAATTTGCGCAAAAAGAACCTCTCCTCTCCGCTTTACCTCCAGTCTCATTTCGCTGGTTTCAGACAGGTAAGTACCACTATAGCGATCGAGCAGTTCTCCCTTCATCACAATAGCCTCCTGCACCACGGGCATTTCAAAGGGCAGACCATAGACCATTTTTTCAATATCTACACCCATAGCTTTCACCGGCAGGGAAGATACATTACTCAGAATGATGATGCTGACCTCCTCCTCAGGATAGATCGCCAGATAACCGGAATAGCCCCAGGTACCTCCACCATGATAATACCGCAAGGGGCTGTCTGCATCTACAAACCAACCATAGGCATAAGGAAGCTGATTATTGAGCACTGTTTTAAGGGTAGATTCTCCCAGCAACCGCCCATTGAAGAAGCTTCTTCCCCATTTCAGAAGGTCTTCTGCTGTGGCATACATATCTCCGGCTCCTTTCAACATGGAATAGTTGCGGTAAGGTGCCGGCACGAGTTTTTCCTGAAGCAGATGAAAGGCATTCACAAGCTTTTCCGGTGTATTCGCGCCACTGCTCTCCATATGCAGAGGGTCGAGGATTTTCCCCTTGAGTACCTGCTGATATAACTTATCATAAACCCGCTCGATCAGAACTCCCAGCAGATAATAGCCGGGGCTTGAGTATTTCATCTCCGCACCCGGAGCATGAAGCAGGTCAAGCTTGTTAATCTCACTGATCACCTCACGAACAGTCATTTCTTTCTTTGACTTTTCAGCCCAGTAATTCTCGATGCCCTCATTGTGAGGCAGACCAGAGGTATGCGTGAGTAATTGATGGATTGTAAGCGCTGCTATGGGTTCAGCAAGCTCTGGTATATACTTACCCATCCTGTCATCATACGCCAGCAGATCCTCTTCTTCTGCCATGGCTACCAGGGTGCCGGTAAAAGTTTTGGTAATCGAAGCAATGCGGTATATAACTTCGGGCTTGAGAATTGCTGTGCCATCGATGGAAGTTTTACCAAGGGCTCTTCGAAAAATCACCCGATCTCCTTTGGCTATCAGTACCTCGCCACTGAACGATTTTTTAGCAGCGATGACCTCCAGATAGGTATTGAGGTCATTTTCCAGTGGAGTTTGTGCAGTAAGGCCAATGGACCAGGCGATCAGCAGAAAAACGGAAGTAAGTTTTAGTAAATACATAAGCTCTTATTTCTCCATAGGTTGAGAAATAAGCTATAAATCTTACAGTCCCTGAAAAAATATTTTGCTCCTGTAAAAGCATTGGAAGAAGAAGTTCAGCTCTAACACCTGTCGCAAGTCTTCGGCTCAGCCTCTCATCAACCACCCCTAATCCCTCCTGGCCAGGAGGGGAATAGACTACGAACACCTGTCACATGTTCTCTGAAGACCTGTCGCAGGTTCTCTGAACCTGTGACTCAAATAACCATAGACTCTGTCTATGACTTCATGGAATCACCTTTACCTTCCAAAAAGATACCTCCCCCTAAAAAATAAGAGGAGGTAAAGGCAGCGACTCTTTATATCAACTCAGGTTGCCCCTGCCCCCTTTCCACAAGCTCTTTCAGGCTACTGCCAATGAAATAGCCCCAGGCATCAGAACATACTTCATAGCAATTGAAATCAGGAACCAGGCCTTCATGCGTGAAGCATAAGCGGGTAGCACTTTCTTCTTCAGTGGCTATCTGCCAGTGCAGTTGAGTCCCCAACCACTCCTCTTTAATTCCCATCAGGCCGGCATGTACCTGGTTGGACTCAATACATTCCCAGGTCACCAGGTGCTCAGGCTCAAAAGTCGTGACACGAAAGGTCCAGAAGGCCTCTCCAAAAGAAACCCTGAAGGTAACTCCGGTTCCGGAGGGTTGACGATCAACCTCTCCCCACCATTCGTCAATTCGCTCGGTAATAGCCTTGAATACTCCCAAAGTGCCGGCTTTGATCAGCACTGAGGTCTGATAGTTTTCTGATGTGGTTGTTGTACTCATAGTGCTCATTAGTTTAATACATGTCCACCGGAGTGGTTGAGAAAAGTGCCTGTCATAAAACCAGCCAGATCGGAGGCTGCCAGTACAATAGCCTGGGCTGTTTCATGCCCTTTAGTAAGTCTTCGGAGAGGTACCTTCTCTTCTACCCAGCCCTGCATCTCCTGCCGGCTCAGGCCAATGTTCTGCCCCATGGTAGTGAAGGTATAGTCAATCGTGGGCGACTCCGTCATGGCCTCGGACCGAACACCGATGACCCGGATGCCCTCGGGGCCCCACTCCGTAGCCAGTGACATGGCCAAAGCTTCGGTGGCCGCATGCGAAGCCGTCAGAGCGGTGGTCCAGGCCGGGGCGATTTTAGATAGTGTTGAGGTGATAAAAATGATGGTACCCTTCCCCTGTGTAGCCATAAACCGATGTGCCACCTTGGCCGTGATAAACTGTGTACCGGTAGCCGTCTTCATAGGGATCAGAAGCTGATCCAAAGACACATCGGAGGCTGGTTTACCGTGATTATAAGCAGCGGGGTCTGAGCCTGCCAGGTTGATCACTACATCCAGCTGTCCCGTCTGGGCAGCTATCTTTTCCAGATAGTGCTCCACCGCACGTTCATCCAGGGCATCTACTACATGGCTGGTGACTCCGGTAAGAGGCAACAATGACTTCTCGTCAATATCCGAAGCGAAAACGGTCGCTCCCTGCTCTGCAAAGGCCTTTACCACCTGCCTGCCTAAATTACCTCCGGCCCCGAATACTACGGCCGTTTTGTTTTTCAATAGATTGTTTTCCATTGTTTCTGTTTGATTGTTTCAAAAAACCGGTTGCAAAAAGAAATCGGTTGTAAATATAGTAATCTGGTTTTATTTTGCAATCAGTTTAACAGATTGGCATGGAGAAAAAAAAGGTGTATAAATCGTATTGCCCTCAGTACCTGGGACTTGACGTATTCGGAGATAAGTGGACATTATTGATTATCCGGGATATGATGATTGACGGGAAGCGACATTTCCGTGAGTTTCTGCAGTCTGAAGAAAAGATTGCTTCCAACATCCTGACCAATCGACTGAACATGCTGGAGGCGGAGGGCATTGTTACCCGCCATGAAGATGACAGCCATAAGCAGAAGATTATCTATTCTCTTACACAAAAGGGCATTGACCTCTTCCCTATTATCATGGCTATTGCTGAGTGGAGTGTAACCTATCAGCCGGTAGACAAGGAAAAAGCCGACAGAGCAAAGCAGATCATTGCCGGTGGAGCTGAGGCTCAGAAAGAAGTCATGCGCATTCTGAGAAGACAGCACCTGGGCAAGTTCTGAAGCCCTAAGTCTCTCAGAGTCATGAGGGTCAGTGACTCTGAGCCGGGCTCGTAAATTCCCATGTACAAATGCTACATGAAGATTGCCGCAGTCGCCTGAAGGCTCCTTCGCAATGACGAATTGAAAAGTCATTGCGAGGGCACCGAAGCAATCTCATTGATGAATTCGCATTTTGGTCAATAGCCCCTGTAACAGGTCTACTAACTTAACCTTGAAGTAACTCCGTCTGACCTCTGGTCTGACGGGGCCCCTTCTCTCTATCGCAGGTTCTCTGATTTACCGGTCAACAAGTCGGGACCTGTGACTGATATAACCATAGACTCTATCTATTGACCCTGCTTACGCTCCAGCAAATTCTTTTCAATTCTCTCAAAAATACCGTCAGCCGCTTCATGATAAGCCTGGTGCGCTCCCTTATTCGCAATCTCAATACCTGCCTGTTCATTCAGTCCCTTGGGAGTAGCTGCGTGTTTGGCCAGGGCTTTGAGGTCGATGGGTTCAGCTACCTGGGCGGCATTCGCCAGAGACTGAAACATGTCCACCACATATTTATTGGCATTTCCCTTTCCTACTCCATGGTCAATAGCCCATCGACTCAGTGTATCCATCATATCGTAAAAAGGCGTGATAAAACCGGTAAGCGTCCAGATACTATGAAGCTCGTCTTCCGTGCTCATGCGCAGAGGCTGGCCGATGTGCGAGAAGAGTGATTCTGTGTCGGCATTGGAGTTCAAAACTGGTATAGGGCAGTTATGATTCACCACACTGGGCAAAGGAATGGCTCGACAGGCATGCCGGGCCGGTTGTGTGGCCTCTTTTAATTCCTGGTATCTGAAGAAGGGAATCACCGATACAACCAGATGACGCTTGTCAAAAACCAGGTCTTTGATCACCGGACGGGCATCGTCAGGCCTCAGCGCCATAAAAACGACATCAGCTGCATCCAGCACGGCCTGATTGTTCTCCATTTTGGTCACCTGATCATATTGGGCGCTTAATGCATCGGCCTTTGCAGCGTTTCGGGGAGAGAGATAGATTGCCAGGCCTTTAATAGAGGCGGTGCAATAGGCCTGCACCAGTGAGGAGGTGATTTTACCCACCCCGATAAATCCGATCTTCATATGCGTTTTAGTTCGGGTCGAAACTATGGATAGTTCTGAGCCGGCAATTTCATTTTTACATGTGAGGCAATAAGCCTTGATAAAGCCAGCCACCAGGCCCATCGCCAGATGCGAGATATCTCGCATATTCCATAAATCCCGAATCCTTGAGCTCGCCTCAGCACCTTGAGGGTCAGTGATGCTGAGGGATCCTGAAAAAGTCATTGCGAGGGCACCGAAGCAATCTCCCTGATGAGTTCGCATTTTGGTCAATAGTCCCCTGTCGCAGACCTACCAGCCTAGACCTGAAGTATGCTTAACTCCGTCTGACCTATGGTCTGACGGGGTATCTTCTCATCCCTCATCATGTTATCAGAACAACCATTTCTCCTTATATTTTGTGGTGGTTTACGGAGAAGAAGATATCAAAGCCTCGGATATTCGAAAGCAATTGGGTGAACCTATTCAATCCGGTCCCCGGGGAAGTGCTTCCTATTTTGTACAGCAAATGGACATCGACACGGATGAAGACCTGAAAGAGCTTCTTCGGAAGTCCAGGGTTTCATTTCAAAGGTATGATCACGGACTCTTACTCAGGTGCCATTACAATACACAAGTACTCATGATACCTCTACCCTACAATCTTCTTCTAAAACTTACCTATACTAATGGTGAGATAAGCATCCGCAACCGTTCTCCCTTCAGATTTTTGTTATGGTTGGGTGTCCATACGCATTCTGAAGGCCATCGCTCCATCGATGGTCACCATAACCAATGCCGGTATTCAAATGGATGCAGAAGGTATATCCCTGACATTGAAGGGCCCCGGAAGCGTTTCCACTCAAAAGCATTTCTTCAACCTGGTCGAGCAGGACAGAATTGACCACCAGAATAAGATAACAAGTCCTTAAACCCAATACCCCTCAGCGTCCTGAGAGTCAGTGACGCTGGGTGATACTGGAAAAGTCATTGCGAGGGTACCGAAGCCATCTAACTGATAGGTTGCCAACCAGGTCTGGTTTTGGTCCCCCCCCCCATGACCCCTCCTATCCAGGAAGGGAATAGATTACGGATTCTCTTAATCCATCACCTTAATGAGGTATAAATGCTATCAGCGCATACCATTCAACATCCAAACCACGAACAGTATAGTACATCAGCACAAGGCCACTTCAACACTGGTCCATCTAATACTTCGGTACCAGCTCCAGCCCCAGGCCATCGATAAAGGCCTTGTACTTCGCCCAGTCATCATTGAAGAAGTCATTGATCTCTCCTACAATTTGATCCGCGTGTTTTTTAGCGGTTTGATAAGCATAGCGCTGGCTTTGGGTCACCGGTTTATAGCTGTTGCTGATCTTTCCTCTCAGGTTACCGAGTCGCCTGGATAGTGCATTGGGATCATTGCGGAACCCTTGTACGGGCTTCTCGAAAATCTTCTCTCTCAGCTCTGCCACACGCTCTCTTACTTCTTTCGTCTTATCCTTCGCCTCCTTATTGTCTGTGATCAGATCTTTCAGCTGGCCCATGGTTTTATTGGCACCATCCAGTTTATCTACCGCTTCGGTCACGCTGGTCACCAGGGCATAATAGTCGCTGATAAAGCTTTGCTTCTCCGCCATGGCGGCATCATCCCAGCCTGTGCGCATATCTCTCAATACATTGATCGTCTGGCTGTGAGACTCCTTCTTATAAGTCAGCTTAACGGTATAGGTACCGGGCAGCACAGCATAGCCACGTGGTGGTGTGGCGGTTTTGCTGGTCGGTTTGCGTGAGCCGGGCTGTCTTACCCCATCACTCTCAAAGCCCCAATAGACACGGTTGACACCTGCTTCCGGGGTATAGTATCGTGTTCTCACCACCTTACCACTGACATCAGCGATTTCCATTTTCACCCGGCTCTTATCACCCTCCTCTACTTTGGCGTAGTAGCTGATCGCTGCGGCAAAAGGCTTATTCTCTCCCATAAAGAGGCCGTGCCCTGTGCTGCGATATCCCCAATAAGGTCCGATAATAGCATTGGTGGCATCAGGGATGGGGAAGACATGTACCGTCTTTTCCTTCACCTTTTTCAATCCCACCTGTACAGCCTCTCTTAATGGACGAATATCATCCAGTATCCATAAGGCCCGGCCGAAAGTACCAATGATCAGATCATGCTCTCTTGGGTGGATCTGCAGATCCATAGTAGGCACGGTAGGATAACCATGCGTCCACTTCTCCCAGGTATCAGCACCATCCATACTCACATACAAGCCGGATTCTGTGCCCAAAAACATCAGGTTCGGCTCTATCGGATCCTGCACAAACGAAAGGGCAAAGCCAAAGACATCATCGTCATTCACAATGCGCTTCCAGGTGCGTCCATAGTTGGTGGTACGGTATACATAAGGCGACCAGTCATCTCTGCGGTGCTCATCGAACACCACAAAGGCCGTTCCGGCATCATAAGTACTGGCTTTGATCTGTTGTACCCAGCTGTTGGCCGGCAGACCAGGGAACTTACCGGCACTGTTAGTCCAGCTATCTCCCCCATCGCGGGTGAGCTGTACATTACCGTCATCCGTACCCACCCAGATCATGCCCTGAGCCTTCGTACTCGGCTCGATCACGGTGATAGTAGTGTGGTTTTCTGCTCCGGAATTATCATAATTCAGTCCTCCGGTATCATATTGTTTCTGCTTTTCAGGGTCGTTAGTGGTCAGGTCAGGGGAAATGATCTCCCAGTTATCGCCATGGTCACTGGATTTGAACAGGAACTGTCCACCCAGGTAAATAGTCTTTTGATCGAAAGGATCAATGTTCACCCCGGCATTCCAGTTAAAGCGGATTTCCGTACCATCCGGGTGTTCCGGTTGTATACCTACCATCTGACCGGTTTTGCGATCATAGCGCTGAATATTGGCACGTTGGCTCAGCGAGTAGCCATAGCGTGTATCCAGCGGATCGGGTACTACATCAAAGCCATCGCCCCCGACAATGCGTTCCCAGTAGCTATTGCGAATACCGCCCTGCTTAAGCAACTGGCTGGGGCCGAGCCAGGCACCATTGTCCTGCATACCTCCCATCACATTGTAGGGAGTTTCCATATCGTAGTTCACATGGTAAAACTGCCCGATCGGCAGATTCTCCATGTAGTGCCAGCTGCCACCGCGATCACGGGTCACTTCCATACCCCCGTCATTACCCAGCACGATAAAATTCGGATCATCCGGATGGATATAAAGGGCGTGATTGTCCACATGGATAAAGCCCGGGTTCACCCACATCTGAAAGCTTCTGCCTCCATCTTCGCTGGCGGTGGCCTGTGTATGCAGAGAATACACCCTGTTTTCGTTTTTGGGGTCTACATAGATATCCGCATAGTAAAAGGGGCGGTTCCCCAGTCGGGTATCTCCTTTTCTGGAGATTCTGTACCAGCGGTTCCCTCCATCATCCGAACGATAAAGAGCATTCTCCTTCGACTCTACATAGGCATAGATACGATCGGGCATAGAAGGCGCAATGGCCAGACCGATACGGCCCATATCTCCTTTTGGCAAGCCATGCTCACCTGTTTTTCTCTCCCAGGTTTCACCACCGTCATGGGTGATGTAGATGCCTGAAGCCTTACCGCCTGAGTTAAAGAACCAGGGCCAGCGTCTGTGCTCCCACATGGCAGCTATGAGTTTGTTGGGATTGGTGGGGTCAATCACCAGATCGGCAATACCCGCTCCCGGAATATCGTAAAGCACCTTTTTCCAGCTTTTACCTCCGTCAACAGACTTATAGACACCGCGCTCTTCATGCTCAGCCCAGGGTGAGCCAATGGCTCCAACCCAGATAGTATTGGGGTCATCAGGATGTACAATCAAACGATGGATATTGCGGGTCTTTTCCAGGCCCATATGCTCCCAGGTTTTACCAGCATCGCGGCTGCGATACACGCCATAACCTGAGTTCAGGGAGTTACGCGGGTTACCCTCTCCGGTACCTACCCAGATGGTGCTGGCATTAGACGGGTCTATGGTTACCACCCCGATAGAGGCCACCTCTTCTTTATCAAACAGAGGCTCCCAGCTGGTGCCTCCACTGACAGATTTCCAAAGGCCTCCGGAAGCCGTACCGGCATAAATGACATTGCGGTTATGCCGCACCACATCAATACTCGTCACCCGACCCGACATACCAGCCGGACCTATAGAGCGTGGCTCCATGGCCTCAAACATAGAAAGGTCAGTCTGCGCAAAGGCACTGACAGAAAAGAGAAAAAGTAAAAGAGAGAAGAAGGTTTTCAGGCTTTTCATAGGGAATGATTAAAGCCTTAAAGATAAGATGGGAAGGTATTGGGAAGAGTGGGAATTATGTGGGTGGTGGATAAAAGCGGCTGGTAATTCACGAGTATTGATGAAGAACACTTACAAACTCCTGATTCTATGAAACCCCTCTGATTTCACTGTTAACGATAACGCTGTGAAGCATATCAGCACATTAATATTTGGAGATTTTCTAAAACCTGACCAGTTTGTAGATAATGCACTGGAGCGACTGGACAATAGGAAGTAAAGACAACCGAGGTGAAAAGATTCACAAGATTCACTCAAGACGGAATAAAGAAAATCAAAAGTTTATCATCTACGAGACTGAGGATGGGACGGTACGAGTGACCCACGATGAAATGAATATGGATTGGGGAGAGGCCTCCATCGCCTACAGCCAGGTACTCTCCTATTTCTATCGTGATTCTATCCGTAAAAAATATGCCAACAGAGTCGCTGTTGCTATTAAGGTTTGCCTCGAAACCAAAAAAGATAAAGACATTGAAGACCCGTATTCCAATGGGCTCGAAATGTTCAACTCACTCATTGCTTCTCTGGAACGTTCCAGAACTGCCTGGGGAAGATTCGAGTATTTATTGGGGGCTGCCGGTGCTACGGGGCTTTTTGCCTTGATTGGGTTACTCGTTAACAGGTACTTTGAATTTGATCATTTGGTGTATGTCTATGGCGTTCTGGGTGGATTAACATCTGTATTAACAGGTCTTGAAAACGTCAAAATTGACACAAGGGAAGGAAGAATAACATTACATATCACCAGCGGGGCCTCGAGAATTCTTCTCTCGTTTCTATCCGGCATTATTATGTATCAGCTAATTAGTTCTGAATTCATAGGATCCGCTATTCTGGAAATGGCTAAAAATGCAAATAGTATGAATTCACTCATCTATACTTTCTGTTTCGCTTCAGGTTTTTTTGAGAAGCTGGTTCCTGATCTGCTCAAAAAAACAACAAAGGCAGCATCGGAATAACTTTGACCTGAGGTCTGTTTTCCTGGTGGTGTTAGGGTTCTTTTCGCCCCATGTTGGTGTTCTTCACCAACACGCCTCAACCGCTTCAGAGACTGCCTAAATAAATTTGTCTTATTTTCCTACATGGAACCGAATTACGTACAGTTCTTCACAGCTACTGTGCTCAAGTGGAAAACCCTACTTTTCAATAATGATTACAAGCAAATTATTCTGGATAGTCTCTCCTTTCTTGTAGCCAGGAACAGAGTGAAAGTTTTCTGTTTTGTCATTATGCCTAACCACATTCACATTATTTGGCAAATATGTCCGGGACATCAGTTGAAAAATGTACAACGTGATTTCCTGAGGTTCACTAGTCAGCAAATACAGAAGGATCTTCGCACCAATAAGCCTCAGCTTCACAAAGAGTTTGAAGTAAACCTAAAAGATCGGAAATATCAGATCTGGCAAAGAAATCCGTTGAGCATAGATCTTTACAATAGGGAGATCATAGAGCAAAAACTTGATTACATTCACCATAACCCGGTACAGGGAAAATGGATGCTATCCGAAGACTTTGTTCAATACGCCTATTCTTCGGCAAGCTTTTATGAAGAAGATGATGATCGCTTCCCATTCTTATCCCACTACATGGAGTACTTCGAGGAAGAGTAAAGCTATAAAATAGTACTGAGTTCAATATTTTGTTGGTGAAGAACACCAACAAAGGCGCGACTGCCATCCAAACCCTCCCCTTACAACACCACCCCACCAACCCACGTTATGGTTTTTATGAAGAGATGGGTTCTTATATTACCACTAATACTCTCTTATTCCTACCAGCCAAGAATAAGTAATGATCTGGAAACCCTGGACAAGGTTTTTGCCAAACCAGAGTTTGATATTGAAATTCAGCACCGGGGTTGTTTTGGAGGAAGTGAGGATCATTTTAACATTACTTTGACAGATAACGGATATCTGTTGAAATATAAAAAAACAGGCAAAAGCCATTTAGTCTCAAAAAAGAACATTGACTCACTCAAAGCTTACCTGAAAGGCAGAATTGGAAGAACAGACAATGGATTCTGTACTACAAGCGAGTATATCAGAGTGGGCACGTTTCGTAATTCTGTGGATTATAAACACAGTCATTGCCCTGATAGGGCGAATGACATACTCAATAACATTTTGGACTACCATGCACTGATTTTAGAAAGCAGATTGCAAGAACTGGACGAGCCAAAGCCTTAAATAGATTCTGGTGTTTCAAGAGAAAGAATTAATGGAAAAACCTGTACATATAGGCACTCCTTCCGTTGAGGAGATCGATGTAAAATGGGTACAATCCATTATTGCTACCAGGTTTACTCGCAAAGGTCAAAATATCACTCCTCTTAGAATTCTTGAAAAAGTCGGTGTTCCCATAGCAAACCAGGTAGCGCAATTACGTTGTAAGAATCAAAGACTTAAAATCAAAAGAATACTTTTTCAGCTTTCCGAATCCGGATATCTGAAGGCAGAGAAAGTCAAGCATGACACCCTGGGAGTAAAAGAAGATCGTTATAAGCTTATATAGTGCCATTTATGACTCGTACTGATACCCAAACCATACCTTACTCTTTCCCGCTACCATTCTTTGTCAGAAAACTCTACCTTCACCAGGAAACCTATGGAACCAGTCAATGCAACAGTTGACTCTCAAAGCTTCACCCCAACGCTCTCATAGCATAATTCAGTAAAAATGATCACAACAATTTTGACCCATGAGGTCTCAGACTTCGTAGCATGGAAAAAGGTATTTGATGCAGACGCTCCTTTACGTGAGCAGACGGGCATAAAAATCATCGGTCTCTATACCGCCATAGACAACCCCGGTAGTGTCACCATCATCTCCGAGTTTCCCAATGAGCAGGTTTTCCGGGAGTTTATGCTCAATGAAGAAATGAAAGACAAGATGAAAAAGGCCGGTGTGGTAAGCGAACCGGAAATCAGGGTGCTCAACAAGGTCTGATCCTCAGGTTTTATAAGTCAGGAACAGAAATGGACTAACATACCAGAATCAGGCAGTAAAAGAATCACAAGTATGAAAAGCGATAAAGAATTTGTCAGGGTAGCTATTGAAGCCGCAAAAGAGTCAAAAAGAAAGGGCAACCTGGCATTTGGTTGTATTCTGGTGAATAAAGAAGGAGAGGTCATTCTAAAAGGAGAGAATACCATCAATACGGATTGCGATTGTCTCGCACATGCTGAGATCAACCTGATCAGAGAGGCCAGTAAGTTATTTGATTACGCTTTTCTTAACGATTGTTCTATCTATACCAGTGATGAACCCTGTCCCATGTGCACCTCGGCTATCTATTGGAGTGGCATCGGAAGGCTTGTTTATGGGTTGAGTAAAACAAGGTATTACGAAATAGTAGGCAGAGATAATCCGAATTGGGTGTTCGAAATGCCGGTCAGGGAGTTACTGGCCAGGGGAGGCAGAAAACTTGAAGTAGTTGGTCCTCTCCTGGAAGAAGAAGCTTCAGCCTTGCATGTGGAGTGAGATTGCCATAATGAGTTCCGTTTTCATCCTACCTGTTCCTCGTTTGTAACGAGGAACCCTACGGCATTCGCAGTGCAACACAGTCCCCTTACCCTTTACCAAACACCTTTCGGTTGTACCAGTAAGAGATTAGTAGCATTACCAGGGCAATCACGGCAGCAATAGCTCCGCCATCATTAGCCATTGTATGTGTGACAATCGCCAGAATAAAGTCGATAGCAAAGCCCAGGTATGCCAGTTCCTTCAGCAGGCGGGACTTATTGGTCCAAATGGCAATCAGCCCCAGAATCTTGGCAATGGCCAAAGGATAAATAACGGCCGTAGAAACCCCTAATGACTCAAACATCTCGCTTACCATGTCATGCATAACAAAGTACATCACGGCTGAAAACAGCATATGCAGCGAAAAGAGCCCGGTAATCACTCTGTAAATAATAATGTCTCGTTTGTTCATCTTATCTCATTTTAAACTTAGAATTCAACTTATACACCATGTTAATATTTTACATGGGAAATAATTAGGTAAATTTTTTTAACCTCTGAATTTGTCCAATACATCGCTGACATATCTGGCATCCTCAGCAGATAGGTTATGATTCAATGCTTTTTGTATCACACTCTCCTTCTGATTAATCTCGTCAAAAAGTGCCTCACCTTCTTTCGAAATTCTTACGTACACCACCCTGCGGTCCGTATCGCTGGCCTTACGCTCTATAAACCCCTTGTGAATGAGTTTATCTGCCAGGCGAGTCGTATTAGGCGACTTTTCAGTAAGACCATCCTTTACCTCTGACATCCTCACCCAGTCTCCCATACTCTTCAGAATCCTCAGGATATTGTACTGTTGAGGCGATATGCCAAATGGCTTCAGATCCTCAACAAAGGCATTATGTACCCATTTGGCTGTGAATACCAGATTGGTTACAAAACGATGTTGGTCATTCGCAAACCCGGATTTTATCTCATCATCAATCTTGGCCATGTTGGTATTTTATAGCAACAAAAGTAAGTAGACAAAATTTATTTTCCCAGGAAAATATATCCATGTAAGGTACTTTACCCTTGCATCGGAGCGACTATGCTTTCTTAGCCACTAAGATTGTCTATCAAAGTCCCAACAACACAGCGGGATCGGGGCAATTGCCAAAATAGTAGTCACGCTCGCTGGCACGGCAGACACCGGGGTAATCTCCCCGGTTTTCCTGCATATCAATTATCACCTGAAAATGGAGGTGTGGTGGCCAGTGGAAATTCTCTTCGTATTTGCCGAGACTGGCAAAAGACTGGCCTTGTTCTATGCGCTGGCCTGTTTCCAGTCCTTCGAGGGAAGTTGTGCTCAGGTGGCCGTAGAGGGTATGAAATACGTTTCCGCCCACATTATGCTTTAAAATAATCACTGGCCCATAATCTCCATGTACCATGCGGTTATCAAAGGAATGAACTTCAGCTGCCAGCGGGGCAGAGACTTCGGTTCCCGCTGCCGTCCAGATATCAATACCTAAATGGATGGTCCTGGGCTCCTCCTCTTCGAACAACTCACTTCTGGAGTACAGTCCTCTCTCCTCCCGGTAACCACCCCAGCCAATTTCAGCACCTTTTGCTGCGATTTGCTCATTGATAAAGCCGCTGAACTCCTCTGCATTGTTCAAGTCTATCAGCTGTAGCTGTTGATTGTCTTTACTCAAGTCCAGCCGGGTGGCAGCCTTGAGATCAAAAGCTACGGCCGGAGTTGGCGCTATGCCTTCAGCTTTTAACAAGTGTGCTATGTCCATGGGTATGATTTTAGGTCGGGGGGCATTACAAATCTGTCAGCCCTAAAATTGCGCATATTTTTGAGTTGGACAACCAAAGTAATACGTAAGGATAAGGGTATTAATTCCCATTCCATACCTCTCCCCCTGCCCCCGTTGCAACCACTCACTGTGATTTCTCTCCATTCATTCATTCTGCTAAGGTTTTGATTCAACTTTTGACCAGATTCCATACTACATGGAACAAAGAGATTTACTCAAGGATCAGATAGAGCAACTGGGCCAGGTACTCGCCAAACTTCTGGCTGGTTTTCTGGGTTTAAAAGAAGAAGGTAAGGCAGCTCAGGGAATTGAGGTGACTAATGAGCAACTGAAGGGTAAACTGGATATCGACATCCCTCTCATGGTTCGTCTTGACAAAGCCGAGTTGAAAACCTATTTACAAGACCGCCAGCTCAGGGGTGAGCACATAGAGATACTTTCTAACTACTTTATGAAAATGGGGCTATCAACTGTGAACACAACTCCCCCTCAAAGCAGAGTATGGTTACAAAAGGCGATCGATCTTTTAGACGTAGCAGACGAAATCTCCGGCACCCTATCATTTGAAAGAATTCAACGTAGAGCCGAAATAAAGAGCATATCCTCACAGTCTGACTAGCTCCTTCCTGCCAAATCGTTTGACAACGAGCTCGTAGTTTTTCCACTAAATGATTATCTCGGTTAAGATGAAAAACAAACCTGAAATAGAACTACTCAATTCAATAAGTGAGACTCACAACGATCTCTACTTTTTCACAAAAGAGCTCCGACAGTTATTCCCGGAGACTTCCTTTCGTTTTGATCTGAGTATGTGCTCTACTGACAGGGAAGAGTGGCCAGTGGGCGCAATAGGTATTACCTGGGAAATCAATATGGACGAACGTAGTGAGGTGTTTTTCTTTGAAATTACAAATGAAAGCCAATGGCATATCTCAGCAGAACTCTCACAACCAGGTCTGGAAACTATAGAAATTTATTTTGATTTGCTGTTTGATGAGCTTTCAGAAGCATTAACCTGCCTCTCTGATCTGGTTGATCAATTCCAACAATGCTACAAACAGCACCTTAAAAACCAAAATAACTCAGACTAAACATATGGTAGAAAATAACTCCATAACCTTCACAGTATGGCAAGACGACCCTCCATTAGAGATACAGCTTGAGCCGGAAGCCACCAGCATTGTTGCAAAGCCCAATGAGGACATCACATTCACCGTAATAAACCCTGTTGGTAGTTTTTCCTGGTCAGTAAGGTATGACACTACTGGAATTCAGTTATTTCCCGAAACTCGTGGCGGCTACGAAAGAATTGTGTTATACAGAAACAGCAAGCCGACTAAGGAGTTAGATTTCTTGTTTTAGCTTGTGTTTATGAAGCACACCAACAAAGGCGCAATGCCTGGCAACAGGAAAGAGACAATTATGCGGATAACGAAGATTTCCATACTTATCACTATAGCTACTCTTCTCATAATAGTGCTCCTGAAAACAGATTTGCTTAGAAAGAATACTACTGAAAAAGGCATGGTTCCGGAACACCTTTCCATCAATAAACTCGAAGGAGTCAGATGGTTGAATCCCTATCTTGATGAGTGCACCCGGTACTATGAGTTTCGCCATGAGAACCGTCATTTTGAACACTTTAATTGTGCTTTGAATGAACTCGACACGGGAAGATTCGAGATTATTGATGACACGCTGAAAGTCTACGAGTATCACTTGATTTCTCAGGTACCTGCCGCATTTGGTGGTGTTTCCGGAACTGAAATCAGATATGAATACCACTACATTTTAAACCAGGGCGCTCTTTACCAGACTTATTACAGGGATCATAGATTTGATTATGTTGAAAGAAAACTGGATACCTTACATAAATACAAGAGATTTTGATGGTCTTTAAGGCCTCAGCAATAGATTGACGGACCATTATGAACAGATTGCAAGTACTTCCGATAACAGGAACTGATCATTTTATGCTATGAAATCCATTACACTGCTTTTTACCTGTATCCTAATCCTGATGCTCTCCTCCTGCACAGCAAAGCAGGAAGGTAAACACCTGTTTATCCTCTCAGGACAGAGCAATATGGTAGGTCTTAAGCCCGAAGAATCCTTCTCACCAACCGTGGAGGCAGCCTTCGGAAAAGACCAGGTGATTGTGGTAAAGGATGCTAAAGGTGGTCAGCCCATTAGACGCTGGTACCGTGACTGGCAGGCACCAGCGGGCAAAGAAATCAAAGCCCGGCCAGACCTGTATGATAGTCTGATGGCCAAAGTACCTCAGGCCATCCAGGATGAATCCATTGCCTCGGTAACCTTTATCTGGATGCAGGGAGAGCGTGATGCCCGGGAACAACTGGGAGAAGTATACGAGCACAGTCTGAAAGGGCTCTACAGCCAGTTCAGCCAGGATCTTGGGCGGGAAGACCTCCATTTTATCATTGGCAGGCTGAGTGACTTTGATATGCAGGATGAAAAATATCCGCACTGGACCATGATCCGGGATATTCAGGTAAAAGTGGCCGAGTCAGACCCGCGTTTTGACTGGGTCAATACAGATGATCTGAATGACGGACTTAACAGAAATGGAAAAGAAATTAAAGACGATCTGCACATGTCTGCCCGGGGTTACGTGACAATGGGTAAACGCTTTGCTGCCAAAGCCATTGAAGGCATTACAAAGAAAAAGTAAGACCAGCCTAGTGGTTTTCCCGCACTGGTTTGTTTGTAAAGAGCTTATCTGCCATGACCAGACTTTAAAACAAGATAAATGCAGGCCATCATATTTATAGGAATTCAGGCGACCGGGAAATCGACTTTTTATAAGACACATTTCTTCAATAGCCATATTCGCATCAGTCTGGACCTGTTGAATACGCGCAACAAGGAAAGTCGTTTTCTTGAAACCTGTATGGCTACCCATTCAAAATTCGTAGTCGATAACACCAACCCCACCAGGCTGGACAGGGAAAAGTACATCGCCATGGCCAGGGCAAATAACTATACCATCACGGGCTATTATTTCAGTTCTTCCATCAATGAAGCACTGGAAAGAAATGCACAAAGAACAGGAAAAGAAAAGGTACCTGATGCGGGCATAAGGGGGGGTTATGCGAAACTGGAAATTCCGCAAATGGATGAAGGGTTTGATGAACTATACTTTGTTAAAACCACCGAAAGCGGATTCACTGTCGAATCATGGAAAAATGAAGTTTGACGAATTAGATAAAAGGCTCAGGGTTTATGAAACGGCTCACGACTTTTGTGTGCCTCCCAACCTGTATATGGTAGCCAGAATAGACGGCAGAGGGTTTACCAGGCTAACCAAAGAACGTCACCCGTTTGAAAGACCTTTTGATCCGAAGTTTCGGGATATGATGGTTGAAACTGTAAAACACCTTATGCAGTGCGGTTTCAAAGTGATTTACGGCTTTACAGAAAGCGATGAAATATCCTTGCTCTTTGATCTGCACGAAGACACATTTTCCCGCAAACTGAGAAAGTACAACTCTGTTTTGGCCGGAGAAGCCAGTGCAAAGTTCTCTGTGCTTCTTGGTGATGTGGGTGCCTTTGACTGCAGAATCTCGCAACTTCCGCGAGAACGGGATGTTATCGATTACTTCAGATGGAGAAACGAAGATGCGCATAGAAATGCACTCAACGCTCACTGTTACTGGCTGTTAAGAAATCAGGGACAAAGTGTTGTTGAAGCCACAAAACACATTGAAGGAAAGTCAACATCTTTTAAAAATGAACTCCTCTTTACCCATGGCATCAATTTTAATGATCTGCCTGCCTGGCAAAAGAGAGGCATAGGGCTCTACTGGCAAGAATTTGACAAGGTAGGATGGAATCCCGTCAGCGAACAGAAAGTTGTGGCCAGGAGAAGGAACCTTAAGGTGGACGATGAACTCCCTATGGGAGATGCCTATGGAGAGTTTATACATGATCTGCTAAAGGAAAACCAGTAGCCAAGCTAAGCTCTATCAAATAGAAAGTTTTGCAGCTCAATTGACTATGTCTCTTACACTCTGGACCATACAAGAAGAAAAGCGCTTTGAGGCCTTAAAGACTGAGGGTGTTTTGCGAGGTGAGGCACCCTTTGTCCCACCCTACTTCAAAGATGGCTACGACTGGATGAAAAACCAGATGGCGCAGCGCATCGGACCTTCCGAAGATTCGAATCAATATCCTGTCTGGGCCTGGTACCAGGCTCACAGCATATCAAAAAGGAAACCTGATCTACGAGAATCCGCACACCTTCCTGCCGGAACTATCGGCTACAGACTCGAATTCAGAAAAAAGGCAAGCGAAGTGTTGCTTTCTGACTTTGAAACGTGGCATGCTCCCCTCACCGGCCGGTACTATATTGCTGATAGTGAGCGCGAGTCACTTGAATTCGCATCTATGCTAAAGCAGGAGTATGGCACAGATACTTTTTCGAAGCTGCCCCGACACATCAGAGACAAGATTGAAAAGAGCTGGGAAAAGGTATTTGATATGGAGTTTGATGTTGATTACTATACCCAACCATTTGAGAATAAGTGCATCCAGGCTACCTTTTGGGAATTAACGCTGGATGAAGTAACTCAAGTGGACAGATTTGTCGCCAGGTGAACCTGTAAATCACTTCGCTGGTTCTCATCTCAGCGAGCCAGAGATATAGATACTCTTCGCCCATGTTGGTGTTCTTCACCAACATTACCCGGATCATCACCCGGATCATCAACTTTTGATTTATTTTCACCTCTTGAAAAGAGGACGATATTTATAGGCAGGGCTTACCATGAAAACTATCAGGACTGCAGAAGAATTCTACAAGGAGATAGACCAGTTGCAAGACTCTTGCGAAAACAGGGACCTGGAGGAGTACCTCCGTGCGCTCTACCTGGTGGTAGAGCATAACAAGTCCCGTCCATTGACCTGTGAGTTGGCTCTGGACCTGCTAAGACAGGCATTCCTGGCCGAGCCTGCTCCCTTCCAAAAAGAGTGGCTCACTTATACGGCCCCTCCTGATGGCAACAGGATGAGTCAAAAGTTCACAAATCCTGTGATCAGCGAAAAAATCAACAAAACCAATACTTCAGGCCTTAATCCATATGACTTTACCATAGCCGTGGTAAAGTTTCAGATTGCCGAACTTTCTAAAATGAGAGATAAGCAGCTTCAGGATGAAATGCGCTACTTCGGTATCCAATCTGAAACCGGAAACATCTGGTACAATTTTGACCCGCTTGGAAACCTGGAATGTGGCGCAAGATGTATGGTAGATAATGAAACCAGTTTTGAATCGATAGACTGGTCTTTCATTGGTGAACTTCTGGAAAATGGAAGAGTCTACGAGTAGTCTCTTATATTGAACCCTGTAACGGAGTGCTGTCACCTCCGTAACAAAGAGTAATCGCAGATGAAAAACACCTCTTACTTTTTTATCAGTTTTGGATTATTTCTGCTAAGTGCGGGCTGCACGCCTTCACAAGAAGGCACCACGGAAAAGGAGTTTCGCAGCCTGATGCAAAATGTAGCTATAGGCTGGTCCACACAAAATACAGAACTGGCCCTGAGCAGTTTTGACGGGGATGCCATTTATATGGAACCTCCCAACATTCAGTACTATCGGGGACACAGTCAGCTCAGGCCCTATTTTGACGAACTGGATGACACCTATAAGATGGAGTTCCACAACCTTTGGTTCAATCAGGACAGTCAATCGGGAGTGGGAGAATATACTTTCAGCTATGGAAAAGACACCTCAGATGTGGGGGTGGTAGTAGTAGAGCTGAAAAACGGAAAGATCGCATTCTGGCGGGAGTATCAGCAAAAGGGACCGACTGATTTTAATGACTTCTTAAGTACAGAAAACAAAGAATGGGAATGGCACATTGGCAATTACCCGGCCCCTGAAGATTCTCTTGATCAGAACGAGCAATTATAAACTATGAGTGAAGCGGCATGGCAATTTGAGCATACTGTTACCTGCAAAGCCGACCGGACCTTTGTCTGGAACTTCTGGACAGATGTGACCAACTGGGAGCGAATTGAGGGACAAGCCATTGAATGGATCAGGCTTGACGGACCTTTTGCCACCGGTACTTCGGGTACCACCAAAGCCCCCGGGCAGCCACCCCATCACTGGCAAATTGCCGAATGCAAGGCCAGGCACTCAGCCAGAATTGAGATGAAGCTGGATGGTGCCGTATTTGACAATATCATGTCTTTCCAGTCCACTGAAGCTGATGAAACTCTCATCACACAACATATGGAGCTTTCAGGCCCAAAGGCCACCACTTTTACAGAAGGCATGAAGATATTTGAGACCACTGCACCCCAGGGCCTGACCAAACTCGCAAAATCTATTGAGGCTGCATATAAGAGCTAGTATATTCACCGACTTTTATTTTGCACTGACAACTGTCTGTGACAGCTTTTCCTACACACTTAAAACCAAAAGATGAGGTACAAAACGCTTATTCTGGATTTTGACGGAACGCTGGCTGATACTCAAAAGAGTATCATCGAGACCATGAAAGTGGTGGCAGAACACTTCTCCCTCAACTCTCCTGATGAAGCGCTGATTAAAAGTCTGATTGGCCTCCCACTGAAAACCACTTTCGAGCGGGCTTTAGCACTGGATGAATCGTTCATCCCTGAAGCCACCAGACTATACAGAGCACATTACAATGAGATTGCTATTGACACAATTTCGCTTTTTGAGGGTGTGGAAACTACCCTGACTGGTTTACACCAAAAGGGTATTAACCTGACGGTCGGGTCCAGTAAGGGAAAAGAATCGCTCAACAGAATTCTGAAAAAACAGGGAGTACTTGAGCTATTCTCCTTTGTAGGTGGAGAAGAAGATGTAAAGCACAAAAAGCCCTCTCCGGAGCTCGTTCAGCTGATTATCGATGCACATCAATCTTCACCCGAAGAATGCCTGGTTGTAGGTGATACCACCTTTGATATTGAAATGGGACAAAGTGCTCAGATAGACACCTGTGGAGTAACTTATGGGGCTCATACCCGGGAACAACTTGAAAGTCAAAAGCCCGATTACCTGATAGACCGATTTAGCCATCTTATGGGAATTGTATAAGTCTTCGTACTGTTCACAGAACATAATTCAGGCTGATTAGCTTAACTTCAATCACAATCTGACCCCCAACCTATGGAATTTGAGATAAACCAATCGGTAGCAATACTAAGCAGAACACCTGATACACTGGCCACTCTGCTGGACGGCCTGACGGATGACTGGCTGACATCTGATGAAGGAGAAAACACCTGGAGCCCTTATGATGTAGTGGGGCACCTCATTCACGGAGAGCTGACTGACTGGATTCCCAGGGCCAGAATCATCTTATCTGAGTCTGAAGACAAATCCTTTCAGCCCTTCGATCGCTTCGCTCAAATGAATACGGATGCCAATAGACCTGTCGGTGAGTTATTACAGGAATTTAAGAAGCTTCGCACTCAGAATCTTGAGGAACTGAGGAACATGCGCATTGAGGAAGCTGACTTGTCAAAGGAAGGAAAACACCCGGAGTTTGGCACAGTGAACCTTAGACAGCTCCTGTCCACCTGGGTGGTTCACGACCTGGGCCATATTGCTCAGATTTCCCGGGTAATGGCCAGGCAGTATTCGTCAGAAGTCGGTCCCTGGTCGGCTTATTTAGGTATTCTCAAAAAGTAGTGTAAACGATGAAAGCAGTCATATTCGATATGGACGGAGTCATTGTGGATTCAGAACCACTCTGGCAACAGGCTGAAAGAGAAGTTTTCTCTGACTTAGGGGTGAAGGTCACCGATGAACTCTCTCAGATCACACAGAGCATGACCACCACCGAGGTAGCCAGGTTCTGGTATAAGCAATCTCCCTGGTCGGATACTTCTGTCTCTGAAGCTGAATCTCAGGTAGTCGATCGGGTGATTGAGTTGATCCAAAAGCATGATTGCGTAATGCCCTACATAACCCGGGTGGTGGGTGAATTAACAAGCAGGGGTTTCAGGCTGGGGCTTGCTACCAACTCTCCTTATCGCATCATACCAGAAGTTCTGGCCAGGGCAGATCTGACGAGTGCCTTCGAAGTGATCTCCTCCTCAGAATTTGAGAAGGCCGGAAAACCTGAGCCGGATGTGTATTTATCCACCCTGAAAAAGCTGGCTGTTTCACCCCAAAAATGCCTGGCCATAGAAGATTCCAACTCAGGTATTGTGGCTGCTAAAAAGGCTGGTATCAAAACCATAGCTTTCTGCAACAACGGCCGCAACCCAATCCGGGAGGCGGTGCCCTTACAAATTCAGGCATTTGCACATGTGGATTATACAGCACTGGAAGCCCTGACCGCCTGAGCTTACACGAACGCCTGTTTGTTGACAAGGAACGCTTCGTTCGTATCAACACCCCGACAGCTTCAGAGACAACCTCACTGATTTTGTGTTATTTTCCAGAATGGAGTTCAAAGTCTTTAGCCCGTGTTGGTGTTCTTCACCAACACACCTCGAACGCCCTTAGAAACAGCCTGAATGATTTTGTTATTATTTTACCAGAATGGAATTCAAAGTCGATCCTAATCCGGATGTCTACCCAAGGTTCATAGGAAAACAAATAATCCCGGGATTTGAGGACCTGTGCATCGCAAAACAGAGAACTGATAGCGAACAAGAGAATGTCGGTTGGGAAGGAGTATTTCTGAACATTCAACGAGGCCATGAAGAACCAGCTCCCCGGCCAGGCCAGCTGGAAGCCACAGCCTTCATACAAGCCAATAGTCCGAAAATTAAACAGGCCCTCAGCTCATATATAAAGTCGGCCGTTTACCCCGTGTACAAGGAGTATCTGGAACCATATGACGATCACGATGCGCAATTGATAAAAGTGTTTGAGAGCCTGAACGCTTCGTCATTACACAAAGTAATCTCTCTCAGTGAAATTCAGGTCATGATCAGCCAGCGGGAGGGTTTTCACTATACCGCTTTCCACTGTGATTTTGTCCTGGATGATCACGGACTTATTCTGTTCCTTCACAAGGATCGTGTCTTTAACTTCTGTGGATATGGTGATTTTGGTGATCAGGTAGATTTAGACATGCTCAACATTGGCAGAGGAGAAAACCCCAGCCTGACTTTTGAGATCCAGGACCTGGATGGGGTCACACAGCTAAAAGGGCAAAGCACCTTTTCTCAGGGACTTCCCACACATACTTTGCCCAGAGGCAGGTATGTCCGGATCATATCAAACGGGGACTTCCAGCTCAAAACAGGACTGATACTGGGTTAAACGCAATCTGCCACACAGCTTTTTGATATCCCTTTCCCCCTTGCTAGTTTTAGCTGAGTTTTTTGTATGCCCTTTGTAAACATTGCCATCCTGACACTGCTACTGGTACTTGCCCTGGTAGTACTGGTAAAGAAAGAGAAGAAGGTTACCGACTACTTTCTGATGGCTATCAAACCGTTCTTTCCATCAACCCTGACCTGGACCTTCAGATCATTGTATTGTCCAACGGTGGGAATGATACCAAGGAACAAATGTGGGACCTGGTTGAGCTCACCACGAATCACTTCAAATAGCCCTCACCTCCAGGCTTCCACTCCCCTGACCTTCTTCTGTAGAAAGATCAGGGGAGTTGGTCATTCACAAAGGTTTATCTGTCCCGGCCCGGGCGAAGCATCTGGCTTATTCCATCACTTTTAATCAATTTCCCCTGGCAACCAGATTAATTCCCCATGAAAACCTTCAATCTTTTCAGCCTGCTCGTGCTCCTGGCAGGGCTTTCTCTGGTCTCTTGCCAAAATCACGAGCGACAAAGATCCACGGACTACTTCGGACAGGAAATTCCAGTGGAAACAGCAGAGGTGTTTGCTCCGGGTATCATCTCTTTACCAGACAGATGGGAAGGCAATGCCAACTTTTCCCCTGACGGAACGGAGTTTTACTTCAATGTATTCACCGACTCCATGAAAGACAAAGCCATCTACCAAAGCCGGTATGAAGCCGGTAAATGGACTAAGGCACAAAAACTCACCAGCCTGGGAAATCACAATCACTGGGAGCCCTTTATCAGCTACTCAGGCAATCAACTCTTCTTCGTATCATCAAGACCTCCCGGAAATGAAGTATGGAATGGAAGGATATGGAAATCACAAAGGGGAGATGATAACCAATGGAAAGTACCGGAACTCATCAACATAAAAGTCGATACAGAAAATGGACTCTGGTTTCCCAATCATTCAAAAACAGACCCCAGCATCCTGTATCACGGAGGTAACCTCAAAGCCCCGGGGACTGTGGGCAAAGGAGACTTGTATCGTTACCATATAAACCGGGACAGCCTGGTTCATCTCCGTGAATTAAGCTCCGAAGCAGAAGACTGGGACCCTTTTATTGCACCAGATGGTTCTTACCTGCTCTGGGCTTCTGATCGCCCCGGAGGCTATGGAGGTACAGACCTTTACGTTAGTTTCAAAACCGGTGACCAATGGGGAGCCCCCGTGAACCTGGGAGCTCAGGTCAATACCGGGCAATACGAAGTAGCGCCCCGGATCAGTAAGGACGGAAAAGTGCTGTTTTTTGACAGACCAGACAAAGGCACCCAGGACATCTACTGGATTTCGAGTAAAATCATTCAAGACCTGAGTAAGTAAGGTCCTCTGCAAAGTTCACCCCTATTGGCAAGCACGGCTACTAAGGCATAAGAATAAAGCCTATCTTACCAAAAACTACACAACTCGTGAATAAAGTACTGGCCTTTTCAGTGTTGCTGTTCTTTAGTTTCCGGCTTAATGGTCAGGAGATAGAAGAATACTTCCACCCTAAAGAAAACTTTGAGCAGCGCAAGGACACCCTCTTAGCAGATATTCCTGTTTCCTGGGTTTTCAGGACGATTCCCGGGAAGTACATTACACAGCAATATCAGGATGACGAGGTACTGCAGAAATATCATTTTCGCGATACAGAGCTGGCCATTAATACCCGGGATTTTAAACTGAGCTTTAACAAAATGCACTTTCAGGATACTATCGGATTTGATCCTCAGGTATTCAACATGCGCTTTTTAGGATTGAAAGAGTTCAACCCAAAAACAGAGGAGCTTCAATTCTTTCTGACCATTCAAAAGCCCGACACAGACTGGACCTTCCCCATTTACCTGTTTGTAAAACTCAACGGAACCAGTCGGTTTGAACTACCCGTTTTCGAGGATGACTATTGAATAGTTTTAGACAACTTCAGGCCCTCTTTCGCCCGTGTTGGTGTTATTCACCAATACGCCTCGATCGACTCTTACAGACAGCCTGACTGATTTTGTGCTATTTTAATAGCAGGGAATCCCGTTATGTCATTATTTTCAGCCACGGCTCTTAAATAGAAAAAAGAACAAGCTTATTGATGGATCCGGAATTGAAAAGTGAAATTGAGTATTGGGCCACTGCCGCTAAGCAGCCGGGATCCAAATCATACAGGCGATGGAACAATACACTTGAAAAATGGGTCGACAAGTATTCTGCAGGAAATTCGGAGTTCAGAACGGCCTTCCGGTTCGCAGTTAAAAGTAAGAGGCACCTACCCGAATACATAGAAGGATATGCGAATTTCGCTCGTAAGAAATTGCGCAACAGAAAAAGATATGACTATCTCAAAAGAGGGCTACTTGCTATATCATTAGCTGACTGTCCCAATGACTACCGTGATACTCTGAGTACGCTGGCCATCCTTGTAGCAGAAGCGGAACAGTCTCAACTAGAACCGCTTCCTTTATTAAAGGAAATTGCCATGATTTCCAGTGATCAGGAAAATGGTGGAATGAGAATGAAGCAGACCCTTGCCAACTTTCATACTTCTGCTGCGCTGGCAGAGGCCAGAAGAATCATAAAGCAGTAGTCTCATGACTTTCCTCATCAGATAGAAAATCTCACCACAGCATGTAATGAAGCAAAAAAAGCCTTTCCGCTACCTTAAAGTTGCTGTATACCTCCTGGGAGGCATCGTGTTTTATGATCTGCTCATAAACCCGCAGGGCATGCAATATGCTGATGCAGATTTTAATATCATCCCCGACTACTTCAGAACAGTAACTGCGCTGACCCTCATCGTACTATTGGCGCTACTGGCAGTATTTGAATTTTTAAAGCCCGAAGTTCAGAAACAGTTTCAAACGGTGGTTACCATAGTCCGTATTCTCTTTCTGCCAGCCATCTACTTTGATCTGGATTACTGTCTCAGAGTCTTCAATTTTCATCAGGTCAACGAACATGTTATCACCAGTCTGATCGCGCTTCCCCTCATACCTGTTCTTAAAGACTTATTACAGTCCGTCAAAGTCAAAACAAAGCTCATTCTTATGGCAGGGCTCCTGCTCAGCATTCCGGCTATGGTATACTTCGAGATGTTCTATGAGCCCTATGAGGACTATCGAAACGGAATTCCTATCATGTTTTTTCACTACCAGCTGAGAAACTGGGCTTATTTCTCAGGAACGGTATTGCTGTCGGTAACGCTACTCAGGTGGCTGGAAACAAAGCTAAAGCAACAAGCTCACAAGCACCCCACCCCTGGTTCTTAGTGGGAGAAGGACTTCAATGCCATAATCAAAAAATATAGAATTATGCAATTCTATATTACTTTAACCACTTTTCAAGTAGCTATTGTAGAAATTTTAACCTAAATTCCATAGCTATCTTCCATTTTAGCAAGCAGACCGGACACTTTTTTGCCATCAATGGCTTTCCATAACCAAAACCACCTCGAACCATGAGCAATCCCATTACAGATTACACCTGGCAGAACACCTCCCAAACCCTGACGGCCACTCCGGGAGACTTCTACCAGGCCACCGACAAAGACGACCTGATCAGCATTGTACAAACAGCTGTAGGCAAAGGACAGAAAGTCCGTATTACCGGAGGCCGGCATTCCTGGTATCCTTTAGTACTCACAGATGAAGCCGTAGGCGGAGGCACACTGGATGATTCAGACTTCTGTCTCATCGATGTAAGTGCCATGAATACCGTCACCAAAGAAAAAACCGCTGACGGCCTCTACCTGGTCCATATAGAGCCCGGAGCCACTATGGGCGACCTGGAGGCTGTAACCATGGGTGACTGGCCTGACAATCCTGCCCCCGATCCACTGGTAGCCCTGCCTACCAATGGCGTGATCCCCACTGAGCTGCAGATCGGTGGCTTTGTAGGAGCCGGCTGCCACGGCACAGGCTGGGAGCAACCTACCATTCCCGACCTCATGTACTCTGTAGATATGATTCTGGTAGATGAGAATAAAAATGTGAGCGTCCGCACCTTCAGCGAAGCTAATCCGGATGACCCCATGGATGTTATCAGGGTCAACCTGGGTACCATCGGTATCATGATCAATATTACACTGAAAGCAGAACCTCTCTTCTGCATTCATGGCCAGGATACTACCGACACCCTTATGTCAGATGTAGTAAGCCGCACCCCGGATGCCAACAACCACCCCTTAAAGGACCTGGTGGAAAGTACTGATTACCTGGAGCTCTTCTGGTTCCCTTTCAATGCCAGTAAAACAGACCTGGAATTAAAGCTTCTCCCCAACCTGGAAAAAACCAAGGTCTGGAAGAAGATGGGTACGGCACTGAAAAACTCTGATGGCGTTCCTCCCAGCGACTGTCCTCAAAACGTGCCCAGTCAGGTCTGGGACAACCTGGAGACCAAATTCGGTAAGGTAGCCTATAACACCATAGCCAAGCTCTCTTCCGGAGGGGTCATTGACCATGGCATCGTGGAGGGGCTGCTGAAAATCATGAGCGATGCCGCCTACAACCAGGCCTGTGATGATTACATTGCTCCGGCCACTCGTTTTTACCACTACCAGAAATCAGCCTTTCCGGTACTTGATTTCTCTTTTGCCATTCCTATGGATGCCACCACTGACCCTTACTATCAGGTGATTTCAGATGCCTGGTATGCGGTGGTAGATGCGGTAAACGATGCGGCATGCAATCAAAAGGAGTTTTACAAGCGCTATCCGGTCAATGTGACCCTGCATGCACGCTTTATTAAAAACAGTCAGTCGCTGCTCTCTCCAGCCTACCAGCCTGAAGGCTCTGCTACACATACCTGCTGGATAGAGTTTCTTTCCGGTTCGCCAACTCCAGATCAGCCGGATGAAACCTGGTATCAGAACTATATGGAAACCTGGGAGGAATTCTGTCAGCTGATTGGTGAAAAATGGCTGGCACTGGGAGGGCGTCCGCACTGGGCCAAACAATGGCAGTTACTGGATACTCCGGAGATCAATATTTATCAGAAGCTGCAGGAAATCTATGGCGATAACTTTACCCGCTTTAAGCAAGTGCGTGATCAGCTTGACCCTACAGAGACTTTCCTGTATTCCTGGACGGATAAAATATTTCAGGGCTGATTGACAACCCTGAGCGTTAGAATGCAAATTCCACAAAAGAGGGGGGCAAAAGTATGGAGTCATTGCGAACATAGTGAAGCCTGCCTGCAGCAGAGGCCATAGCCGTCAGTTTAAGATCCACCAAATCGAATGTTGAAGATTTGAAAATGGGTTAGGGAGTAGAATCCCCTTTGGGGATCTGAGTCATTTTTCCCATTTTCGTTTTAAGTTATTATGTAAAAAGGGCGGTGATTCTAGAAGGGAAAGCCGCCCTTTGTTTTGATTGAATATACGATTTTTCGGTGAGAAAAACTTGACTAATTCCTTGGTAATCAACCGGAATCAAAGATTTTTTGGCTGACTTTTTCAATCCAGCTTTCATCGAAAACTTAGGCCGGAAAAGCGGTTTTGTTCAACGTAAGTCAAAGCTGACTACCTACTCTTTCTTAAACCTGGTTCTGTTTGCTCATCAACCTGGTAGAAAATTGAGCTTACTGGATCTAGTGGGCGAGCTTTACCAACATTTTGGCTTAAGCTTTACTAAACAGAGCCTGCAGAATCGCTTTAACCATAAAGCAGTTCGATTACTCAAAGCAGTACTGTCTCACTTATTAAACCTTCACATACCCTCAGACATTGATAAAGGAATTTATGAAAGGTTTAATCGTGTACGTATCAAGGACTCTACCCGTTTTGCACTCCCGGAAAGGTATGCAGAGCGCTATCAAGGTTATGGAGGGGTGACCAACTTTTCAGCGGCTATGATCAGCATTCAATATGAATATGACCTGCTTTCAGGTACACCGATGGATGCCAGACTTACTAGTGGGCTATCTAATGACCAGTCAGATTCCAGAGATCATACCCATGACATTGCTGAAGGTGACCTGTTCATCAGAGACCTGGGTTATTGTACGGCTGACTACATGAAGAAGATAGATCAAAACGGTGCTTTTTTCGTCAATCGACTAGCTCCTCAAATTAAAATCTATTATGCTGATCAACCTGATAAAGAACTAGACCTTAAAGCTTGTGTAAAAAAGCTTAAAAGATATAACCTGCCTTATTTGGAATATCATGTACTCCTTGGAAAGGAAGCCAAACTGGCCGCAAGGTTGATCTTGTCATGTGTTGACCAACAGACTTATCAGAAAAGAATAAAAAAGACCCAAAAGCAAGCTCGAAGCTATGGCCATCAAGTTTCGGATAACTTCCGTAACCGGGCTAAACTAAACCTTTTTGTAACCAATACTGAGGCCGATGACTTACCTGCTCAACACGTACAGCCTACTTATAGTCTTCGTTGGCAGATAGAACTCATATTCAAAGTATGGAAGTCACAGGCTAGAATCAACGATCTCAAAGAGGTTAAGATAGATCGATTTGAATGTCAACTCTTAGGAAAGTTAATCTGGTTACTATTACACTGGAAGCTCTATTGTTGGCTAGACCACAATATTATCCGTAAGAAAACCACTTACTGTGGCAGCCTGTGGAAATACTACAAGCTTGCATTTAACCTATCAGGTCAGCTCCGAAGGGTAAGTCTTGGATATCAATCTCCTGAAACAATCTTATCATACCTCAAAAACATACCGATAAAGCTCCTGGCACTTGAAAAAAAGAAAGGTAAAACCTCTTACTACCAGAAACTTAAACCCTTAAACTCACGGCTATGGCAGCAGAGGCAGGCAATCTCCTCTTGAAACCCGAAACTAAGTTTGAGATTACTTCATTTCATTCATAATGACGGTTTGCATGACTTTTGAGCCCCCTCTATACTTTATCTGTTCCGTTTTATACCAAAATCAGTTTTCCTGATTTTGCACATGCGGTCGTCATCTTTATGATGGAAAACAATGCCTTCAATATCGGCCTGTTCAAGGTAGCTTCTCAACCCTTCGAAAGAGAGGTCAGTTACCTCCAGCTTTTCCGAACCATGTCTGATTAGCTGATGACCTTCTATCTTTTCAGGGTTGCCCTGCACTTTCTCGCCACACAGTTCATAAGTGCCGTCTTCCATGTTAACAAGCGCATCAAAAGCCACAAAGTGCCATTTATTAGACTTGTCTTCCCGTTCACATTTCACCCAAAAAGGATGATGGCCGCTCTTTTCATCCGGTTCCTGACAAGCTATGGCATTGGGCGGCAATACGCGGCCCTTTTTTAAGTCAAACCTTTTGTAGAGCTCTCCTCCGATAATAGCACAGCTTGTTCCATCAAACTTCCGTGTAGCCACTCCCATGGTAAATGCCTATGAGTTTTCCGGGTTCACTTCGTTGATAATTCTGCCTAAATTCTCAGGATTCTTCTTGTAAAGGGTACTTAATTTTTTCATTGTGTTAAATTTAATGGGAGTAACTTTTACTACCCGATTGAAATAATAAGCCGTTACGTGGCTTAGTCGTTTTTGTAAACTTCTCAGATCACCCAACTGATGACCTTCCAAAGAGACAACGATAAGAACAAAAACCTCTACTACCGCATTTATATACTGGTAGAGCTGGCCATACTGGTGCTGCTTTATTACTACCGTATCCACTGGTTCATCCTCTTTTTTGCCACCATTATTATTCTGCTGGATGTCTGGTCAAATATCCGCTGTGCCAGGCGACAAAAGCGATTTATCAGAGAGATAGAAATTTCCGATCAGGGCATAAGCTGCCGTTTAGCCAACAAAACCACAGTGCAGATACCAAAGGAAAAGTGTCTGTTTTCTATCCGTGAGAAAAAGTTTGAAAAGGAAAGAACGGAGATTGAAATCAGGCAGAAACGCACCTTACGAAGCAAACTGATAGGCAGAATGCATATAAAACACTGGCAGCAAATCTTTGAAATAAAGGAAGCGTTGATTCGACACCAGGTTCCCCAGATAAGGTATCGGCCGGAAGGCTACTGGTCTAAGTACGGTACGCTGACTGCTGATGTGCTGATTACGGGAACAGCCCTTACAGCAGCTGCCGCTGCCAGCGCGACCGGCAATACAGAACTGGCCCGGGGCCTGAAATCTGACATGTTTATGCCCATTCACTCGAACCTTCATAAGGTGAAAATAGAAGATGATCAGGATGGTAATTCAAAATAACCAACGCTATGCCAGGTCTTGTAAACAGGGAAACGGATAAGAGCGTTGATGCCTTTATTGAAAGTGTAGACAACGCCTCTAAGCAGGCAGATAGCAGACAATTGCTCGCCCTGATGAAGGAAGTAACCGGCCATCCACCCAAAGTGTGGGGAGACAATTTTATTATCGGTTTTGGTAAATACACTTATACCCGTAAAAATCAAAAAGAGGAACTGGAGTGGTTTCATGTGGGCTTTGCTCCCCGAAAGACAAAGCTCACGGTATACCTTACCTTCGATATCAGTCAGCAGGAAGCACTGCTCAAATCACTCGGTAAATGTAAATGGGGCAAAGGCTGTTTGTATATCAATAAGCTGGCTGATATTGATCTGAACATACTCAGACGGCTTATAGAAAAAAGTAAGGATGCCAGATGGCATTGAACTCTGAGCCTTATGACTATTTCCAAACAAATCACCCGAATCACCTCCACCCCCAAACTGATGTTCCTTGTCGATGCCCTCGGAGCCATGGTCAGTTTTATGTCTCTGATGCTCCTGGCCATGCTTGAACCTCTTTTCGGCATTCCTGCACAGGTTTTATACCTCCTCGCCACAATCGCCATAGGCCTGTTTGCTTACTCCTTTTGCTGTCACCGGTTTATCAAAATCAACTGGAAGCCGTTTTTGAGAATCGTTATGGTTCTCAATACTTCCTACTTAGTGGTTTCTTTCAGTCTGGTGCTAAGGCATTTCGGGCTTATTAAACCTCTCGGGTTTGCCTACCTCATACTGGAACTATTCGTAGTGGTATGGGTCATTTCACTGGAATACAGAACCCTGAAAAACCAGTACTAAACCCACTTGATTTTACCGGCCCGGTAGGCCTTTCTCAGTATCAGGAAGAAAGGTATCCACCAGAGAACGTCATTGGTGAGGAGAGTATAAAAAAAGTCAAAAGACACATTACCCTGAGCGTAATTGAAAAAGAAGCCGATGGGCCCGAAGAGCTTGCCCAGAAAACCGACCATCACAATGGGCCAGTGCACCAGAGGATCCTGGGCTGCCCACCAATACCCGAGGCCATATACCCCGATGACCATCCCCATCCCCTGCCAGATCATGGTATGAAGCGGAGGTTCCATACCGACTAATTCAAAAAAGTGATTTGGGAATAGCACTACCCAGGCGCCCCAGAGGAGGTTATAGATTGCTGCCACTTTCAATACAATAGACATTTGCTGTCGACTCATAGTAACCCCAAGCCTTTTGGTCTGCTTTTGATTCCTTGTATCAACCCATGCAGTGGTCAAACTGTTTGGCGGACCAATATCCAAAAAAGGGCCTTGAATGGGCATTAAATGCAAATGGCGGGTTAATGGCGGGTAAAGTAACGCCCGATTTCTGGGCTTTTTTATAGTGTTGGCCCAAATTGCCACCAGTCAAAAACACATGTATCACAACTAATTTTAAATAGTCATGAAAAACACTTTAATACTTTCAAACCTCCGGCTTTTTTCAGCCATGGCGGCTCTCATATGGCTCAGTTCCACAAATGCCATATCCTGTACTATCGTGAGTGGCATTGCTCACAACGGACATGTCTGGACAGCCAACAATGAAGACGGTCCCTTTGGAGTAGCCAACTTTATCAATGTATTTCCCAGGTCAGGCAATGCAAAATATGGCTACTATACCCTCTCCTATTTTTCGCCCCGGGAAGGAATGGGTGGTGGCATACAGGGAGGCATGAACGAAGCCGGACTCACCTTCGATTTCAATGCCATCAGCCCAGTAAAGAGGCTGGACCACAGTACCAAAAAACCATTTGAAAAGGGAGATGATCAGATCCTCCCACACCTCCTGGCCAACATGAGTTCGGTGGAAGAGGTCATCGCTTTTTTTGAGGAGTATTGGTTCCAAAACGGCTTCACCGGAGCCCAAATGCATGTGTCTGACCGTCAGGGTCGTTTTGCTCTCATCAGCCCCTCAGGAATCCAATTGGTGGAGAAAGGTCAGCCCCTGGTTTCTACCAACTTCGATATTTGTGGCAATGAAGATGGTGCTTACTGCTGGAGGTACCCTATTGCCTCGAGGCTTATTACCCAACAGGGTGCCAGCCTAGCTACTATGATGCAAATATGCCGGGAAACGGCCCAAAAGAACGGAGGCACCATGTACTCCAACGTACAGAACCTGACTACGGGAGATGTGTGGTTCTTTTCAAAGCACGACCCCGGAACCACCATTAAGACCAATATCAATGACATGCTTTCCAGGGGAGCCCGATCTTACTCCTTCAGCGACCTGGCAGCACTTACTGAAAACCGGGATATAGCATGGACCGAACCTACAGCCATTGAGCTGTCCGGTGAAGCGCTCACAAAGGTTTCGGGTAAATACCACAACTCCTTTTTGGGAGATATCCTGGTGCAGGAAGCTGAAAAGAGTATCCGGGTAACGTTTAGCAACGGACAGGTGGTTCCTTTGCTTCCTCAGTCAGAAAATATGTTTTATTTGCCTGAAGAAAAGATCAGCATTGCTTTTGGCTTCGATGAACAAAGCAAACAAATGACTATGAGTTTGCATGAAAATGGATATTGGTCGTTTACCGCCTGGAAAAGTAACACTGATCAGTAAATCAAAAAGTCTTCACTATGAAACAACCGGAATTAGGGAAGAAAATTGCCGAGCTCAGGAAAACCCAGAGGTTGACCCAGGAAGAGCTCGTAGACAAGTGTAACATCAGCATCCGCACGATTCAGCGGATAGAGGCCGGAGAGGTAACTCCCCGTGACTATACCGTCAAAACCATTCTTTCTGCGCTGAATTATGATATCGATGAAGTATCATCGGATACGGGTGAAGATGGGGCCTATCATATTGATTCATGGCTGAGCAGGCTGTTCATGATCAAAGCGTCCCCTACGAAGGCCTACCTGATCAGACAGCTGAACCTGGCCACCATACTGGCCATTGTATATTTCATTCTGAGGTTTATTGAAAGTATCGTTGACTACTCCAGGTTCAGTGGTGAAGACTTCTTCGGTGACAGAGCGGTCATCCTGGTGAAAGCAGGTGTACTTCTGAGCGTCATCTTTGTGCAGCGCGGCTTTGTCATTATAGGCAGTCTGTTTAAAAACCACCTGCTGCAAATCATATCCTCCATCATCATTGTAGCGCAGATTGTCGTGGTAGGCATGGATATAGCCTCCGTAAGACTGTACTACATAGACCTGGAGATTCTGGTACTTATCTATTCGATTACCTTTGGTGCTACAGGCCTGATTTTCGGTTATGCACTGATTCGCCTGCCGCTTGTTCTGGGTAAATCACCCAAAGTAGCAGGGGCTTTCGAAATTGTAGCGGCCTGCTTCTCCCTCACGGTAATCTTATCCTTTATTGGGTCTTTTATGTTGATTCCCGCTGAGCTACTGGAGATTCTGGTGCTGTATAAAGCGATTACAGTCATTCGCAAGCAAAACGGTATGACACATTTTGACTGAGTTTGTACTTCACATCAGAAACTGCAAGATGTTGTGAACTTTTACTCCTTCAGCCCGAGTTCCTTTATCAGCCAGGCAGTGCGGTCGGCTCTGATCTCAGCAGTGCCCATAAAATGCTCTGCAGCATAACGTTTTCGCTCTTTCTGCTCTACCTTAAGTGCATTGTAGAAGAGGTTTCCGTCAGTTTTGGCAATAAAGGGGTCGGTATTGGAAAACTGGCAGAGCACAGATCCTTTGATCTGGCTGATAAAATCTGTCAGCTCAAAAACAGCATTTTGGCGAACATATGCGATTTTTGATTTGGGCTGATTGGCCAAAAAGGCCCAGTCATACAGACTGGAGGTTACCGCGATAAAAACGTAGGTTTTGGCCCTGGGCTCTACCCCTGCTGCGATGGATCCGTACATACCGGAGTAATCGTGCCCCACATAGGCCACTCGCTCTTTATCTACCTTCTCCTGGGACATTAAGAGGTCCATGGCCTTTCGCATCTCCACTACCTGCTGAATGGAGTTTTCATAGTCCTCTTCCAGCACCCGGTTTTCATACCAGTGAGGTTCAGCCCACATGGCGTTGATCAGCAGAGACACCACCCCTTTAGCAGCCAGGTCCACAGCCTCCTCCAGGTATTGATTTCTGTCAGACGTATGATGGCCCAGCCAATGACCCCAGAGAATGCCGGCAAAAGGTCCGTCTCCATCCGGTATCACCAGGTAAGCCTCCACTCTGTCTTTGCCCGGTACCCCTTCAAAAGTGATATCCCGTATCGTCACATTCCCTCTTTTTTCGCTCCCCACCTCTCTGATGTTGAGCTGGCCTTTTTCATATTGAAAGAGTGCTTTCCGCTCTTCAAATGAGGGAACTTCTGCCTGGGTCTGAGCCAACCCGGAATGAACAGGCAACAACATGAGGCAGCTGCAAACAGCAAGGTAAAAGCCCCTGAGAGTATTCTTAAAAAGTGATAACATAGTAAGCTGTTTTAAGGGTTTTGACAGGACAATTTCCCCGTAAACACCCCGAGCATATCAAAAAATCGCGTTTTGGAAGATAAAATGTCCACCAGAGAATTCAAACGGGTATTATACGAAAGAGCATCTCACCCGGCTAAATCGTAAAAACCAATCATATTTTACTCCTTAACATCAGAACAGAGACCCCGCAAGGCATAAGATTTTCATATTGGCCGTTCAACCGATCTGATATACCTGCCAATGAAAAAGTTCGCTACCCTGTTCTGCCTGGTTTTACTTATAACTAACTGTAGGTCTGATAATCACAGTTATCAGACCACTTTCTTTGAGATCAGCTCCATGACGGATGAATCTTATCAGGACCTACGCCCTTTTGAGAAAATCCTTTCAGATAAGAGAATAGTACAGATTGGCGAAAGTGGTCATGGTATGGCAGAGTACTTCATTCTCAAAACCAGATTGGTAAAGTATCTGCACGAAAAGCTGGGTTATAATGTATTAGCAGTGGAAGGTGCACTGAGCGATTGCTCCGGAGCCTTTATGGACATTGAAAATCTCAATGACAGCACACTCATGCGGGCTTGTTTTTATGGTGCCTGGAATTTTAAAGAGGCACTACCTCTCTTCACTTATATCAAAAGCACCCAGAGCACTCCTAACCCACTCTACTTAACCGGCTTTGACAACCTGCCTACCGGGGGCTATTTTCCTGTATTTTTCAAATCTCTTATAAACCAGGTTGACTCCTCAAAACTAAGTGCATTTGAACATGTCTATGCGCATTTGAGCCACTTTGCTTACCGTCAGGTAAGTGATGACTTTTTTACCGGCCGACAACAATCTGTACTCGATTCTATATGGGTATGTGAACAGTTTGTAATGGAAAACAAACCTGCTATTGAAAACCAATACCCCAATAACCCACACATCGTGGCCCATCTGGTGCAATCATTGGGCAATATCAAATCCACGTTTTCAGTAGACAAAGCAAATTACAACCAGACAACCATGGACTCAATAAGAGACCGGTTAATGGGAGAAAACGTTATCTGGCTAGCCGAATCAGTATATGAAGATGAGAAAATGATTGTTTGGGCCCATAATGCACATATCTCCAAAGCCTATAGTCAAAACAGGTATTTCAAGAGGCAGGGAGAATATGTTGACGAAGCCCTGGGAGATCAGGTATATACCATAGGCCTCTACGGCTATGAAGGCAGTGCCTGGGCCTTTTTTTTGCGCGATAATTTCAACTTTAAAACACCAAAGGACTTCAGCCTGGAATCGGAGATGAAGCGGTTGAACCATGATATGTCTTTTCTGGATATAGGTGACCCGACAACTTCAGCCCCTGCTTTTACCTGGTTGTACGACAGTATTTCTTCTTTTGAATGGGGACAATGGGAACATACCATTATACCCGCCAGACATTATGACGGCCTGATGTTTATCAACGAAATTACTGCTCCTACCCTGATCGACCGGAAGTAGTACATCAATTCCAGGAATACATCTAATGAAATACCAGGCAGATTCAACCTGAATTTTTCAGCGTAAACTATCTTTTATTAAGAAAGATATCAGAAATCTGAAGTTCTTTATCATGGGGTTTACTTCTTTTCAGACTGCTCTCCTGCATCTCGCAAGTACTTCGCTGATCTTACCGGAACGCCCGCTCATATGATATTCGGATTCACCGATTGATAAAAAGTATTAATACCGCCTGATTGCCGTATCTTAAGAAAAAAGATACAGGATGACCCGGAAAGAATTTGTCAGGATGTGCGGTCTGTTGGGAATAGCCGTACCGTTTTCTTCAGCTTTGTCTGCCTGCGGTAGTGATGATAGTCCCGCTCCCGATTTTAATGGCAATGTATTGATCATCGGGGCCGGAGCCGGAGGACTGACGGCAGGTTATCTGCTGGCTCAGCAGGGCATTGATTTCCAGATTCTGGAGGCGTCCTCTGTCTATGGCGGCCGGATGAGAATCAACACGGGTTTTGCGGACTTTCCTATTCCGCTGGGTGCCGAGTGGCTTGAAACCGGTACGGATATTTTCCAGGAAATCGTTAATGACTCATCTGTTCAGGTAAATGTGAATACGGTTCCGGATAACCCGGACCGCAAATTCGTCAACTATTCCTGGTTCAATTTTTTCGAAGATTACATTGTTCCCTCAGTCACGGGTAAAATTGCTTTTAATACCGTGGTCAGCTCTATTGATTACTCCGGAGATAAAGTGATCGTCAATACGGGTACGGGTCAGCTTACAGCAGATAAGGTGGTGGTATCGGTACCTCTGAAAATACTTCAGGACAATGACCTGCAGTTTACTCCTGCCCTGCCGCAGGACAAAGCAGAAGCCATCAATGGCCTTACCATCTGGGAAGGATTCAAGGCCTTCTTCGAGTTTTCGGAGAAGTTCTATGATGATAGCCGTGAGGTAAACATATCGCCTCAGACAGATGGTCAGAAAATCTACTATAATGCCGCTTTTGGACAAAACACAACCAGAAACATTCTGGGTCTCTTTAGTGTGGGTACACCCGCCAGGGAGCTCAGTGCTATGTCCGGAGATCAGCTAAGAGATTTTATGCTAAACGAACTGGATGCCATCTATGCCAATCAGGCCACAACCAGCTATATCAAGCATATCACACAAGACTGGAACGATGAACCCTTTATCAAGGGAGGTTATCTGACAGATCATGCCAACTGGCGCACAGTACGCAGACTGGGAGAATCGGTAAGCAGTAAACTTTATTTTGCCGGAGGAGCTTATACCAATGGTGAAGACTGGGTTTCTGTGCATACAGCTGCACAGTCTGCTAAAACCGCTGTTGATGAGCTGGTCAGAAGCTGATTTGCCATATCCATTTCATTTTATCAGAACCTACGGTTGAACAGCGGGCTTGCCACACCAATTATTTTTCACTTTCCCCGCAGCAATGGCAACAAATTTTGCCAGCCTCCGTCTAGCTCTTAACAGTTTTCTCCAGTTGCCAAAAAACATCGGGCAAAAGCTGATTTAATCAACCTCTTCTGGAAATATTGACCTGACCTCTTCGCAGAGGCTGGAACCCTATTGTCATTTTTCAAAACAACCATACCAATTCAAAACAACAACATGAACAACACATTCAAAACAGGACTGACCATACTCGCTCTACCCCTGATGATCTTTTCCTGCTCAGACGATGATCCTGTAGTGCCCATCAATGAAGATTATATCACCATTCCTGATGCCAGCTTTGAAACGCATCTGATAGACCTTGGAATAGATACGGATGGTGAGGTAAATCAGCAGATATCTAAAACAGATGCTGAAAGTGTCGAGAACCTGATGCTCAACGCGAATATCAGGATTGATGAAATCCACGACCTGACCGGCATTGAGGGTTTTATCAACCTGAAGAGTCTTTATGCGATGGGAAACGCCCTGACACAGGTCGATTTAAGTCATAACACTGCCCTGGACACTCTCAGTCTTGCCGCAAATAATATCACATCGATTGATTTGGGTAAAAACACAGAGTTGATCTGGGCCGACCTGACTGTCAACGATATCAGCGAGGTGACAGGGCTTACCGGGTTATCACAACTGAAGACCTTGAGATTATCATTCAATTCGTTAACGGAGATCAGCATAGAGAATGAGTCTCTGGAAGCATTACTCATCAGTCATAACCTGTTACAGTCCATCGACCTCAGTGGCGCGCCACGGCTCAAAAATCTTTTATTGACGACCAATGAACTTACCAGTCTGGATGTTACTTCAAACGCACTGCTGGAAACACTGCTTTTTTCCAACAACCGCATCACGACTGTGGACCTGGAACATAATACCAACCTGCAATATCTGTATTGCTCCAGTAATCTGCTTACCGGTCTGGACATAAGTCACTTATCTAAACTCGACTTTCTGGTGGTTGACAGAAACCCCGATTTGTCCTGCATCAAAATCAGTGATGGTCAAAATGTTCCCAGTATTACAAAATCTGAGTATCAGGAGCTGAATGCGCTTTGTAACTAGCCAACAGTTAAAATGGACATCGTGCAGTGCTCCTTTCTAAGTTCTGCATGATGTCCTTTCAATTGGAGTGGGTCTGATTTTTAATAATCCGCATGGCCAGCGAGAAGGTATCATCTGTCACGGCATTATCCATTTCTTTCACAGAGCTGATCAGAGAGGTTCTTTTGATAGCGGGGTGCTCTGTCAGGTGTTGGTCACAAGCCACAATGGTTTGCGCCATGGGGTTTTTCTGATCGTTGCTGAAGGAGTAGACAAAAGCTTTTTTATAAAGCCGGTACTTGTACCAGTTCCTCGCCATTTGATTCACAGACTGAAAATACTGCGTCAGTGAAAGCTCATCACCCTCACAGACCTGGAAGTCTGTCGGTTCTGCTGCTTCAGCACTGGCGTGTAGTGCCCAGCCTTTAATCACGGCCTCTGTTTGTGACTCATCCGACTGATAAAAAAGATCTGAACGAAACCAGGTGGAAATTATCATCACACGGCCCGATGTAATCGTCCTCATGAGCGACTTAAAATCCGAGATTTGTGCGGGCTTCAGGTAATAGCGTTTGGCTATTTTACCCCTGGCTGTTATCAGATGAATCATCCTGAAGAATTTGGTGAAACAAAACAGGGAATCTCTTTCGGGACTCCCTGCTTTCCTTTATTAATCGGTATTGGATAGCCCCTGCAATATGCAGAGGTCATTTATCAATTTTGGCTCAAGCCAGATCAAAACGGTCCAGGTTCATCACCTTATCCCAGGCAGCCACAAAGTGTCTCACAAAATGTGTTTCCGCATCACTGCTTCCATACACTTCGGCCAGGGCTCTCAGTTCAGAGTTTGATCCGAAGACAAGATCCACACGTGAGCCTTTCCATTTGATGGCTCCGGTAGTGTTGTCACGACCTTCAAAGGTTGCCGCATCATCAGACAGTGGTCTCCATGTTGTACCCTGATCGAGCAGGTTAACGAAGAAGTCGTTGGTAAGCGACTCGGGGCGATCTGTGAAGACTCCCAGATCAGATCTGTCAAAGTTGGTATTGAGCACACGCATACCTCCTACCAGCACCGTCATTTCAGGGGCCGTCAGGGTCAATAACTGTGCTTTGTCTATCAGCATCTCTTCAGCAGAAACGCGGTATTTTCCTTTGACAAAGTTGCGGAAACCATCAGCAAATGGTTCCAGTACAGAAAACGACTCGATGTCGGTTTGCTCTGCTGAAGCATCTGTACGGCCGGGTGTAAATGGTACCTCTATTTCATGACCTGCATCGCGGGCAGCCTGCTCAACACCGGCACAACCACCAAGCACAATCAAATCGGCCAGAGACACCGCCTTATTACCGGATTGGCCACCGTTAAACTCCTTCTGAATGCCTTCCAGTACCGTCAGGGCAGCATCCAGTTTTACCGGGTTATTGGCAGTCCAGAATTTCTGTGGAGACAGACGCACACGTGCACCATTCGCTCCGCCACGCTTGTCAGAACCACGGAAAGTAGAGGCAGAAGCCCAGGCGGTAGAAACGAGCTCAGATACAGATAAACCGGAACCAAGCAGTTTTGCCTTCAGGTCGGCTATATCTGCCGCATCAATCTGATCGTAGGTCGCTTTAGGAATAGGGTCCTGCCAAATCATCTCTTCTGAAGGCACCTGTGAGCCCACATAGCGGGAAACGGGTCCCATATCTCTGTGAGTCAGTTTAAACCAGGCACGGGCGAAGGCATCGGCAAACTCATCAGGGTTCTGATGGAATCTTCTGGAGATAGGCTCATAAATCGGATCCATTCTCATCGCCATATCGGCAGTGGTCATCATAATGGTAACCTTTTCACCGGAACCATCTACCTGAGGAGCATGATCCTGCTCAGACAAACCTTTAGGGTGCCACTGATTGGCCCCGGCAGGACTCTTGGCCAATTCCCAGTCATAGCCGAAAAGCACGTCAAAATAACTGTTGTCCCAGGTAGTCGGAGTCGGAGTCCAGGCTCCTTCCACGCCACTGGTAATGGTATGCACACCTTTGCCACTTTCATAGGTATTCTTCCAGCCCAGTCCCTGCTCTTCAATACTGGCGCCTTCAGGCTCGCGGCCTACATACTTATCTGGGTCTGCCGCTCCGTGGGCTTTACCGAAAGTATGTCCACCAGCTACCAATGCTACTGTTTCTTCATCATTCATAGCCATTCGACCAAAGGTTTCGCGAATGTCACGACCGGAAGCCACAGGGTCAGGATTACCGTTAGGTCCCTCAGGATTCACATAGATCAATCCCATCTGAACAGCTCCCAGTGGGTTTTCGAGCTCTCTGTCTCCTTCATAGCGCTGGTCACCCAGCCACTCCGTTTCAGGCCCCCAGTAGATATCTTCTCCCGGCTCCCATACATCTTCACGACCTCCTGAAAAACCAAAGGTCTTAAAGCCCATTGTCTCCAAAGCCCGGTTACCTGCGAGAATCATCAGGTCGGCCCAGGACAGTTTTCTTCCATATTTCTGTTTTACCGGCCACAGAAGTCTGCGCGCCTTATCCAGGTTGCCGTTATCAGGCCAGCTGTTAAGAGGGGCAAATCGTTGTGTACCCATACCGGCTCCACCACGTCCGTCATGTATCCGGTAAGTACCGGCACTGTGCCAGGCCATTCGGATAAAGAAGGGACCATAATGACCGTAATCTGCCGGCCACCAATCCTGTGAGTCGGTCATAACGGCATCGACATCGCGGATGAGCTCATCCATATCAATGCTCTCAAATTCTTCAGCATAATTGAAGCCTTCATCCATAGGGTTTGACAAAGATGAATGCTGTCGGAGGATATTGACCTTTAATTGGTTTGGCCACCAGTCGCGGTTTGAGGTGCCGCCACCTGCACTGTTATTGAGTGCTCCGTGCATAAAGGGGCACTTACCTTCACTTGTGGTACTGCCGTTTGATGTGTGATTGTGATCCATTTGCGATTAATTAGTTTAACATGTCAGGGGATGAATTTCCGATTATTTCTATTTATATCTTAGGATTGAATATTGATTTACTCTATGATTTATTGACCAGAATTATGAATACAAAACGGGTCTTCTTATCGCCCCACAGCCCAACTGAAAAAGTCCTGTTCAGAAACTACTGAAACTATTCTAAGTAATCAACAAGATGACAGAGCATTGGTTATCAAAAACGATTGATTTTTACTCCTATAAAGCCAGTTGATATATAAAAAGATAGCCACCTGACCATATCCGCAGAATTTTATATTACTTTCAGTATGCTTCACCCTATTCCTTACAAGTCACTTCTTCTGCTATGCTTATCCGAAAAACATCTTTAGTTCTTATCGTCCTTTTCATTGGTTCAGCCCCGCTTATTTACAGTCAATCTGCCGGGCGAACACTCAACCAGATTACCCTCTCGGGCAGAGGATATAAACTGGGGTTACAACACGGACAAAAGCTTAAAAAGGAGATTGGAGAAATCGTGAGTCTCTGGAAGAAAAGCACCTCAAGGGCTTTGCGAAAAGATGCCGACCTGGTATTGGAAGAGTTTTTTGCTTATGCTGACTTTACCAACACCATCAGAGAGCTCACACCCGAATTGTATGAGGAAGTCAGAGGTATTGCCGATGGCTCCGGACAGGCCTTCAACGACATTTTTGTGCTGAACCTTCTGGATGAGTTTTGGGTGTTCATCGAAAACCCTGAGAATCACCATTGCAGTGATGTAGGTGTACCATCTATTAACGGCAGCCCAAGCTATATCGCCCAGAACATGGATATCGAGACCTATACAGACGGTTATCAGACCCTGATCAGGCTGGAAGCTGAAGGCGATAGCCCGGAACAACTTATTCTCACACATCCCGGTCTGATTGCCCTGAATGGTATGAATGCCAAAGGTGTGGGCGTTTGTGTTAATACGATCATGCAACTCAATGCCTCCGCCAGCGGGTTGCCGGTAGCCTTTATGATCAGAAAGATTATTGGCTCCACAGAGAAAGATGAGATACTGAGCTTTGTGAAAAATTCTCCCCATGCCTCAGGGCAGAACTACATCATAGGCATCCGCGGAGAGGTATTTGACTACGAAGCATCTGCCAACAAAGTAGTGCGGTTCAAGCCTGATAATGAGAATGGGACGGTATATCACACCAACCACCCGATCGTGAATGATGACATTAAGCCCCGCCACGAACGTTTTGACCCAAACCAGCCGGAGAACAGACTGCCCAAAGGCTCAAACAGCTATGTGCGACTGGATGCACTCCAAAAGCGGATGAACAGCACGCCTCTTGTTTCTGATGAGCTGATTAAACAAACGCTGCGATCTAAGGATGATCCCAACCACCCGGTATGTGTCAACCGCAGAGAAGGCCGTTTTGGCTTCACATTCGCTTCCGTGATTATGACGCTCACCGGCCAGCCCTACCTGCAGATTACAGCCGGACCGGGAGACGAATCGGAGTATATCCGGGTGGTGTTTGAAAACTGACAGCGGTTCCATTGTGGATAATGAAGGACAGCGTCCTTTCGGGATTATGGACAACCACCCTGACCCGGTTTTAAACCTCAACCTTGTAAAAAAATGCCTAAGGACACTGTCCATAAAAAACATTGATACTCACACTCCTCCTCAGAGTCCTCTGCGAGTGACTCTGAGGGGGCGGGTGAACCTAAGGGGTGCTTAGGGATTCTGAGGAATGCTGGTAAATTGTGTAAAATCTATGAACCCACCACGCCTGACCATACTGCCAAAGCCCCTGATAGCCATTACGCTGGCATTTATGCTGTCTACGGTCATAGGTACGGTGAGTCATGAGTTCGGGCATTTACTGACAGCCAGAGCCCTGGGCTATACCCCTGTACTTCATTTTGCTGAAGTAGAATACGGAAGTTCGGCCTTGACAGACGAGTTGGAAAAAGTCTATGAATCCTTCTCAGATCAAATCAAAGCCAATGAGGACTTTCCCGGAAAGGAAGCTTATGAAAAAAACCGTGAGCGCTTTATGTCAGAAATGGTCTGGGTTACCCTGGGAGGCCCGATACAAACCTGCCTTACCGGCACCATTGGTCTCTTACTCCTGCTTTGGCGCAGGAAAAGCTGGAAGAACGGAAAACTTTCACTTACCGACTGGCTGGGTGTTTTTCTTTCCCTTTTCTGGCTCAGAGAAGTCTTCAACCTGCTTACCGGATTTATCAGTGAATTGCTATCTCCCAATGGCTATTACTTCGGTGGAGATGAATATGTAGCCACACTCTATCTGGACCTGGCTCCGGGCCTGATCGCCATCCCACTGGCACTGACCGGAGCGGCTGTATCTGTCTTTATCGTGTTCCGGGTGATTCCTCCGCGCCTCAGGCCCACCTTTATCATCAGTGGTTTTGTGGGAGCGGCCTTAGGTTTTGCAGGCTGGATGTACTGGCTGGGACCAATAGTGCTACCTTAAATATTCCTGGCAGAATGACTCACAGGATATCTCACAGCCCTCCTCAGAGTCCTCAGCGAGTGACTCTGAGGGATGGGTGGGCATGCGGAGATGCTGAAGGACAGCGTCCTTTCGGGATTATGAACAACCACCCCAACCTGATTTTAAACCACAACCTTAAAAAAAATACCTAAGGACACTGTCCATAAAAAACCTTGATACTCACACTCCTCCTCAGAGCCCTCTGCGAGTAACTCTCAGGGATGGGTGGGGATGCTGGGATGTTGAAGGACAGTGTCCTTTGGGGATTATGAACAACCACCCCTACCTGATTTTAAACCACAACCTTAAAAAAAATGCCTAAGGACACTGTCCATAAAAACGTTCATCATTACTTCCTCTCCAGGATCAGTCTGTTTTGCTGATACAAATAGGTAGCGTAGTTCCTCCAGTTATCCGGAGCAAGTTCTGAAGCCCGCTTCATATGCTCTACCACCTTCTTCTGATTACCTGCTTTGATGTAATACTCTCCCAAAGCCAGGTGGGCAATCCAGGCATCGGGATGCTTCTTAACGTTATCCATGAGCAAACGATAAGATTCTTTTTTATCACCTCTTAACAAGTAGGGACTCAATCCATAGTAATACATATCGAAACCTTTGGCCGTTGCCAGTGTCTCTTCTCTCAGTTCGTTGCCCTCAGCCTTTCTACCACTTTGAATCAACAGGTCGGCTTTTCGCATTTTGTTATGAAAGGTGGCTTTGGACTGAATGGATTGCTCTATCAAAGCCATGGCCTCATCCATCGCACCGGGGTCTTTCTTAAGCGTCTCAATCGACATGGCCATATAATCGCTGGCATCTTTGTCCTCTTTCTTACTTAAATCAGCCAGAATATTGGCCGATACATCTGTGGCAACTGTAAAGCCTGCCATAGTTTGCTCCCAGCGCAATACCACCTTTGCTGAAGCAGCCTCCCGGTGGGTGAAGTCATAACTGAGCCAGTTTTGATAAGCAGTCGATTCTGTCTTCACGGTTACGCGTAACACATCGTTTTCCGGACTGTATTGAAATGCTCCCCAGGTCATATTGCTGGAGAATACGAAAGTCCATTCCTTCTCTGAGACCAGCACCACCAGCCCGTACTTACCCGCTGCCAGTGGCTTTCCTTCAATCTTTACATCATGGGTAAACTCGATAGTGGTGCGCTGATTGGAGCCGGCTCTCCAAGCAAACTCTTTATCATCTACCACAAAGTCGTAGGGTACAATCCCACCAAAGATCTTCCTTCCATTCGCCAGAGGGCTGTGATAAACGATGGTCACATCAGTAGTACCAATGCGTTGGGTAATGCTGGCTCTCTGGCTCAGTTTAGTACTGGAGAGCATATCCTGTGCCCGTAGTTGTACGGAAAACAGAGATAGAACAGATGCGATAATAAGCGTAACATACTTTGACATAGCATTTGAGTTTTTGACTTGAAAAACTCAATTAGCCCTGCCTGAATCTTTTAATCCTCCTGATGCCTATTCAATCGCATTCAGTTCCATACAAAAGCAATCAAGCGCTGCCAAATTGCCCGGCTTAGAGAGGTATGAGTTCCACCTGATACGGTCCTTTGGGTCCCATGGTCATGGGTGTAATAATTTCAAGTGGTGCTGTATTGGCATCTTTGAGCTTAAATGTGCCGAATAGACTCCTGGCCATTATTTCCATTTCCATCAAGGCAAAATGATTACCAATGCACATTCTCGGACCAAGTCCAAATGGCATATAGGCTTCTTTGGGATAGGCCCCCAGAAACCTGTCCGGGTTAAAGCTCTCCGCGTTTTCCCAATATGCCGGATGCCGGTGCATGGCATAAATACTTAAAAACACCGTATCACCCTGCCCTATCTTTTCGCCCAGAACTTCATCATGCTCCATGGCCTCACGGCTCACTGCCCAGACCGGAGGGTACAACCTTAATACTTCCTGTATGACCTCTTTCCAGGTGAGCGGATCAGATACATCTTCAATACGGGTCAGCACTTCAGGGTTTTCCAAAATGCTGTGTACCAGAAAAACCATAGCATTTGTAGTGGTTTCCTGACCTGCCAGAAAAAGTGTCACGACCTCATCAAATACCTGCTGATCGGTCCATTCCTCCTCTCGCAAAGCTTCCAGCATCTGCCTTACCAGCACACAGTCTGCCCCTTGATCAGTGGACAACCGGAAGATCTCCAGGATCATTTTTTCCAGCGACTTTACGGCTTTTCTGAATTCACGATTGGTTTTGGTGGGCCAGGAAGCCGGGGCCATCAAAGGTTTTTTCATCCGGTCATTGGCGTAATTTCTCAAAAACCAGAGGTCGCGATGTAAATCACCTGTGTTGGACAACTGATCAGGGTCAATCTCAAATAAGCACTTAAGGAGAATATCACGTGTCCATTCCAGAAAAAGGGGTTGCAGCTCTATGGTAGAGCCTGGCCTGAGTCCCTGGAGTTTCTCTCCCACAACTGACTCCATTTTCTCTTCAAGGCGATTGATAACATCTCTGTGAAACCCGGGCTGGAGTCTTCGTCTGTTTTTGAGCCAGGTCTCTCCTTCTGCCGTAAGCAGTCCATCTCCCAAAAATTCTTTCAGACCCCGGTAAGCAAAACTCTTTTGATACGTCCTGTGCTTTTTTTGTACTACCTGCGCAATCGCTCCGGGGTCCAGCACAATGACAAAGTTTCTGAAGGCAATGCGTGCCCGGGCCATGGACATTCCTTTCTCCGCACAGGCCAGTACAAAACCCCTGGTATCACCGGCAAAGTGACGGGTATGTCCTAACAGAAAATGTGATTTGAAAGGTACCTGCTCCATCCGCAGGCAATAATATGAATAATTGTATTCTACCACCTTCTTGGGTGTCTACCGAAAGGAAATTTCGAAGTATCACAAATCCCTGCTGTCTCGGCCCACAGATTGACTTCATTAGCTATCTTTAATCGATATGAAGCACAAAACTACACCTGTGGTCACCCTCAATGGGAAGGCCGAAGAGGCAATGAACTTCTATGATTCCATCTTTCGACAATCAGAAATAACATATCTCGAAAAATACAGCGCTGATGATTCAGGCGAAACGGGAAAGGTGAAACTCGGTGTACTGGAGTACCTGGGGCAGGAATATATGTTTATTGATAACCCGAATCACTCTGAGCAGGTTTCCGCGCCAATAACCTTACATGTTAAGTGTGAATCAGATGAAGAGTTTGACCTTTTGAGGCGTAAGTTGGATGAAAAAGCCCAGTGGTTTCCCGCTCCGGAGTATTTCAACCACTGGCTATTAGTTAGCCGTGTTCAGGACAAGTATGGTATAAGATGGATATTGGATCGAACCAAAAACACAAAAAAAGTGTCAGAACCCGTCAGCCAAAGGGATCTGGAGCTGGTTCTCATAAGGACCAACTATCAATTCTGGGGACAAGGACTACCATATTTACCAAGGACAAGAGAGGTTTTTGCAGCGTTCTTAGAGGCATTTGATGCCGTCAAATCTCCAAACTATGATGAGTGGAAGTATCCGGAACCCGACTATGTTTCCATCACCAAAAGATTTTCCAGATTCATGTCTCAGAATTATCAAATAAGACATGTTAACTGGCATTCGCAGGTAGATACGTACGCATACAGAACAAACCAGAATTGGTATGACGCTTTTTCAGAACTCTTCCGTGCATTCACCGAAGTATTTCCACACGGTCTTGAGGAGGAGGAACCAGATGATGAGGAACTTCTTAATCTTACATTGAGGGGAGATTTCCCACAACCTTATGAAATATCTCCTGAACTGAATTCTCAAGAAATACTCCATGTAGATGGAGTTACGATAAGAGTTGGGACAATCTTAAGGTTATCAGATTTAATCGGAAACGATTATAAGAAGACAGTTCATTATGATCTATACATTCGCGATCCAGATTGGAGCTTATACGAGGCTTCTGAAAGTGATTTCAAATTTGTTAAGCTATGCAGCCTCGCAAACTCCAGCAAATCCGAAACAACTAAAAGTTACACCTTTGAAAGACTAAGAAGAGTGTGTTCTGGCTATGCATCTGAAGTCAGGTATATTGGATTCAGAGAAAATCGCTCTTTCGTATACACCGATCATTTGGAAATCGAAATTGAAAGTGCTCTGGAAGCCAAAGAAGTAATGGTCGATGACCATATCAACGAAATCGATAAGAAGACCAGCCAAATATTGCAATATCAGTTTCGACACTCTCTTCGAGGTGATGATTATTACCCTTATTTGGAAAAATTAGACAGACTCTACAGAGAAATAATCAATGATGGTCATCTGGAATGGAGCAATTATCAATCTGGTTTTGGTGGTTGGTATACAACACATGATAGAAAACCTGTGAGACATATATTACCAGACTCTGACAAGATTTAAACGTTGACAAGTCTTTATTCAACAGAATCTCGTATGAATGGCATTGAATGATATTTAAAACAAAAACAGGTCCCGGTCAGGACCTGTTTTCTTTGAAACAACCAATAAGTGGGCTCCCCCACAATTCGACTTAAGAATATCTTAGCTCCGGTTAAGCAATAGAAAGTCCATTGCCTGTTTCAGCTTTAGTTTCTGCCAGCCATCACGCCACCATCTACATCCCAGATAGCTCCGGTAACCCAGGGTGCCTCATCCGAGAGCAGGAAAGCAATGGTCTTTGCCACATCCGTAGCCTGACCGATTCTACCAATCGGGTGGAACCCGTTGAAACCGGTAAGGGCCTCAGCGGCTGCATCGGCACTACCAAATACAGCCTCATATACCGGAGTGGCTACTACGGCCGGAGACACCGCATTGACACGAATACCATGGTCAGCGAGTTCCATCGCCAGGTGTTGGGTAAGTGAATGCAGGCCTGCTTTCTGCATGGAATAAGCCGAAGATGGTGTGGATTTTACCGCCTGTTTTGCCCACATAGATCCGACATTGACAATCGCACCGCCTCCACCGGCCACCATTTTCTTAGCGGCCGCCTGAGTGATGAAGTAAAACCCACGGTTCAGGTCCTGATAGGCATCATAATCTGCTACGGTATGATCCAAAAACGCTTTCGGGCCAAAAATCCCGGAGGCGTTTACCAGGTAGTCGACACGTTCCAGTTCATTCACTGAGCTGATTAGCCCAGCCACCGCTTCCTGTTTGGTAATATCCACCCGATGCGCTGTGACAGCACTACCAAGGGCTGCCTTGACAGCGGTAAGCTTTGCCTCGTTGGTACCTACTACATGAACAGCAGCTCCTCCGGCTACTAAAATCTCTGTGGCAGCCCGGCCAATACCGCTGCTTCCCCCTACTACGATGGCTACTTTTCCTTCAAATTGATTCATTGTGTCATTTGTTTTGAGAAATACGAACAGACAAGTCTGTATGTTTTAGTTAAAATTTTTTAAGCAATCATCATTTGAGCCATCTGACGGGCTTCTTCTATCGGCCAGACTTCCATATGCACCTGGCTTTCTGCAATAGCCCCCTCATAAAGTAAATAGAGACGATCGGCCAGTCTTTTTTCATTATCCACCTGCAGGTTTTCCTTTACCACTCTTTGAATAAAGGCCCGAAAGTTATTCTTCTGCTTTTTAATCTCTCCGTTGATCTCCTCATCATCTTTCGGGATCTCTGAGACAGTATTGAGACACCAACAACCTCTGAATCCATCCTGATAATAGAAATCCCTGAGAAAATCGAAAAGTCCCAGAACACGGTCTTTCCCCTCTTTTTTATCATTCAGACTGCTTTTCAACTCCTGAATAAACTCGGTATCCTTTCTTTGCAGATAAGCCAGGCATATCTCTTCCTTGGAGCGAAAGTGCTGGTACATACTCGCCTTGGCCACTTCCGCTTTTTCCAGAATCTCATTGATCCCGGTACGGTTGTACCCCTTCTCATAGAAAAGCTCAGAGGCGGTCTGTACTAACCTTTCTTTAACCGGAAGCCGTTTACTCATGCTGCAATATTAGCTCGTTTTGCTATAACAGACAAGTCTGTTCGCTTTTTAGTTCCCTATGCTTTGATTTTTATCAGAATACTGCCAAATGTAAAGCCCTGTAGGGTTGATCTTTCGAGGCCGTGTCAGGCAAGGCGTTTGTGTATAAACAGCATATCGTGAGGCTATTTGCACTACGCTCATTATCGTTCCGGATTCTTTGTTACTGTGTCTCCTTTTCACGATTTTAACATGAACCGCATAAAATATGCTTAAAGGAACATCTTGGCTTTTTCTATTCCTGCTATCCTCCCCACAAGACGTTGCCATCGATCTGACAAAAGACGTATCAATGTTCTCGGCAGACTGCATTGAGGTACTATCCCCTGCTGAGGAAGGACAAAAAACAAAAAAGGTGAAAGAATTTGAGCTGCTAAAGGTTACCTCTCAGCCGGCAAGTCTCTTTCTCAATTTTAAGGCTGTTGGTAATTGTGCACAAACCAATCAAGGCAGGATACTACTCATTAAAGACACTCTGAGTATTCAGAACACCGATGTTTTTGTGAGTACAGAAGTATCTCAAAGCAGAGATTCGCTGGGAAACGAAATTGAGGTAACTACAGAAACACGTATTCAGGAGGAGACATTTTGTAACTGCCTCATTGCCTACAGCTACACATTTTCAAGAGACCTTTCTATCGTCAGATTTCTTAAGTTTCACGAGAGAATTTTTGAGTTAAAACCCAGTCAGCAAAAAAATTGAGTAAAAAGATTATCTTCCTGGGCCTTGTACCGTTCAAACCACAGGGCAGTGGCAGATACCTTAAAGGCTGGTACACCAATGAAGAGCCAAAAATGTATATTTCCAGGGGTATTGGCACCAGTATTCTTCCTATTCGTTTTGGGGCCAGAGCGGAGATGGTAGAAATAGACCTATAAATAATCTACTCTTAGAAAGACAGCGACTTATTTAAGGCTTTTGTGAAGGCTTACCAGTCTCCTGCACATCAAAAACACTCTGGATCCAGTCCCTTCATTGATCAAACTATGCTTGCTTGTTGGATCAATGATTCTACTGAGTAAAAGAGCACACATAAATCTAAATGCTGCATCGGGTAGGACAACTGATCAAATAACGAAAATAGCAGAGGCTGAGAGCCCCTGCTAACAAAATACGATCAGAAAGGAGTACATGTAGCAAAAGCATATCCATCCTCTACGGTAATCACGGTAGTGTATACTCCATTGCTATCATAACCGCTTCTAAAGCATGTTGTCTCCGTGCTATACATGCATAAGTCAGGTCCAAAAGGGCTCGGATTCGGAATAACACCGATCAGGGTGTAATCAGTATCACAATCTTCACTTTCAGTGACTGTGCCTGCCATACCTGACGGATTCCTCTCCTGACTTTCTCCGTTCTTTCCTGTTACAACGGCTATCGACCAGTTATCATCTCCCACTCTTTCCATCTCTACACCATCCAGGGTTCTGGAAAGTACCTCACTCGTCAATAACTCTCCATCCGGACTGATAGTAAATTGTACTGTAGTTTCTTTCGTAAAGGTGTGGCTCCCGATTGAAATTTCAGATGTATAGGTTATTCTTTCCGTGGTTATATCATCAACCGTAGCAGGTATCTCTTCCGCTTCTGGGGCACAACCCAAAACGGCAAAAAAAGCAAAGATGAAAAGGGTCAATAAATTGGTCAGCGTTAATCGGCTATTCTTCATGGTTAATAGATTTTAGTAAAAATTTGGTTTAACTAAACCTATATTCCACAAGTACCAGAAAGGTCATCAACAGCCATAGGAATCTACGGTGCCAATCGAGGATTTAGATCAAAGACCGAGCAATGCATGTTGATAATTCGCTAAAAATATAGGATTCAATGAGTAGCAGAGGCTCTGATCCTCTGCTATCAGGTTTTCAATATTTATAGCAAGTTGCAAATTCCAAAGCTGGTGCCCTCATCCATAGTAAAGATTGTGGTAAGCACGCCATTGCTGTCATAGCCTGTTTCGTAGCATGTTGTTACCGTATCGTAAATGCAAACACTTGCCTGAGGCAACAGAGGGTTAGGTACGAAAGAAACCAGGGTGTATTCAGTTTCACACTCTTCATATTCTACACCGGCAGCACCAGAAACCGGCATAGTATTATTACCTGACCCCTGCCCGGTAGAAACAACCATTGAAACGGTCCACTTTCCTTCATCTACTCTCTCCATTTCCATACCATCCAGGGTTCTGGACAACACTTCAACAGACTCAACTTCTCCGGATCTGTTTAAATTAACCTGCATAGTTACCTCCTTTTTAAAGGTCTGGCCGCCCACAGTCATATCAGAAGAATGGGTAATAATTCTGGTCAGTGAATCTTCAACTGCAACAGGCGCTTCATCCGCCTGATCAGCGCAACCATAAAGAACAAACACGCTCAACATGATACCCATCAAATACTTAACACTCTTAATTTTCATGATTAGTTTATTTAGGTTATTAGTTTAATTAAGTTCAATGTATCAGTGCTTATTCAAACACAGAGGTCACGGTTTTTATCATATTTTTTTTTACAAAACCATTTGATGTATCAATTAGCCATACCTGTTAGAGACAATTTATATAGTTCAACATGCAGCCCCCCCTGGCTATTCAGTGTGCACCGAGATACCATTTGTGCGTTTTATGGAGGGAAAAGACAGGGATATGTAGCACATACCGCTAACTACAAAAGCCGCCTGCTCTCGCAAACGGCTTTCGAAATGTGTGCTGTTATACCAGGTTGTATATCAGGAAAACTGACTGCTGATCACCGAATCAAAAGCGAACATTGCCGACATAAAGCCAGATGATTTGCCACCACTCTTGAAATGAGCCTGCAGTGCTGTTAAAAAAGTAGGTAGGGCTGCCATAATATTGGCTGCACCTCCACTGTTCATCGTTTTTTGAGTCAGGCCGTCTTTGTATACTTTCAGAAAGGCATCGAAATGAGGGTCTGGTGTGCTGTTGAACTGATATTGACTCGGTACAGAGCCGGGAGAAGAACTGGTTCCTTCACCTTCTTCCACAATGGCATTGATCAGGTTATTGATCTGGGCCATTCCCTTGGTACCACTTTCTGTTACTGTTTCTGAAAAACCAGAGGGCAGATTACCTGAAAAAAGTCCCACCTGGTCCTTACCACCAACAATCGATGCCGAAACCAGGTCGCCCCCTTTAAATGCCTGGGGCGTGGTTTCGTTGAGCAGGGTTTTAATCGCTGCATAAAAGTGACCAATCGAAGCATAATTTGTGACATCAGGCTCCAGCTGCTGGCTTGTTGGTGCAGTCCAGTCGGGGTATTCTACCAGGCACATGGCATTGATACGCTCTGAAAAATGCTTTGCGTCCAGTTTGGCACTGTAGTCTGAAAAGTTGTAAGAAGAACCGCCTATGGTCACAGCAGTAGTCGCAGGATTAGGCGACTCCAGGCTGAAATTCAGATGCGGAATAGAGGTTCCTTCGTACTTAAAAGCCGTCCGGGTGGTAAAATCATATTCCGTGCCGAATGCCTTCGCTATGTTCCAGGCTGACTGACAGTGGAACATCTCTTCCTGAGACACTTCATCGATAGCAGCACGTGCCGCTGTATGACTCGAATCCAGCGCATGATAGGCGACCCGGTAAAAGGGTATGGTCCAGAATTCAAGGTCAATGGCCATTGCCAGGTGGTTTTGGAGGTCTGACAGCTTCCAGTCAGTGATGTTTGGAGTGGTACTCATATCTTAATGTTTTTGGTTATGGATATCAGAATATAGTGGTAATCCAAGATGAACCATTGATTAACGGAGCTATAAAATCACTACTTGTAGTGAGTAACCAGAATATGTTGTGAAACGACATATAAAAACACATAAGCTGTTGATTCTTCTCATGAAAACACTTTTGACATTTATGATTTTTTGAGAAAATGACCGGAGCCCGCCTCCCTTTTCCTTACTTGCATCGTATTGGGTAAAAACACAAACATGGAATACAAAAAAATAGAAGATTCACAGGTAGTCATTACCGAGCTTATGCTCCCCTCCCATTCTAATTTCGGTGGAAAGATTCACGGGGGTTATATACTGGGACTTATGGACCAGATTGCCTTTGCCTGCGCCTCCAAGCACTCAGGACACTATTGTGTTACTGCGTCTGTCAATCGCGTAGACTTTCTGAATCCGGTAGAGGTAGGGCAACTCTTAACGATGAAAGCCTCGGTCAACTTTACGGGCCGTACTTCTATGGTGATAGGCCTGAGAGTAGAAGCAGAGAACATTCGTACGGGAGAGGTCAAACACTGCAACTCTTCTTATTTTACCATGGTGGCCAAGGATGATGACGGCAGGAGTGTTCCGGTGCCAGGCCTTATTCTGGATACAGAAGAAGCGGTGAGGCGCTTTGCCCGCAGTATCAAAAGACAGGAACAGGCCCGTATGCGCGGCAAGGATTTTGAGCCTTCTCAATTTAAGATAGAAGATCACCTGGAGCTGGTGAAAAAGCATAATGTAGAGCTGCAGCTTGAGGCATAACAAGCCATTACAGAAAGTTGACAAAGCGCCAGATACACCCGGATAAGCGTAAGCTCATACTGATTATGTCAGTGATTCTTATAGTCATCGCTTATGCGGAACTGCCCATAATCACAGCCTACCTTTCACCGGATATTTCATCGTCCGACCTGGTGTTATTCAATGGACCGATGACTGATTTTGAAGAGACCGAAACAGGCGGTACGCGCAGTCACCCCCTGATTCTTTATACAATCAATGGATATAAGCCCTTCAAAATCTCCGGGTCTTCTTATGATGTTGCCCGGCTCTCTGAAATACGGGAGACTGTGTCCAGGGGAAAATCAGTCACAGTAGGTTCTCTTCCAGAATACCTGAACAGAGCCGAAGCTGAATCTTTCAAAGATCGTATGCTCAACGAAATCATTAGCTATCGGGCTATCCCCCGAACCTTATTTCTGAGCAGCGGGGACTCAGAACTCATAAGTCTTGATGACTATAACAAGGCTCAGCGAAAACTGAGATATGATAATCTGATCTGGGGTACCGGAGTACTGTTGGTATTCGCTGGACTGTTTATTTATTTCATCATAAATCTCTGGAAGACAAGGTTCATAGAAAATTACTGATCTTCCAGGCTGCCATTTGCATAAAACCCGACTGACCATAACGTCAGCCGGGTATACGTTTATCAGCCAACAACCCGAGCCAGCGTCTTAACCCCTTTTACATTCAGCGACTTCCAGTGTGGTGGCAAGGCCTGCGCATTTTCAAGCAAACATTCACTCTCTTTCAGAAAAATAGATACACCAATTATTTATAATAATTAAATTAATTCTTATTTTCATTTTATGAAGTATTTAATTTATTTTCTGTTCGTTTCTCTGACCTTTAATGTTTTAGCTCAAGACGATAAAGATCAATCCCAGACAGGTCTGTCCTTCGGTGAAACCTATAAGACTCTAGCCGATTTAGTAGTGAAGTACAATGATGGAAGTGAAATAAAATCTAGAACGGCAAAGGCTGGACTTAAATACAAATATATCCAGACCGTCACAAACAGAGTTTTCATAAAGTTCTTGCGAATTACAAAGGACACTGAAACCACTAAGGCCGATACTTATGTAAATGAAAACAACTGGGATGTAACTTACTGGGTAGACATTAATGATATTAGGGACTTTCACAAAGTCAAGACTTCCAGCCTTGTGAGCGGAACATTGCTAGCCCCAATCAAGATTCGCCCCTCGATTGAGGAGACCCCGTGGGATTTATCAACAGATATTTCTTTAGGTCAATACCTAGGTTACAGAATATTGATAAGTCAAACCAATCCCTACTATATAACATTCCCAATTTTAACATTGGGGACTTCTTTATTATCCATTGATAGCTCTAACACAACACCTGAAGCCAACTCAACAACTTTGGGACTGACATGGTCAACCGGGATAATCCTAGAGTTAGACGGCTTCACCCTAGGGTTTATTCTTGGAAAAGATTATGCCCCAGGACAAGCAGGAAAAAACTGGATTTACAATGAAAAAGTATGGTTTAGCGTTGGCTTTGGCGTCAATTTGACTTCTAAAAATAAAGACTTGTAAATTACTATTAAATACTTAAACTAAATCGTAATAAAAATTTCAACAAATAGATCAACATTCATTCCAAAAGTAGTTGACTTGTTATACCCCCTTTTACCTTCAGCGACTTCCAGTGTGATGGCAAGGCTTGCGCATTTTCCAGTAAACCTTCATCTGTGATTTTCAGTCCTGCAAAACCCGCCAGCACGGTCTGCAGCATACCACCGGCCCCTGTAATAAAGAAGGGGGCCACGCCTTTACCATCGGCACACTCGGCCATTACGCCAAAGGGACCAATTCGATTGGGGATATAGGATTTCTGAAAGAGTCTGAAAGCCTCTTCCCGGTCTCCCAGGAGGGCGTGAATCGTAGCCAGCGTACATACGCCCATAGCCGGTCCATCGGGAGACATACGCGGTTCATAATAATCAAGGTCCTTGCGCATTTTAACGGGGTCTCCGTAAAGCCCCAGCGGATAGGTCAGCAGGTTGGCATCGGCCTGTTTGATCTCAGCCCCAGAGTAGGTCTCATTCTCTTTAGTAGTACCATCTTCAAATTCAAGAACCGGGATGTTTTCTGCCACATGCCTCCAGTCCGGGTCAGCTACTTTTTCGAGCTGTTCTGCCGCCTGAGCAGCATACTCAAGCACCAGCTTCACAATGCCATTTGTAAAGGCATTATTGTCGATATTTTCTTCGAATTCATTTGCTCCTATCACGTTGTTTATCTCATAACGTCCGGGGCCTTTACGTTCCACCCGATCAGCCCAGAAGGTGGCGACTGCCTCCAGTACAGGCCAGCCTTTTTCTTCCAGCCAGGCCTTGTCTTGTGTCACCTGGTAGTATTTCCAGAAGGCCCAGCCCACACAGGCTGTAATATGCTGCTGAAAGGGTCCGGTCAGTGCCCAGACCGGAGTTTGCTCGAAACCATCTTCAGCACTCTCCCAGGGGAACATCGCCCCCTTATATCCATGAGAAAACGCATTTTGCTTTGCGGCTCCCAACCTTTCAAACCGATAATCAAGAAGGCTTCGGGCCAGGTCCGGATTCATCATCAGCAAGGCCGGATACATCCACAGCTCAGTATCCCAAAAGACATGGCCGTTATACCCCAGTCCCGAGAGTCCCATCGGGGACAGACTGAGCGCATTCCCCTCTCTTACAAAAGAGTAGAGGTGATAGAGCATAAAGCGGATATCTCGCTGGGAATCGTCATCTCCTTCAACCTCAATGTCCTTCTCCCAGAGTCTGGCCCATTCCTGTTCATGCCTGGCCATCAATCGGTCACGCCCCTCCAGCTTACAAAAGAGAGAAAGTCTTTCTGCTTCATTTTGAGGTTCTGAAAAATGTACTGAAGTACAAACCGACCCGACCACTGAAAAGCCATAAACCTGTCCGGCTTTCAAATCAACCGTGAACTTGATCAGGTGTGTATTCTGATCCCACTCTTCATGAACCAGGGCGGGCTCCTCACCATGGGGTTCTTCAAAAATAATGCTGTTGCTGGCCGCCAGTTTCACTTTTCCCGAAGGACTATCTGCCACAGAAGTGAACAGCGGTATCAGCACATGCGGCCGGTCGATCTGGCTGTAATACTGCCTTACATCCCTCAGGTGTCCCGGAGCTTCTATGTTATTGGCAAAGGTGAATTTCACATCTTCCCTGGCCGTGATTTCAAAATTAGCAAGCCCGGAATAAGGTAAATGCCGTAATGACATCAGTTCCTGCTTCACACTGATTTTATCATGGAAGTCTACCTCTGTCGTAAGAACCGCGCGCTTCATATCCAGGGTCTGATCAAAGTCCCTTACCGTCTCTTCATTGATAATCTGATCATCTGCAAACAGTCTGAAGTCAAAGTGATTGAATGCCTTTAAGATGTTGCTCACACGGCCTCGCCCATACTGATCGTACACACCATTCAATATCACATCTTTGACCTGGAAAGGTCCGGCATCAGATACCAGACCTACCATTCCATTGGCTACCGTCACACCCTGATGCAGGTGGCCTTTTGTTCTGTCGGCAGTTACCTGCCATGTTGATTTTTTCATTCGTTATCGTCATTACGAGGGAGGTACAGCTGAAGTAATCTCTTCAATCGCCTCCCAAACCCCATTTCTCAACGGAGGGGCTATGTTTTATGCTGCGAAGAATTAGTTTCTTATCTCAAAGACCACCGCGCTTCGCTCGTGGTGACGTTTGCCTACTTACCCCCTATGTCCGCAGGACAGAGGGGTATCTAAACCAATCTTTTTCCCGATTCCGGGTCGAAGAAATACAACCGGCTTACATCAAAGCCAATGTTGATTTCCTGGTTATTCTCGTAGATCAGGCCTGAGCTGCTTCTCATACATAACTCGGTTTCTCCGGCTGTAAAGTACACGAAGGTTTCAGCCCCTACGGGCTCTGTCACATCAATGGTAATGGCATTTTTCTCCGTCAGCTGAGCACGGTCTTCATAGTCATGATCATATATACTTTCGGGTCTGAAACCCAGCGTAACGGCCTTTCCTGCCAGAGTGCTGACCTGCTCCTCAATGTTCTCAGGGATAGAGAAACTGATGCTGTCGCTTTTGAAATAAAGCCTGTCACTTTTCTCGATGTTTCCCTTCAGAAAGTTCATGGCCGGGCTTCCAATAAAGCTGCCCACAAAATGGTTGGCGGGGTCATTGTACAGAGTCATAGGCTTGTCTACCTGCTGTACATCTCCGTCTTTCAAGACCACAATCTTATTCCCCATGGTCATAGCCTCAATCTGGTCATGCGTAACGTAGATCATGGTAGCATCCAGCTTTTTGTGAAGCTGCTTGATCTCCATGCGCATCTGCACACGCAGCTTGGCGTCAAGATTGGAAAGGGGTTCATCAAAAAGGAAGACTTTCGGCTGTCTGACGATGGCACGTCCGATTGCAACCCGTTGCCGTTGTCCGCCAGACATCGCCTTCGGTCTCCGGTGGAGAAAGTCTGTCAGGCCTAGTATTCCAGCAGCATGCTCCACACGTTTCTTAATTTCATCTTTCGGGAATTTGCGGAGTTTCAAGCCAAAGGCCATGTTGTCAAACACCGTCATATGTGGATATAGCGCATAGTTCTGAAACACCATGGCGATATCCCGGTCTTTGGGAGAAAGGTCATTTACCCGCTCTCCATCAATGAGTAAATCTCCTCCGCTGATCTCTTCTAGACCGGCAATCATCCGAAGCATGGTAGACTTACCGCAGCCCGAGGGACCCACCAACACGGCAAATTCCTTGTCTTCAATGACTACATTGGCATCCGCAATCGCGGTTACCTTGTTGTCGTAAACTTTCTTGATATGTTTTAATTCAACTTTAGCCATTGCACTTATTCTTTTAAACCGGAGGAAGCCACGCCCTCCACAAAATATCTTTGGAAAACCAGGAATATCACCAGGGTGGGTAATGAGATCATAATGGTACCTGACATCAGTATGGGCCAGTTGACCGAGAACTCATTTTTCAGAAAGGACATACCTACCGGCAGGGTAAACATATCGCTGGTAGTACTCACAATCACGGGCCACATAAACTCATTCCAGGCCCCCTGAAAGGTATAGATCGCCACGGCTGCCAGAGCCGGCTTGGATACCGGCAGAAAGATCTGCCAATAGATCCGGAAGTAAGAACAGCCATCGATCAAAGCAGCCTCCTCCAGGTCTTTGGGCACCGTTTCGAAAAACTGCTTCATCAGGAATATATTCACTACTGATACAAGCCCCGGTACAATCAAACCACCATAGGTATTGATCATGCCAAATTCGTTGAGGATGATAAACTTAGGCACCAGCAAAATGATACCCGGCACCATCAGACTGGCCATAAAGATGGAGAAGATGATGTTCTTTCCGGGGAAGTCCAATCTGGCAAAGGCAAAGCCCGCCAGCGAGGCGAAAAACACATTACAAATCGTCTGTACTGCCGTAATAATAGCACTGTTTCTCAGCCAGGTGGAAAAGGGCAGACCTTCCCAGGCTTCTTTATAGTTGTTCAGCGTCCACTTTTCCGGCAGCAGCTTGATGGGCCATGAGAACACATCTCCCTCTGCATTGAATGAGATAGAGACTGAGAAGAGGAAAGGCCCCAGGTAAATCACCGTCATAACCGCTAAGAGCAGCCAGAAGAATATTTTAGATAGCTTGATCTGTTTCATGGCGGCTATTGGTAAGGATTAGATGGGAAATATTTCTTCTGTAACCAGGTAGCGATGAAGATGATGATCGCCAGCACAATAGCACCTGCAGCACCATAGCCCAGCCTGAAGAACTTAAAGCTGTTGTTGTACACAAAGTATGACATGGTGGTAGTGGCATTGACCGGCCCTCCGCCTGACATCACATAGATCTGATCAAAAACCTGGAAGCAACCAATCAGGCCCAGCACGACCACGAAAAAGGTAACAGGGCGCACCATGGGCACAGTAATTTTCCAGAACTGTGTCCAGGTGCTGGCTCCGTCAATAGCCGCTGCTTCGTACACTGACTTGGGAATATTTTGAAGTCCCGCCAGGAAAGTAATCATGAAATATCCTGAGGTAGACCAGATGGTAAGAGCCATGATAGAAAACAGGGCTGTATTGGGGTTGGTGAGCCAGTCCGTTCCCTCGATACCTACCAGAGAGAGCAGATAATTCAGTAAGCCCGGCTTGGAGTAGATCCATAAAAAGATAATGGAAGTCACTACAGAAGAGGTAATGGCCGGAATGTAAAAGGCCGTTCTGAAAAAAGTTCTGCCTCGTAGCTTCTGGTTCATGATAAAGGCCAGGAACAGACTCAGTATGGTCTGTACCGGAACCACAATCACGGTATAGAGTGCCGTGTTTTTAATGGCAATGAGGAAGACTTCATCATTGAAGAGCTCTATATAGTTGCCCAGTCCGATAAACACCTTATCCGGTATCAGCAGGTTCCAGTCGAAGAAGCTGATAACAAAGGCAAAAATGATGGGAATGAAGGTGAAGATACTGAACAGGATCACCGGAAAACCTATGAAGAGGTAAGCCGTGCGGGCCTGTTCCCACCTTTTTGATTTGAACACACTCATATCTAGCGGGTCAGTTTGTATTTGGCTATGCGTTTGGCAATGTCTTTCATTGCCTGTCGGGGTTCTTTATTGGTATAGAAAATCGCCTGCAGCGCCACTACCGCCTCTTCAAAACCACGCTCGCTGTACTCTACCTGAAAAGGCCTGGCGAACTCCATGGACTCCATAAATACACTGAAGACCGGGTCTTCGTAGAAGCCGTTTTCTACAGCCACACTTTTACGTGATGGAAATGCCAGTCCCTGACTGGTCCATTGCTTCATGCCTTCTTTTCCGGTCAGGTGACTCACCAGCTTCCAGCCATCGGCCTCGTACTGCGTACGCTTAGGCATGGCCAGGGCGGTAGTGAAGGCAATGGTGGCTTTTTGCTTACCGGCAGGCAGGGGCAATACGCCATATTCAAGGTCAGGATGATTTTCTTTCAGGAAGGGAAGTAACCAGCCTCCGGAAAGTGCCATGGCCGCCTTACCTCTTCCAAACGTGTCACCGTTCCATCCCTGACCGGCATCGGTAGGAATGGTGGCGACACCTTTTTCATACAATCCATAGTAATATTCTACAGCCTCGATAAAAGGCTCATCCGCAATGCCCAGGCTACCATCAGGGTTTTGAAAGTTCCCTCCGTTCTGGTAGACGAAAGGCATGATCATTTCCATCACCGGCTCTATCACCAGTCCGAACTGATCTGTCTTTCCATCCCCATCTGTATCTTTTGTCAATTGCCGGGCAGCAGACTCTAGCTCTGCCCAGGTGGTGGGCATGCTGTCTACACCTGCTTCACGAAACTGCTTTTTGTTATAAAAGAGCACATAGGGAGAGCAGTCCTTAGGCAACCCATACTGAACTCCGTCTTTCTGAAAGGCCCTGAGCAGCTCTGGAAAAAAATCTTCCTGATCAAAATCAGCCTCTCCGGCCATGAGCTCATCCAGGGGATTAAGGATATTGAAACTCATATAAGATGGTGCCAGCATACCCTTCAGAAAGAAGACGTCCGGGGCGGTATTGGTACCCAGCATCAGTTGTAGCTTTTCAGAGTAATTGCCCGGAATGGGCTCGAAATCATATTGAAAATCAGGGTTTTCCTTCTCAAAAGAAGTCAGTACTTCTTTGAAAAGCTCAGTCTCTACCGGGGAGCTTACCCAGGAAGAAAACCTCATCTTGTCTGACTTATTGCTACAGGCCGTAACCGAAGCAAAGGCAAGCAGAACAACCAAAACGACCGGGTAAGAAAGCTTCATAATTTCTCTTTTTCGTCTTTACAAAGGTGTGGAGCAAAAGCGCCATCTTTTAAACAGATTTTGATAGAAACTAACCATATTTTTGCATTACCAGAACTATTCAGTATAAATTAGCGCTAATATTCGTCTTATCGATTTGTCTGAATGCAACCAGCCTATCAACAGCTCACCATTGATACCAGCAAAGAGTCGTTTCTTTGTTTCTGGGTGAGATCACCCAAATTCGGCTTTCACTGGCATTATCATCCGGAGTTCGAAATTACCTATGTGGTCAAAGGCAATGGTACCCGGCTGGTAGGTGACAGCTCTCATGACTTTGAAGACGGAGACCTGATTTTTGTAGGGTCTAACCTGCCTCATACCTGGATTACCCATGATGACTTTGTGAGAAATAATGAGCTGATGGAAGTGGTCGTATTACAATTTTCAGGAGAGATCATAGAGAACCGTGCAAGGGAGATTGCCGAATTAACGAATGTTTCCAGGCTACTGAGCTCTGCCGGCAGAGGACTCAATTTTCCAGAGTCCGTTCGTCAGGAAGTGGGCAAAAGTCTCATTCACATGACAGAGGCCAGTGGTCTCAAGCGCTACAACCTGCTGCTGGAGATACTGGATTTGCTGGGAGGAGCTGCGTTCTCACATCTCTCTTCAGAATTCTATGCTCCCAACTACAGCCAGGCAAACGAGAAACGTATCGGAAAAGTATTTGAGCACATACATGCACACTATCACGCCCCTTTAACTATAGAACAGCTCGCAGATGTTGCCAGCATGAACGAGGCGGCATTTTGTCGTTTCTTTAAAAAGACCACCGGCAAAACAGCGATTAACTACATTAATGATCTGAGAGTGGGCAAGGCCTGTAATCTGCTGAACAGCCCCGGTGTCCCAATAGCGGATATTGCCTTTCAGTCAGGCTTCAACAGCCTTACTCATTTTAACCGTACTTTTTTGAAGCTAAAGGGCATTACTCCCCGCGACTTCAGAAAGAAATATTCGAATTAAACCCGTTACTTTAAGAGCTGTTTACGAAAGCGATATGGACAAGGAAACCGTAGACTATCTTATTGACTATTATCTCCGTCTATTGCCCCTAAAGGTTAAAAAGGAACTTATATACCCGTACCTGACTGATGCAGAAAGACAGATAAAAAAGACAGAACTGGCACGACTCCTCCTTGAAGATTACAGAGACAAGATTTACATGAATAACTGCCCCGTATGCGGTAAGCTGGCCAGAACACCTCATGCCCGGCAGTGTCGGCACTGTGGCCATGACTGGCATTAAACGGAAAGCCTTATTTTTCGTAAAAGACTCATACTCCGCCTCTGGCCGGAGATCATTTTTTAATTGATCATTTTCATGAAAATCCACTCCACCAACTACGAAAATACTTTTATCGAAATAGCAGAAGATTGTCCCGCCAGCCAGGGAGAAATACCTCCCGTAAAAGGAGATAAAAAGTCGGTGGCCAACCTGCAGTTTGAGATGCTACAGGGCAAGCCTTATCAGTATACCTCAGATGATGTTTTCTTCAGGGTGTTTGCCACACGAAAAGACCTCGTAGACTCTGAACTGACTGAAGCCAGACAAGCGTTTTTCTCAAAGGGCCAACCCTGTTTCAGAGCCTCTCCCCTGACCAAACGCTACGGCTGGGGAGTTCACAGCAATGCAGAAGGAAAAGTGGCCCTCTACGCCATGGAATCGCAGGAATATCAGAGCTTTGTAAATGACCCGGCTATCGATAAGGTAAGGGCCATGCGGACCAAAAAGAGGTGATTTACTGATCGTCTCCTCTACTCTGGTGAAATGCGCTTTCACTAAAAAAACACCCCTGGCTATTGCGATTACCCCAAAAGCTTTAGATATAGAGGTATTCAAGATTTTTTCAACAAAACTGCAGCAATATGAAGTTAGGTGCATTTTCCGTTAGCCTTAGTGTCAAAGATATTCATGCCTCAAAAGCCTTCTACGAGAAGCTCGGATTTACCGAGTTCGGAGGTAACATTGAGCAAAACTGGTTGATCCTGAAAAATGAAGACAAGATTATTGGTCTCTTTCAGGGTATGTTTGAAAACAACATTCTCACCTTTAACCCGGGCTGGGATCAGGATGCGCAAAACCTGGATGAATTCACCGATGTACGCGATATTCAGAAACAACTCAAAGCAGATGGTATTGAGCTTATCAGAGAAGCGGATGAGAGTACCTCAGGTCCGGCCAGTATTACGCTAATCGACCCGGACGGCAATGCGATTCTGGTAGATCAGCACAGATAGTGATTGGTCTGTAGGCAGATTAGCTGATTAGTATCACAACTCCTTTCTCCCGTTTCTCAGAATAAGAAAACGGCCATGCGATAAATATGGCATATTCGATATATTTCGCATGGTTGTTCCCTTTCAGCCAGGTCAATTCGGCATAGTGTTGTTGAGTCCAGGCAGTCTCGACTTAAGTTTCCACGAAGAAACCTTATCAGAAAAATGAACAACGAACTATTAAGGCATATCATATCGACTATTAAGTACCGCTTTGAGAAGTCAGTCAAAGGCAGCCAACCCGCTTTCGGTGATTTTAGCCTGGGTAATGGCAGCCGAAGCCCCAGACAAATCATCAACCACATGTATGATGTAATCCATTCTACCAGGGTTTTTATTGAACAAGAGGCCTTACCAAAAGGTGAAATTTCGGAGCTGAGTTTTGAAGATGAAATTGAGCGCTTTAATACCGAGCTGGACAAAATAGATCAGTCACTGGACCATAAGCCATTGCATATCAATTATTCAAAAAGACTGGTACAAGGCCCCTTTTCAGATGTTTTGACCCACGTAGGGCAAATAGCCATGCTGCAGCGATTGGTTGAAAACCCAATTCACTGGGAAGACTTTTCGAGCAGCGATATAACAACAGGGTTAAGTAAAAAAACACCCTAAACTCACAACGCCTTTCAGGTAGTACACCAGCTCCTTCTTCTATCTGCAACTTCTACCTCTCCCGCCATTGATTCAACAACATAATTCCCCTATACTTGAAGGTTGATAATCCCCCCTGTTTCCCCTATGAAAGTCTGTATTGCCGAGAAACCCAGTGTAGCCAAAGAAATAGCCTCGGTAATTGGTGCAGATACCCGCAGAGACGGCTATTATGAGGGCAATGGTTACCAGGTTACCTGGACCTTCGGACACTTCTGCACCCTCTATCCACCGGAAGATTATAAACCGCACTGGAAGCGCTGGGACCTGAACACCCTGCCCATGTTGCCGGACCGCTTCGAAACCAAGGTGATGGACGACAGCGGAGTAAAAAAACAGTTCAATGTCATCAAAACCCTTTTTGAGAAAGCCAGCCTGGTCATCAACTGCGGTGATGCAGGCCAGGAGGGAGAACTGATCCAGCGCTGGGTGATCAAACAGGCCAATTACCAGGGGCCGGTAGAGAGGCTCTGGATTTCATCACTGACCACAGAGGCCATCAAATCGGGCTTTGACAACCTGAAGCCGGCAGATGACTTTGACCTGCTCTATTATGCCGGCAGCTCCCGTGCTATTGGTGACTGGCTGTTGGGTATGAATGCCACGCGGCTGTACACGCTGAAGTACGGAGGTTTTAAACAGGTGCTCTCCATCGGCAGGGTGCAAACCCCTACCCTGGCCATGCTCGTCAACCGCTATCATGAGATTGAAAACTTTGTTCCCAAACCCTACTGGGAATTGCAGACGAAATACCGCGACACCCAATTCAACAGCACCGAGGGCAAGTTCTTTACCAAAGAAGACGGAGAAAAACTGCTCAACCAGGTAAGCGGGAAAGACCTTTACATTACGGGAGTAGAGAAAAAAGATGGCAAGGAGTACGCTCCCAAGCTCTTTGACCTGACCAGCCTGCAGGTGTACTGCAACAGTAAATTCAACTTCACCGCAGAGACTACTCTCAAGATCGTACAGCGGCTCTACGAAATGAAGGTGGTGACCTACCCCAGGGTAGACACTACGTTTCTGCCCAATGACATGTACCCTAAGATTCCGGGTATTCTAAAGGGATTGTCAAAATATGCCTCCTTTACCGAGTCAGTGCTGGGTGGTAAGATCAGAAAATCGGCCAAAGTGTTCAATGACAATAAGGTCACCGATCACCATGCCATTATTCCTACCGGAGAGGAGAAGCACCTCAATGCCGATGAACAGAAGGTATACGATATCATTGTAAGGCGCTTTATTGCGGTCTTTTACCCGGATTGTAAAGTGGCCAAAACCACAGTTACTGCCGAAGTGGAAAAGGTGGTATTCACCGCCAAGGGAAAGGAGATTCTCGAAGAAGGCTGGCGGGTGCTCTTTCCGAAAACCAAAAAGAATAAGGACGAGGAAGAGGAAGAGAAAAAAGAAGAGGAGGAAGAAAAACTCCTTCCCTCTTTTGAGCAGGGCGAGCATGGTCCGCATGAACCTTCTTTTGTGGAAAAGACTACCAAGGCACCCAATAACTACACTGAGGCTTCTCTGCTTCGGGCTATGGAAACAGCCGGAAAGCAGGTGGAAAATGAAGAGCTACGTGACCTGATGAAAGCCAATGGTATTGGGCGGCCCTCCACCCGGGCGAATATCATTGAAACCCTCTTTAAGCGAAAATACACCGAAAGACGCAAAAAGCAGGTGATCCCTACCGCCATGGGCATCCAGCTGATTGATACTATACAAAACCAGTTACTGAAGTCTGCGGAACTCACGGGCCAGTGGGAAAAACAGCTCAAAGAAATCGAAAACGGAGAGTTCAGTGCCAAGCGCTTTATTGCCAATATGATGAAGATGGTGGAAGAGCTGGTATATGAGGTACGCTCCGAAACCGGTCGCCCCAGGCTGGTATCTGCTGAAGAGGCTGAGGCTGCACAAAAGGCCAGAAAAAAGGCCGAACGCAAGAAGAAGGCCCCGGCCGAAATGATCTGCCCCAAATGCGGTAAGGGCCGGGTACTCAAAGGCAAGAATAGCTATGGCTGCAGCGAGTGGAAAGCGGGTTGTGACCTGCGACTCCCCTTCGTCTTTATGGACAAAAAACTCACAGACAAGCAGGTAGAAAGACTGGTCACGAAAAAGGCGACCACTAAACTCAAGGGCTTCGTGCTGGATGGGGAAAAGGTAGAGGGCATCATCCATATCAATGAAGCCGGAGAACTCAGATTTGAAAATAAAAGTGCCTCCTCAAAACCTGTGGCCGCCCAACAGGAATCCGGCATGCCTGCCTGCCCCAAATGTGGCACCGGCACCCTCATTAAAGGCCAGACGGCTTATGGCTGCAGCCGATGGAAAGAAGGCTGTGACTTCCGCTTTCCCTTTGCCGATATCAAGTCCAGAGCCAATGGCAAGCCGCTTACGCGGGAGCTGGTACTTGAGATTATCGGGGGATAGGGGTTGGTTTCGAATGGCAATTTTCTTTCCATTGTCAAATCATGGCCACTTTTTGTCAGTATGTATTCAAAGGTGAACATAAGGATGAAAGAATCTCCAGGGTTCATCAAATAAGCCGACTAAAAGACTCAAATAAAGCTTTTTAGCAAAATCTAATATCAACTTGGAGCGGAGTTCTGTATATTAATTAAAAAGTCACGAGTTAAAACAAGTATTGTTATAATGGAAATAAGAGATCGGTATCAAAAAGAAATAGCTAAAAAGCTTCGGTATTTTGCTAACTGGTTACCCAATAATCCAATTCGCATAGGAGACGTGGGAACCTTAACAAAAATGAATTTTGAAACCGATTTTAACCTTCTTTCAAGATACCCGGACGTTGCAAAGCCAAGAAGGTCTAAGCATCCTAGTGACATCCAATTTTATTCTGAAGGCTCTGCTACCATAACATTCATTGGGGATGCCGTTCTGCCCTCAACAGAGAAACTCTTAGAGTCAAAAAATGGCATTAAGATCAAGTTTAAAAAACCTAATAGTGTATTCTTTGAAGGGAAAGGGGCTGTAATCCAGAGACTTGAACACCTGGATATACTTAAGGAAAAAATCATCGAACTGAGACAGTCAGGTCGTTGGGAAGAGGACTTGGTTATTGTGACTGATATAGTAGAGATCGACTATTCAACAATAATCATAACCAATGAAAAAGATGCTGAAGTAATTCTACGTAGCGAAAACGATATTGAATTAGCCGACACACAACTCGCTTCGGTTAGTGGATCGTTCAAAATTGAGGATAAATCGTCCACTGAGGTATGTCTGGTAGGAGAAAAGAAGTTGACCCCCCTATTTAAAGTGCGAAGACTAAAAAAGAAACTCTTTAAAAAAACTGAAAAGCTATCACCATTGCTGCACTCCCGCATCGAACAAGAGTATGAGTTGGATTATTTGGAGGCATCTCAACTTTAGAAAATGAATATCATTGGTGAATATCACACGAAGTCCTTCGGCATAAAGATTAACATTGACTTTCTGGACAAATTCGCTGATCCTGAAAAAGCAGGTCAACTTTTCTTAAAGGCCGCAGCAACGACATTAGATCAGGACCACATTGAGTTTATAAAAGCCCAAAAGTCTCAGAAACAAAAGTTTATTGCGATTAAGCTCTTTACTGTTTTCGTACATGAGGGGAGACACTGGATAGATTTAGCATCTTCACCATTCGGTTGTTACATCAATAGTCAAATCCTTTCTGCTTACGTTAATTTTTTCAGTGCAAAAGACTATTTCCAAAGTACTCCAAAAATCATTTGTCCAATTAAACTCTCAGATAATTTAGATTTACAAGAAGCAGCTCCAGTAATTGCCAAGATCTATGAACTCTTTGATAAGGTGGACAGAAAGCTAAGTGAAACAACAGAAATAGAAGGAATATCGTGGTCCTCAACTCATATTTTAGAGGCTTTAGCTACTCTTCAACAAGAGCTGTACATCAAAGCATATTTGGATCAAGATTGTCTCGAAATCTTTCAGCAAGGAGTAAGAGATGAACCGTTATACTATTCCCTGCTCGCATACCTTAGGACATCTTATCGGCTAGAAGATGAAGATATTCATATACTACTTTACTATTCACTTTTTGGTTATAGCTCAGATAAATCAATAAACATTTCCCCTCCGTATTTACTGAAGCTTTTTTTAAAGGGTTTTAACAAAAAAAAGAATATTGTAGATTATTGTGATTCATGTCTGGTGGACTATCTCCATTATCCGGCCTTCGCACTTTCAACTTTAGCAACTGAGAATTCAAAACAGCATTTGAGGGCTATGAAAGAAAGTCTCAAACAGCATAGTATTTGGCAAGGAGAACTTAAAATCCTCGTTGAATCGGTAGGAGAAATTATCGAAATGGGAAAGTCAGTTTTTCAGTTGATTGAAAAATATCCAAGTGCAATATCCCAGCCTTTTGCGTATTATCATAAAGCTTGCTGGCCTTTAGTCTATTATGAGGCAAGAATTGGTTTTCATTTTCCCGATGAATTGGGCCCCACACTCATTTCATACATTGGTTATTCATACGAAAACATCGATAAGGAGAAAATTCTTCAAGAAACACCTTTTCATGAGCGAGCATATTTAGAAACATACCTTGACCAGCTAAGAAATACTGGAAATGTGTCCTCTCTCTTCACTTTCACAAGTGAAAACAAAAGTTACTTCAGGTTACAAACCATATATCTGGATATGGTATATTTTAATCTACTTTTCAACGGAATTGAAAGTATCCACGAAAACATTTTTTCAGGTTTTCAAGAAGTCTACCTCGATAAGATTAATCAGGTTTTACACTCAGTCAATTAAACATTGAAACTACTACCAAAGAAGTATTTCAATCCAAAACAGAATACTACTAAATTCATCAGGGATTCAACTAGTACTTCACTCACATCTTCAACTATAACAACAACCATTAAGTCATATCAAACGACTAGCATAAGAATGAAACGAACCAAGTCCTGTATCAATTTGTGGGTAACTCCCCTCTTTCTCCTCTCACTTACTGCCTGCCAGCAGAAGTCGAAAATCAATATAGAATCAGAGCAAACGCAGGAGGTGTTTTTCAGGACTTATACCAGTGATAACATGGGAGAGCACCCGGTTTTATTGCTCGTGTTGCATGGAGATTCTCCATTTAATAATCCCTCCTATCAGTACCGCATGGCAAGACTTTTGGCAGAGAACAATCAAAATATGGTCGCTGTGGGCGTGTTAAGACCGGGGTACACCGATGAAGAAGGAAATACATCGGAAGGTACCAGAGGATTTACCACCGGAGACAACTACACAAAGGAGGTGAATGAAGCCGTCCACAGGCTGACCAAAGACCTGATGGCTCAACATAAGCCTTCCAGAGTAATTCTGGTGGGGCACTCAGGAGGTGCCGCTATATCCGCTAATCTTATCTCTGAGTACCCTGACACATACCAGTCTGCCGTACTTGCTGCCTGCCCTTGTGACCTGGCCCCCTGGAGAAGTCATATGGGCAAACTCCAGCCTGATTATGATAAATGGCAGGAGCCTGTAACCAGTCTTTCACCCATAAAACTGGCCAACAAGGTCGATGACAAAGCCACCTTAACGCTGGTGCACGGCACCAACGATAAAACGGTTCCTATGGAGATCATTAAGAACTATGAGAACGTCCTGAGGCAGCAAGGTAAGTCCGTAGGCTTTCTTGAAGTCAGCGATGGTGGTCACGATCTTTTGTTTGACAAGCAGGTTTTTATGGCAGTAGAGATGCTCATGAATAACCAAAAACCCACTGACTGATGTCTGCCAGTGATCAGTTAGCACCTTCGGCTATTACCTTTCGGGACGCCAGCCTGGAGGATTTGCCCCTGCTGCTGCATTGGGACAAACAGCCCCATGTTATCGCCAGCGACCCTGATGACGACTGGGAATGGGAAAAGGAACTTCCCATGCAGGTCTCCTGGCGGGAGCAGCTGGTAGCCGAACTGGACGGAGAACCCATTGGTTTTGTACAGATCATCGACCCTTATGAGGAAGAGACCCATTATTGGGGAGAGGTAGAACAAAATCTGAGAGCCATTGACATCTGGATAGGAGAAGCCGACAACCTCAATAAAGGCTATGGTAAGCAAATGATGAAGCTTGCCATAGCCAGGTGCTTTGCTGCACCCGGGGTTACGAAAATCCTGATCGACCCCTTGGCAAGTAATATCAAAGCCCATCGTTTTTATGAAAGATTAGGTTTTATCTTTGTAGAGGAGCGCAGCTTTGACGGAACTCCTTGTTTCGTATATGAGCTGCCCAGGCCGGGGTCATTGAAGCACACTTAAAACTGACAAAATCAATGTCTCTGCTTACATTCGGCAAAGCCAGAAAAGAAGATGCCCTTCGCCTTTCCATACTCTTCAATACAGTTTACATCGATACCTATGGACTAGAGGGCGTAAGTTTCGAATTCACCAACTTCATCTCAAATCGATTTTCTGCCGAGAACATCAGCCGCATTATTGAGTCCAACCCCGATCAGCTCATCATCGCTTATTATAAAGACAACCCGATAGGTGCTGCTGAGGTAATCATGGAAAGCACCTGCCCAATTCGCAAGATTGCCTTGCCGGAGCTAAGCAAGCTCTATGTACTGGAACGCTTTATTGGTCAGGGTATCGGTTACCGCCTCCTGAAAGAAGCAGAGCAAATGGTCAAATCAAGGGGATATTCAGAGTTTCTGCTGGAGGTACTGGCCTCCAACCAAAGGGCCGTTTCTTTTTACGAACGTCAGGGCTATCGGGCTATCGGGCATGCCGATTTTGTGATGGAAGTCAACACCTACGATAATCTGGTAATGACCAAAACTTTGGAGTGAGCTCCCATTGAAGTAGAATCTCTGTTGTTTACCCCTCTCATTTCTCACACCATCAGGGTCTCTCACAGAGGACTCTGATGAAGATCATTACTTGGCAAATTCCTTTGCTCAGGGTCCCATTTCAGGAGACCGCTGAGCGGGGTAACTTAGCAGGTATCTTTCTGTCATTTCCCACCCGGCAATCAGACATTCACCCACCATACATACGCCATCAGGGTCTCTCGCAGAGGACCCTGATAGTAATCAGGGCCAAAAACTTTGCTGCTATACCCCATTGGATAAAGGCGGTAATTTCTTCAACTTTCCTCCATGACCCAACTGATAGCGAACAACCGGCAGCTCACCGGTTTCCCGGAACTGAAGGCTGATTATTCCGAAATCTCCGTATTCAATAATGACATCTCAGACCTGCCTAATGAGCTCTGGCAGCAAAAAAAACTGGAAGTACTCAATATCAGTGCTAATAAGATCGAAAGCATTTCAGATAAGCTCGGAGACCTGTCTCAACTGACAATGATCGACTTTGGTCACAATCAAATCAGTCGGATTCCTGAGTCGATCGGCAGGCTGACACAGCTTGAATCCTTCGTATATCTACACAACAACCGACTCAGGCAACTGCCGGACAGTCTTACAAATCTCATCCGGCTCCGATACCTGAACCTGAGTCAGAATCAGCTGACTGCCCTACCTGAAAAGATCGGAAACCTGGATCAGTTAATCGAGCTCAAGCTGGAGCAGAACCGTATTGACAGACTTCCCGATTCCTTTACTGCACTTATCAACCTGAGAGAGCTAAATCTTGCCAACAATGCCCTAAGCAGTTTATCCGAGGACTTTCATCAACTGGAAAAGCTCCGGGTGCTGAACCTGGAAGGCAATAGTATTCGTGAATTGCCCCTTCACAACAAGGCTTTGACAGAACTCCATATGAGGAATAATCAGGTGGCCGTTCTCCCTGCTCAGGTGACTCAGCTCAGGCAGCTTCGTAAGCTGGACCTGAGAGGGAACCAGCTAAAAATACTTCCGGAAACACTGCTGGAACTCCCCGGACTGGAAAGGCTCGATCTGAGATGGAATCTTGATCTGCAAATGCCCCGCTGGGTAGACAAACTAAGGGAAAGAGGTTGTATTGTGTATTGGTAAGATTTCTCAAAAAGCCACCCCTACTCTCCACGCAACCACCACCAGAATCTCTCACCACCCACCATCAGGGTTTCTCCCTCTTTACCACCATCAGGGTCTCTCACAGAAGACCCTGATGAAGATCATAACCTATCAATCCCTTATGCTCAGGGCCCCTTTCAGGAGACCACTGAGCGGGATAACTCAGCAAATATCTTTCTGTGATTTCGCATCCGGCAATCAGACCTTCACCCACCATCAGGGTCTCTCACAGTGGACCCTGATGAAGATCATAACCCGACAATTCCTTTGCTCAGGGTCCCTTTCAGCAGACCGCTGAGCGGGGTAACTTAGCAGGTATCTTTCTGTCATTTCGCACCCGGCAATCAGACATTCACCCACCATCAGGGTCTCTCACAGAGGACCCTGATGAAGATCATACCAGCAAAAACCTTATGCTCAGGGTCCCTTTCAGGAGACCGCTGAGCGGGATAACTCAGCAGATAGCTTTTCTGTGATTTCGCACTCGGTAATCAGACCTTCACCCACCATCAGGGTCTCTCACAGAGGACCCTGATGAAGGTCATACAAGCAAAAGCCCTATGCTCAGGGTCCCTTTTCAGGAGACCGCTGAGCGGGGTTGCTTAAAGGGTATGTTTCTGCGGCCTACCGGTCCGCGCCTTGGGCAATCAGGTATTGCACCACCTTCTTATGTCGGTTTCTTGAGGCGGCAGCAAGGGCCGTTCCCTGACCATCGCTGTACTGGTTGACCCTTGCTCCTTTCTCCACCAACAATTTCACTACGTCAAGATGTCCGTTACGAGCCGCGGCATTCAGAGCTGACCCCTGACCATCATTCTGACGGTTGATATCGGCACCTTTCTCCAGAAGCAGTTCTACAGTTCTCAAATGACCATTTCGGGCGGCCGCGTTAAGTGCAGAGCCTTGCCCGTCATTTTGTCGGTCAATATCCGCTCCTCTTTCCAGAAGTAATTCCACCGTTCTCCTATGTCCGTTGCGCGCTGCGGCATTCAGAGCTGAGCCCTGACCGTCATTTTGCAGGTTGATGTCTGCTCCCTTATCCAGCAGGAACTCTACCATACGCGTATTGCCGTTTCTGGCAGCCGCGTTGAGCACAGAACCCTGGCCGTCCGTTTGCCCATCAATATCGGCTCCGGCTTCCAGCAAGAGCTCCACTGTACTCACATGACCATTTCGGGCTGCTGCATTCAAAGGAGAACCCTGACCATCATTATGTCTGTCTACATAAGCTCCTCTTTCCAGCAGTAGCTTTACCGTAGTGTCATGGCCGTTGCGGGCGGCAGCATTCAGGGCAGAACCCTGGCCATCATTTTGCCTGTCTATATTCGCTCCCCGGTCCAGTAAGAGCGCAACTACCTCATCATGACCATTGCGGGCAGCCGCATTCAGAGCAGAACCTTGTCCGTCATTCTGCTGATCTATGGCCGCACCCTTATCAAGTAGTAGTTTCACCATATCAACATGGCCATTGCGAGCCGCGGAATTCAAGGCAGAGCCCTGACCGTCTGTTTGTTCGTTGACATCAGCCCCCTCATCCAGCAGCAGCTTTACTACCTCCACATGTCCGTTGCGGGCAGCGGCATTCAGCGCAGAGCCCTGACCATCGTTGGTGGCATCAATATCAGCACCGTTTTTCAGCAGCAATCTGACAGTTTCTACATATCCGTTTCGGGCTGCTGCATTCAGAGGCGAGCCCTGCCCGTCATTCTGATAGTTGATATCAGCTCCTTTGGCCAGCAGAAAGGCTACAGTAGTAGTATGACCATTTCTGGAAGCAGCGTTGAGAGGGCTCCCCTGTCCGTCAGATCTTTCGTTAATATCTCCACCCTTATCAATCAGGTAGGATAACAATTCCGTATGCCCTCCGCCTGATGCTTCTGTCATAGGAGAACCATGATCTCCCGCATCAAAACCCACTTTAGCACCAGCTTCGACCAAAAGCTTTGCTATTTCCAGGTTCCCACTGCGGGCAGCAGCAGCTAAGGGAGTGCGGGCATTTGATTTTCTCCAGGTGTACTTGCCTGAAAGAATTTCCGTATAGCCGGGATTAGGGTCTATGCAGTTGGGTTTCTGAGATTTCAGTAGTTCTGCCACCAGGTCCTTATCTCCTTCCCTTACTGCCTGAGTAAGATCGCTGCAACCATCTTTGATTTCGCTCAGAGGCGTTGCGTTTTCTCCCACCACAGGAGTTTCGGGCTGATCAAGACCAACGGCTCCTTCAGATAGTTTTAAGGCATTTTGTTCCGGGCTTTCCTGTGCGTAGCTGACATTAGGCTTGTTCAATACGACCACAAGGGCAAAAATGAGTGGTGCTACAAAGGCGTATTTCCAGTAGCTGTGTTTGTTTGACTGTTTGTTGTTCATTTTGAGTATGCGTTGTTTGATTAATGACTGATTATAGTTGGTGGTAATGGCCAGAGGCTGTGTATCGCAGGCAATTCTCACCAGATTGAGCTGATAGCTCTCTTTTACTTCAGAAGAGGCATCGACCAAAATACCGTCCGTCTGATATTCAATATTCTTTTCTACTTCCTTTCTGAGCATCCATACAAAGGGGTTGAACCAGAGCAACACCACGGCCAGTTCTGACAACAGTAAATCGAGTGTATGCTTCTTATCCACATGAATTTTCTCATGGGCCAGTATCTGTTCGTAGGTATCATAATCATAGCTGGCAGGATTGATGAAGATGTAGCGAAAAAAGGAACAGGGAGCGACCGAGCCACTCATATTCACGATAATCGCCCCGTCATCTTCTATTTTATCATCATGCCGATGGACCCTCCATAACGTGCTGACAATCTCACCAATCAGCTTAATCAGGAGAATAGCGACACCAAAGAGATAGATAACCGCCAGCCAGAAAGAAAGACTCTTGGCTTTAGCAGCTGTCTCAGCTTTGACCGGCCCAACCTGCCTGTCAGTTGAAGCTTCTGCAGGTTTAGAGAATTCAACAGAATTCTGTGTAATCGCCTCATCGGAAAGGGCAGATCTGCTCTTTCCCCGATTGCCTTGTTCAGGCGATGGCTCATCCTGTTTATCCCATGCAATTTCCGGTGTTTCGCTTTCCTGAAGACTGGTTTTGACACCTTGCGGATCAGGATCAATCAACTCGCTTACAAATCCCTGATTTTGAGCTATCTGCGGAAGTGTTATAAAAGGAATGGCACATGCCAGCGCCAAGCACCCCATAAGGTAGATTCTGTTTGCTTTAAAGAAGCTTTCCTGCGCTAAAACAAGCTTATAAAAAGCCAAAAGCACCATGATTACCAGCGAGGACTTTATCAATACAGTGATCATAATACCCCTATTTAGATTTGATAATGCGAATCAATTCTGCTTTCTCAGCCTCCGAGAGCTTCTCGTTTTTGGCAAAATGAGCCATCATATTGGAAAAAGAGTTTTCAAAGAACTTTTCCTTGATATCCCCGATATGCGCTTCACGGTATTCCTCAAAATCCTGTGCCGGACTGTATTGATGTGTATTGCCAATCATTACTGATTTGAGTTCACCCTTCTTTACCAAAATCTTCACCAGCGTAGCCACCGTATTGTAGTGAGGCTTCGGTTCAGGGAATTCTTCTACAATATCCCGGATCACGGCTTCTTTCAATCGCCAGACGATCTGCATGATCTGACTCTCTCTTTTGGTAAGTTCTTTCATCTTCAAACTGATTACACCACAAGGGTACTAATTTTTTAATACTTATACTAATTTTTTAGTACTTATCCGAAAAAATTAGTAGAACAGAAGATCACGAATAACCGAGATCTACCGATCTGATATAAAGACTACCTGAGGTCCAATCCATTACACAGAAGTCGAAAACAGCCTTTTTCAGCCGTTTCGGGTGATAATTCCAGCATCGGTTTGGATTTTACATCCGTTCTTTATTTAATTTACATTATTGTATAATATGAAAAAGACAGGCATAGGCGAATTTGAAGAACTGGTATTGCTCACTATCTGTGTATTGGAAAATGAGGCATATGCCTTCAGTATTAAGCAGGAGATAGAACAACGTACCGGCAGGCGCATGAACATCAGCGCAGTGCACACCACGCTTTATCGAATGGAAGACAAGGGCCTGCTCACTTCACAAATGGGCGAGGCGAGCAGTATCCGTGGCGGGAAGAGGAAGCGACTCTTTTCAGCCACTACTTTTGGCATAAAGTCGCTTTCAGAGATCAGAGATGTACGTTCTACCCTCTGGGAAGATATCCCCGCTTTTGTACTCAAAAATGCAGACCTATGAGTCAGGTTAGTCCTCCACGGCTCATGAGGAAACTACTGCATAAAATGTTTCCGGTTGATCAGATGGAGGAGATCGAAGGAGACTTACTGGAAGATTATACCCATAACCTCAGCCAGTACGGCAAAGCCCGAGCGGGTATTTTCTACTGCCTGGATGTGCTCCGTCTTTTCAAACTCTACCGCCAACTCTCAAAAAGAAAACAACTCAAAAACACGGTCATGAATAAACTCATCTTTATCCACCTCAAATACGGTCTCCGCTCTCTCTACAGACAAAAGCTCTATCAGGCACTGAACATTGCCACACTCACCCTGGGCTTCAGCTGTTTCGCCCTGATTTTTCTCTTTGTTTACAATCAACAGCACAAAGACAGTTTTCTTACCAATCCTGATCAGATTGTAAGACTGGGTTTTATTTCCAATACCGGTGAGCATGGGTCCGTTCACGCAGGTATGCCAGAGCTCCTGCACAAAGACTTTGCAGAAATTGAAGCTTACACCAGAATCTCAGGTTCCACTATGGACATCAGTCTCCCCGATGGTGAAGAATCTTTTACAGAGCGTGTCACCTACGGTGATTCCTCTTTTATTGACATTTTCCAGATGGAGCTTCTATTGGGCAGAACCCCTACCCCCGGCCAAAAAGAAGCCATGATTTCGGAGAAGCTGGCCTATAAGCTATTTGGCAAGACAGACGTGACAGGAGAACTTCTCAGCGTTTCTTTCAGGTCCAGATCCAATGGATATGTCATCACAGGGGTTCTCAAGGATCTGCCCGTGAATGCCAGTTTTTCAAACAACATCGTTATCCCTTTCAGAAAGGACAGGGAACATCCGCTTAACGCCAGCTCCTGGTCTAATTATACCACTTATTTTAAAGTAGCACCGGGCACCGATATCGATGCGCTTGCTGCCAAAATCCCTGACTACCTCGCCAGTCACACAGCCAATGAGTACCTGGTTAACAATCAGTATCTGTTCCGTACAATGGACGAAGTAAAAGCAGACCCCGCCATTGGCGACCGGTTTATTGACAGTGTAGATGGCCAGGTGGTTTTCATATTTTCCATTGTGGGTTTGGTGGTACTTTTTCTGGCCATTGCCAACTATGTGAACCTGCTTGCGGCTCTTTCTTTAAGAAGGTTGCAGGAAATGTCTATTAAGAAAGTGATGGGTGCCTCTGTCAGAGCCCTGATCGTACAGCAGTTAATAGAATCATTTATTATCTGTGCCATCGCCATGTTGTTCTCCGCCCTGATAGTAGGCTACCTGCTGCAACCGCTTCAGTCCTATCTCGCAGTACCGTTGACCTTCTCACCTGTAGTGGTATGGGTTGTAGGCGGCATGATGGTCATCATTCCCATCACCCTCACCCTGTTGGCATCGCTCTATCCGGCAGTACTTATGTCAGGAGTTAAATTCCATGAGCTGCTTAAGGGCAAGATGAGCACCTCTCCGAGCAGTCGTTTTGTGAGAAATGCCCTGCTAACGGTTCAGTTCGCCATTTCTTCTTTTCTGATTGTGGGTACCCTCACCTTTGTGAAGCAGATTGGTTTCATAAAATCACTTCATAAAACCGATGAGATTGGCGAAGTGCTTATCATCAAAGGCAAACCCGGCAAAGACGGTAATCTGATCAAGCAAGAACTTCTCGCTCTGTCTGAAGTCGATAAAGTAAGCGTATCCTCGCTGGCTCCCGGACCGGATGACAACAGTGGAGCCGGGCTGTCTACCGACAAATTTGAACATCAGTTTGATCTTTGGGTGGTCGACAGAGACTTTATTGATGTAATGGGGCTGGAAATGGCTGAGGGCGACAACTTCTATGAAGATGAAAGAAACAGAAGTAGTCATGTACTATTCAATGAAGCCCTGGTCGCCATTACCAAAGACGGAGCTCCCTTTGGCAAGTCATATGATCTGCTGGGAGTGGAAAGAAAAGTGATTGGCATCATACGCGATTTCCCCATCCAGTCTGCGAAGCTGGAAGTAGAACCGGGTATGTTTGTTCAGGCAGAGGCACTTAAAGACTCTCCCATGTTCGGTAACCTGCTGAACAAGGTAGCCATCAGGTTGAACACCTCTGATTACGAAACAGCCATTGCCAAAATCGAAGATACCTGGAATCGTATTTATCCGGGTCAGGCACTGGATATGGAGTTTATGGACGATCGGCTGGATCGCGTGTATACTGCTGAATATCGCATGGGGCAGCTTTTCAGCACTTTTACAGGAGTAGCCATCCTGATTTCCTGCCTGGGCATCCTCGGACTTCTCACCTACCTCATTCAGGTAAAACTGAAGGAGCTGGGTATCAGAAAGGTACTGGGAGCCGGCTTTCTGTCTCAGGTCAAGATCCTGACAGAGAACATCTGGAAGGTACTGATTGTCGCGAATGTACTGGCCATACCCCTGTCTTTTTACTTTCTGCAAAGCTGGCTCGAATCTTTTGCCCATAGGACAGAAATCACCACCGGACTCTTTGTCGGTACTTTTGTGATCTTCTGTGCCATTATTTCACTGGCTGCACTCTGGCAGGTATTACGCGTAAACAAGCTGAACCCGACAGAAGTACTGAGAACGGAGTAGCAACGCATGAAAAGGTAATTCAGCTTTTTTAAGAACCGGGAGTTCATCAAATTAGAGAACAGCTAAACGTTCATATTATGGATACCCGGTACTTCAAAGTAGAAATAGAAAATAAGGTAGGTCATGTAGCCTTTAACCGCCCTGACAAAGCCAATGCCCTGCATATGGCAGCCTGGGAAGAGATGCAGCAGATTTTTGAGGCCCTTTCAGAAAAGGACGAGGTACGGGTGATTGTACTTTCAGGAGAGGGCAAACACTTTTGTGCCGGTATTGATCTCGAGCTCCTGATGTCGGTGGCAGGTTTTCAGCAAATCAACTGTGCAGGTAAGCGAGCGGAGAAAGTACGGAAACTGGTACTGAAGTTACAGGATACCATAACGGCCATTGAAAAATGTACCAAACCCGTACTGGCTGCCATTCACAACGGTTGTATCGGAGGGGCTGTGGATATCGTCACCGCCTGCGATATGCGGTACAGTACAGAAGATGCCTATTTCACCATTAAAGAAATAGACCTGGGTATGGTAGCTGATATTGGTACTCTGCAAAGACTCCCCAAAATCATAGCTCCCGGCATAGCTGCAGAAATGGCCTATACAGGCAGAAAAGTATCCGGTAAGGAAGCACAGCAATTTGGTCTGGTCAACAGCTGCTATGGTACCAAAGAAGAGTTGATGGATGCCGTGATGCAAATCGCCAATACCATCGCCTCCAAATCTCCGGTTTCTATCCGGGGCACCAAAGATGTACTACGCTATACACGTGACCATTCTGTTGAAGACGCACTGAACTATATGTCTACCTGGAATGCCGCTATGCTGCTCTCCAATGACCTGACCGAAGCGTTTAAGGCTACCATGGAGAAACGGGCCCCGGAGTTTGAGGATTAGAGACTCTTTGATCAAATAGTTTATTCTCTCTTATATAAGATGGATATCATTCCCTCTTCAGCACTTTCAAATAGTAGCGTTTCCCCAGGTTCTCCAGCAAAACCATATAAATACCATCGCTGAGTCTTGAAAAGTCAAAGACCAACAGGTCTTCTTCTCTGGAAACCGGAACCTCCTGTACTTTTCCCTGAGTATCTATAATACTATGAACCTCAATTCTGTCTGTAGCAGAAACAGCCAGATTTAAGTGGTTTATCACCGGGTTCGGATAGGCTTCCAGGTTGAGCGCCAGGGCATCCTCGAGGCCGGTAATCAGCTCGTCCACATCATTGATATTCACAATGACCATAGCACTTGCGCTAAGGCTCCCGTCTGTCACCCCAATACTAAGTGTGAAGCTCGTAGTGGTTTCAAAATCAAGCTGGTTCTCATCGGCTACAGACAGCAGTCCCGTTGCCACGTTCAGGGCAAAGGCTCCGGAAGAATTTCCGCTGGTTATGGAGTAATTCAGACTTCCGTCTCCCGAATAGGTGGCATTCACTGTGCCTACAACTGTACCATCTGCACTATTTTCATCAATGCTCATAATGGCATCCGCCATTTCCAGCGTGGCGGTGTCATTGACATCATTGATATTGACAGTAAGAGTAGCATTTGCCGTCAAAGTGCCATCTGTTACCTCAATACTCAGTGTGAACGAGGTAGTGGTTTCGTAGTCAAGCGGCCCGGCATCTGCCACCATGAGCTGCCTCGTTTCGGCATTGATAATAAAGGCTCCTGCCGCATTACCATCCTTTATAGAGTAACTCAGGGTTTCGCCACCTGTGTATGTTGCACTAATGGTACCCACCACGGTGCCTGCCGGGCTGTTTTCATCAACATTCATGGTTGCATTGGCCATTTCAAGGGTAGCAGGCACTTCTTCTGCCCTACAGGTACCTACCTTATAGGAAAGTACGTTGTCGGCTGTAGTCTTGTCTCCCTGTCCGGGATAAGTGTAGGTATAATAGAAATAAACCGTACTACCCGCCTCTGCATTGAGTGTGAAAGGTACATTGGGTGAAACGTTGTAGCCGGGAAAAGCCTGACCTACACTGGTAGAATAATAGAGGATACAGGTAGGGCTTCCCACGCCTTCCACTGTCGGGATGAATGTCAGTGTCGGGTTTTCTGCATCATCTGAAAACAGGTAGGAAAAATCGCCATTAGGGGCTACTCCCAGACAGGAAGGAGCTTCTTTAATAACAATGGAGACAGACTGGGAAGTGGCTGTAGCCTGGCTATTGTCTGTGGCTACGGCCGTCAGGGTATACGTTCCGACTTCTCCCGCCCACTCGATGCTAAATGGCTGTTCTGTACTGACTCCAATACTCTCGTTGTCAAGGAAGAACTCTACCTGGGTCACTGTGCCATCCAGATCAGAAGCTGTAGCGCTGATAGTAAAAGGTTTGCCCTCAATAAGATCGGCATCACTTTCCGGACTTATGATCGATACGAAAGGTACCACACTGGTGCTTTCGCTTACAATAACATAGAGCTCATCCTTATCCGAATAGCTTCCATTATCTACTTTCAGTTCAAAGAGATAGATTCCTTCTTCCAGTCCCGTGATCTGAGGGGATGCCTCGGTATTGTCAGTATAGCTTACTACACTCGGTCCGAAAACCTGTGTCCAGGTATAGCTCAAATCTCCGTTGGCAGGGTCTGAACTGGCCGAACCATCAAGGCTGACCTGACTCTCAGGAATGACTACTACAATATTGTCTCCGGCATTCGCGACAGGCTGACTATAAGGCAGTTCTCCTTTAAGCTCAAAAGTCATTTTACCAAGATTGAACTCACCGTGGTCAAAAGTCAGCCTTAATATATGGTCTCCCGTGGCTAAAGGAATATCATTTACTATGAGCGTTTCCCAGCTATTCCAGCCACCCGTATAGCCTACAGAAACAGGGTCACTGATAACCAGTCCGTCCAATTCCAGTTGAAAAGGCCCTCCTCCGTTTTGATTATCAGAGGCATACCTGAAAGACAGGTCATACAATCCGGGATCTTTTACATCGACTGTATACTCCACCCATTCTCCGGCAGAAATCCAGCCCAGAGTGGCCCCTTCTGCAGCGATCAAGGCAACATCTGCACCTTCATCAGTACGATAGTCACCCTCATTGTGGGCTGATACATCATTATAGGAGATCCCCTGCCCGCTGCCTCCTTCAAATTTGTCGTAATGCCCTGCTTCAATGGTGCCGGGAATGTCAAAGGCAGCCCCGAGATACGGCACCTGCTCTCCCACCTGTACTGATACGATATTTGTGACTGCAAACTCTTCATCTACATACACCCTGGCATAAATGCCGTGAATTCCCAGGCTCAGGTTATCAACCTTCATTTCGAAAGGTGCTGAGGTTTTCTCTCCAACGAGTGTTGTGCCGTCAATGAATTCCACTTTGGTCACTCCATCTCCGTCTACCGCAACTGAAACATTTACGCTGCCATTGGCATAGGCACGATCAAAATCTGAGGTCAAAGTGGCGTTGACATCAATGTCCCGGTTGGTAGCCATCTGCATGGCAGGCACTGGCAGTTGGTAGCCATCGGAGAAAGTGACAGTTACAGGCGTAGCTCCATAGTTATGAGCCACATAGGTAAGCTCTCCATCTTTCTCAAAAACCGCAGCAATCGGATAATCCGCGGTGATTTCTTCTTTGACAGCCCCCATGGCATTGATGGCGTGTAACCAATGGTAGGTCTGAGCATCTGAAACACCAAATTTCAAGGTACGATCAGGCAGTGCGTTGTAGAGACTGATGGCTTCTTCAGGATCTATAAACGAAAGGTATTTCCAGATCACATCATGCCAGAGGTTGGGGTTATCATCCTCACCCAGAATGCCCGTATTTACTTTCAGCTCTTCCCATATCTTCTGTACGTATTCCTGGTTCTGCCCCAGATAAAATGACCCTCCATGGATGGGATACATTTCAATCACATAAGAAGCCGTAATATCAGAAGTCCAGAAGGTGCCGTTGTCATAAGAATTGCCCCAAACCCGGGAAACCATACCATATTGCTGATCATCCCTGAAGTTTCTTTCGTTCATATCAAACCAGTACTCTTCTATGGCAGTTTGTTCGGTGGTGTAGAGATAGATTCCCAGATCTCTGATCTCATCGTTGCCCGTAATGGTACCCCAATGGATCAGTGAAGAGTTAAACTGCATACTCTCAGAAGTAGATTCCTGATCATTGCCATTGGGGAAAGAAGCAAAACCATTGGCCCAGCAGTGACCAGCATAGGGGCTGAAGTTTCTCAGAAACGGAAACAGCTCATCATCTCTGGAAGGTGAAGCTGCATCCCGTACCAGGTGATTGATCATGTCGCCCCACTCATCGGCCCAGCCAGGTTCAAACTGCTCCATAAAAGCAGCCGCATGGATGAAGTACCCCCAGTGAAAGTGATGATCGTTGATATTCCCATCCTGCCCATGCCCTGCAGGATAACCCAGCAAAGCCGACCAGTCACTATTATAGTAGAACAGAAAAGCCACTTCGGAGGATTCCACAGTCAGCCAGTCCTCAAGGCGTTCTTTGATAGTGGCAATCATTTTATCCCGGGCCTCAGTATTCCCGGTCTGGTCTGCAATACGGGCCGTTTGGATCAGGCGGTTCATCATCTGCCCCTCGTTATAGGAATCCGTCCAGGCCGCCAGCTGGTCATTTTCCAACTGAGCGATCTTAGCTTCCATCTCAGCAGGACTGAAGCCTTCACTATAGTTGGCCAGATAAGGTAGCGTTGGCAGAATACCGCTGAAGGTATTCTCAACACTGAAAGTATTGCCTGCCATTGTTTTGATTTCTCCTCTGACCGAGGTGTAACTGTATTGATCAGGTTCCGGTGAGTCAGCCGCAAGATTGGCCCATTGATGAGGAAGTAAACCCATCAATACATTGGCAGCACTGCCCTCCTTAATATCCGTATCTACCACAAACTCCGTCTTCACCGCCCCGGTGGTTTCATTGTAATTCCAGCTGGTTGTGGTATTGACGGGAAAAACATAGGCATAGGCCTTATACTCTTCTGCTACAGCACTTATGTCTGAAGCAGTCAGGGGTATCATGGCCATAGACCAGTAATCCTTTCCGTTCAAATCGGAGGTATAAACATTGCCACTCTGGGTCCAGGTACTGCCCGTGGGTGCGTAAAAGACAAAGTCGGCATCATTCCGTGCATTCTCGATGATCAGCATCTCACCGGACACCGTCACCTCACCAAGATTCACAGTAATCTTCGCCTCGTCATCACTGGCTTTATTGAAGTACAGAAAAGGCATGGCAATGCCTGCTGTCACGTCTATCTGATGAGTACCATCATCCCAGTTCATCGTGACAGTCCAGTCTGAGTAGTCAGATACCGTGGTTCGCGAGGCATTCAGGCCGGTAACTCCCACAATGACAGGTTCCTGATCGTCAATAACTCCCCAGGGGATATAGCTCACCATCAAACCACTATTCAAAGTCTTCATTGCCATGGGATAATTGAAAAGGTTATCCGCATGGTCATTCTTGATCAGGGTAGACCACCAGTCGTTAGTCGGTACTGGCTTACCCAAAGCCACACCACTCAACTGTGGAGTCCCGGAAGGAAAACTATTCCTACCTGCTTCATCTACACCCGGAAAAGTCGTTGTATAACTGCCGGCCCCAACTGTAGTCGTCTGAGCCATAGTCGCCTGATGGCATGCAATAGAAACTAGGAGAAAGAAGAAAAGGGAAGTCCTCGGAGAGTTGTAAAAATGTAGCATTGTGGTTGAGATTATAGAGAAGCAAGCTACATCACACACCCTCGGTAACACAGAATTGCAGTACCACAAAAACACATCAATGAATACAACAAAAGTCCCTTTTCGTATAAAATAAGCCCCCCAGGCACATTTTAAGGTCAATCCACTTTTACACAGGTATTACTTCGGTAAATCAGCCGGTAGGATGGTAAACGATTTACTTCAGACATAGCTTTTGAAGTATTCTCCGCCAGACAGTGAGGGGCTTTGAGAAGTTTTTGACGTTTTCCGATGGCCCTGGGTACGGATAGATGTCCTGACTCGCTTTAAAGCTACCATTCAGAAACGAGCTCCTGAATTTGAGAGTGAACCTTCAGTCTTCCGAATAATACCAACAGGGATGTAACTAAAGTCAATAAGAGAGGTATCTAAGCCGAACCCATAGTCTTATTCATATGAATATCAAACCAGTTTGTTTACTCCTCCTCATCTTTGTTATACCCTCTCTCAGCCTGTCGGATTCAACTCCTGTGTCCAAAGATGCGGTTGAGCTTTCTATTGACAAACATGCGCAGTTATTGCTAAGTGATACTACCGTCAACGCCATTTCGGTGGGCGTGTACAACCGGGGCAAAACCTATATAAACCACTATGGTGAATTGGAAAGAGGCAAAGGCAACAGACCTACGAATGAGACCATTTATGAAATTGGCTCTGTCAGCAAAACCTTTGCCGGTACACTGGTAGCTCAGGCGGAGCTGGAGGGAAAACTGGATTTGGAAGATGATATTCGGGAATACCTGAACGAAGACTTGCCGAATTTTCAATACGAGGGACACCCTATCCGTATCAAAGACCTTATCACTCATACCAGCAGGCTGCCAAAATTCCTTCCTGAAACCATCAATACAATACTCGAAAACCCAACTGATAGCTCAGCCTTTGAAATACATGAAATAGAGAAGGAATATAGCAGGACCTCATTTTTTAATGACCTACGTGAAGTTCTGCTGGACACCATTCCTGGCACCCGTTTCGGTTACTCAAGTGTCGACACAGAACTTATGGCTCATATCCTGGAAAACATATACGGTAAATCTTACAACGAGCTTATTCAGGAGAAAATCGGTAACAAACTAGGCCTTAAACACACAGGTACGTCACTGCAAACAGCAGATAAAGAAAAACTGGCTACTGGTTATACCACCAACAATGTAGTAGCTCCACATATGACCAGTTCTCTCTGGAGTGCCGGAGGAGGAATAACCTCTACCTTGCCGGATTTAATGAAATATGCGCAGTTTCAGCTTGACAAAACGAACCCGGTATCCATGCGATCACACGAGCTGGTTTATGAAAATGGAGGTGACAGAATTGCCTATTACTGGCCGGTAAGATATGATGAAGAAAATGGAACATACTACAGTCACCATGGTGGGGCTTTTGGTATGCAAAACTATCTCTTTGTTTTCCCTGATAAAGATCTGGCCATTTCAGTTGTAACTAATCAGAGTATTGATGGTACGGCAAACAGACTTCTCGCCCTGGCAGGAGGCATACTCTCTGACCTGAAATAACCGTTCAGATACTGTTGCCTCACAAAATCTCTCCGTTTTGTGTTAGCAACTCCCTGATTAGTGTTCGTCAAATTGTATCTTTCTGAAGAGCTTTGTAAAGTAAAGCACCAGGTATGTCGGACATTTTCAGGTCAAAATCGGTTAACGAACTCCATAAATCGCTGGGACTGGATAAACCTACACATCCGTTAATCACCATCATTGATATGGCGAAACTCTCCTGCGATGCAGACAGGGTAGGCTCTCGATTGGTTTCTGACCTGTACTGTATTGCCCTGAAGGATGCCAACTGCGGACTGGATTATGGGCGCAATCATTACGATCAGGCAGAAGGCGTACTGCTTTTTACTGCACCCGACCAGGTGATTACGCTAACCCGGCAACATGCTGTAAACGAGATCAATGGCTGGCTTTTGTATTTCCACCCTGACCTTATCAGAAACACGCCACTGGGGGACCGTATAGAAGATTATTCCTTTTTTGGCTATGATACGCATGAGGCGCTCCACCTCTCTGAGCAGGAGCAAGCTACCATGAATCACTGTGCAGAACTGATTCAGATGGAAATCAACGAAAGGATTGACAATCACAGTCAGCGTGTGATTGTTTCCAACATTGAGCTATTGCTCAATTACTCTTTCCGCTTTTATGAGCGCCAGTTCAACACGCGGACAGCACAAAACAAGGACGTGATCTCCAGGGTGGAATCACTGCTCCGGAACTGGTATAAATCGGGGCAACTGGTAGAGTCCGGACCACCTACCATTCAATACCTGGCAGAAGAATGTCACCTTTCGGCCAGCTACCTCAGTGATGTACTCAAAAAAGAGACGGGGCGTACGGCCAAGGATCATATCAATGATTTTCTCGTAGATAAGGCAAAGAACAGATTGCTCAACAGCGAAGACTCCATCAGCGGCATCGCTTACAATCTGGGTTTTAATTACCCACACTATTTCAGCCGGCTCTTTAAGAGTAAAACCGGTATGACTCCCCAGGAATACCGCGAGCGGAACTAACGCCTACTTCCTGCCTCCGTTTTCCGGAGTTCTAATGAGGCCTGCTTGTACCTAAACCCTCCAACACTTTCCCAAAACCTGAGGCTGTAAAACACAAATCAGTCAACATCCTGAAAATGTGTTTTCCTTTCCCCGATCTGTGCTCATCGCTCTTTGAACACCCCACGATCTTTGAGGTATCAAATTGATTATCAAACAAAAACCATATTCAAATGAGCAAGAAAATATTAATCACCGGAGCCAGCGGAGCCTTTGGCTCTCTCACAGCCAAAGCACTTACCGAAAAGGGGCACAGCGTGGTAGGTACCATGAGGTCGGCTAACGGGAAAAACGAAAGCATAGCACAGGAACTGAAAACATCGGGTGTACACATTGTGGAGATGGATGTAACCGATGAAAACAGTGTCAGTGCAGCAGTAGCCAGGGCCATTGACCTGCTTGACGGAATAGATGTTATTATCAACAATGCCGGAATCGGGGTGCTGGGGATTCAGGAGCTTTTTACAGCGGAGGACATGCAGGCAATCTTCGATGTAAACGTCTTTGGTGTACAAAGGGTGATGCGGGCAGTACTGCCACATTTTCGCCAGCAAAGAAAGGGCACCATCATGCACATATCCAGCTGTATTGGCAGAATCACCTTTCCTTTCTATGGTGCTTACAGTGCCTCTAAATGGGCGCTGGAGGCCCTCGCTGAAAACTATCGCTCAGAGCTGTCAGGCTTTGGCATTGAATCAGTAATTGTAGAGCCGGGCGGCATGCCCACCAGCTTTCTGGATGCTATGCACAGACCCAATGACCCTGACAGAGCAGCCACTTATGGTGAAATGAGTCAGGCCCCCGAAGCAGCCCTGACCGGCTTTGAACAGGCTCTCCAGGCCAATCCACTGCAGCGCCCTGAAAAAGTAGCAGAAGCCATTGTGGATATACTGGACCAGCCTTTTGGCGAAAAACCTTTCCGCACTGTGGTAGACCATATGGGCATGGGCGAGCCGGTGGGACAGTACAATGATATGCTTCATGGCATTACCCATGGCATCTACTCTGCCTTTGGCAATGAAGACTTGTTAAGCCTGAATAAAAATTGAGAAACCATAGCTGATGAGCTTCCTCCCGGGTATTCCGGGAGGTTTTCCACTTTAGTCCTTCTTTTTCCCTGAGTTCATCCATGCCGGAAGTATCAGCAGGTCCATAACCAAAGCAAGCAGTATACCTGCCAGGAACACCCAGGCAAAAGGCCTGATCCATTCAAAGTTTGAAAAGCCCAGCGCCATAAAACCGACTCCCAGCACAGCAGAAGTAACGATAATCGGAAAAATATGGAGTCCCTCCTTCCCTCTTGCGGTTTGCATAACAATGTAGATGGAATCATCCACACACAAACCAGCCAGTAAAGACAGGAAAAAGAGTGTCAGCGGTGTAATGGCAATTCCTGATAACAGCATCAGGGATGTGACCACAGCGACAGGAAAGAGGTTAACAAAAATCAGCCCCAGGCTCTTTCTCGCAGACCGGACGACCATCATGGTCAGCAAACTGGCGACAACCATTCCGGCCAATAATCCGGTTATGATTTTGATTGTGAAACTGTAAGCTCCCTGATCTCCCAGAAAGCTTCGGCCCGTTAGCTCAAAGCCTAGTTCATTCTTCTCATATCTACTCAGTATGCGGACCAGCTCATCATATTGTCTGCGGGACTCCTCCAGACCACTGTTTCGATAACCAAAAGCGATCTTAGCCACCTTTCGATCTTCTGAGAGTATAGCACCTCCTCCCAGGTTATCGGCAAAATCATCCAGATCCTGCCTGAAACCCGGGGTCACCTGGTATGGCAGTGTGAAAGCCCTGGGGTGTCCGTTTCGCTGAAAGCGCCTGTAACGCCTGACCAGCAGAGCCGGACTCTCTAGATAGGCCGGAGCAAAAAGTCTTTGAATATCCTTTTCCAGTGAATCGATTACAGCCAATACATCAGCAGACCAAAGCTCATGCTGTCCCAGCTGAATAATCACTTCTGCCTGCTTATCTCCAAAAAAAGCTTCATTCAGAATGGTGTTTGCCCGGGTTAAGGGAGATTCATCCGACATTAGTTCGCCTTCAGAGCTATCGATTTTAAAGAAATTGATTACGACCAGGGTGACTACCAAAAACAGGATACACAGGGTGGCATATACCATTTTAAGATGGGCCTGTACCATTTTCAACAAACGACCGTATGCCGTGTTCAGTCCTGTAAAGCCTGACCGTCTGATCAAAGGTCGTTCTGCACTGATAGCATAGAGTACCAGAAAGCGTGAACTCAAAAAAGCAACGGCTACGCCTGCTATGGATACCAACGCAAAGTTGAACAGATATACATTCTCAGAGAGCAGCAGAAAAATAAAGAAGCCGATCACATTGGTAAGTGAGGTTACCCATATGGGGCGCTGCACAGCCTTAATAACCTTTCTTCTGACCATGCCTCCGGGTAGTCCTTCAGCTATCGTAATTTTCTGGTGATAGAGGATGTGCATGATATCCGTGAAAGAGAGCACAATCACAATGCAAGGGACTGTGATCATATGGATAGTGAACGGGATATTCAAAGCCCGGATAAACATCAGGGTACAGGCCAGGTTAAAAGCAACCATAAGCACAATAAGCAATAGCCCTCTGAGAGATTTTGTCAACAGATAAAAAGCAGCCAGGATCAGGAGCGTACTGATAACCGCCAGCTGAACCGAATCTTTACGTGTAATCCTTTGTATTTCTTTCTCAACCAGGTCATTCTGTAAAAAATGAGCTGCTAAGCCCGGTACTGATGACACTTGATCAATGAACGCCTCAATAGCCTTCTGATCCAGTCCGGAACCTGATTTAGTAGCAATAAAGAGCACAGCATAACGCTGATCTGCTGAAATGAACTTACGGGTAATGTCCGCATAGCTTTGCCAGTCGCGATACCGGCTGTTGAAAGATGCTTCGTCTTTCAGGTTGAGAAAGGGCATCCTTCTTACCGTCATCAGCGATTGCCTGGGATAAACAACATTGGTAATACCGGAGACACGATCTACTCCTGCCTGTCGCTCCCAAAAAACGGTGAGCTCATGCAGCCTTTTAAAGGCCTTGTAGGAACGCCAACCCTCCTGGTTTTCAATAATCACCACGCTTTCTGAGGGCCCGGGAAGAGCGAAGTTGGCCTGCATGTCTTCATATGCCTTCAGTGATGCAGCAGTAGCGAGGCTATAGCCTGTCAGGTCTGTTTCGATTGTAATATTGCGGGCTGCATAGAAGCCTGTCAGAGTGACGAGCACAATCCCGGTATAAATCAAAGCTCCCCTAGTTCCCATTGAGCAGTTGGTTTATAAAAGGCTTGATCTTTTTAGCCAGGTATTGGTGTCCCTCCGCACCGGGGTGACTGTCGTGAGGCAGGTTTGTGAGCATTTCACTGCTAAAATCAAAGCTCGTATCAAGCCAGTGTAGCCCGGGTAAGGCATTTCTCAACTGTTCTGTTTCAGCCGTGCTGTCCAGACAAACCAGACCAAAGGCAATACCTCTCTGCTGACATAAAGCTGCGATTTCACTGATAAGGCAACGGGTAATTCCGAGCTCATCAATTTCAGCATCCCGCTTTCTGTCATCCGCCAGCTGCCTCCAGTTCACAATAGCCGACCATTCACGGCCATACCAGTTGGTGTACATCGTTTCCCAGGGCTGATAAGCAATATCCAGATTACAGGAAGTGACATAGGGAAAGCGGGCCTGTTTCATCAAAGATTCTACCTCCGCAGATGAGCGTTTGTAGCCCATCTTCAAGTTAGACCGGTATGTCTGAGAGAGGCCATTGCGCATAAAGTGAAATGAAGAAAAGTTGAGTAACACCACTTTCAGAGCATCATTTTTCACTTCCTCTCTGAGCTGCATAAGAGACTGTACAGTACCATAACCAATCACCCCTGCATTTTTGAAACTTAAATCGGGAAATTCCTTTTGAAGCAAGGCGGTAAAGTTTTCGTCATCATTGACGCCATAGCCATAGGTGAAAGAGCAACCTAACATCAGAACCTCCGGGGCTTCGACATGCTCACTCCCTGGTATGATGCGGTAATTACCTGCGGCATGCGTTGTCCGGAACCTGAGAGCGTCATTGAGGGTAATCTCGTACTCTCCGGGATTAAGCTGTATGCCCAACTGATCATGTCCGATAAACGCATTTTTGGGTTCCGCTTTGATGGAATAGTCATCCACATAAAAAGTCCCCCACCCCAATATCCTCAGGGCTAGTTCCAGACACAAAACAAACACAACAGGATATAAAAAACACCACTTGGCAATGGTTCTCCACCTGTTTTTCATCCTGCCAAATTAGTAATAAACGTATTGCATAAAAGCCTCCACCTCTATCATTATCTAACGGCCTTCGGCACCTCTTCCAAAGCTCGAGGCAAGGCCGCACATTGTTATTGCCATTCAGCATTGTTTAATCGGCACTTGCAGAGAATTATGCTACTTTTAATGCTATCGCTAAGTATTGCAAAGACTATGAAAAGCATCACTCCCTATAAAAGCCTTCTTATACTGGTACTGGCCTTTTGCCTTTCCTGTCAATCGGAAAACAAGGTCGCTCCCGATAGCTTTACGGTATCCGGCACCATTAAGGGGCTTGACACGGAATATATGTCTTATGGCTACAGGGATGCTGAAGGCAAACGGGTTTTTGACTCTGTTTTTGTGGAAAACGAGCACTTCACTTATACCGGTAAGCTCTCAGAGCCTGGCTTTGTCATATTCTGGCCCAATGTGGAAAGTACGATGAAGCGTACCGGCAGGGGTTATTATCCCGCCAAGTCTTCTCAATTTGCCTTTCTGGCGAGCCCCGGAGATAACATCACCTTTGAAGGAGAGATCACTGATTTTGTCAATGCCTATCCTGGCGGCACACCAGCGAATGATGATCTCGCAAGTATTAACAAACGCATCTTTCCACTGCTCAACAAAGCCGTCAACCTTCAGCTAAAAGTAGATAAACTGAAAGATGATGATCCCGGCAAACAAATTTTGGTTGATTCCATCAATACCTATAACGCTCAGGTGGCTGACTTAAAAGAACAGTTTGTCAATGCCCACCCCTCTTCGGAAGCTGCCATCTGGTATCTGTCTGATATGATGGTCAGGAGTCAGGTCACACAGGACAAAGCGATCAGTATGTTCAAAGCCTTTGACACCAGTCTTCAGGACTATACCTATTACAAGGAGGTGGCTATGCGGGTAGCGGGCATTGAATCAACTCTTGTTGGCAAAACTATGCCCAATTTCGTTACCAACCTCACGATGGATGGCAGCTCCTTTGAACTCAACTCACTGCGTGGTAAACACGTGTTGATCGATTTTTGGGGAACCTGGTGCGGGCCCTGCATTGCCGAAATGCCTAAGGTAAAAGCATACCAGGAGAAGTATAAAGACCGGCTGGTAGTGCTGGGCGTTAATAGTGGAGATACCAAAGAAAGAATTCTCAAATTTATGGAGCCCAAAGGCTATGACTGGCAGCAGGTACTGGCCGGAGAGGGAGATGAAAGCCTGGTATTGAAACTCAATGTAGCGGGTTTTCCCACCAAGTTTATCCTGAGTCCGGAGGGCGAAATCCTTCACCGGTTTGTAGGCGATACGGAAGAGGCTTTTGATGTACTGGATCAAATACTCGAGTAGCCGGAGATTATCACCATGGATATTTATCATCACAAAAGATGGTCGCCTTTTTCCGGTCCACATCTTTTAGGACTGCTCTTCACCCTGGCGGGTGCCTTTTCGTTTGTTAGTCCATATTTTATCGAAGGCACTTCACCTGACCGTTCGCTCTACATTGGTATCGGAGGCGTCTGTTTCGGATTATTGGTGCTGTCTGTCTATGGAGGTACGCTCATAGATTTTAAGGGAAAAAGAATAAAGACCTACTATGCTGTGCTTGGCTACAGGTTCGGGGAATGGAAGGAGCTTCCGGACATTGCCTCCGTCCGGCTTATCGCCCACAGCTATAAAGACACCAATGTTGCCAATGGTATCAGCCCGACCCTCTCAGGAGAAGTGACGGATTATGTGGGTATACTCTATGACCAGGAAGAGCAGCCTGTGGCCTCACTTGTTTATGCCAGGGAAAAGAAAGCCATACACGAAATCAGCATGATCGCTGACCGGTTGGGGGTCACTCCTGACTTTCTCGTGGCAGGCTGAACCCACCATTCTGATTCCCTGAAGATCTATTCCAAATACGCCAGTTAAGCTTAAAAAGAAAAAGAACGCGTTCTCCATCGCTGGAATGCTAATTGCTTATTAATTTGGCTGATACTCAACCCTTTTTGGTACACTAAGCCCTGGCTCTTTTATGATTTTTTCACAGGAATACCAGACGAACTGGAATCAGAAGCAGAAGCTTCTTTTCAGATTTCTCTTCAGCTATCTCACACTCTACATCGCCTTCCTGCTCTTAGGCTTTGCCCTGGAATCACCTCTGCGGTGGTTTGCCAACAACCTGCTCCAGTGGGGTGGTGACTTTGAGATAAAAAATACCGGTAGCGGAGACCGGGCTTATGACTATGTCAAACTGGGATTGAATGCGGTATTGGCCGTTATCACTACCCTTATCTGGTCGGTGGCAGATCGTAACCGTGCTTCTTACAACCAGCTGTATTATTGGTTTCGGGTGTTCATCCGCCTGACCTTGTTTGCCGCCATGCTACTGTACGGGCTGGTGAAAGTATTCAAGGGTCAGTTCTCAGATCCCAACCTGGCCCGATTGCTCGAACCGGTAGGTGAACTCTCTCCCATGGGGCTGGCCTGGACCTTTATGGGGCATTCACTGGCCTACAATATCTTTATTGGTTTTGCCGAAGTGCTGGGAGGACTATTGGTCATTTTCAGAAAGACTGTCACACTCGGTGCGTTGATCATCATAGGCGTTATGAGCAATGTGGCCATGATGAACTTTACTTATGACATTCCGGTGAAGCTCTTTTCCGTTCACCTGGTCATCTTCGCTTCCGTGTTGGCGCTGCCTGATCTCAAAAGGCTCATGAAGTTCTTTGTAAAAAATGAAGCAACGGCCAGAGTGGAGCATTATGTACCTTTTACCGAGCCTACCCTCAAAAAGATTATATCGGTTGTTAAAATACTGGTCACTGTGGTTATGGTGGGTGGTACCATCTTGCAATGCTTTATTCAGGTTAAGCTCTCAGGCTCACAAAACAAGTCGGAGCTCTATGGCATATGGGAGGCAGAAGTGTTTACCAAAGGTCAGGATACAATCCCTCCGTTGATTACAGATTCTTATCGCTGGCGCTACCTGTTGCTTGACCAGGGTGAGACGGCCTTTATCAAGAAAATGAACGATGTACTGCTGCCTTATGAATATGAAACGGATTCTGCTGCTCAGAAACTCACGCTCTATTCCAACAATGGCTCACGTGCCCACCCTTTTGGCTATAGGCTCACTGACCAGGGCTATCTGCAGATAAGTGGGGTAATTCATGGTGACTCACTCCAGGTAACGCTGAAAAAGAAACCACGCTCCGAGTTTCTGCTCCTAAACCGTGGATTTCATTGGGTAAATGAAAAACCGTTCAAACCTTAGCTCCGGGGACTCAAGACATCAGGGTCCTCTGCGAGAGACCCTGATGGTGATGGGTAGAGATTCACCACTCCGCGCTTAGGGTCTCCTGCAAGGGACCCTGATGGAGGTGAGGAGGCACCCTGAGCATCCGATAAAGTCTTGCGAATCACCGAAATTCATTCGATTCCATACTTTCGAAGCAATACTGTTTTTTCTCCGGGCTTTGTAATCGAAATTCGTCCAAACCCCAAGAAAAATGACCTTAGAGGAACTCTCCCATCAGGGTATTGCTAAAAACAAAGCAGATTTTCTATACCTGATGCTCGCTTTTCAGGAAGTGCTTGAATCCATAGGCGAATCAAGGCTTGCAAACTGCCTGCCCTGGATCAACGAAACACCTGAACAAATCCCAAACGATGTCAGTAATGAGAAATTTATTCAGGCACTGAGTATCTCCTTTCAGCTGTTGAATCTGATTGATGAAAATAACCAGACACACCACCGCAGAAAGGTGGAAAACTCATTGGATGCCAGCCTGATTCAGGGCTCCTGGGCTGAAACGCTAAAGCATTTCAAAGAGCAAGGCCTGGCAGAAGAGGCTATTCTTGAGGAAATAAAAAAGATCAGAGTCCGTCCGGTACTCACTGCCCACCCCACCGAAGCAAAACGTGTAACGGTACTGGAAATCCACCGGGAACTCTACAAACTCCTGGTGAAGCGGGAAAATCCCAGATCAGCCATTTCGGAGAAAGAAGCCCAGCGTCAGGAGATCATGGCCCTGCTGGAAAGATGGTGGAGAACGGGAGATATCTACCTGGAGAAGCCTCGCCTTCAGGACGAGCGCAACAATATCCTCCATTACTTTAAAAACGTTTTCCCTTACGCCCTGGAGCTGGCGGATACCCGACTGGCTTTTGCCTGGAAACAAGCAGGTTTTGATCCGGCAGGTTTGAGCGAGGCTGAAGACTTCCCCCTGCCTGAATTTGGTAGCTGGGTGGGTGGAGACCGGGATGGTCATCCTTTTGTTACTCCGGCATTTACTAAAGAAACGCTGACGGTCCACCGTGAGGCAGCCCTGGCCATTCATGTGGCGTCCTTAAAAGCCCTGGTAAAGCAACTGAGTTTTTCAGAGCATTTGGTGGAGCCACCTGCCTGGTTTTCTGCAAAGATCAGTGAGCAGGCAGAATCCCTGGGCAATGCCGGGAAGAAATTATCAAAACGTAATCCCGGTGAGCCATGGAGGCAATACACGGCCATTATGCTGTACAGGCTAAACAATACCGCCAAAGGGGTTTTCAACAAAGCACACTACACTTCTGCCACAGAGCTGTTGAACGACCTGGCTGTTTTGAAAAAGGCCTTGCGTGAAGTATCTGGTGAACGCACTGTCAGGCACTGCATTTTTCCCGCAGAGCGCAAGCTTCTGTGCTTTGGTTTTCATCTGGCCAAGCTGGACGTAAGACAGAACAGTGCCTACCATGAAAAAGCACTGAGCTGGATTCTCGAAGCAGCTGGCTTTGAAGATGCAGCATATGCCAGCTGGACTGAAGAAAAACGGATGGACTTTCTGAACCGGGAATTGCAAACACAACGTCCCTTTCTGCCTCCCGGTTTCCCTTGTGAAGGAGAAGCCCAAAACGTGATGGGCTACCTTAAGGTAATCAAGGAACATGTAGACCAGCATGGCCCGGAAGGTGTGGGGTCCTTTATTATCAGTATGACCAGAAGCCTCAGTGACATTCTGGTGGTCTTCCTTTTCCTGAGAGAAGTGGGGCTTGACCACAAGCCGTTTCAGGTAGCTCCGTTGCTGGAGACCATTGAAGACCTGGAAGCCGGAGAGGACATTCTCGCCAAATACCTGAGCCATCCGATCACCAGAGAACGCTTTGCTCATAAACCCGCGAAACTGCAGGAAATCATGCTCGGCTACAGCGATAGTAACAAAGACGGTGGTATACTTTCCAGCCGCTGGACCATTTACAAAACTGAAAGAAAGCTCACTGAAATTGCTGCGAAGTATGATTTTGAGCTTTGTTTCTTTCACGGGCGTGGTGGCACTATCAGCCGGGGTGGCGGTAAAATCCACCGCTTCCTGCACAGCATGCCTCCCGGCTCAGTGAGCGGGCAGATCAAAATGACTATTCAGGGCGAAACCATTGCCAACCAATATGCCAACCTGCTTAATGCCACCTATAACCTGGAAATGGAGCTATCCGGAGCGGCCAGACAAACCCTGAACAAGGATTTGAAAGATCCTTTCGAGTTTGCCTTCCCCATGCTGGATCAGCTACAGGCCAAATCACAGGCCAAATACCGGTCACTGATTGAGCACCCGGAATTTATCTCTTTCTACAGACAGGTAACACCTATTGATGTGCTGGAAGAAAGCAAAATCGGTTCAAGACCCTCAAGACGAACCGGCCAAACCTCCCTGGACGACCTGAGGTCCATCCCATGGGTGTTTAGCTGGAGTCAGTCACGCTTCCACCTGACCGGATGGTTTGGCCTGGGGCAAAGTCTTTATGAAACGAAAACGGAATCGCCAGCAGATTTTGAGCAAATGAAAACACTGGCCCGTGACTGGCCTTTCTTTAAGTACCTGATGATCCAGCTGGAGACGAACCTTCTGAGTGTAGACACCAAAATCATGAGCACCTTCAGGGAGCTAATGGATGACCAGACCATCGCCACAGAACTCACGGGTCTGATTCTGGAAGACTATACCCGGGCCATGGAACTGACCAATGAGATACTGGGCATGGAACGCACCGCCAGGCGATCTGCCAAGCTCACAGATAGCGAATTGCGCAACAAGGGGCTCAACCCATTACATGAAATCCAGATTGCCGAAATTAAAAAGTGGCGTTCGAAGAAAGGTGATGAGCAGCTCACCGGGAAGGAAAAGCAAAAACTGCTGCACAATCAGCTACTTATTGTGAATGCCCTGGCAGGTGGACTGAAGAGTACCGGGTGATGGTTCCAGTCCATCTTTCCCATTACGGAAGCCATGCGTGACTGGGGTGAAACACATCTGAGATAGATTGGTTATCTTAACATAACCACTAAAACCTCACCACTATGAAAAAGCTGACCAAAGAAGAAATCCATCCGGAAATTTTTGATCTGTATGATGACTATGCCCATAACAAGATCGACAGGAGAAAATTTGTGGAGAAGCTTTCACTTTACGCGGTGGGTGGACTGACCCTTTCTACTCTGATGAGCAGTATGCTGCCGGATTATGAAACCACACGACTGATCAAAGAGGGAGATGAGAGATTAACCTCTGATTATGTGCATTATGAATCTCCCAATGGAGGTGGTAAAATCAAGGGGCTGCTCTCTAAACCAACAGGTACCACGGGCAAAGTACCCGGGGTGGTAGTGGTTCATGAAAACCGTGGACTCAATCCCTATATCGAAGATGTAGGCCGGAGAACCGCTGTGGATGGGTTTATTTCCCTGGCCCCGGATGCTCTGAGCCCACTCGGAGGCTATCCCGGTAATGATGATGATGGCAGAGCCATGCAGCGCAAACGAGACCGGAATAAAATGCTCGAAGACTTTATCGCTGCATACGACTACCTGAAAAACCACCCTGACTGCAATGGTAAAATTGGTGTGGTCGGTTTTTGTTTCGGAGGCTGGATTTCCAATATGATGGCGGTGAGAATCCCTACGCTCTCCGCTGCGGTTCCGTTTTATGGTGGCCAGCCCAGCGCAAAGGACACTGCCAAAATCAAATCTCCCCTTATGCTTCAGTACGGAGGACTTGATCAACGGGTAAATGCAGGCTGGCCCGCCTATGAAGAAGCGCTCAAAGCCAATGGTGTGGAGTATCAGGCCTTTGTTTATGAAGGCGCCAAGCATGGTTTTCATAACAATACCACCCCGCGCTATGACGAAAAAGCGGCCAAACTGGCCTGGGAGAGAACGATTGGATTCTTTAAGAAGAAGCTGGCTTAAGGGTTTTTCCGGGTGGTCAAGTTCGGTTTGTCCCTCAGATAAGTTGTCTCTGACGGCTAAAAGTGAATACGCTGAGAGTACGTAGGCTGTCAGTTATTCCTGTACTTTGAAAAAAAATCAGGGTCCCCGCAAGTTTTCAGAAAGTCTGTCATCTAAGCCTGTAAACAGACTTGCTATGAAAACTTTGAAAACTCATTTAATCCTGATTTTGGCTGTGTCGGCCTTGCTGGCCTTTAGCAACTGCGGCAGTGATGATAGCGGAGACGACAGCGGTACTCCCACAGAGGTTGAACTCTCCACTGCCTTTGCGGTATTTGATACCGACAATACCACCATTTACCTGGATGGTGATGAGGTGGTGATTGAAACGAACGGGCTGCCGAATCATACGTCCCCCTACTGGTCTCCTACACATCCCCTGTACGTAGAGCCCACGGTAGCTACCGGGCTGGCACCCGGCTTCATAGACCAGTTTAATGGCTCTTATACACTGCGCGTTCCGGCCAACCCGCAAAAAGCTTCCAGTAGCTCTTCTACAGGTCTTGGAGCCATTGGTATAGCCATAAGCGGCTCAGTAATTTATAATGATGAGGAAGGCCCGAATGTACCCCTTGATAATGCCGCTCCTTCTCTGGACTACACCGGTGCCCATACCGGACCGCAGAGCTACCATTACCATCTGGAACCCAAGGCCTGGTCAAATGATGATGATGCGCTCATAGGAATAATTTCAGACGGGTTCTTCTTATATGGCAGAAGAGATTATCCTTCCGGAGAATACCCTGATGATCTGGACGCATCCGGAGGGCACTTCGGACCTACACCTCACAACCCGGAGGGTGAATACCATTATCATATTCAGAATGAGCTGTACCTGAACACCTATTACATTCTTTTTCCGGGCGATTACCAGGGAACTCCCAATGCCATTAACTAAAAAACATATCACGATCTTGTTTTTAGTCTCTTTGTGCGCTTGCGGGCTTTTGGTTGAAGAAGCTTCGCAGGCCACACTGGAGGTAAATAGTTCAGCCCTTACTCTCAGGGCCAACGAGGGTCTTTTCTACTATGAAAATGAGCCCTTCACAGGTAAAGCCCTCACTTATGGAATAAACGGACGCATACTGGTAAGCGAGAGTTTTGCGAAGGGCAAACGCCATGGGTTGCTTAAAAAGTGGTACCCCGATGGCACTCAAAGCTTCCAGGCACAATACAAAGAAGGCAGATTGCACGGATCGGGCAACTCATGGTGGCCCAATGGTCAGCTGCGGAGTGCTTCCCACTATGTGGAGGGCATCGCAGACGGAACCCAGACTCAGTGGTATCAGAGCGGAGCCATCTTCAAGGAAATTAACCTGGTACAGGGGAAAGAACAGGGGCTTCAACGCGCGTGGCGTGAAAACGGAAAAATCTACAATAACTACGAGGCCAAAAACGGAAGAACTTTTGGCCTGAGAAGATCTAAACTCTGTTTCGAGTTAAAGGAAGAGGAGGTACAGTATGCAGACTAAATATCTCACCTTATTACTAATAACTCTGGTGGTTGCCTGCGGCAAACCTGATGGAAAACAAAAAAATAACAGTCGTGTAGAAACACTACCCTTTTACCAGGAGGCCAGTTTTACACCTGACTGGCTGGAACCAGACAGCGAGAAACTGAAGGATTACCATCAGATACCCGACTTCAGCCTCATCAATCAGATGGGTGATACCGTGACAGCCGCAACCCTGGCAGGAAAGATTTATGTCTCTGATTTTTTCTTCACCACCTGTCCCGGAATTTGCCCGAAGATGACCAGCAACATGTCGCTGCTTCAGGAAGCATTTCTGGAAGACGACCGTGTTCTTCTTTTATCCCATTCCGTCACACCTGAGATAGACAATGTGATGATGCTTCAGAATTACGCTGAGGCCAAGGATATCAAAGCAAAAAAGTGGCACCTGCTGACGGGTGACAGGAAAACCATCTATGACCTGGGGAGAAAATCGTACTTCGCGGAAGAAGATCAGGGTATTGATAAAACGGTGGATGAATTTCTACATACTGAAAACTTTGTTTTAGTGGATCATAACCGCCATATCCGGGGTATATACAATGGCCTCAACAAGGCTTCCGTCAATCAGCTCATAGCAGATATTAAAACCCTTAAAAAGGAAATGCTCTGAGGCATCAGACCCTTTCCGGAAAAAAAGGGTTTCTTTTTTGAACTATTATTGTACATACAACTGTTGTAATCACAACTATGAGCAAGCGACAGTATTTCAGTACCATTCATCAGATTATAAAAACAGGTCATTGGATTACCGACAGCGTATCATCTGAGCTTAAGGTTTTCGACATATCCGAGCCGCAGTACAATGTTTTGCGCACTCTGGATAGCCAGAGGGAAACTCCTCTGACAGTCGAGCAAATCGGAAAGCAAATGATACAACGGTCCAGTAATGTGACGCGCATCATCGATAAGCTGCAGAAAAAGGGGCTGGTAAGCAGAAAGGAATGCCCGACCAACCGGAGGAAAATGGACATCCTCATCACAGATGAAGGCAGTACTTTTCTGAAGCAGCTCGATGCCAAACTGGCCGGCTGGCATAAGCCTCTGATGGACAAACTGACTGATGAAGAGTTACTGACCCTGTCGCAACTGATCAGGAAACTTAGAAAATAACAGACAATCATGAACATATTAGCATTTGGAGCAAGCTCAAGCAGCACCTCCATCAATCAAAAATTCGCGACTTATACCGCACAACGCATAGACAACAGCAACGTAACCCTGGCTGAACTCAATAATTTTGAGATGCCGGTCTTCAGCGTGGACAAAGAAAGTAACACCGGCATTCCCGAAGCAGCCACCCGGTTTAAAAATCTCATTGCAGATGCTGACGGTATTGTTATCTCTTTTGCCGAGCATAATGGCAGCTACAGTGCCGCCTTCAAAAACGTACTCGACTGGGTGAGTCGATTGGAAGGCAAAGTATGGCTGGACAAGCCCATGTTGCTGCTGGCTACTTCTCCGGGTGGACGCGGTGGCCAGACCGTATTGAAACAGGCAGAGGGATATTTTCCTTTTATGGGAGGCCAGGTAGCCGCTACTTTCTCACTCCCCTCCTTCCATCAGAACTTCTCAACAGAAGAGGGTATTAAGGAAGAGGTTCTCAAAAATCAATTCGAACAAGCTGTAAAGAGCTTTGAAGCGGCTCTTACCTCTGAAGTAGTGGGATAAGCCTACCGCTTGTCAAGCTGCCAGAACACCCATCGGGAATGCACGTAAAATCGCGTACATTCCCGATCTATGATTTTAATCCACCTTATTCTCTTTTTCCTTTCTCCCATTTCCGCGGCTCAGACTCAGGATCGCTGGGAGATACCACCGCTGGAGGAATTTGCTCTGGATGGTCAGGACACAGAGTGGTCTGATGTTCCGGCATACTATTACCGTTTCAATCAGTCCACAAATATCCAGGCTGCCGGTGCTATCGGGGAGAACGACCTGCAAATAAGCTTCAAAACAGGCTGGAGCGAAAAAGGACTACATTTCTTCTTTGACTGGCAAGATGATATTTCCGATGAACATCGCATTGGTCTGGACTCAGCGAGGGTGGAGCATAATGGTCGCTCTATGGACCGCATGTACTTTTACGACAACCTGAAGATTGTTGCCAGTGTAGACGGACAACGTGTGGTGGCCTGGTTTGCTCCCCGAGAAGATGCGGTACAGTGGTATTCCTATCGCGCCCCGGATGGCCAGGGACAGCAGTCAGGGCATATGCCTGCCCCTGCCTATCGTCTAACTCCCCACGAAGATGGCTTTTATCTGGAAACACAGCTGGACTGGGAAATCTTTAAGCTAAAACCGGAAGAGGTAAAAGCGCTGCAACTCACCATAATTCTGGTAGACTCCGATTTGCCTGATATGTCAATTACAGACAAGCTGAATGCCAGGCAGGTCTCTTACGTTTCTAAAAGCGGTGAGGCTGAACTGATAAAGTAGCTATCGGCTTAAAAATCCCAGTACTGCTTCTGAATAAGCCTTACGCTGCTCTATGAAAGGAAAGTGCCCTGCTTTTTTGATAATGACCAATTCAGACGATTTCACCCTGCCTTCGATTTTGTCGGTGTAGATGGTATTGGCCGGTTCTGTTTCTCCATAGATCATCAGGGTTGGACAAGTAATCTTTTCCATATCAGGATACAGATCAAAGCTAGACATGTCCGGCCTGAGCAACCCGTATATCTGGCTGCGTTTCATAAAGTCAATCGGCACATATAGTTTGAGACTGTCCAGATTATCGCGGTTGTACATCTGGGGAGCAAAAGACTGAAGCAGGAGCTGCTCTACCGCCTGCCTGGGATCTTCTGCCTGCAGATCACCGGATGCCAAAAGTGCCTGACGCTGTTTGGTCTCTTCTGGTGTCACACGTTTCCCAATCTCGAGTGTCTCGGCTTGCCAGTCTTCTGCACTGGGGGCCATCGAACTGCTCAGCACCAGATGCTCGAGATTACCTGCATATTTGATAGCGTACTTCATGGCAATCAAACCGCCCCAGCTATGCCCGAGCAGGTTGACCTTTTCAAAACCCAGTTCCTTCCGAAGTAGCTCAATATCTTCTACAAAGCCAGCCAGATTCATAGCAGCTGTGTCAATCTCTACAGCAGATCTGCCACTGGCACGCTGATCATAAAAGAATAACTGATACTCTCCCGCCAGTTCATCAAGGTGCGGTATGAAATAGGAATGGTCCATCACCGGGCCTCCGTGTACCACAACAATCGCCTTTCTCTGCCAAACAGAAACGGAATCTTTTCCGATGGCATAGCGCTTGTAATAGATGTCTGAGCCATTAATTCTGGCGGTTCCTTCTTTTACAAACAGCGCATCAGGTTCAGACTGACATGCTACGAGGAGACAACCCAGCAAGAGTGCTATCAGTGATATGCGGGACCTTTTAGCCTCCAACTTTTTTCGCGTTATAGCCTGCTGCCGCAAGTAGCTGCACCATTTTATCTCTGAAATCACCCTGGATCAGGATCTCGCCATTTTTCGCAGAACCTCCCACACCACACTTTGACTTGAGCATTTTTCCCAGGTCTTTCAGATCATCTTCCGTACCGATAAAACCTTCTACCAGCGTCACCTGCTTACCTCCCCTGCTCTTCTTGTCCAGCATTACTTTTAATCGCTGTTCTCCCGCTGGCAGGGTTTCCTCCTCAAAGTCATCCTCATACTCATAACCGTAATCGCTATTGGTAGAATAGACTACTCCGGATCTGCCTCTGTCTCTCTTGTTTTTCTTTGCCATTAATCAAATGTAACAAAGACCTTGGAAATGACAGGTATGACCCGATTATGTTTTCACCGCAGGTACTTTAAACCTTATCAACGGGGAGTCTGCGGATTCGCTTGCCGGTAGCGGCAAAAATCGCATTGCAAATGGCCGGAG
>DIYF01000158.1 GCA_002427745.1 Roseivirga sp. UBA6061 | reverse complement strand
GCCGGTAAGCTAAGGGAACTGGCATGTGAAATGCTCCATGTATATACTGTTCCAGCCGTAAGGTCAATATTCCCCGGAATATCAAGGTATCCAGCGTTAGACACATTCATGGTAACAGAACCAACAACTGTACCTCCAAAACCTTCTCCTTCATAAATTTTAAAGGTTGCATTTGCCATTCCTTGAGTAACCCGGAGTAATGCTTTGTGCACCCTTCCACTTCTTGTCGCCAGGAAAGATGCACCCAACTCATTACCTGTCAGCGTTGTTCCACTAGAACCTCCGTAATAAGGGTTTACTTCAGAGAGTTTTTCAATATTGTTAGTGCCTGTTGCCCCATCGTTTCCTTTGATGTCCAGATTGATCGTGCCATCAGAATTTGTCAACCCTGTTACGGTGACATCATAAACTGAAGCACTTACCGCATTCACTGTACCAATACTGCCATCAGCAGCGGCAGTACCACTCAATGCAAAATCAGTAGCATCCACATTGGTCACATTGGAAGCAAAGGTCACCCTGAAAACGACCTGATCCGCTGCAGTATTGGCATCTGTCGGAGTCTGCCGTACGATGGAAGTAATGGTAGCATCGTTGTCCCTGGTAGATACAAAAGACTCATATCCTTTGGACTGGAAGTAGTAAGTTCCGCCTTCCAGCTTATAGGCGTAGATTACCACCGCATGATCTCTGTTGGCCTGGAGACCAGTTAAAGTGACATTTGGTGAAGTAGAGGTACCCGCATATACCACAGCTTCTAAATTGCCCGTATAGGTATCCAATGAAGGCAAGGCATTTCCGTCTGTCGGAGGGGTAGTAGTATGAGTAGGATTTCGTACCAGAATCACATATCCATCTGCATCACTAGAGGCTGTAAAGCTTGCCAGGTTGATGGATGTGGTAGTGCTCACCCCATAGACCGCATTAGAGGCCAAATCAGCTGGTGCTGTTTCTCCATTTACAGTCACAGTAACCTCTGAAGCCCCACTTTCATTGGTTCCGTCATTGACTTTGACCTGTACCGTTCTTTCACTTGTCTCTCCATCACCTATGTTAGGGTCGACACCGGACTGGAAAGTAAGCGTTCTCAAAATCGCCTGGTAATTGGCGAGTGCTGCGGTTCCGGTAAGTGTTAAGACTCCTGTATTGCTATTGTATGACGAGGTGATTCCTCCCTGATCGGTCACCGCCAGTACATCTGCTGCTATAAAACCCGAACTGATAGTGACTGAACCCGAGCTGAGCTGGGTATCATTTCGATCATAAACATTAAGCGCATTGTCCAGGGTCACCGCAGGACCCGACTCTGTTGCTGTGGCCGTTGTCGATTCCAAAACAACTCCCGGAAGTGGTAAGCCGAATACAGCAAGAGCGGCATCAGCCTGACCAGCCGCATAAAGGTTTTGTGACAAAGGGTCCACCACAATTCCGGAGACGCCATCAATATTAGCTACTCCAGATACACCGTCCTTTCTACTTGTTTCTAAAGTCAGAGTGCCATTGGTTTTATTCCTGTTAAATACTGTGATGGCGTCATCACTAAAGGCACCGACATATAGAAAATCTCCATCAGCACTTATCGCCATGCCTCTTGCACCAAGGAGTGTGCTTATGCCATTCGTCTCATCAATATGCTTTTCAACAAAGGTCAATGCCCCAGTGGTTGTATTCCTGGAGAAAACCTGTAAGCTGTTTGAATTTTGAGCAGCCACATACAGCTGTTTGTCATCCGGTGAAAGTATAAGAGAAGTGGGTAGACTAAAATCACTAATACCACCAAAGCCAAATTGTATGGATGAAGCCAATGTCAGGGCTCCTGTGCTGGTATTTCTGGAATAGACGGAAACCGCATGATCATCGGTAGCTGTGATGTACAGAAATGAACCATCCTGAGTGAAGGCCATGTTATTGACGGGGCTGGTGGAAGCACTGAATGCCTGAGCCAGCAGGTTGCCATTTTGCCCACTGAGGTGCTCCTCTACAAAAGTCAGTCTTCCTGTTGAAGCATTTCTACTAAAAACAACCAGGCCATCTATTGAAGCACTGGCCACATAAACACTTTTATCGTCAGGACTTACAGCAACCATAACAGCACCATCCAATGCTGAGGCAGTGGTCGTAGTCAAGTGTTCTATATAGGTGAGCAAACCAGTAGATGCATCCCTGGAAAAGGCAGTAATCGCATCATCAGTAGGAGAAACGACATAAACATGCTTGCCATCATTACTAATATCGACAGCAAAAGTATTTGCCAGACTGGTAATTCCGTTGACACCATCTTTAACCATACCCACATAAGTCAATGCCCCGCTGCTGCGATTTCTACTGAATATGGCTACTGCAGCATCGCTTACTGATGCAACATACACGTGCTTGCCATCAGGACTTACTACGGGGTCGCTGGAGGTGGCGAGACCATCGACACCGTTTTGACCATCTACGTGAGATTCTATATACGTGATGGCATCAGAGCCTACAATCGGCCCTTGCAATGCGCTTTCCACGGCAGTCCCGGCAGAATTCCCATCATTAGGCGTTACCTCAAAGCTGATGAATGTACCAACATCGTCAATAGTTGGTTTAAAGGTTTGGCTGGTAGCTCCAGAGATGGCTGATTTGCCCGTGCCTGAATTGTCGGCAGAACGATACCATTTAAAGGTAGTACCACTCTCGGCATCTGTTTCGGCATCCGCATAGGTATAGGAGCCGGAAAGGGTTTTTCCTTCACTTAATGTTCCGGAAAAGTTGACATTGGTGGCTGTGGGGGCCGCGTTTGTCACTGTATAAGTCTCATTGGTTGCCGGAGCCTGGTCGAAGAGGGCATTGACAGTTTGTGTGCCTTCAAAAATATCGATCATAAAATCGAAGCCTGCATGACCATCATGAGAGCCGGTGAAAAAGGCCCTTCCACCAGCTAGACTACCAGCCGTATGAGCAAAAAATGCCCTGTCTCCGCCTCCATTAAATAGGTCTAGCACCATGCTATAGGCTTGCCCTGAAGTCAATTGTGGAGGTGATGTAATATTGAAGGTTTGTCCCACAGCGTCTGTACTGTTCGAAATATCAACTGTTTCCTCGGTAAGTACGTTGTTCGCATCATTCAAAACAGAAGAATTTGATGCATCTCCCTGGAAGACCCTCAGCCGGGCCGTACCTGAGAAAGTATGATTACCGGCTTTGGCAAAGAGTGTAAAGGCAGTAAGAAAGTTGTTGCTCGCGGCAGTGAAGGACTGCCCTATTCTGGCTTGGTTCAGAAAATCATTCTCAGTAGTCTGCTGATGGGCCGCAGCACCGTTGCTATAAGCTATACTGGTAATGTCATTGGTGCCTGTTGCACCGTCTATGCCTTTTACTTTCAAGCCCAATGTCCCACCTGCACTGTTCAGATTGTTAACAGCAACATCATAAGTACTGGCGTTTATGGGAGTTACCGTGTTTATGGTTCCTCCAGTTGTAGAGTTTAGCACAAAATCGTCAACAGTTACATTTTGCCCGTCTTCACTAAATGTAACCCTGAAAACAGGGTTTATTGTTGAACTTATTTCAGAAGTAGTAGGTGTCTGACGAGCTACCGATTGAATAGCAAAAGGGCTAATGACTTCCTGCGCAGGACTCTCCACCGCAACACCTGTATTCGTTCCGTCTGAAGGAGTCACTTCAAAGCTCAAAAATTTACCTGCATCTGCCGCTACCGTGGTATAGGTAGTGGCAGTTGCTCCTGCGATGGCTGCTTTATTGGTGCCTGAAGCATCATCGGCCCGGTACCATTTAAAAGTCGATCCGCTTTGGACATCGCTTTGTGGATCCGTATAAGTATAGTTTCCCGTCAATTCCTGCCCCACAGTCAAAGTTCCGGTGATGGCCACATTACTGGCCACCGGGGGGTTGGCAATGGTGTATACTTCATCTGTGCCAGGGGCAGATGATCCGAGGGTATGACTGTCATCGGTAATGGTTTGTATAAGAAAGTACCAATCAACGCTGGTGATGGAAGGAAACTGTTGAGAGAGACCTCGCCCAGCGGTATAAAGGTTACCGGTTTTTCCACTCCAATTAGGTTTTCCGCTGCCAGTACCTTGTTGCCATTGCCAGGTATACGTTGTTCCCTGAGTAATGCTGGCAGGCGATTGAAATACATAGGTTACTACACCTGGTGAACTGCTTACAAAGATTGGCTGGGTAGCTAATTGGGTGCCTCCATTACCTTCTCCAAGATACAAGGTGAGGGTTGCCGTGCCTTCATATCCGTGATTATCATCCTTTTCCAGGGTTACACTATTGAGCAGGCCAGTATTTTCTGCCACAAACGACTGCCAAATGAAAGTATCACCATCAGAGTTCTGGGTGATATTGTTAATATTGGCGGCATCCTGGGTCTGAATTAACCTAATGATATTATTAGAACCTGATCCCTCAACTCCTTTGATATCGAGGCCCAATGTCCCGTCTGAATTGGTCACCCCGGTTACTTTCACATCATAAACGGCATCGTTGACTCTGGTTACAGAAGCTATCGTTCCGTCTCCAGCAGCAGTACCATTTAGCACAAAATCGTCTGGTGATACACGGGCCGCGTTATCGCCAAAAGAAACTCTGAAAGTGACTTCATCTGCGTTAGTTATAGCATCAGATGGGGTTTGACGAACGATAGAAGAAACAGTAAGAGGTGCTGTGGTACTCCATTGTGCCAGGCCATTCTCTGTCCCCGTACCGCCATAGTAAATGGCAGTACTGGTTGCATTTACAAATTGCCCTGCCGTCCAGATTCCTTTCGTCACGGCTATATTCTCTCTTCCATTGCCACCAGTGCCCCACTGGGCAAAATCAACCATGGCAGCAGAGCTTCCAAATGAAGGGGATGAATAAAAACTTAAATCCGAACCGCTATTGTTTAGAGTTTGAGAGAGTGTTAACTCTACCTCAGCTCCAGCGGCCAGGTTTGTTGAACCGCTTACAACGGTTCCACTACTGACTTGATGATACGCAAACAGATGACAAAACCAGTAACCGCTGATATCGACAGCACTGCCTCCAAAGTTCTTGATAATTACTCTATTGTTCGGGACATCAACTTTGGTGAGCCTGATCTGAGCCTTTGTTTGAAAAATGGAAATTACCAGCAACAGCCCAATTACTAAGGGTTTCAGTAGTTGCTTTCGACTAAGGGAATACACACACATGATTTTAAGAGTTTAAATCAGTGTGAAAGTGCCTGTTTATTGTGCTGTCAGGGGGACAATGTGCGCGAACGACCGTGAGATGGCGCGAATGTCATCAAGCAGGGAATGATCGGTCTGAGGTTGATTTGGCGGCAAAGATTATTACTTAATAATATACAATTGAGGCATGGAGGAATAAAAACGCCACTCCCGGAATATGGAAGTGGCGTATCGGATTTTATGTCTCTCTCAGTTTTGTTTAAGTGCCCTTATAAGAGAAATATCCCACCAACTCTACATCGGGTGATTCCATTAACTGCCTCGGAGTAACTACAGTCTCTTTGATGGTTACTTTTGGAATAGTCGTATCTGACTTGAAGCCGGGTATCCAGGAGCCTCCTCCGAAATCAAGCGATGCCGGTAGATGGATTTCCGGGTCCTTTTTCTTTTTATGATCGTCTACCTCTAATTCAAATCCGGCATTCTTATAGATCATGGCCACCAGTGTTGAGCAGGCGACCATCTCTTTCTGATGCTCATCATTGTATTTATTAATCAACTTCTGAATAGCAGTAACCATGATATCAGCCCCGGGGGTTCCAAGCTTCGCTTTCAGCATCTCGTATAAAGCTCCATCCGAATAACGCAGAGAGCAGATCACGGCCAGAAGCCAGGCTGTCTCATAAGAGTATTGGATATCGGTCTGATTATAGAAACCTCTGGTAGCCTTGGTCATTTTATCAAAAAAGCCTTCAGGTTGTTCTTTTCGTCTGCACACATATACATTCTTTACTCCTCCTCCAATCATAGTGTCGTAGAGGTGTGCTGAGCCAATACCATGGGTACCCGCCTGAACAATCTTACTCTCAAACATTTGCGTACG
>DIYF01000148.1 GCA_002427745.1 Roseivirga sp. UBA6061 | reverse complement strand
TAAATCATATTGAAATCGCTACTCAGCACGTTCCGATGCACCCCTCAACCCACGGCTGCTAATAGCACTTTCTATTCACTACCTAATGGGGAAATCTGTCATTGTTATCGGTGCTGGTATAGCCGGCATCGCAACCGCTATTCGTCTGGCCAAAAAAAGACAAATTGTTACTGTTTTGGAGGCCAATAAATATCCGGGGGGGAAGCTTACCGAAATACACCTGAAGGGTTATCGCTTCGATGCCGGTCCGTCACTCTTTACACTTCCGGAGGAAGTTGAAGACCTTTTCAAACTCTGTAAAGTAAAGACAGAAGACTACTTCACCTACAAACAATTAGATACTACCTGCCACTATTTCTATCCTGACGGTACCTTTATTAAGGCCTATGCCGACCAGGAAAAGTTTACCAAAGAGGTTCATGCAAAAACCGGGGAGCCGGAGGCAAACATTCACAAGGCTCTCAGAAAGAGTTCTTTTCTATATGAAAACCTGGCTCCGCTGTTTATGCACAAAACACTGCATAAGCGAGCTACCTGGCTCAATGGACAGGCCATGAAGGCCTATTCCCGGCTTTCCAAATTTGATTTTGGTAAAACCATGCATCAGGTAAATACAAAGCGTTTTGATAACCCCAAGGTGGTACAGCTTTTCGATCGATATGCTACCTACAATGGCTCTGATCCATATCAGACACCCGGTACACTTAATATTATACCACACCTGGAGTTTGACAAGGGGGCTTACTTCCCTACCCATGGCATGCACGATATTACCATGAGCCTTTATAAACTGGCGAAGAAAGTGGGTGTCAAATTTCAATTTGGTACCAAAGTGAAAGGAATTGTCGTACATGATGGCAAAGCCAAAGGGGTGAACACCAGCATGGGTTTTCACAAATCAGACAGAGTGGTCAGCAATATGGATGTAGTGGCTACCTATAAGCATTTGCTCAAGGGGCAGTCTCAGCCAACAAGACTCCTGAAGCAACCCAAATCAAGCTCTGCCCTCATCTTCTACTGGGGAATCAAAAAGGTATTTTCTCAATTAGATTTGCATAACATCTTCTTTTCTGAAGACTATAAAGGAGAATTTGAGCACATCTTCCAGCGAGGGACTATACACTCTGACCCCACGGTATATGTAAACATCACATCCACCCAAAAACCTGACGATGCACCTGAAGGATGCTCTAACTGGTTTACCATGATCAACGTGCCAAATAACCAGGGGCAGGACTGGGACACATTGATAACCGAAGCAAGACAAAATATTCTGAGAAAACTCTCAAAGCAGCTGAATACTGACATTGAGCCATTGATTGAGGTGGAGGACATATTGGACCCTCGCACTATTGAGCTGAGAACCTCCTCTACTCAGGGAGCCTTGTACGGTAACAGCTCCAACAGCAAATACGCGGCTTTTTTAAGACATGCCAACTTCTCAAAGAATATTAAAAACCTGTACTTCTGCGGTGGCAGCGTGCATCCGGGTGGGGGTATTCCTCTCTGCCTGCTTTCGGCCAAAATACTTGCAGAGAATTACAATTAGGATTTCTAACTAATTACATTACCCCCTGCCAGAAGCTGATAATCTGTGGCCCCAAAAGGCTTATGAGTATTATGGCCAACAGGCTCACAAAACCTCCGATCTTAACAAAGTCTCTGCTCTCAACCATGCCCTTGGCATAGGCGATTGCATTGGGAGGTGTACTGATGGGCAAGGCCATAGCCGCACTGGACGCCAGGGCAATAGAAAGTCCATAGTAGGTTACCTGAGGCTCTGCTACTCCGAAAGACATGGTCGCCAGTGAAATACCCAAGGGGATAATCAGGTTGGCAGCTGCCGTATTAGACATGAAAATGCTCAGCAATACGGTGGCTACGATTAACATGCTGAATACGAAGGAGGATGAGGTAGGGATCAGTCCTACCAATACGGTATCCAGTCCGCTCAGCTTCATGCCCAGCCCCAGGGCAATACCACCGGCAATCAATGCCAGAATATGCCACTCCAGACTGTTATAATCTTTACGGTCTATGATACTGGTTGCAGTAAATACCAATACAGGAAACAGTGCAGTCACAGCAGAAGGCAGACCATGCCACTGATCAGTAAGCCAGAGGAAAATGGTGATAGAAAATATACAGATGACAAACCACCCTCTTGGCTTAATTTCCTGTCTCTGAGAAATCAGCCTGACATTGGGATCAGAGGAGCGATAAATACGGCTGATTGCCCACCAGGAGATAACTAACAGCAACAGTACCAGGGGCACGGCTATTACCATCCAGGTAAGGAAATCAACACCAATACCCTCGTTTCGCAGAAAACCAATGGCCACTGCATTCGGTGGTGAACCGATGGGTGTTCCCATTCCTCCGATGTTGGCCGCGCAGGGAATACACAATATCAGGCCCTTCCTCAGAGGGTCGCCATTGGGCAGATTCACAAACAAGGGCGATACCAGGGTGATCATCATAGCGGTAGTAGCCGTATTGCTCATAAACATGGAGAATACGGCTGTAATCAGCATCAAACCGAGTAAAACCATGGCTGGCTTAGCTCCGAAAACCCTGAGAATGCTGCTCGCCAAAGCCTTATCAACTCCTTCTTTGACAGCCGCCCTGGCCAGGATAAAGCCTCCCAGAAAAAGGACTAAAATCGGGTCAGCAAAAGGAGCCAGTATATCTTTGTATGCCGGATTGACTCCCGAGGCAAAACCAAAACCCGACCAGCCTCCCGGGTTGGCCAGCAGGATAATTTCCAGCCCGATAATCAGTAAAGCTGTCGCGAATAACGGCAGGGCCTCTGTGACCCAGAGAAGAGCCGCCAATGTGAACACCCCTGCCATAAAGGCGATTTCCTGAGGCTGGTTTCTTAACATGAGTATGGAGACCGCAGTGGCTCCCACCAGGCTGCCTAAAAAGAGCAGTAAATGCCGTGAAAGCAGGGGGCGCGGCACATAAGAAAGAGCCTCCCTGAAATGCGCTCTTTCCAGCTCGAATCTGAGGTGAATTCGCTCAAAAAGCTTGCGTCTTGTCATGGTTGTTGCCTTTGTTGGATACAAAGGTGACACACCTGAACAGAAGAAATACTGACAAAAATCAGCTTTCAAAATGACCCTCAAAGTTGCCTTAAATGAGGTATTTCAATGGAATCGATAGCAGGATTTGTTTGCCGAAGTGGCATAGCCTGTGAATACAGTAAGAATGAATCCGCTCTGTCAACTCAACTTTACTTCTTTGTATCTCCTGATAAAATATACATCTTGTATATAGAAGAGTGTTGCACCATGTCGTATCCCGGAATATTTCTATGCCAGAGTGGGCTCTTTGTCCTTGTTGTCCTCTCTGCTTTGTTTTTCACCTCACCCTGCCTTGCACAAAAGTATGTATTACCCAATGAAGGCATGGAAGTATATGTTCATCCGAGCCCTCTGCTGGATGAAATCGGTGACCTGCTGGACACTAAAAAACAGGAGAGTTTCGATAAGGCATATCAGCTGATCAAAACACTCGAGGCTGACTTTGTGCAGAAAAAGCTTAAAACTTCAGCCGATACCGTTGCCTATATCGTCAGTCAGGAATACAAGGCTTCCTTATACACATCAGAGCTAAAACCTGAGAAAGCCCTGGAACAGTGTGCCCTGATCAAACAGTTACTGGACGACTGGAAAATCACCAACAATATTCTGATTGCCAAATACTATTCCGTACTGTCTCATGTGTATGCAGGCCTCGACCAGGAAAGTCAGGCAAAGTGTGCTGAAGCTGCCGATGCCGCTTTAGAGGCCTATGTCAAAGGCCCGTACCAAAGTGTTTTCCTTTACAAGGTGATTACAGGAAACAAGTACAGGGCCTATGCGCCATCTTCTGAACCAGGTGCTACAGATTCTACCCTGAAGTATCTCGATATCAGGAAAGCACTGCTTAAAGACTATGGTCATTACTATGAGTCGCCTGAAAATGATCAGAATGCTCTGTACCTGGGTTACTCTAAGTTTTACGCTAGCTCGGGAGATTTTTCAAAAGCTATTTCCTATGGTCTGGAGCTCGTGAGAATCATGGATGCCCAGAAGAAAAAAACCAGTGCCGCCCTGGGCTTATATGAAGAGAACCTCTTCTGGCTTTGTGTAAACTACTACTACAATAAGCAGTATAGAGAAGCTCTCTATCACACAAAGAACCTGCTGGAAATCGTCAAAAAAAAATACGCTCCTGATGACTACACAATGATCCAGTACTATAACCTTATGGGAATCAATCATGAGGGACTTGATGAGTTTGGACCAGCTATGAAATGGTACAACCGATGCAGGGATATCCTGGAAAATCAGGGAATCAGAAACAGCATCTATGCCGGTTTGCTTCTGAACATAAGCTCGGTAGAAGCCCGTAAAGGAGATTTCAGATCAAGTGAGCTTCATTTACAAGAGGGGCTCACACTCAACAAGCAGATTTACGGAGCAACCAATGCAGAGCATTCTCCCTTCTATCTTTACTTTTTTGAGCACTATCGTATGGCGGGAGATCAGGAAAAAGCACTGATCTATATTGATAGCGCACTGACAAGTCTCGAGCCTTCCCATACCGGAGGTTATCTTTCCAGTCCCAAATTAGAATCCAGTTTAGTTTCTTTTGAAACACTGGATGTTCTGCATTCCCAGATGCTCCAGCAAATGGCTGTATACAGGGAGCAACCGGCAGATCGAACAGCGTATTTACATGCCGTAGCATCACGGGCTGAAGTAATTCAAAAAATACTGGATGATAAGCGTAATTCACTATACGAATCTGAGAGCGTACTCCTTCATTCAGAATGGTTTAAAACAGCTTATGAAACTGTATTGGAGGCCTTGTACCTTCTATATGAAGAAAGCGAAAACCCCAAGTTCCTGGACCAGGCCATGGCTTACCTGACCTCAGGCAAATCCAGGCTGCTGGTGGATGAGATGGGAGAATTCAGACTGGTCAACGATAGTTCTATTCCGGATTCCGTCAGGATGGGTTTTATCGAATCAAAACGCGCAGTTGCCGAGTTAGACAACAGACTCAATGAGCTATTTGAAAAATCTATTGACAGCGATTCGATCAGGATCTTAAACAAACAGAAGCTTTATTGGAATAATGAGTACAACCGACTGAAACAGCATCTCAAAGAAAAATACCAGCCGACCGATCTCTTGTTGAGCCCTGTTTCTGATCTTGAACAAATCAAGGAGTTATACCACTTAACACATGATGATGAAGTCATTGTAGAATACTTCGTGGGAGACCATAGCATCACCACACTGGCGGTGTCACAAGAAGAGAAGAAGCTATTCCATATACCACGAGACTCCTCTTTTGACCAGACGCTTACTACTTTTCTGGAACAAATCAGCGCAAGTGCTAACCCCTCAGTCAATGCGCTGAATCAATTCCAGGCGAATGCCCATTTTCTTTATAAGAAGCTTCTGTCTCCAGTCGTAGATGCATTTGATGGCCAGACCTCCCGACTCACCATTATTGCTGATGATAAGTTGAACCTGTTACCTTTCGAGCTACTGGTAACCGAAAAACAAGCAGATTTAACCAGCTTTAAGCAGGCTCATTACCTGATTCGCGACTATATTATCTCTTATCAACTTTCGGCCAGTAACCTTCAGGCAAAGTCTCAGGCCCCGGACAGGAAAGGGATCCTGGCATTTGGCTATGACGGAGAAGGAATTTCGGATGAGCGCTCAGGCCTGGGTGGACTTCCCGGTGCTGTAGCGGAAGTTGAGTTTCTAAGGAGCAACTTCACAGGAACTTTCTATACCGGTAATAGTGGAGACAAAGGCAGGTTTCTGGAAAAAGCCAAAGACTATAACGTATTGCATCTGGCACTTCACGGCAGAGCAGACCTGAACAACCGGTTTAATTCATCTCTTATCTTTAATGGTGAGACGGACTATAACCTCAATACTTACGACTTGTATGGAATAGACCTGAACCCAAGTATGGTGGTGCTGAGCGCCTGTGAGTCGGGTGTGGGAAAGTTATCCACTGCAGAAGGGGCTTTTAGTGTGGCCAGAGGATTCGCCTCGGTAGGAGTACCCAGTATCATCACCACACTTTGGAAAGTGAATGACCAGGTTGGAGTAAACATTGTCAGGAAATTCTACGAAAACCTGAATGAAGGGCTCGACAAGGACGAAGCGCTACACAAGGCAAAGCTTGACTTTCTTCAATCTGCCGACAGCAACACCTCCCATCCTTATTTCTGGGGCAGCTTTATTGTTATTGGCGATATCACCCCCATAGACCTGAAGCAATCCTCTAATCTGAATTTATACCTGGCCATTGCCGCGCTTCTGGCTTTTATCGGAGGCTTCGTATGGATAAAGTACAGAAACCGGCAAAACGCAAAGGCTGACATATAATGAAGAAAGGGAGCTTTCAACCGGGCAGAGGTATATAGCCTTTTTCACCCGGCACCATCTCGAACTTCTTGTCCTTCCAGTCTTGTTTTGCCTGCTCTATCAATTCTTTTTCGGTAGACACGAAATTCCAGAAGATGTGGCGTTCTTCTTCAAAAGGTTCTCCCCCGAAGAGAAAGATATGGGTGTCTTCCCCAACCACGATCCTACAGAGGTCTTCTTCTTTGGAAGCCAGCATGTGCCCTTGTTCTATCCGCTCCGCACAAGCTTCTATGTAGCCTTCCACGATCACAATGCCTATTTCTCCGCTTACCTGCCCTTTGACATCCAGCACCTGCTTCTGCCTTGATTTCACCTCTACCATAAACAGTGGCGAGAACACAGGAACAGGCGACCGGTGACCATATGCCTCTCCGGCTACCAGTGTAAAATCCAGCCCTGCAGTGGACCAGGAGGGCAAACTTTCAGCAGGAGTAAAGGAGAATTCCGGATTCATCCGTTGGAGGGCTTTCGGCAGAGCCACCCAGATCTGGTATCCATGAACCGGATACTCTCCACCATCCCTAAGGGCTCCGGGGGTTCTTTCGGTATGCACTATGCCACGACCGGAGGTCATAAAGCCAACAGAACGAGGAGTTACAAGCTGCTCAGTACCCAACGTATCGCGATGCATCACCTGACCTTCCAGCAAATAGGTAAGTGTGGAAAGACCAATATGTGGATGTTGGCCTATATCCATATAATGCCCCGGTTTGATCACCGAGGGCCCCATATGATCAATAAAAATGAAAGGCCCTACCATGCGCTTTTTACGAAAAGGAATCAGCCTCCCCACCAGGAAGTCTCCTATATCCCTACTGCGCTCTTCAATAATCAAACCTGTGTTAGACATAGTGTTTTTTAAGTTCAACCGGCTCTCAGGCTATTTGGTTTCCGAATCGATGATCAGCGCTTCAAACAAAAACAACCTTAGCTTCTCAAAGTCAATTTCTGCCAGAGACCCATACGTACGGATGCGAACGTACTTACGCTTACCGGCATCCAGGTAGCCTTCTTCGTCTGCCAACAAATGGCCCTTGGTAAACCCAAACTGAACCCCCTCAAAAGTACCTCCCCAGGGAACCGACCCTGGCCAGATAAAACATATGTTTCTGTGTAGCCTGAAAAAAGGGACATTGTAAGAAAGCTTTTCTTTTACTTCAGGTATGCATTCATACACCAATGCTCTGAGTGCCTTTACCATTTTGAGTTCGTGCTCAGGCAAAAAAGCATAGAGGTCATCCAGGTCCTTAAAATCGACAGGTTGAAATCTGTTCATCGCCTAAATCTAGCACCTATTCCAATAAAAAAGCCATGGAATTTACTTCCATGGCCCTGGGTATTAATCTGTCAAAGTATTACAGATCGTACATTACACTGAACAACCAATAGCGCTTTTGAATGAAGTACTCAAAGGTGCTGATAAGGCTTTCAGAGAATGAGTCTCTGCGAATGCCGGTGGTATTCATAAGGTTCATCCCTTCAATTCTGAATTCCCATGGACTTTTGTCTTTTCTGTATCTGAGCTTGGCATTCAACAGATCATAATTAGTCTCTGTATCATTACTCTTGTTCAGGTAGCTATTGTATTCATAGTCTACATCAAAATTGAAGCCCTTAAGGAAATCTATATCCAGCCCTGCCTTAGGCCTGTGATTTTCAAACTTACTGATGACGGACCTTGCCTCATACTTACTGAACATAACTTCATAACCCAAGTCAAACTGAACCTTTGGGGTGATTGAAGTCGAGACACCAAACTTATAACTCTGTTGAAAGTTTACATTCTCATTATCAATATCGCTGATACGGTTATTGGTTGTGCTTCTTGTCCAGGTACCTGAGCCACTCAGTCGGAAATTACCATAGCGTTTGCTCATATTGGCATATCCCGAAAGAATGTCATTGGCAGGGTCAATATTGATAGGCGTATTTACTCTTTCCAGGCCATTGAACTGGATGATATTCGTGATATCATCAAACTTCCTTTGGTAAGTCAGTCCTCCAAATACATTGAAGTTATTGAACATATTGAAGTTGTTGTAGTTCACTGCAGTTCTGTGATACCAGCTGTTCTGCAACAGTGGATTTCCTCCGAAAAGTGAGTTATACCCCCTCACAATGATGCCCTGTGCCACATTCTGCACATCTGTGAATTGAGCGTTTACATTGTAATTCACCGTCAGTGTATGTGAGCTTCTGAACTGATATCTTGCCGTTACAGAAGGCAAAAGCAGTGTTTTGGTGAAACCTTCTGAAGTTCCGTTCTGTACGTTCTCAATATCGTAGTAGTGTAGGTTCAGAGCCGGAGTCAACGTAAGCTTGCCCAGCTTGGTTTTATACAAGATGCCCGCATAGTAATCCTGAAAGGTATAATCCACCAGGTTCGTCAGTCCATTTTCCGATATCACATTGTCTGTACCATCGCTCGTACGCTCCAGCATACTTGAGTTCAGTTCCTGACTGGAATAGCTGTTACCAATCTTAAAGTTGATGTGATTCGTCTTGTTGAGAATTCTGTAGTAGTTGAGGGCCGCTTCCTGATTATGCGTGACTACATCCTTGAACTGTATCAGGTTGTAATCTTCGCCAGAGCCCAACAATGGAATGATGGAAGCGAATGGCTGCTGGGTAGTAGCCAGATCATACGTAGGATTCTGCTCCTGATACTTGTAAGAGCCTTCAAATGAGAGCACATTCTTTTCGTCCGGGGCATAAAAAGCCCTCAGCTGCTGCTCCAGTGCCAAAGGCTGCTGTGTAGTAAGACCCGAAATCTCATTGGTAAAACCGGTAAACTGAGAGTTCTGTGTGTCACGGTTCTCGATATCCGTCAGTCTGCCGAAAACGCTGTAGTCTATCTGAAGATTCGGGTTAGGTATGTACTTGGCGGCAAACTTGGCCAAACCACCAGTGCTTCTTACATTCTGAGCTGAGGTGAGCACCTCCTGGTTGTCTCCCGGCTGTAAAATGTAGTTTCTCAGCTGAACAGAGCCCAGTGTGTTATTCACTTTGGAGCCAATAGCAAAGCCGGAAAACCGCCACCTCGGATTCGGGTTGAAATTGTAGTTCAACGCGCCCAGCTGGTTATTCAGCTCTTGTGCATTATTGCGTTGGGCCATCGGAATACCGGTCTGGTCGCTACTGACATTAAACCTGGAACCTGACCTGCTTGCAAAACTACCCAGTCCGGCACCAAACCTGAAATAGTCACCCATGGTAAAAGCCAGCTCACCCACATTATTAGCATCTCCTATAAAGTTGATATTCACTTTAGGATCGTAATAAAAAGCATTGATATGGGCCCTGTAGCGGTTTTCAGGACCTCCACCGGCCGTTATATCCCCGAATACCATTCGCTTTTTATCATCTTTTAACTGAATGTTCAGAGCCATTTGCTGGCTGTTGTTCACGCTGCTGAGAGGCCCTACATCATTGTAATTCTGTAGTACCTGTACCCGGTCTACCACGTTGGCCGGTAGGTTCTTAGTGGCAAGTTTGGTATCTCCTTCAAAGAATTCCTTCCCGTCTACCAGTACCTTGTCTACCTTCTTGCCCTGTACCTTGACCTCGCCATTCTCATCTACTTCAAAGCCCGGCAGGTCTTCCAGCACATCTCCCAGCTTCCGCTCATTGCCCTGTGTAAATACATCCGTCTTATAGGTAATGGTATCTCCCTGAATCAGCACCGGCATTTCTGTGACTACTTCTACTGCATCGAGCTGCTTCACATCACTACTTAAGGTGATGAGAAAGGGCACTCCCTTGGTATCTCTCGCAGTAAAGACCTTCTCAAACGGAAGGAATCCGATAAAGCTTACTTTCAGCTTATACACCTTTCCCTCTACCAGACTCAGGCGAAACTCACCCTGCTTGTTGGTCACGCCAAAGGAGGCAATGGTATTTTTAATTGTATCCATTGCCAGCACATTGGCAAACTCCAGCGGGGCTCCTAATGAATCGCGTACATCACCCACAAAGGCTATCTTCTGCTGGGCTTTCAGTGAGGCCGAAAGCCCAAGCATGAGTATTAAAAAGAATAATCGTTTTTTCATGTTGTTTTGAATTGACCATTAAAAAATTCAGAAATCATCCTCCGCTACTTATCCTGAAGGTGCTGTTACCCTTACCGTTTTTGAAGTTTTTCATCATCTCCTGAGTCTTTTCTTCACGAATGGCACTTAGCTCTTCACGGTTCACTCTTTTGCCTTTTGACGGAACTTTGATATTGACTCCACCTTCAGGGTTCAAAACCACTTTGGTACACAGGTAGGTCATGTTACCGCTTTTCACCTCCAGTATCAGGCCAGGGAGTCCCCAGTAATCGTCTGGTCCCTGAGACACGGGAATCTCCGGGGTATACCAGGCTTCAACTCTCACTGTATCAGAGATGGTCTTCATCTCTCCTTCTTCACCATCACCAAAAGTCATGGTCTTGCGCTCTCTTACAGTAGAGTAAATAGCCTTATACGCTGAATAATTACCGATTTGCTTCGACTCATCAGTAAGCTCCCACTCTCTGGTCTCGAGCTCGTCATCAATCAAAAAAGGCTTGCTGAAAAGTTCTGTTTCTTCCAATACCCTCTGGTCGGCAGTATTCTTATAAAGTGATCCGTTAGTACCGGAACCTCCGATTCTGATCACCACATTTCCTCCGGCACCGGAAGCCGCAGCGGGCCCTCCTCCCTCGAGACTCTCCACTTCCTTCCAAACCGATTCGGTCAGGTTAAATTTGAGGGTGTATTCTTTCTGGGCCTGCTTTTGCATCTGAGCCTTGATCTGCTCTTCCATTTGAGGAGTCATGCCCTCCATCTTGAATTGCATGTTTTTCATTTTCATAGAAGTCTGATAAGTAGCCTCCCCCTGAAAGTTCTGACCAAAGAGGCTTACTGTCATAAACAGGGCCATCAGGGTCATGATAAATGTCTTGCTATTGCGCTTTTTCATGTTCTTTTGAATTAAACTTTGACGTCTACAAATGAACCTGCTTGAGTGCAAACACTGGGTTAACGTGTGTTAACGTCTGTTAACAAGCCATCACGGGCTCACCCAAGTCCGTATATTTGAGTTGTGAAGAAGGGCAAATTCAAGGCAGTTATATATCTGATTTCCTTTACCGTGCTGGTAACAGTGGGGATACAGGTATACCGAAACATGCAGAATTACCGGCTCAACAAGCAGACCCTGATGAATGAGGTGCAGCAGTCATTAGACAATGCCGTAGAGTCTTACTACGCGAGGCTGGCCAAGGAAAATCAGATTGCCTTCATATTCTCAGATAGTGCCAACACCGGTGGAAGGGTAATAGACCGTTTCCAGGGCCCCTGGGTGTCGGGTGACACCCTGCATAATGCCCGATATTTCCAGAGCTTTAACTATCAGGGCAGAAAAGCTTCTGACAGTAATGTCATCACCAACAGCAATCTGAAAATCTCGCTCAACAGCCCCAATGTCACATTAAAAGGAACCAGCTTTAGTAAAATGAACCCCAACCAGGTGGCTTCTGTCAAGCTGATCACTGATTCCATCTTTAATCAGGAAAAAGACTTTGATGATTTTGCCAGACAAATTCTCATATCACTGGCTCAGGATATTGACTACAGTGATCTTCATAAAGATGTGGCTGATGAACTCTCCCGAAAGAATCTCGATATAGAATTTGCTTTCAGAGGAATGCGGGCCGACAGCTCCAGGGTAGATTACAATAATCCGGATGACCGCAAATTTGTGATGTCTACCAGTGCCAACTCAACTTATCAGCTAGGTCCTGAAATGCTGGAGATGCGCTATACCAATGCGTCTCTGACCATTCTGAAAAGAGGACTTACTGATCTGATAATTTCCTTATTGATATCACTTACCGTCATCGGGGCACTGCTCTACCTTTATAAAATCATAAGCGAGCAAAAACAACTGGCGGAGATCAAAAATGACCTGATCAGCAACATCACTCATGAATTTAAAACCCCGATTGCCACAGTAGCCACGGCCATTGAGGGGATCGCGAATTTCAATCAGCAAAATGATCCGGCCAAGACGAAGAAGTACCTGGACATCTCTAATAATCAGTTGAAAAAGCTGAATGTGATGGTGGAGAAGCTTTTGGAAACAGCCACACTGGAAACCGATGCGCTGCAGCTCAATAAAACTCCTGTAAACCTGAGTCTGCTACTGCATACCATGGTAGAGAAGTACAGTCTGATGACGGCTGACAAACATATAGAGTTGCTCGACCCTACCAATGATGTGTTGATTGAGGCGGATGCTTTTCACCTTGAAAATGCGCTCTCCAACCTCATAGATAACGCCATCAAATACGGAGGGCAACATATCAGTGTATCAGTGGCCAGCCAGCAAAGCACAGTTCAGGTGGTGGTAAGAGATGATGGAGGCTTTATTGAAAAAGGGCATAAAGAACGCGTATTTGACAAGTTTTATCGCATACCGAAGGGCAATCAGCACGATGTAAAGGGATTCGGGATAGGGCTCTATTACACTAAGAAAATCATAGAAAAACACGGGGGCACCATTGAGTTAATTCTGACCCCGAACAGTACCAGCTTTGAAGTAGCCATCTGATGGAAGAAAAAATTCGTGTTTTGCTTGCCGAAGACGAGGCTGCCTTAGGTACTATTATCAAAGAAAGCCTGGAAACCCGTGGATTTGAGGTAACCCTCTGCGAAGACGGAGAGGAAGCTCATCATAAGTACAAGACGGAAAACCCGGAAATCCTGGTTCTGGATGTGATGATGCCAAAAAAAGATGGTTTCACGCTGGTCCAGGAGATCAGAACCACCAATCAGGACGTGCCCGTGATCTTTCTTACTTCCAAAAGCCGTACAGAAGATGTGGTAGAAGGTTTTGGACTGGGTGGCAATGACTACCTGAAAAAGCCATTTAGCATGGAAGAGCTCATCGTAAGAATTCATGCCTTACTTGACAGGAAGAAACGCAGAGAGTCCAAAGAAGCCATCATGATAGGAAACTACAAATTCAGTTTACCGAAGCAAAAACTTACACTGGGCGATGAGGAACTGCAACTGACACACCGCGAAGCTCAATTACTTTTCCATCTCAGTGAGAACCGAAATGCCGTAACTGACCGCAGCCTGATTCTTAACCAACTCTGGGGTAATGATGATTTTTTTAATGCCCGTAGCATGGACGTATTCATATCCAAGCTCAGAAAAAAACTCAGCGCAGATAAGTCTGTGGAAATACTCAATGTGCGCGGTTATGGCTATAAACTCGTCTGCTAAAACAGCACTCTTGCGTAGCAATTCGCTTCGTTTTCCGCAAGAACCGCCAATCAAAAGCTTAATTAGCTGATTACCTCTTGAGGTTGACCGGCACTAAGTGATAAGGGGGAATTAAAATGGCTTGAAGCCGTTTGTCGGTAATATGATAATCGGGTGATAGGAAGGGATCTGAATTTAACATATTCTATAATTTGTTAGTTTTTTAGATTCAAAAAATGGAACTTATTGCGAGGTGGAGGAAGAAGAAATTTATATTGACCTTTTCGATCGATATAATCGGAACGAAATTGACAGGGATGCTATGGTCAATTCTCTGGAAGAAATAGACTCAGATTCAGATATCGATCGTGAATTTCAGTGTTACCAAACAGCGCTTATACTTCTGGAGCAACGATATCTGAAAGATACTTTGCAGGACATAGAGGCTGAGTATCTGGCTGAGCAAAAGTCTAAAATCAGAAACTCCGGTATCATTCCTCTGGTACTGTAATCCTGTCAGCCAAAGAATACATGGCAGACGATAAAGGTCAGTACTGAAAGAACAATCCCCACAGCAAACACATCAAAGGCCTTTCTGAGAAAGCCAAATTTCACCTTCAGTCTTTTGCCCAGTTGATAGATATCCCTTGAAATAGCATCATAAAGATCATCTCCCTGATAGATAAGTGACCGCATGCCAGTCACATACTCTTCTTCGTTAAGGTCCTGAAAATTACCGTAAAACAGGAGGCCTGCACTCCTTCTGGCCTCAGAGTGCAAATCGATTTTGCCATGTGTCAGGTCGGGTCGGGTGGCCAAAACAGCATAGGCGATAGAAATGAGATTGGTGAATAAAAGCATGACTACAGGATAAACCAAATGCGGATCACTGTCCAGTTGATTCATTACCGTGCCAATAATTATGGACAGAATAATAGCATTAATGGAGATCATAATATTGGCCTTCCTGTCCACCATTGTATTCAGTGTGTAATGATTCTTAGAGGCAAGCCTGAAAAGAGTCTCAGTTCCTCTCTCAGATCTCGGGTCAATCTTTGAAAGCTTCTTCTTCAGTTCTTTCAGCTTATTTTTATCAACTCCGAGTTCCTCCATCAACAGCCTGTTATCTGATTCGTCTTTTTTGGGCTGGCTCATAATCTTGTTTTGAAAACTGACTGATTCCACATCGGCAATTAGTTCAATGAGCTGAAGAGTAGAAAAGAAGAGAATTGAGAAATGTAAACTAAAGTACAATGTCAAAAATCTATGGTAGGGATGAAGCTATCCCGAACTTAGTTTCGGCAGTTATATGAAAACACAATATGTTCCCTCTCTTGCGGGACAAATCACATTTTGGTCAATTAATGGTAACTTCGACAGGCACCTTGCCCCGGACCTCATTTCCTGAACATGAATATCGTAAAGTATTGGTACCTGGAGGAATCCTTCAATATGATGACACGCATCGGCATGAGCGAAATGATGAAACTGTGCCACTTATTAGTCATGAAAACCTACATGAAAGGGACTTATATCCATGATATGGGCCAGCCTGATGAAACTGTATATTTTATCAAGAAGGGACAGGTGAAGATTGGTCATCGGGATGAAAAGGGCAACGAAACACTACGCTATGTATTGGGTAGAGGACACATTTTCGGAGAATCCAGAATCATGGGAGACTCCGGCCAGGGCTACTTTGCCAAAACACTTTCAGAAACACAGATATGCTTTATTGAAGCAGATATGATGGAGCAGCTACTGAGCAAGTACCCAAGACTCAACAATGCCATCACAAAAATCTCCTGGAAAAAGGTGAGTAAAATGGAGCGCAGGCTGGAAGATCTGCTTTATAAAGATGCCAAAACACGAATTCTCGACTTCCTTACAGACCATGTACAGGAAAATGGCTCGCAGGACGAAGATGGCCTTTTAACTGCAAAAAACCCCTACAGCCATACTGACATTGCAAAACTCACATCTACCAGCAGGCAGACTGTAAACAATGTGATCAGCGCCCATAGACAAAAAGGTGTATTTGAGTACGACCGGTATAACATCCGAATTAAGCCAGGTCATGTCTGAAGGTAACAGGACTATACGCATTGTACATAAACCTTCAGGCGAAACGATAGCAGAAGGTCCTCTGGGCTGGAGCATCACCGCCTTTGAGGGAAACTACTATATCTCCTCAAAATACCTGAAGACCCGGGGCTTTGTCTTTTCAGGAGTTCCCGGTATTTGTCCCTACAAATTCGTTTACTTCTGGTATCATTTCAAGCCTGAAAAGGGCACAAAAGACAGCATGCTGGCCTGGAAGTACTGGCTACCCAATCCGCTCTTCCCATTTATCGCTTTTCGCATAGCGGTGCCTGCCACACATCCTTCACTAACAATAGAAGTGATAGATAACTGACATCCCGTCACTCTCCGCGCTGGAAAAGGGAACCTATCCACGTATTTAAAAGGTTAATCTGGCTCGGGTGGCTACCCGGGAAGAGATCGAAGGATATGAGGAACGAAGTAAACAGCATTGAACTGCTTGAGCAATATACAATGGGTAGTGTAGAGTATGATTTGCTAAAAGTAGCTCTGGAGGCTCAGGATGAACACCATAATGTGGAAGAGTCTATATCACTATTTGAATCCGCTGTAGAAGCTCTGGAAATGGCCTACTGGCGCGATGAAATCCGAAAAATCGGCCAGGAATTCAATCAGTAAACTGTCATGGCTTATATAGTACCGCTTGTGGTTTCTGTACCGGATGAGCCCCTGCGGTTGGGCTGAGCAAAAATAAAAGCGGCTCTTTCGAGCCGCTTTACCAAAACACTAAAAAATTAGAACCACTCATTTGACAAATGAGCCATGTAACTCAGATGAGTTGCATGGCTCATCTTTAAAACACTCTACTTTGAGTGCTCTAAGTATTTCTAGCTTACTTGTTTACCGTTATCGTATAGTTACCGGCTATACCTTCGCCAGAATTTGCTACTCCTCCCGTACCATTAAAGGTAAAAGAAAAAACAAACTGTTGCTCTGTCAGCGTGGTAATGGTGATGGTCTTTCCGTCATCAATCGTTATACGCTGTGCGGCTTCATCCTGCCAGCTCCAGGTACCGGTAGCCCTGAAAAGGTCACCTGCATTAGCGGTAGTATAGGTGCCATCTGTAAACGAGAAGGAGAAACCTGAGAAATTCAGGCTGGCATCCTGCCCATCTATGATAACACTGCCTCCATTGGCCAGACTCCAGGTACCTGCCAGTTTTTCGAAGGCCAGCTCCTGAGCTGTCGGGTCATCGTCATCTCCGCAGGCACAGAGCCCGAGTATACTGACAATCACTACCGCACTGAATATATATTTTAGCTTTTTCATTCTGGATTAAGGTTATTTCCTGATCATGAATTTTTTCTGTACTGTGCTCTTACCGTCTGTAAAATGCATCAGATAAACCCCCTGCTGATAAGTGCTGATATCCAGCCTTAGTTTTGGTTCTCTGAAATCGGATACACCAAACGCTTTATTGCCTGAGAGATCGAACAACTGAATATCCAGCGGTCGGCCGTTAAACTCGGAAAGATCAACTGTTACCTGATCACTGGCCGGATTCGGGAAGATATTAATGGCCTCTGCACTGAGCAGACCATCGTCTGTTCCGGTGATAATTGCTCCGTCAGCACTTACAGAGAGAATACCGGTACCGCCATTTGTGACAATGGTGATATCTCCGGTGTACAGTTGAGCCATGGTTGGCGTAAAGGTCATTGTAACTACCTGGCTGCTGGCAGCAGGAATATTGATACCTGATACCGGTCCGCCAAAGGCTGTCGGGTACAGAATACTGGTAATGGTCATCGCACCGTCTCCGTCATTGTGTACCGTGATGTCGAAATTAGTGGTAATACCAAGCGGTGTGGCCGGGATATCGTTATTGCCTGTGATTCGCAGGTCAGCCTCTGCTACATTGTCAATGGTAATCGTAAAGGCTTTCTGGAAAGTCCCCCCGTTTCCATCATCAGTTTGCAGTCGGATATCGTAGCTTGCCTTGGTTTCCCGATCAAATACAGCCGCAGCTTCCAACTGTGTACCATTGATGCTGAATGAAGCATTATCTGTATCGCCTGTACCGGATACCAGTGTGTAGGTATGGGTATCACCGGCATCCACATCTGTACTACTCAGCGTACCTACCGCATCACCAATGCTGTTGTTCTCCAGGATACTCGTGCTGGACAGACTGATATCCGTAGGCGTTGAGTTTGTGGTATACAATTGACCTGTAAAGGTGCCTGCCAGCGTATTGCCTGCTACATCGGTAATTCCCGTAGTGCTCGTAAGATTGAGTCCGAAAGTACCCTCACCCGTAATGTTATTGACCGTTACTGTCACACTGGTACCCGAAGTAGCCGAGATACCGGCTATACTGGCATTCTGCGTTCCGGTGAATACAAGGCCAAAGTTGCCGGTACTCAAACCATGTACCTCTTCATCGAAGGTAACGGTATAATCCACACTGCTCGCAGTAGTGGGGCTCGGGTCATCCCGGTTAATACTTGAAACAGTAGGATCAGCAACATCGATGACAATCACGAATGGATCACTATCTGCACTCACATTACCTGCAACATCTGTAGAGGTAGCAATTACAGTAAACCCACTTGTAAATGGCCTGTTCGTAATATCCGCAATCCAATCACCATTCCCGTCAGCAGTTGTCGTGGTAAGAGTAAAAGGCCCGGATTTAACTGCCACAACAGAAAGTGGCTCACTGGTACCTGATATAATGAGGGTCATATCATTGGTAATATTGTCTGAATTACTAATACCATTGTCATCGGAAATGCTTGAGAAAACAGCCTTTGTCGGAACAGCGGTATCTATCGTAACAGAAAGGGCCGCACTCACGACACTTTGATTTCCTATGGCATCCGAAGCACGTGCGGTAACAGCTATGGTTCCATCAGACAAGGTAGTGCCGGTGTGGTCAAAAGTGAAGTTTCCGGAACCATCTGCTGTGGTAGTACCTATGCTTGTACCATCAATGAAGACTTCCACAGTGGTATTAGCGTCTGATGTTCCCATAAAGCTAAGTGTATTATCATTGGTGATTTCATCGGATGTATCACTGCCGCTGTCATCACTGATACTCACAACTACCGGTGCTGCCGGAGGATCCAATGTGGTATACAATTCACCTGTAAAGGTACCTGACAGACCATTTCCGGCAACATCAGTAATACCGGTGGTATTACTGAGATTAAGACCGAAAGTACCGACTCCGGAGTTGTTATTGACGGTCACGGTAACAGTCGTGCCTGAGGTGGCCGAAATACTGGCAATACTGGCGTTCTGAGTCCCTGTAAGAACCAGACTGAAGTTAGCAGTGCTCAGACCATGAACTTCCTCATCGAAAGTCACTGTAAAATCCACACTGCCGGCTGCAGTCGGGCTGGCATCTGCCCTAACAATAGATGACACCTGAGGGTCAACCTGATCTATGGTAATCACCATAGGGTCGCTTTGAGCACTCACGTTACCTGCAGCATCCGTTGCGGTAGCCAGGGCAGTAAATCCAGAACCGAATGATCTGCTGGTAAGGTCAACCTCCCAGTCTCCACTCGCATCAGTAGTAACAGTACCAATCGTAAAAGGCCCCGAGATAAGGTTCAGGACAGACAGCGGTTCGGCCGTTCCTTTAATAATCAGTGTACCATCATTGGTGATAATGTCGGTATTGCTGATACCTGTATCATCCGTAATACTGCCAAGTATCGGTTTGGCTGGAGGAGTGGCGTCCAGCATCACGGTCAGGGCAGCACTGGCAGTACTCTCGTTACCTGAAGCATCAGTGGCTTTTGCAGTAATGGCCAGTGTACCATCCGACAGCGTAGTGCCCGTATGGTCGAAGGTGAAGTTCCCGGAGCCATCTGCGGTGGTTGTTCCAATACTGGTACCATCAATAAACACTTCTACCGTACTATTGGCCTCAGCCGTACCTGTAAAGCTCAATGTATTGTCATTGGTAACCTGATCGGATCCATCACTACCGGTATCATCACTAATACTCACCACGACAGGTGCAGCCGGTGCTGTCGTATCCAGAATGTTAATAGTAATCGTCTCACCGGCACTGGTATTTAAGCCATCTTCCACAGTTAAAGTCAGCGTATACGAGGCTGTAACATCTCTCGGAGATAAATTGGTGTTGTCTGCAATGGTCAATTCACCCGTTGTGGCGTTGATGGCAAAGATGCCGGCCCCGTTACCTGCAGTAATGACCCAGCTACTGAAGGTGGTACCGGCATCCTGATCCGTAGCTGTCACAGTTCCAATAGAAGTACTGTTTGCAGCGGTTTCATCTACACTAAAGGTCTGGCTTGCTGTAATCACGGGGTTGTTATCATTCTGATCAACGACTGTAACCGTAATAGTCTGGGTATCAGGAGTAGTCGTACCATCTGTAGCGGTTACTTCTACCACATAGGTATTATTCATATCCGCATCCCCCGGGTTTTCAAAATCCGGTGCGCTGGTGAAAGAGAGCACACCGGAAGCCATGCTGAACAAGGCCTGATCTGCTCCTCCGGAAATACTGTAAGTAACGGTACTTACACCATCCGCATCTGTAGCAGTTACTGCCGTTACAGCGGTAGTATTTTCATTTATATTGAGTGAAGCCGTGGCTCCTCCGCCATCCGAAGTAATTACGGGGCTGTTATCATCAACATCTGTTACTGTCACTGTGATAGTCTGAGTATCATCAGTTGTCAATCCGTCTGAAGCAGTCACTTCTACCACATAGGCATTATCAGTATCAGCGTCAGTTGGGTTTTCAAAGTCTGGCGCGGTTGTGAAAGTCAACACACCGGAAGATATACTGAACAGGGCCTGATCCGCTCCTCCGCTGATAGTATAAGTCACGGGATTCACATCTGTGGCAGTCACGGTAGTTACGGCTGTGCTGTTTTCGCTTACATTCAGGCTGGCCGTAGCTCCTCCACCATCCGAAGTGATTACCGGACTCGTGCTGTCTTCTGTAATAGTTGATACATTAACTTCTGCTGAGGTATTTCCTGCAGCATCCACCGCCTGAACTACAAAATTGTTGGCCAGGTCTGCGGTGAGACTGGCACTCAGACTCCAGCCACTACCAGATACGGTTGTCGAAGCCAGCACACTGGTGTTGTCGGCTACTCCATCATTATCTGAATCGGCATAAAGGTTTATGGTAACACCATCTTCACTATGAGTACCACTAATAGTCTGATTAGCAGCATTTACAAGAACATCGCTTGCCGGGGTAGTCAGTACCGGGTCAGCCGGATCACTGGTGTCAATAATAATGGCAGCATTATCTCCCAAAGAGTTGCTGGCACCTGGAGCTGGAAGGTCCAGGATAGCATTCAGTCCGTTTCCGATAATGGTTCCACCATTCAGCGCCAGGGCAGTCGTACTGGTATAATCAAGATCACTGCTGACATCACCCGCCTGAACCGTATAATTAAAGGTCAGTGTTGTGCTTCCATCGCCACTTACATAGTCCGCTGTCTGATCGGTAGTACCTGTTTCCAGAGTGAGCTGAGGCGTACCGGTCACATTTACTGCCTGATTGAAGGTAATGGTAATCGCGATCACACTGCCCGCCTTATAGTCGCCATCAGCGGTAGTACTCGCTACCGAGGTGACCACAGCGGCATCATCATCTGCTATGGTGATTGACAGTTTCTGCGTACCGTTTTCGGTTCCTCCGGTCACTCCGGTGATATCCACCAGGATCGTTTCATTCCCTTCAGGTAAGACATCCTGAGTGGCCTGAATTCCGGTCGTAGCACTGGCCATCAGGTCACCTGCATTGATGGTTATGGTAGTACTGGCAGAGCTATTATAGTCAGTGCCATTGGTAGCCGTTCCCGAATAGGCGAGGGTTACCACGACATTATTTTCAGAGGTATTGGAAAGCGTAGCGGTAACAGCGGCTGTTCCCGAAGCCTCAGCTATGGTACTATTATCTACCGAGAGTGTTACTGTTGGTAAAGGATCATCATTGGTGATCGTAATGGTGGCACCATCTGTCACATCAATGTCTGTAGTCGGAACAGTTCCGGCAACCAGATTCCCCATGGTAACCGTCAGATCTTCATCATCCTCAAACTTCGTATCCGTGGTAGGTGTAACGACAAAGGTCTTCATTTCACCAGCACTACCCGTAAAGCTCAGCGTTTCTGAGGATACAGCAGTATAATCGTTATCAGCGATAGTGGCTGTACCATTCGCAGTGCTAACATCCACAGTAAAACCTCCGTCAACTGCATTGTCCAGAATGGCAGTTACCGTAATGTCTCCACTGTCTTCATCTCCACTGATATCCGCTATCGTTACAGCAGCAGCATCATTGTCAGTAATGGTATAGGTATGCACCTGATTAGTACCCAGGTTGGCATTCACCGGGCTTGACAAAGTAACAATCACCGTTTCATCTGCCTCAACAATGGCATCATCCATGATACCGGCAATGCTGATGTTTTCGCTGGTACTACCCGGATTAAAGGTAAGTGTACCATTGGCCAGGGTATAATCGGTACCACCTCCTGTGGCGGTTCCCGTTATAGCATAGTCCACCGTTACAGTCAGGGCACTGGCAATTGAAAGATCTACCGCCAGATTAGCTGAAGCCACACTCTCTGCCTGGGCCGAACTGGTGCTATTGAATGAAACATTGGGTGTATCATCATCTATAATGGTAATGGTCACTGACTGTGTACCATCCTCAGTGCCATTGGTAACACCGGTAATTTCTGCAATAATCGTTTCATTCGTTTCAGGGTCGCCATCATTTACCGGAGTGATGATTACAGGAGCTGTCTCCGACATATCACCGGCACTCACTGTAATAGTTGTACTGGCCGTGCTATTGTAATCTGTACCGTTCGAAGCAGTACCTGAGTAGCCAATCGTCACCGTAACATCGGTGCTGGAAACAGCGGATAGTGTAGCTGTCAAAGTAGCTGTGCCGGTGTCCTCATTAATGTTACTGTTATCCACAGTCAGGGTAACGGTAGGTTCACCATCTATTACTAAATCCTTATTGGCTCCCAAAGAACCGGCAGCTGCGGGCGAAGCCAGTGTCAAATTGGCTGTATTTCCGGCTGCATCATTAATTGTACCTCCATTCAATGTGAGGGAGCCTGTTCCTACATAGTCCAGATCACTACTTACATCTCCTGACTGTACAGTATAATTGAAGGTCAGAGTGTTTGTTCCATCACCCGATGCATAGTCTGCCTGACGGTCAACACCTCCGGTCTCAAGCTCGAGTTGAGGAGTTCCGGTTACATTTACTGACTCACTAAAGGTCACCTGAATAGAAATACCGCTGCCCACGCCATAGGTACCATCAGTCGTACCGGAGCTGACACCCGTCACCGTAGGCCCTGTTTCATCATTGGTTACACTCAACTGAGTTGCTGCAGTATTGTCGTTGCCTGCTGCGTCCTGGGCCACATTCGCTGCTACATCCAGGGTCACTGCTCCGTCTGAAGCAGGTGTAATGGTTGCGGTGTAAACGCTGGTACTAGTAGCATTAAAGGCACTGGCGGCTCCGTTACCTACAGCAATATCGCCTACCGCAAACCCGGTTACAGCCTCTGTGAAGGTAAAGGTAGCGGTAAAGGCTCCACTGGTTGGATCCGCACTACTCGTGATGGTGACAGCCGGAGCCGTTTCGTCATTGGTAACCGAAAGCTGAGTGGCAGCTGTATTGTTATTGCCTGCTCCGTCCTGAGCTACGTCAGCTGCCACATCTACGGTCACTGCTCCTTCAAATGAAGGGGTGATCGTAGCCGTGTAAACACTGGTACTGGTAGCACTGAAAGCACTCGCAGCTCCATTAGCCACAGAAATATCACCTACCGTAAAACCAGTTACGGCTTCCGAGAAGGTAAAGGTAGCGGTAAAGGCTCCACTCGTTGGATCGGCACTACTGCTGATCGTAATAGTCGGAGCTGTTTCGTCATTGGTCACAGAAAGCTGGGTAGCGGCTGTGTTATTGTTACCTGCTCCATCCTGAGCCACATTGGCCGCTACATCTACCGTAACCGCTCCGTCTGAAGCAGGTGTAATGGTTGCTGTGTAAACACTGGTACTGGTAGCGCTAAAGGCACTCGCGGCTCCATTGCCTACAACAATATCGCCCACGGCAAAACCGGTTACCGCTTCTGAGAAAGTAAAGGTAGCCGTAAAGGCTCCGCTCGTTGGGTCAGCACTACTGGTAATGGTCACTGTCGGAGCAGTTTCGTCATTCGTTACACTCAGCTGAGTAGCCGCTGTGTTGTCGTTGCCTGCTGCATCCTGGGCCACATTCGCTGCTACATCGAGGGTCACTGCTCCGTCTGAAGCAGGTGTAATGGTAGCGGTGTAAACGCTGGTACTGGTGGCATTAAAAGCACTGGCAGTTCCATTGCCTACGGAAATATCGCCTACCGCAAATCCGGTTACAGCCTCTGTGAAGGTAAAGGTAGCGGTAAAGGCTCCACTGGTTGGGTCAGCACTACTGGTAATCGTAACAGCCGGAGCCGTTTCGTCATTCGTCACAGAAAGCTGAGTGGCAGCTGTATTGTTATTACCTGCTCCGTCCTGAGCTACGTCAGCAGCCACATCTACAGTCACTGCTCCTTCAAATGAAGGGGTGATCGTAGCCGTGTAAACACTGGTACTGGTAGCACTAAAAGCACTCGCAGCTCCATTGGCCACAGAAACATCACCTACCGTAAAACCAGTTACGGCTTCCGAGAAGGTAAAGGTAGCCGTGAAGGCTCCACTGGTTGGGTCTGCACTGCTGGTAATCGTAATAGTCGGAGCTGTTTCGTCATTGGTAACCGAAAGCTGTGTAGCGGCTGTGTTATTGTTGCCTGCTCCATCCTGAGCCACATTGGCCGCAACATCTACCGTAACCGCCCCATCTGCGGCAGGTGTAATAGTTGCTGTGTAAACACTGGTGCTGGTGGCATTGAAAGCACTCGCGGCCCCATTGCCTACAGAAATATCGCCAACGGCAAAACCGGTTACGGCTTCTGAGAAAGTGAAGGTAGCGGTAAAGGCTCCACTCGTTGGGTCAGCACTACTGGTAATCGTAATAGTCGGAGCCGTTTCATCATTGGTTACACTCAACTGAGTTGCTGCAGTATTGTTGTTGCCTGCTGCGTCCTGGGCAACATTCGCTGCTACATCCAGGGTCACTGCTCCGTCTGAAGCTGGTGTAATCGTAGCCGTATAGACACTGGTACTGGTAGCATTAAAGGCACTGGCGGCTCCATTGGTCACGGAAATATCTCCCACCGCAAAACCGGTTACCGCTTCTGAGAAGGTAAAGGTAGCGGTAAAGGCTCCACTGGTCGGATCAGCACTACTTGTGATAGTGACAGTAGGAGCCGTTTCGTCATTGGTTACACTCAGCTGAGTAGCCGCTGTGTTGTTATTAGCAGAGGCATCCTGTGCCACATTAGCAGCCACATCCACCGTTACAGCTCCTTCCGAAGCCGGTGTTATGGTAGCCGTATATACACTGGTGCTGGTAGTATTGAAAGCGCTCGCAGCTCCGTTACCTACCGAAATATCGCCAACGGCAAAACCCGTCACAGCCTCAGAGAAAGTAAAGGTAGCTGTGAAAGCTCCACTGGTTGGGTCAGCACTACTGGTAATGGTCACTGTCGGAGCAGTTTCATCATTCGCTACACTCAGCTGAGTGGCTGCCGTATTATTGTTACCAGCCGCATCCTGTGCTGCAGCACTGTTCACATCCACGGTCACCGCTCCATCAGCGGCCGGTGTAATCGTGGCTGTATAAACACTGGTACTGGTAGCATTAAAGGCACTGGCGGCTCCGTTACCTACAGCAATATCTCCTACCGCAAAACCAGTTACCGCTTCTGAGAAAGTAAAGGTGGCCGTGAAAGCTCCACTGGTCGGATCAGCACTACTGGTAATGGTCACTGTCGGAGCTGTTTCGTCATTGGTTACACTGAGCTGAGTAGCCGCTGTGTTGTTATTACCAGAACCATCCTGCGCTACATTAGCGGCCACATCGACCGTTACAGCTCCTTCCGAAGCCGGTGTTATGGTGGCCGTATAGACACTGGTACTGGTGGCATTAAAGGCACTGGCGGCTCCGTTACCTACCGAAATATCGCCAACGGCAAAACCCGTTACGGCTTCTGAAAAAGTGAAGGTAGCGGTAAAGGCCCCGCTGGTTGGATCGGCACTGCTCGTGATCGTAACGGTGGGTACTGCTTCGTCATTGGTTACGCTCAGCTGAGTAGCCGCTGTATTATTGTTGCCGGCTGCATCCTGAGCCGCTGCACTGTTCACATCCACGGTCACCGCTCCATCAGAGGTAGGCGTGATCGTGGCTGTATAAACACTGGTGCTGGTAGCATTGAAAGCACTCGCGGCTCCGTTACCTACCGAAATATCGCCAACGGCAAAACCCGTCACAGCCTCAGAGAAAGTAAAGGTAGCGGTAAAAGCTCCACTGGTTGGGTCAGCACTACTGGTAATGGTCACTGTCGGGGCAGTTTCGTCATTCGCTACACTCAGCTGGGTAGCGGCTGTGTTATTGTTTCCTGCTGCATCCTG
>DIYF01000027.1:3323-3464 GCA_002427745.1 Roseivirga sp. UBA6061 | reverse complement strand
AAACCCGCTGCAGAGCCTACTTTAGTAGCATTCAATGCAGCAGCTGCGGACCCCGCCTCACGCAGTTCCACTAATACCCAGTCTACTGCATTAGCGGGTATGGCACCTACAGATTCAGCTCCATTATGACCATTGTTCGTA
>DIYF01000027.1:487-3176 GCA_002427745.1 Roseivirga sp. UBA6061 | reverse complement strand
TCCAGAAAAACACTAATGGCTACCGTGGCAGAGGTGGGGGCAGCAGCGGCTATGTTAAAGGGAGTAGTGGCAGGACTATAAGCATTGTTATTATCAAATTCCCAGTTGGACAGCTTCATGATCTCCCCCAGCACGGCAGACTTATCGCCACTGTGCAAGGCTGAGCCTTTATATCTTGCATTGTCTACCTCACTGTTCACCCCACTGGGAAACAGCCCTAAGAAACCGCCTGTGCCATTGGTTTTTCCTGAAGGAATCACCGAACCGGCTGTGGATTCGCTGCTTGCACTGAACCACGCATTGCCTGAAGAGCCTGATTGTCCGTTATCCCCACTCAAACCGGCAATAACAGACGGGCCCGTCTGATAGATAAATAAGTTATCACCAAACCCTCCTATCATATTGCCCAAAGCAGGGCTAAAAGCACCCACGGTTGAAAGTGTTAAGGGTGAAGCTCCGGAGGTTGTGGTATAAGTTAAGGCTGTAGCATTGACATGGCATTCTTCTCCCGCAGAGATCGCGGTATTGACCACAAACTTCAGTGTGCTTTCATTAGAATAGAAACCTGAACCGGTCCACCCTTCATCTGTTACAAAGAATTCTGTTGAAGCATTCACATCGCTTAAAAAGACAAAGGAGAACTGATCATTATCTGCATTGTAGCGTGTAAATACAATATCTCCATCTGCCAAGGTGGAAGCTGCAGGCATTGCCTTGCGCTCTTCTACCATAACAGGCTCTCCGACAATGCCCTTGGCATAGCCTGAAAAGAATAATAAGAATCCCAGAACCAGTGTTTCCATTTTCCCCGATTTGAACAGCGGCTAATCTGGAAATAATCCAGTTAAATGCAGGGGGGACAAACGGTGCCGATGGGGTATTCAGCGTGCCTGGGCTATATTTTCAGTATATACTGCCTTAAGTCATCGGGTGTGTCAAAGTTCATTTTGCGGTAAAGTCGCTGAATGGCTTTTTTGACACTGTCATAACTGATGCCCAGTATGTTGGCAATGTCTTTATTGGGCAGGTTTATTTTGAGCAAAATGCAGAGGTCCAGTTCATGGTTTCCCAGTTCGGGATATTGCCTGATCAGGTTGGCGATATAGTCACGATGTACCGTGTCAAACTTAAGTCTGAAATCTTCCCAGGTAACTCCCTGAATCGCCCGGCCGTCTATCCTGGTGCCTATTTTTTCCAGCTCTTTCGATGGACTAACGCTATTGGCTGTTAAATCAGCAGATTTCTTGTTTACAAAAGAGGTGATCAGATTATTCTTCTCATCGAGCTGATCGATGTAGCGTTCAAGCCTGAGGTCTTTTAACTGGATTTCCTGATTCAGCTTTTCTCTAACCAAATCAACATTCTTTGCCTTTTCTACAAGTAGTGCCTTCTCAGTCTCTGCACTCTTCTGTCTTCTCTTATTCAGGAACAGGATCAGGACCACCAAAGCAACGAGCATGGAGATAATCAGGGTAAGTACATTCTGTCTTGATACCAGAAGCTCTCTCTCGCGGTCGAGCAGTGCTATTTCAGCCTTGCTTTGCTTTAAGGCAATTTCTCTTTTATCGAATTCATATTTCACTTTCAGATCATTGATACTCCTGGAGTTTTCAGCATTGAGAATCTGACTGTTGAACTGAACATAACGCTCGTGGTGTTCCAGGGCTTTGTCAAATCTTCCCAGCGCTTTATAAGCATTCCACAAGCTTGAATGAGCCGAACGAAGCCGTTCTGCTGTCCCGATTTCAGAGGCAATTTCAACCTCTTTCAGGGCAAAGCTCAAAGACTCCTGATATTGCCCCTGCGCCAGGGTTAAAGAGCTAAGACCACTATACACCTGACCTATACCAATTTTATCACCCACAGCTTCTGCAGCCTCCAACGATTTTCTGAAGTAATTCTTTGCTTCCCAGGGTTGTTGCAGTTTTTCGTAGCAAATGCCAATGTTGAGGAGTGTGGCCTGAATACGGCCTTTCACGGTCAGCTTTTTGAGCAATTCCAGGCTTTCAAGCAATACCTTAAGTGCCTGGCCGTAGTCTCCCCGGCTAATATTGAGTGACCCGATGTTGTCAAGAGAATTGCTCCAGGCCAGGGTATCGTAGAGCTGCTTGCTCAAGGCCATAGATTCTAGATGTGATTCTACAGATCTGTCGAAATCTCCTACGCGCTCGTAAAGTACCCCAATGCTATTGAGCAAGCCTTTAAGCCCCGCCTTATCACCCAGTGCTTCGTACATTTTATGGGATTTGCGATAGTACTCAAGAGCCAAAGAGAAATCTCCGATTGTCTTGTAGGTGAGTCCAATATTGCGGTAGGTGGTCCTGAGCAACATCGTATCAGGCAGCTGCTTTTTTAGCTCAATAGATCTTTTGTAAGCTGCCAGGCTTAAGGCATAATCTCTCTTATACCAATAGTTGGCTCCCAGCCTGTCGTGTAGCTCAGCCAGAATCTCTTTGGAGCCGCCATTATCCATATAGGACAGTGCCTTTTTGTAGAAATACTCCGTACTGTCGTATTGCTGGTACCTTTGAAAAATCAGCCCCTGAAGCCAGTTGATTCTTCCAAGTTCATCAGGGGAACCAGCCAGCTTATAACCCTTGGAAGCGATGTCCAGATAGGGTTGTGAAGCTTCATAGTCTCTGATAGTATATTTCACCTCCGCCATCCGGTGATACAACCTCACCCATCG
>DIYF01000027.1:0-405 GCA_002427745.1 Roseivirga sp. UBA6061 | reverse complement strand
CTCACCCATCGGATATCGTTGCGGTCGGGTTCGTTCTTATCGAAAAAGTCAGTAATTATCGAATCAGCCTTGTAAGCGTCTTTTTTTGAAAGCTCTTTGATCCATTCGTTCAAAGAGCCCAGCTGCTCCGGGCCTTTGGCATTTCTGAATTTGTACTCAAGCGTTTCGGACTGATCGCCCTGAGCAAGAGAAAACGAATAAACGTGGATTAGCATCCAAAAAAGTATAAAACGACCCATCGTCTAAAAGTACTCTGCCCCGTGTAAAAGAGCAATTGGACTATTACCAACCCACATAAAATTTAATCTATTGTGCTTTGAACTAATTCTGGAATCTGGACACGATACGCTCATCCGGAGAGATGGCCATCTTCTTTCTCAGTCTGTGCTTGGCTTTCTTGACACT
>DIYF01000038.1:7177-7346 GCA_002427745.1 Roseivirga sp. UBA6061 | reverse complement strand
AAGAAAAAGATACAAGCCGATAAGCCGGGTTCTGTCTCCCTGACCAGAGCCAGGGGCCTTATCATTTATCTGGCCGAGCCGTTACCGACACGATCTATCTGCCTACCCTCTCACATCGGGCGGGAACCCTCAAAAGCGAGTGTACATGGCATTTCACCGCATAGAGTTT
>DIYF01000038.1:0-7088 GCA_002427745.1 Roseivirga sp. UBA6061 | reverse complement strand
AGTTTACCTGATTTCACTACAGCATTACCTGTACATTCTTTCTGTTGCACTTGTCCTCTACTGATGCAATGATCAGTATGACGGCCGTTAACCGCTATGCTTCCCTATGGTGCCCGGACTTTCCTCCCCTGACGACAAATGTATCAGGAGCGATAAGGTGGCTTGTATCGCTGGCAAAGGTAGTATAATCTATCCTAAGCCTGTTCAATCTTCTTTAAGATGTTTGACAGGGTTTTGGCGCACTACCAAAAGCATGTGTCTGCAAACCGTGGCAAAACATACCGTACCAAAGGCCAGCAGGGACAGTATGAAATAAGTGGCAGACAGCTCAATGTGGTAGGCAAACTTATCGAGCCACCGGTCCAGCAGGAGGTGGCTTAAAGGAATGGATATCACAGCGGCCAATATCAGAAGTACCAGATATTCTCTGGTTAGTAATCGCGATAGTGCCAAAGGACCAGCTCCGATCACTTTTCTGATGCTGACTTCTTTCAACCTTCTTTTCGTATTAAAGCTGATCAGACCGTAAAGGCCCAGGCAGGCAAGTAAAATGGCCAGCGCTGAAAAGTAAGCAATTTGTGAGCTGAGATGCTGTTCTGTCTGGTAGAGCTGCTGCAGATGGTCATTTACAAAAGTGATGTCCAGGGGCAGTCCATGGGTGATCTCTTTCCAGATCTCTTCAACAGATGCAATCTTTTGTGAAAGATTACCGGGGGTGAGCCTCAGGGTAATATAATCGGGCGCGATGAAGGGCATAATCAGCACCATGGGGGCAATTTGCTCATGCAGAGAGGAGAAGTGAAAATCTTCCATCACACCAATAATTCTTCTGGGACCATTGGCAGAGAAGAAAAGGACCTCCTTGCCGAGCGGGTCTTCCAGGCCCATCAGGTCTGCTGCTGCCTGATTGATGACAATGGCATTGGTCAGGTCTGTAGGTACTTCCTCAGAAAAGAAGCGCCCCGATTTCATTTGAGCTCCCAGGGTTTTGAGATAGTCGAAGCCCACCTGATTCCCCACAATTTGCCAGGGCTCTGAATTTGCCTGGCTACTGAGCTGAATTATGTTCATGGGCCATGGCTCTCCGATGAGACGCTCACTTTGGGTGACCTGCCTGATATCGGCACTCATTTCCAAGGCACTTTTGAGTGCATTATAATGCCGGGTCATGTCTTCCGGAAGCATCTGAATGGTGATAAGGCTTTCCTGGTCGATCCCGGTGTTCTGCTGTGTCATGAAGTCAAGCTGGTCTTTTACCACGAGAGCCGCAGAAATGAGCGCCAATGTGATGCCGAACTGGAGGGTGACCAGTGTCTTTTTAGCGAGGGCACCTCCTCTGAGACTTTTTAACTTATTTCTGATAGTGCTGGCTGTAGGCGTTTTGGAGAGTAGCAAAGCAGGGTAAACGCTTATAAGTAGTGAGAAGATTGCCATAAAGATGAGCGCTGTGGGGAGCAGTCTGAGGGCTTTGTTGAAATCGTAGGCCATACCCCATTCGATCAGGACAGGCATGCCGCTGCCCAGCCAGAGCAGCAGATAGGCCAGTAGCAGACTGGTAATGGTAATGAGCAGGGTGTCTGAAAGTATCTGCCCTCTGATAAGGTAGTTATTAGCCCCGAGAACTTTCCTGATCCCCACTTCTTTGCCGCGTTGTAATGATATTGAAGCAGAAAGGTTGGCATAGTTAAAGCCGGAAATGGCCAGAATGAGTATGGCTATGATTGACAGTATATAAACGGTGAGTTGACTCCCGCTGCGCAATCCACTGCTGAGGTCGTCTGGAAAATCTGATGAGCCCAGATAGATATCAGAAAGTGCCTGTAAGTGCACTGTTATACTGGTACCACCCGGAGGAAACTGCGCTGCTATGAGCTCATTAGTTTGTTGAGTCAGTCCCTGAATGTCAGTATCAGCCGTGACCAGCGCATAGGTCAGAAATCCGGCCCAACCCCAGCTGGTGAGGTCCGATACATATCCTTCAGGGACCTCATAGGTGCTGAATGAAATCAGATAATCAAATTGGATATGAGAGTTGGAGGGAAGTGGCGCCAGGATACCGGTTACTTTCAGAGGTCGGGTACCGTTCAGATTGAGGAATCTGCCAACAGGTCTTGCTGAGTCGAAATATTTCAGCGCCATGGCTTCCGTAATAACAATAGAATTAGGCTCATCAAGGGCCTTGCGGTGATCTCCTTCCAAAAGTCTGAATGTCAATACCTCAAAGAACAGTGAGTCGGCATAAAAGCCCTTGTCCTCATAAAAACGCACCTCCCCCTGGCTGAGGTGGGTGCGCCCTGTATAGCGTAGGCGGGTGGCTTTTTCGTAGGCAGGAATGGACTTCTGAAATTCTCTGGCAAAAGCAGGAGAGGAGTTGGCCAGAGAAAAGACATCGCCCTGTTCATTCGTGTATACGTTATTCACACGAAAAACCCGATCACTTTGCTGATGAAACCGGTCATAAGACAGCTCCTGTTGCACAAACAAAGAGATGACCATGGTTACCGCTATGCCTAGTGAAAGGCCCGCAACATTAATAAACGTATAGTGTCGGTGTCTCTTTAAGAAGCGATAAGAATGAAGCAGGTTGGAACGAAGTGACATAAAGGACATGGGTTGATTGCGATGGTTTCTTTTTCTAAGGGTAAAGCGGTTCATAAACCGGATAACATCCAGCCAGTAGGAGAGTCTGGCTTTGAATGGTCCCTGCTTCTCCAGGTTTTCAATAAAGCGTTCTTCCAGGTCTCCGTCAATGGATTCGCGAATATCAGGGTGGCAGTACCAGTGAAAGAACTTTCTGGCCCATTTGGGTGGTCTGTGAGGAGGTAATGGCATTGAATTAATTTTTACCCATTTGTAAAACAAAACGAAAATAACCTGATATGGTTAGGAGAATTAAATGACTTGTGGAATAGCCCGGATTTAGGGCAAAAATCTTATCGGTGGATTCTTATGCTTTGTTGGTCAAAAAAGGGCTCTTATCGGATAAATAAATTTTCTCTCTATTCTCTGCTTACCTCTTAGCACCTTTGAATATACCAAAAGGGCAAAAGCCAGAAAGTGGGAGAAGTGGAAGCCCTTGCATGGAAGGAACAAGCTAAAGAAGTTACCGACACCAGGTATCCTCTGACCAAAGACATTTATAATCTTCCTTCCTTATGTCCGGGGGGCTCAAAAGTGATCCCTTCGGACTTCCTCAAAACCTGAGGTAACCAAAAGAATATCAGTTGAATACAGACATAAAGTTTTCGCTTTTTATAAAGTAGAATTGTTAAAGAGTGGGAGTGTCGGCCGCCAGTGTTTTTAGACTATCATAGTCTCTATAATTTCCGATAAGTCATCTGCACTGGTGGCAATCTCCAAAAATACTAATCAGCCAATTTTTTGAAGAGAGTCAATGGACTATGCGACATCCATAGGGTCACTTCTATGCCTAACCTTTAATTGACTGATGAACGAGGCCTGGCTATTGTTTTTGTTTGCTGCAGCAGATGGAAGCAAGAGCCACCGGCCGGCTAAGTTCTTTGAAATCGTGGGGCTTTTACAACACAATTTTTGTGTCACTGAAAAATATTAGGCTGAAAAGCCTGCTGATACTTATTGGGCAACCGGCCCATTCATTAAACTACGTTCCTTCGCAAAGTGTAAACAGATATTAATCGAGCATCAGCTCGTTTAACTGTTGATTCAAAAGCTGCTGAATCCTTCTGTTTTCCTTTGAATAATCTGTGTAAAAAACGCCACCTATCATGTCAAAATAGGTTTCCAAAAAGCGTGCTCTCTCTGGTTTTTGCTGATGAAAAAGATGGGGGAAGCGCTTCTTCAGGAAAGGCCTCTGACGGGTCCATAATAACTCTTCAAGCAGTTGATATTCCTCACTGTCTGAAAAGCAATGGGCCCTCGGGGTGTGGTAGTTTTCTGTCTGGTCGGGGTTGACAAGGGATTTGAAACGTTTCTCATATTCGTAAAAATCCTCCTCGTAGTTATCCATCCTCACTAATACACATGGTAAACTCATGGGGTTACCCTCACGATCAGCATCGGATACAATGCCGGTCATCACGGCCCGGTCTCTGTGTCCCTGGCTGGTGTCAACGATAAGCCTTGCTTCCTGGCGTGTTTGTTTTTTATGCGATCGCGCCTGTTCCAAATGCTCCAGCGCAATGTGGAGGTTGCTTTGGCTTTCTTCGGCCAGGCCATTGTACTCATATACATTGCCGGGTTCATCGGCATATACCTTCTTAAGCGTAGCTACGGCTAGGCGATCTATTTCCAGCGTAAATCTTGTAATGCGATAAGCCTCATCCAGATGTCGGTGATAGGCGTATACGTGGTATTTGCCCTGGTAGGAAATAGCTTCCATCTGCTTTTGCAGGCTTGACTTGATCGAGTTAGGATTATCGAAACTCAGGATTGAGTGATCTCTGTGGTTGAGATAGAGTCTCAAATCCAGGGGGATGTGATCCAGGTGTTTGAACTCATCATAGGTCAGGGAATATCTGCCGTGATATTCTTTCGGCAGATGGTCCATCGGTACCACAATCTCAGTCAGCATATCTCCCGGATCGTTGACAAAATTGATAAAACCAGCGCTACCCATGGCGAGGAAGTAGAGGTTGCCGGGATAGGCATTGCCTGTAGACTGAAGCATCATGACTTTATGACGATCTCCTGAGTCAAATTCGATCCAGAAACGGTCATTGTGAAACTTCATTTCACCCATAAAAACGATTTCAGAATATTCACCCTCTTTAAGCACCCTCTTTACGATGATGGCCTGCCTTAAAGGATGGAAATCAAAAGACCAGTAGAATACCCTGATCTTATCCGGGTCATTGGACTGTCTTGAGAGCGAAACCCATTTTCTGACCTTGAGTGCTTTCTGATAGCTATCAAATTTGGTGCGACCTCTTTTGCGAAGGTATTGTTTGATCCAGCCATTCAGGTTTTCTGCAGGTCTTGGGTCATACACATTTTCCGCATTTTCGATAAGGTAGCGATAATAGATCATCAGTGATTTCTCAAAAGACTCTGCACCGGGTACAAATCTTTTAAAACTTCTGATTTTTCCCCAGGTAGTGTCTTCCAGGTCTTCTATTTCCCGGGTTGATTCATTATCGCGCCACATCAGAACAGGGCAGATGCCCAGCTGATCTTCATGCGTGATGGTGACCATGCCGCGAATAATATTCACACGGCCATTCAGAATTCTGTCAAAGCGACCGTTGACTTCATAATGCCAGAGCGTACCTTCGAGGTCTCCCTTGATGGTGATACCGCGGTTGTTCTTTCTGGAATCGATATCGCAATAGGTGAGGCGACCTCCTTTACTCATCAGGTGATAGATGTGGAGTTCCTTCTTGAAGTTGACCTCCAGAAATGATCTGAAGACTGCTCCGTGGCGGATGCTGTAAACCGTCCAGAGTCCTTTCAGTGATTCTTCGGGCAGTTGTTCTTTAGACTGCTCTATTTTGTATTGACGAAAGTGCTTTTTAAAGGCACGACTCTCTTCTTTGTAAAAGACATTATAGTTTTTCCAGCTTACCTGCTTTGAGCTTTCCGTGCCTTCGTAGATTTCTACAAGGGTCACGATCTGTTTGGCTACCTCAGCAGAGCAGAGCTTGGACTGTTGAAAAGCCCCCTTGATTTTATCCGCTCCGGTATCGGCCCGCAGGAGTTTGGCCAGAGCTTCAGATATGGCATCATACCATTCCAAACCACGTCTGGTCTGATATTTGTCTGATAAGAAGTTATTGAAAGGTACCGAACTAAGAAGTCGCTTCAGGTTCGGGTGCCCAAGGTAGATTTTTTCCTTCGTCCTCATATTTATTCCTCTTTTGCATTCGGGAATCGTTCCGTTACGTTCCGCGACTGCAGCCTCACTAATATTATATGCTGATATGTATTAGTACCGGAAAAACAGAAAAGTCGTCACTTACACGCAAAAAAGTGCACTTTTTCTTTCTGTCCTGAAAATAATCAAAAAGAACCGTTCCGTTTAGTTCCCTTTACAGCAGATGGGTGGCCATTGTAGCATCTTTGTTATGTAATAAATATTCAACCCGCTTGTAGGAGTTGAGTAAGGTCAGAAAGGAGTCGCACCGGAATGACCTGAATGCGACCTACGAATACGAGCCTTAAAACCAAAATAGTATGAAAAAGGTTAGGCAAATTTTCGTGGGCATTATGCTCGTAGTATTGTGTGTAGGTTTCACTTCATGTAGTGATGTGAGTGAAGACATGGATCCCATCCTGATTGAATCAGTCGATGTGGATGCATCAGATATAGACGTAAAAAGTGAAGACCCTGAAGGTGAAGAAGGGTCTGGAACCGGGTCCGGAACTGGATCTGGATCTGGTAACGGTAAGGGTGGATAATTCATAAGATTGCCTTAATAAGGCAAATACTAGATTGAAGGCAGGTAATCCCTGCCTTTTTTAGTTTACTCTCAAACAAGACATATCTTGCCTATATAATTATTAACTTGATCGTGCCTAAATATGAATTGAGTGCGTAAACTAGCCTTACTAACAACTCTCATTCTCTGTTTTTCGTGTTCACAGGAAAAACCTACTCAAAAAGGTGTTCCTGGGGCTGAAATTCTTGGAGAGTACTTACTTGAAGCTGTGAGAATGATAAGAGCCTACGAATATGACTCGGCTAAAGCTCAGTTAATCAAAATAGACTCTTTGTCCGCTTTTTACGGTAATAGGTATGCAATGGCTAGCGTTCTGGCTAATTACGGGTGGATGGCACATAGGAATGGTGCTTATGACTCGGCAAGTATGTTTTATCAAATGGCAATTGAAATAGATATTGACTTGAAGGACACGGCAGCCTGGATTTTTCATCTTAGAGATAAGGCACAAGCTAGAAGAGGGCAGGCTCGGTTTAGTGAATCCGCTGTAATATTTGAGGAAGCTCTTAGTCTGGCATTAAAAACAAACGATAGTTCTAGAATTGCATCAGTTTCAAACGCTCTGGGGAATGTAATGATAGAACTAGAGGAATATGATAAGGCATTAGATTATTATAACCGAGCCGCTAGGATATGGCGGGAGTCTGATAATCAAGTTAGTTATTCGATCGC
>DIYF01000026.1:1844-13752 GCA_002427745.1 Roseivirga sp. UBA6061 | reverse complement strand
TCTATTACAAATCAAGTCCTTTATAATCTAAAGGACTTTTTTTATACAAGAGAGTTTAAAACTTCTTAGGGCTACATTCCTCCTAAGGATCGCTATTTAACTTTTAAAGTTACAAATGCACTGATCTTTACCTTATCCGATACCAGATCATCCATATTTCCAAAGCTAAGATTGAATTGCTCTCTGCTAATTTGGCAACTGGCACGAATGCTTCTTGTGCCTTGTGTCACAGTACCGAGTTCATACGATATAGGAATAGAGACAGTTTTTCTCTTAATTGAAACGAGAGACGATATAAGGTCTGTTCTGTTATTTTTAATGAATGCTATGGTAATTTGCGGGTGACCTTTTACATCGAGGAACTCTTTGTCCCTCAGACTCCTGTCTCTGGAATTATTTGCTGTATAAATGCTGTTTACGTTAAGCAAAATCTTACCGTCAGTGATAACCTCATCGCTGATGGTAATCTGACCAGAGAATGATTTGAAAGTACCCGAGACATTGACAACCCCGAAATGTTTTGCTTTGAATTCTATAGTCGTGTTCTCTGGAGTAATTTCAAAGACTTCATTTTTTTCCTGACAAACTGCTGAACAGAGGAATATTATGTTGACACATAGCCAGCATGTGAGGGTTTTTATCATTGCTCAACAGCCAGTACATTTAGCTCTATGTAAACTTCATTGCCGATAAACTCTTTGCCATTAGGGAGCTTGCGGCTAAACAGAATGCCAAAATCCTGTCGGTTGATGGTAAAGGAGGTGCTTGCGGCCACTGTGTTAGCTCGCGTGGGGTCTTTAAAAGGTGCGAGGAAAGTGAATGGAAAAGTCACCTGTTTAGTAACTCCGTGTATTGTGAGATTACCGGTCATGGTAAGCTCATCTCCGTTAGCGGTGACGCCAGTACTTTTAAATGTCATTTCGGGGTAGGTGGCGACATCCAGAAAGGCAGAACTTTTTACAGCGTCTTCTCCTCCCAGATTGTTGCTGGCATAGCTGGCTGTTTTAATAGTCACTTCAGTACTGAGTTTACTCAGGTCATTGCTGTCGTAGGTGATGGAGCCCTGCACTTCATTGAAACGTCCTACAACGTCAACCATTCCAAAACGCTGAACTTTAGAGGTAACAGCTGTATGACCTGGGTCAATGATGAATTTCTGGCCGTGAAGCGAGAGTGAAATACAGAGCACAAGTGAGGTGATAATGGATTTGAACATCATAATGCTTTTCTGAAGTCTTACTTAGAAGTTCAGAGATAGTTCTTAATCCGGGAGGGAATGAGCAGAAGGAGGTATGAACCGTGTAAAGTTTGGGACGGGCTGTTAATCTATCAGAGAGTCAAGTCTGGATTTATATGACCTGCTTACCTTCAGCTCCTTGCCGCAGTGGAGTAATGCTATGTATTCACCGTTGAAATAAGTCTGGAGCTCTTTGATCTCTGTATTGCGGACGATGGCGGATCTATGAATACGAGTGAAGTACTTCGGGTCTACTTCTTGCTCTATAGAACTGATTTTTGATCTGATCAGATGTTTGCCCTGGGAAGTATGGATTTCCGTATAGTTTCCCGAAGAACTAAAAAACAGAATGTCAAGGGTTCTTATGAATTGAATTTTCCCAGTTGATTTAATGGTAAACTGTTCTTTATAGTTTTTTGAGGCACTTTCGGCCAGATGAGCAGTTTTAACAGAGTTGGACTGAGTCTTGACATGAGCTTTCGCTTTATTGAGACTTTTGTAGAACCTGTCATCTGAAAATGGCTTAAGAAGATAATCGACAGCATTGAGTTCAAATGCCTTGATTGCCTGATCTTCGAAAGCGGTAACGAAGACGAAAAAGGGAGGGCCAGAGGCGTTAACTTTTTCAACTACCTCAACTCCTGTGAGGTGGGGCATCTGGATATCCATGAAAACAATATCCGGTTCCTCTATCAATACCTTCTCAAAAGCATCCTGACCGTTTGAGGCAGTAGCGACTATCTCACAGTTCGAAACCTTTTCCAGCAATATGGAGATGGAGTCGCGGGCGAGAGGTTCATCATCTGCAATGAGTATCCTGAAGGTTTCTTTACTCATATGTAAGCCGGGGGATCTGTAGTTGTGCCGTCATACCTCCATGGTCATTTTCTTTAAGCAGAAAGGAGGCGGACTTGTGATAGAGTTTTTCCAGTCGTTGTTTGACATTCTCAATGCCTATGTTACTTCCAGGTTTTGATGTTTGTTCATTACCGGAGCCTTTGCCATTATCTGCGACTGATAGCTGTAGCCCTTCCTGATTCAGGTTACTTTGAATGATAAGCTTTCCTTTCTGTCTGCTTCTGAAAGCGTGCTTGAAGCAGTTTTCTACCAACGGTTGGAGAATAAAGGCCGGGACCGGAAAATCTGTGGCACTTTCATCAAGGTGATAGGAGACATCCAGGTTTTCGCCAAAGCGCACTTTCTCAATTTGCAGGTACTTATCAATAAGGCTTATTTCCTCTTGCAGGCTTATGAGGTTGCGCTCCTGGTTTTTAAGTGTTGCTCTCAATAACTCGCTTAATATGGCGATGGTCTCAGTGGCTTTGGCCGTTTCGTTTTTCCGGATCAAAGAGGCAATAGAGTGAAGAGCATTGAATAAAAAGTGCGGTTGAATCTGGGATTTCAGAGTCTCCAACTGCGCGGACATCAATTGCCTTTCAAGGGCCGATACTTCAAGGTCTAATTTGTGCTTCTTTTCGCGGTCTGCCTGGGATCTTTGATAATAGATCAACATAAAACTAAAGGAAGCTATGAGCAAATAGACAAGCAGATTGGCGGCTGCACCTGTAATGAGGTTCTGCCGGAGATATTCCCAAACCGTGACTTCGGCATCATAGAACAACGGGCTTAAGCAGGCAAAAATCAGGGAATAACCGAGGGTAAAGGCCAGCGCAATAAATACATGCTTTATAATGCCTCTAAGCCTTTTTCCGTACTGTATTTTGGGAAGCGTGTAGAATATCAGCGGGGTTAGCAGTGCCCAGCCTGCCCAGGAAACGCCTTGTCTCCAGAAGAAATTAAACCAACCACCATCATATTGCCCCTGAAAGCGAACATATAACTGAGTTGCCGAGATAAGAGTAATGACTAACCAGAACAAAAAGTTGATGGCAATCAGAATTTTTTTATTAGCTGCTATCCGGGTTAGTAACAAAGTTATAGAGGTTTTACATCTTACCCATTCGTAGAAATTTCACGAAATCTTGAACATAAAGTTAATTAAATTACGTAGTTATGTTTTTGAAGCGGACAATCTAAACAGAGCGATTTGCAAACATATCTCGTACTGAGTTTTCTCAATCCCTCGGTTCTTTGGGGGCTTTTAGCCATATCAATTCCAATTATTATTCACCTCTTCAACCTGAGAAGGGTGAAAAAAGTGGAGTTCAGTAACATTGCGTTGCTCAAGAGGGTGAAGGAGGAAACTTCAGCTAAGAAGAAACCGATAGAACTGCTAATTCTTTTGGCAAGAATACTTTTTGTGTCTTTTCTGGTGATGGCTTTCGCCCAACCGCTTTCTAAAGATGAAGACAATGCCTTAGAACTGAATGAAAATGTGCTGATCTATCTGGATAATTCATTGAGTATGCAAAAAGCGGTGGGAGCTCAGATGAGCGCCTTCGATCGTGCTTTTGCCTACGCCAATGTGATTGTAGATGCCTATCCGGATAATGCCAAGTTCAAATTTATTGAGAATAACTACAGCAACTCGCTGGTGGTGAATTACTCTAAAGAAACGATCAAAGACAGACTTACAGAGCTGGAGTTTTCGGCCGTAAGCCGGAGTATTCCTGAGATTCAAAAGCGTCTGGCCAATTCGCAGTTTAACGGGGATATTTATCTGATCTCTGATTTTCAGAAAAGCGGAGACCCCTCTCTTGCTTCCATGTCGGCTGATACTACCAACAGTTATTATCTCGTCCCGATCGACTCTGAGCAGGCAGGTAACCTTTACTTCGATTCAGCTTACCTTGAAAACAGTTTTCTGTTAGGAGAGCTTAAAAACGAACTTAGGGTATCTGTTAAAAATGATGGAGATCAGGCGATTGATGATGTGAACCTGAGGTTGTTTTTTGACAACCAACTGACCAGTACAGCACTCGTGGACCTGGAAGCCAACGGAAGTCTGGTGCATAGTTTTGAAATAGATCGTGATGCGGTTGGTCTTGACAGAGTAAGAGTTACCCTTGAAGACGCTCAGGTAGACTTTGATAATCAGCTCTATCTGACTCTGAATAACATAGAAAAGATAGATGTTTTTGAAATCAGAGAGGCTGGCTCGGGGGCTTATGTAAGTCAACTCTACGGAGAGAATGAGTTATTTAATTTCCAGTCCTTTAATACCGGCAACATAGATCTGAATCAGTTTGCAGCAGCAGATCTCATCATATTAAATGAGGTGAGTGATTTCTCGAACCAGCTTACTGCTGCTATCAACGATTTCCTGGAGGCAGATGGATCGGTTTTAATAATTCCTTCAAGAAACCTGGCTGCGAGTAATTACAGCAACTTTGGTCTGAGAGTAACAGACGACTCCAGGCAACGTGTTCAGTTAAGTACTCCGGATTTGAATAACCCGTTTTTTGCGGGGGTATTTGAAGAAGATGCGCGGAATATTTCGATGCCTGAAGCCACTACATCACTCAGGTTGAGAAACCAGGAGTTGAGCCTGCTGGATTTTAAAAACGGGCGCTCTTTTCTCTCCAAGGCAACTACTGAGGGGAACCTGTATTTCTTCTCAAGCTCATTTGAAACGGGCATGACCAGCTTCCCGAATCATTCGGTGTTTGTACCGGTGATGTATAAGCTGGCCCTGGGGAGTAAGGTGAATCTCTCCAGGCTTTATTATTCTACTAATAATGAAACCATTGTTTATCCTACTGATAATGCCGTCTCCGGTGAAGTGGTCTCTCTGAAAAAGGATGAAGTGGAGATCACCCCTGATCAAAGGTTCTCCGGTTCTAACCTGATCCTCGAAATACCTAAGGATGAGATTGGCCCCGGGCATTTTGACGTAAATGTAAGTAGTGCTCAGTTGGGAGTCATTGCATTTAACCTACCCAAAGAAGAGTCTGGTGGAGAGAAATTTTCATCAGAGGAATTGTCATTACTCGCTCAGGCAGACCATATCAGCATGATCGAAGCGAATGATGCGGTTGGGGTTGACCGGGAAATTACTGCCGGCATCAAAGGAGTTGGTTTGTGGCGTTACGCACTACTATTGGCACTGCTTTTTCTTTTTGTAGAAATAATTTTAATCCGATATTTGTAGCATGGAATTTCTGATCCGTGCTGCGCTCATTGTAGACAGTAATTCTCCCCACAATAATTCGTACAAAGACCTGCTTATTCGTGATGGTATTATTGCCCAAATCGATGAAAACATTGATTTTGATGGTGAAACCATAGAAGCAAAAGGGCTAAGAGTATCACCCGGATGGCTGGATATGAGGGCCCATTATACCGATCCCGGGCTAGAGCATAAGGAGGACCTTGATACCGGTAGTGCTACAGCTGCGGCAGGTGGTTTTACAGACGTACTGCTAATGCCTAATACCTTGCCTGCAGTGGATAACAAAAATGCCGTTAGCCACTATGCTAAATGGAGCCGTAATGCTCCTGTAAGCCTGCATGTGGCCGGTGCGGTAACGAAAGGCTGTGAGGGCAAGGAGCTGACAGATATGATAGACCTGCACCATGCGGGGGCAAAGGCTTTTACGGAAGGTACTTCTCCGGTCTGGCATACGAATATCATGCTCAAGACATTACAATATCTTCAGAAATTTGACGGTGTATTGATCAACAGGCCGGAAGATCAGATGTTAACTGCCTTCGGGGCCATGCATGAGGGCGAAGTGAGTACCCGGCTGGGAATGAAAGGCATGCCTTCTATTTCCGAGGAAGTAATGATTCAGAGAGATCTCAGGTTACTGGAATATGCGGGTGGCAAAGTCCACTTCAGTCTGGTGTCAACGCGTGAGGGTGTAGAACTGATACGCAATGCCAAAGCCAATGGGCTGAATGTGACGGCTGATGTAGGTGTACATCATCTGTTGTTTGAAGATGGAGCATTGACAGAGTACGATACGAATTTAAAGGTCAGCCCGCCATTTCGATTGGGGACTGACAGGGAGGCTTTGATTGCCGGTGTGTTGGATGGTACGATAGACATTATTGTCAGCGATCATCAGCCCCAGGATCAGGAAAGCAAAAAACTGGAGTTTGACCTGGCAGAATTTGGTATCATCGGTCAGCAAAGCTTTTACTCTACCCTGTGTTCAGTTTTTGGTGATAAAACAGATCGTATTCTGGACAAGGTTTTTGCAAATCCGAGAGCCTTGCTTGGAATGGAAACTATAAGGATTGAAGAGGGGAGCAATGCCTGTCTCACTTTATTCTCTCCTGATCTGGACTGGCGCTATGATAAGGCAAGCAATACCTCTAAGTCTGAGGCTTCGCCATTTCTGGAAAAGCAACTACAGGGCAGAGTGATAGGTACTGTGAACAAGGGTGAAAGATTAATCAATACTTATGAAAATTAATCCGCGCCTGGTAAAGGTAGCCGGGGGCTATGGGTTAACCGCCTCCGTTATTACAATCATTGCCTTTATAACCTTCTTCTATCTTGATCAGCAGCCCTGGAGAAATACACTTTCTCTTATTATGGATGTTATCATAATTGGTACCATGACCTTTGTGGCAACCAGGGATTTCAGAGATAATGAAAACGGAGGAGAGCTAAGGTTTTATCATGGCATGACGATTGGTTTTGTGATCTATGCTGCTACGGCACTGATTTTCGCACTCTTCTATACCTTGTTTATGACGGTGATCGAGCCAGACTTTCTACAACTTTATCGTGAGTCTATGCTGGAGTTTTTGGAGTCGCGTAAGGACATGTTGATTGCCAACGGAAGTGAAGAGTCATTTCAGACCCAGGTAGAAGGATTAAAGGATGTGACGGTGTCAGGTCTGGCTCTGGATGCTTTTGGAAAAAAGGTAATCTCCGGACTATTTCTTGCACCTATTTTCAGTGTGATACTTAGAACACGTCAACGCTGATTTATTGCGTTCAATCAGAGTGTTGAGTCGCTTAAATAAAATATGAACCGTTTTATGGGCCGATCCGCTTAATTGGATTTAAATTCTTATTTTCAATCGATCAACTATTCAACTTTAAACTATGGAAGAACAAATAACTCCGGGTCAGGTAGGCAAGAAATACGGTTTAATCTATGCACTGGTTTCTACCGTGGTCAACCTGATACCCATCCTGATGGATAATGCAAATCCAAGCGTGGGGTTCCTTTTCAATTTTATCAATGTGGTGCTGGCCTTTTTGTTCTTTATCCTGGCTGGTCGCGAATTCAAGAAGTTGAATGGGGGATATATGACCTTTGGTGAAGCTTTTAAGATCAACATGATTGCGGCTTCGATCATGGCTGTATTCAGGTCAGGAATGACCTACCTGTACGTAAAAGTGATTGACTCCAGCTACTCTGAAAGAGTGATGAACGTGATGGAAGATATGTGGGAGGCGCAGGGGATGACTGAGGAGCAGATAGAACAGGCCAGAGGCTTCGGTTCGTTGTTCGTAAGTCCCGAAGCTATGCTTTTCATGGGTATTTTAGGAGCCATTATCGGAGGACTTGTCTGGGGAGCCATTTCTGGTGCTATTACCAAGAATGAGGAAGATGAATTTTAAATAGTATTGAAACAAGTATCTATAGTAATACCACTCTTTAACGAAGAGGAGTCATTACCCGAACTCATTAGCTGGATAAGCCGTGTCATGTCTGAACACGGCTTTAGCTATGAAATCGTAATGGTAGATGATGGCAGTGATGATGGCTCATGGGAGGTGATCCAAAAGCTGGCTTCGGAACATCCTATCAAAGCACTGAAGTTTAACCGAAACTATGGTAAATCTGCAGCGTTGAACGTGGGCTTTAAGCATACCGAGGGAGAAGTGGTGATCACCATGGATGCTGATATGCAGGATAGCCCTGATGAGATTCCTGAACTCTATCGTATGATCAAGGATGGCCACCATCTTGTTTCCGGTTGGAAGAAGAAGAGACACGACCCCGTCAGCAAAACCATCCCATCTAAATTCTTTAATCGGGTAACAAGACTGCTTTCAGGTATCAAGCTCCATGACTTTAACTGTGGTCTTAAGGCCTATGACCAGAAGCTGGTGAAAACGCTGGATATCTACGGTGAAATGCATCGCTATATACCGGTTATAGCCAAGCGCAATGGCTTTACCAAAATTGGTGAGAAAGTGGTGGAGCACAGGGCACGTAAATACGGTACTACCAAGTTTGGTCTGGAGCGGTTTATCTATGGGTTTCTTGATCTGATCTCTATTTCCTTTGTCTCCAGGTACAAAAAGCGACCCATGCATTTTTTCGGAACACTGGGTACACTCTCATTTATGCTGGGGTTTCTGTTTGTGGGCTGGATTGCCTGGGTTAAAATAAGAGCGATCCACATTCTTAAAACAGATGACTACAGGCAGGTGGTAGACCAGCCGCTGTTTTTTCTGGCTATTGCTGCCATCATAGTCGGGGTCCAGCTCTTTCTGGCCGGCTTCATTGGTGAGATGATGACTATGAACTCACACAAACGCAGCGATTATATACTGGAAGAGACAATCGGGGTAGAAGGCCAATGAGGTACTATTCGGTAATTGTTCCTGTATACAACCGTCCTCAGGAGGTGCTGGAGCTATTGGAGTCTCTGTGCCTTCAGACATTTAAGAACTTCGAGGTATTGATCGTTGAGGATGGCTCCGACCAGCCCTGTAAAGAAATCACCCAACAGTTCGAAGACAGACTTAAAATCAGATATTTCTTTAAGCCTAACTCAGGTCAGGGGTTCTCACGCAACTATGGTTTTGAAAGAGCAGAAGGAGATTACTTTGTAGTATTCGATTCAGACTGCCTTATTCCTGAGAAGTATTTTGAAACTGTTGAAGCCTTTTTGGATCAGCATCAACTGGATGTATTTGGAGGGCCGGATAAGGCGCATGCCTCCTTTACCCCTTTGCAAAAGGCCATAAGCTACTCAATGACCTCACCGTTTACTACCGGAGGTATCAGAGGAAATAAAAAGCATGTGGGGGTATTCCATCCACGAAGCTTTAATATGGGGATATCGAAGGAAGTGTTTGAAAAAACAGGAGGCTACCTGATTACCCGTATGGGAGAAGACATAGAGTTTAGTCTGCGAACGATTCAGCATGGGTTTAAGTCAGGATTAATACCGGACGCCTTTGTTTATCACAAACGCAGAACCAGCCTCAAACAGTTTTTTAAACAGTTGCACTTTTTCGGAAGGGCTAGAGTCAATATCAGGCGCTTCTTCCCCAAAGAGCTGAAGGCCGTTCATACATTACCTGCTGTTTTTGTCCTCGGGTTGGTTTTCTGGGCTGTAAGCTATTTGCTCCACCCCTGGTTGTTTTTCACTGGTGCGGGACTCCTGAGCCTGTTCGTTGTGGGCATTTTCCTACATTCCCTCTTACAAAGTAGCAGTTTTAAAGTGGCCTTACTCAGTGTGGCAGCTGCATTTACACAGCTGATTGCCTATGGTATGGGCATGCTGACAGAGGCATTTAGAAAGGTAGATCAGCCTCTTTCGCAGAAGTAGATGATCTCATTGGCCGGTAAGGCGTATTTACTGACAGTCTCATCAGGTAGCTCCATCACATAGCGATCTTCATTTACCTTAAATCCGGCCTTCTCCAGCCTTTTGCCATAGTCCAGACCGAATAGCCTGAGGTGATCACTCTGCCAGTAAACCCGCTCGCGCTCTTTGGGATCAGTAATGCTGGGGTCTTCCAGGGTTTCTTCTCTGCTGTAGTCCTGTGGTGACTGGATGATGGCCCAGCCTCCCGGCTTTAAGACGCGATTGATTTCACTCATGGCCTGAATGTCGTTGGTCACATGCTCCATCACGTGATTACAGAATACCACATCAAAGGTCCCGTCTTCAAAAGGAATTTCATGAACATCCATTTTTACCTCAGCCAGTGGAGACTCCAGATCAGCGGTAGTGTAGTCGAGGTTGTCCATCGCTTTGAACTTATCTATAAAGCATATCTCAGGAGCTATGTGAAGTACCTTGAGGTTTGCTGAAAAGAAGCTTGTTTTCTCTTTCAGGTAAAGCCACATCAGCCGGTGCCTTTCCAGCGAAAGGGAGTCAGGGCACAGAGCGTTTTCCCTGGGGTTGAGCCTGCCATAGGGAAGGAATTTGCGATAGCTGATCTCACATATCGGGCATGTCACCTTATTTCCCCTCATAAAAAGACTTACCACCTTTAAAAGGTGATGGCTGAATAGCTGAAGGTACTTTCTGGGTACTTTCCTGATAATAAAACTGATCAGAGACTTCATGTTCAAAAATAAGTGCCAAAGATACGGATTGCCGGCTATTTTTTTTGCTACCGTTTAAATGTAAGTAGTCTATCAAAATGGAGGCTTTTAACCGTTCCAATAAATGGACTGATCCGGATTAAACTTTTGGGGAGTGAACCACATCTTAAATTGTTAGTTAAATAAAGTGAACGGTGAAACAAATGGAATTAATTGGAGTTGTAAGTCAGTGAGAAAAAGGTTCGAATCTGAACAAAAAAGGCATTAATCCTTTTTACTCTAATGGCGACATACTTTTTCAGATGGATAAAGTCAAACGTTAAATAAGCCATAATTTCGCAGAACTAAGGACAGAAACTAATAGCATTATGAGAAAGAAGCTCATCATATTTGGAGGTATTATAGTAGTCGGATTGATTACGGCACTCACAGTTTTTAAGCCGGAATCGGAAGACAAAGGTACGGCTCTATTTGCCACAGCAGAGCGGGGGGAGTTCACAGTGGAAGTGACCACTACAGGAGAACTGTCGGCTGAGAGATCTACGAAAATTATGGGACCCATTGCTGCCAGAGATTATGGCATCAGACAAATGACCGTTCAAAGACTGGTTGAAGAAGGAACCCAGGTACGTTCCGGTGACTTTGTGGCTGAACTGGACAAAAGTGAACTCTACGATAAGACGCAGACTGAGAAAGATCAGCTGGATGCAGAGGTAGCAGAGTATGAAAATGCCAAAATCGACACGGCTCTCACACTTCGTTCAGAGAGAGATAAACTGATCAATCTGGATTACCAGATGGAGGAGAAAAAGCTTCAGTTGGAGCAGTCTCAGTATGAGCCACCGGCAACTATTAAGAAATACGAAAACGAGCTGGAAAAGCTGAAAAGAGATAAGCAAAGAGCCATAGAGAACTATCAGCTGAAAATTGAGCAGGCTAAGGCGAAAATGGTAGAGCAAACAGCTGACCTGAAGAGAAGAAGAGACCGCTATAACAGAATGGTGTCCCTGCTTCAGGACTTTACTATCCGCGCACCACAGGATGGTATGGTAATCTATGCCAAAGGTGGTTTCGGTGGAGACCGTATTGTTGAAGGATCAACAGTGAGCCCCTGGAACCCTGAGGTGGCTCAGCTACCCGATTTGTCGAGCATGATTTCTACTACCTATATTAATGAGGTAGACATTCGTAAAGTAAAGACAGGCCAGCCTGTTGAAATCGGTCTGGATGCTTTCCCTGAGAAAAGACTGAGCGGTAAAGTGATCCGTGTAGCTCGTGTGGGGCAGCAAAACCCTAACTCTGATGCGAAGGTTTTTGAAGTAGTGTCCCGCCTTAATGAAAGAGATTCAGAACTGAGACCTTCCATGACCACCAGTAATGTGATCGTTACTAAAAAGCTGGAAGATGTGGTATTTGTACCCTTAGAATGCCTGCATGTATACAATGACTCTATTAACTATGTGGTAAAGAAAAATGGCAGAGCTCAGGAAGTAAAGGTTGGTTTGACCAACAGCAA
>DIYF01000026.1:0-1781 GCA_002427745.1 Roseivirga sp. UBA6061 | reverse complement strand
AAGGTTGGTTTGACCAACAGCAACGAAGCTACCATAGAAATGGGAGTGGAAGAAGGAGATGTGCTGTACCTCAGCATGCCGGATAACCTGGGAGATAAAGTGCCTGCTTTGATTCCTGAACTGGATGGTACCCGTCAGCAGAAGTATGACGTGAACGATGCAGATGTTCCGGAAGAGGAGCCCTGGTTAAACAGAGATGGTACCCCTATGTCACCACAGCAAATTGAAAGAATGAAAAGCTTCGGCATTACCTCGCCAGCTGATATGCGTGAGAAAATGAAGCAATTCAGAAGAGGCGGAGGCCAGGGTGGCGGAAGACCTTCAGGTGGAAGCAAACCTGCATCTACTTCTACTACCTCAGGTCAGCCATCTAAGTAATTTGCCTTATGGATAAGAAGAATTTACTATCCAATTTCTATATAGCGGTAGAGGCTGTACTGGCTAACCAGGTCAGGTCTTTGCTTACCGCTCTGGGTATCATCTTTGGGGTGGCGGCTGTAATTGCCATGCTGGCGATAGGAAATGGCGCCCAGTCGGAAATTCTGGAGCAAATCGAGCTGGTGGGTGTTAATAATATTATTGTTAAGCCTATTGTAGAACAGGTAGAACAAAGCCTTGGTGATGCTGAAGAAGAGGACAAATCTAAGTTTTCTCCGGGCCTGAAATTACTTGATGTTGAAAGTATAGAAGAGCGGATTCCAGGGGTGAAGAAAATCAGCCCTGAGATACTACTTGAGACCTATATTATCAAGAATGGTATCAGAAGGTCTTCCAAGCTGGTAGGGGTTGAGCCTTCCTATTTTGAAGTAGCCAACTTTGAGCTGAATGATGGAAAAATGTTCAGCGAAAAGCAGCTCGAAAAAGGTACTCCGGTCTGTATTATAGGTAAGGGTATTCAGACAAAGTTTTTCCCTCAGGAGAACCCGATTGGCAAGAAGATAAAAGTAGGCGCACAATGGTTAGAGGTAGTAGGCGTACTGAAAGAGCGCTATATCTCTGACAAGGCGATTTCAAACCTGGGCATCCGCGACTATAATATGGATGTTTACACACCCATTCAGACCGTGTTGATTCGTTATGTCAACCGGGATTTGGTGACAGGTTCCGGTCTTAAGAAAAACTTCGGAAGAGGCGGTATGATCTTTTTTGGAAGAGGTCGTGGTATCTCTATTGGCGGTGGTAGCAGTGGCGATGATGACAGCGCACCAAGTAATTACCATCAGATTGACAGACTTGTAGTGCAGGTAGATCAATCCGAGAAGCTCGGATCAACAGCTGAGGTACTTTCCCGCATGCTGGAGAGAAGACACTTTGGGGTGGTAGACTTTGAGATTACCATTCCGGAGCTTCTGTTGAAACAACAACAGCGTACTCAGAACATTTTCAATATTGTTTTGGCTGCGATTGCCGCTATTTCGCTCCTGGTCGGAGGTATTGGTATTATGAATATCATGCTGGCTTCCGTGATGGAACGGATCAAGGAAATCGGGCTGCGCCTGTCAATTGGTGCCAAGAAAATTGATATTGTGTCACAGTTCTTATTTGAAGCAGTACTCATTTCAGTGACAGGAGGGATTGTAGGTGTAATTTTGGGAATCGTTCTGGCATATGGAGTGTCGTCTATTGCCGATTTCCCGACTGAAATCAGCTTCACATCGATTGTGATCTCCTTTGGAGTGGCGGCAACGGTAGGTTTAATATTTGGTATTACCCCGGCAAAACGTGCGGCCAGTCAGGACCCGATCACTTCGCTAAGACACGAATAGAATAATTTTGATGAA
>DIYF01000167.1:2250-24664 GCA_002427745.1 Roseivirga sp. UBA6061 | reverse complement strand
GGACCCATCGCGGATAACTTTTTTCAAAAGAATGATGAATTCGTGAAGCGTTTTGTGCTGAGTTTGAGTCATATATATAGAAGACAAAAACTCAACAATAATGAAAACTCGAATTCTCACCTTTTTAACCCTGGTTTGCCTGGTGCTCTCCTGCAACAGGGCCTCGGATGATGTTCATCCTATATTGCATGTGGAGCTGGAGACAGGCCCCAATACTCCCTTCCTGATTAACCCGGATAAGCTCATTGGCGGAACAGCCAGTGACTTTCAACTAACCGAGAGTCCTGCCCGTGGCCTGACAGATGATTTGGTCCAGGGGAAATTCCTGAAATATACACCCGGGGCTGAGTTTGAAGATGGTGAGGATCGCTTCGATCTGAGCATTCGGGATACCAATGGTAATGAACGGCTGGTGGAAGTGAAGGTAAAGGTAACCGACAACCCCTGTAATTATGGTCCGACTTTCGATCATATCCGGTTGAGAACAGGCGAGTCAATAACCAAAGACCTGCTGGCCAATGACTTTTTCTGTGGTCAGGTTCCCACCTTTACAAACCCTCTGCTTCCGAATGGTGCCATAAGCTTTCACCTGGTGAGTTCTGACTACCCTGACGGCCTGGGTAATTACTTTAGCGCTACACTGGACTTGTTTAATAATCAGGTTGACGCCATTATCGATGCCCCTGATACTCCGGGTGTCATCAAGATAATTTATGAAGTGGGCTTTGATGTGAAGTGGGAATATAATCAGGGGCCTATTTCCTCTCCCGATTATATAAAGGAGTTTGGAGGTCTGGTTCCACAGGCATTCAGGCATTATCTGGTTTCTGAGGCCACCATTGAGATAGTCAATTGATCCGTCAGGATACCGAACCGTAATGGAGGTATTGCCATAACCTTAGTTATGGCAATACCCGTTTAGAATGGCTGATATATCAGATCTCATAGAAAAGTGTGCCAGAGGGCATTCAAAATCTCAGAGGAAGTTGTATGACTTGCTCAAGGGCAGGTTAATGGGTATTTGTCTACGGTATAACAGTAATCAGGATGAGGCGAACGATGTGTTTCAGGAGGCCATGATCCGCATCTTTCACAACATCCATAAAGCCAGAAAGGTAGATAACGTACTCGCCTGGGCCAGTCGCATTACCTGCAACGTGGCAATCGACTGTTATAAAAAGAAAAGAATCGGGGTGATGGTCAGCATAGATGAATCAGATAGTACTGAATTCACAGATGATGACATAGATATCATCGGACAGATGAGTGTAGAAGAGATTCTGGGTATTCTGCATGAGCTGTCGCCCAATTACAGATTGGTTTTCAATCTCTATGTCATTGAAGGCTATTCACACAAGGAGATCGCGGATCAGCTCGAAATAGCTGAAAGTACATCCCGGGTGCTGCTTACCCGGGCGAAAAGAAGAATGATTGAGCTTTTAAAAAAAACGGAAGTGATTAAGCATGTCTACGGATGATCGTTTGAGAAAAACCCTCGCCTCGAAGTTCGAAACTTTTGAAGCAGCGGTGGGAGAGGAGAACTGGAATAGCATCAAAAGCGGTATAGCCAATACCCCTTCGCGAAGAGCTGTACTATGGAGACGTCTTTCTGTGGGTTTGCTTGTGTTATTGCTGACCGTAGTCTCTACCTGGCTGGTGGTGGGAAGCAATGATACGGAACCTGCTACCCGGGAATTGACCGGGGATCATAAAACAATCAAACAGACAGATAACCAGGTTACTATCCACCCTGAAGACAATTCCATTTCCGATACCAATAAACAGGTACAGGAAAAGCCCGCAGAACTTGTGAACCTTCAGGATGTTACCGCTGTCCTGACTGGCAAAGTTAAGAATACCAGTAGACAGGAGTCAGAAGACAAAATGGAGGCAATGCCTGTGACTGACGTAACGATAGAGTCAGAAGAACAAGCGACCATTGTTGGGCCGTTAACCGAAATACCTTCTTATCAATTTAAAAGACCAGGCGATCAGCCAGAACGCCTCCGGTTGTTTGGGGCAGCTAATGATTCCGCCAGCCGACAGGACAGGCGAGTAAGCTTCCGGCCTTTATTGGGGCTTAGCCTGAACTACCTCAACCTAAGGCCCAACCCGGGAGATAATATCTACTTTACTGATATCGGTACATCGATTGACCTCTCACTTCAGCAATGGGGATTGAATGCAGGTTATGAGATATGCGTTCAACTGGGAAAGGGACTTAGGCTAAGAAACGAGCTGAACCTCTCGCTGCAGCAGCACAGGATATCTTTCAGGTACCTTCCTGATGCATCCGATTCAGAGAATAAGGGCTTTCTGAGCGTAGAGAAAACTTTCAGGCCGCTAAGTCTGGGCATTGCCTCAGGGCTGTCTTATGACCTGGGAGAGCTGGGCTTGCAAAACAGAGAGCTGGATATGGGGCTTTACTATCAATCCGTACTTGACGATGATCTGGGCAACAGCGCTCTGTTAGAATACCCGGATGGTTTGCTCAATATGAATATGGGACTGACCTTCTACCCTCAGAAAATCAATTGGGGCATTCGGGTTTTCAGCTACTTCGCTCTGAACAAAAAGTACAGCGAGCGTGCCCTGACCATGACGCCCTATGGTTTCGGAGTTCAGTTCTTAAGAAGAAGATCCCGATACTAAGAACAGGCCATCTTATTTGACAAAAACCCCGGGTCACCCTGAACTTGTTTCAGGGTCTCGGGCCTATCTGGCTGTCCTTCTCAATCAGAGAAATATTGCGAAAACACAGCGCAGAAGACCTTGGGCTTCGGTCACGGTTTACTTTGCTCTTTTAAAGCGTTTCGCTTTGAGCTGTTTACCCAGAATTTCTTCAACGGCATCTTTGAGGTTCTTGTCCCCGGAATCTCCGCTGGACTTTACCTGAATATATCCATTGATCTTATCTCTGTAGACCTTTAGTCCGTCACGGGCATTGTTACGCTCCTGGGCCTTTTTTACCAGATATTCCTTGAGTCCCCGGTCTCCCAGTTGTTTAAGAGCTTCCGGTATGTACTCAGGGTCAATACGGTTCAGGTCCCATTCACTTTCCTCAAAGCGATCGATGATATCTTTTTCCTGTTTCTGGTGGTCCAGACGATAAAAGAGCATATCACGATAGGCCGGGCTGATCTGATCTCCTTTGAGTTTTTTAGCTGCCCTGACCAGAGAGGAATCTCCATAGCTGAGCAGGTATTTATTGTACAATCTGAAAATCTGTCGGTCAAAGGGCGTCTCCCGATTAGCATGAGCAGTCTGGTCTATATAGGCGTAGGCACCTTTGCCAAGCTCAGATGCATGCAACCAGTGTTCCTCTATTCCGATGGTTTCTTCCCCACAGAAAATGGTGTTTACCAAAATGCCGCGTTTTGCTGCTTCTGTGGTGATCTCTTTATAATCTGTATCACCCTGGTCAAATGACTCATTACCGAGCACGATAATGCTCTTTAGCTCACTTTTATCGTGCCATGTAAGACTGTCAAGTGCCAGAGATATCGCTTTGCCGTACTGTTCACTGGAGCCTTCAATTTTCAGGAGAAAAAGCTGGTCGGCCAGCGCATTCCGATCAGGGGTAAAGGGAGATACCAAATCCATATAATGCTGCCCTTCATACATGGCACCGTTACCCACCGTAATCAGGGCTACTTCTACTACCGTTTCTTTTGACCTCCTGCGAAAGCTTTGTACATAGTCCATCAGACCCCATACTTGTGTCTGGGCCTGGTAAAGTAGTCCTTCCATACTGCCGCTTACATCCAGTATCAGACAAAGCTGGATCAGTGCAGTATCAGGTTTTTGAGGTTCCGGGAAGTGTCTGGCCGTCAGATGAGTTTGCATCATCAGGCAGACCAGAATCGCGATATATGCTCTTTTGAATGACACTGAATAGAGAAAACGACTCTATGAAGATACGAAAACAGCGCCATAAGATGAGAACAGACCCGGGTCTTAGTGAGACCAGCCTTATTTAGTAAGTCCTGTCACTGCCGGGCGTGCCAGCCAGTTGACCATCATAAGATAGAGACGGACAGATTTGCGGTAGCTAACAGGGCTCGGCCTTTGAGGTATATAATGAGCTTTGTTTTGCAAGGCTATTTTGAGCAAAACACCATTCCCTTCCTCCGGTTGATATCCAATGCTAAAGTGACTCATCGTATTGTTCTTTAAATAACTGCATCCAGTACTGATCATAGAGCACACCATCTACCTGCATGCCCTGTTTTTCCAGCCCACACACCACAAAGCCATGTTTCTCGTACAGTGCCCGGGCTGCAGAATTGATGGCTGTTACGCTCAGGCCTATCAAAATAATTCCCTCTGTTGCGAAGCCTCGCTTCAGGGTTTCTTTCAATAGCGTATCAGCTATTTTCATTCCTCTGAAATCAGGGTGTACATAAACCCCGTGTATATCTCCTTTATGGGCCAGCTTGTTGAGTTCGTACCGGGTAAGTGCCATGATCCCCACCAGCTTGTTCCCTGAAAAAGCACCCAGTGTGAAATTCTTACCTCGGGCAACCCGTGCTTCATACTTTTCCTTTAACCCGGGTGCTGCCTCTTCTTCTGTATTCCAGAAGGAGGTAGGGTCGGTTCTGAACCCCATAAATCTTAACTCGGCAAAGGCCTCAAAATCACTTTTATCGAGTTGACGGATTTCAATATTTTCCACTGCTTTACTGGTTAGGTTCAATAATCTCCTAATCCTCTACGACATAACTCGCTTTATGATGCACCGGAAAGTTGACTGAGTTGGCGATAAAACAAACCTTGTTAGCCTGTTCATGAAGCTCATCAGCCTTTTCTTGCATAGAGGCATCGGCCAGTGTGACTTTGGGGTGCAAGGTTACCTGCTCAAAGTGACCGCCACTACCGGCCGTTTCCACCATCACACCCGTGGCCTGATCTTCGTAGTCGAGTACCACCACTTTATTCACCGCGCAGAGATGCAGGTAGCACAGCATATGGCAACCAGACAGAGAAGCCACCAAAAGGTCTTCAGGGTTATGCCGCTCCGGATCACCTCTGAACGATGGGTCTGAGGACCCGAGAAGTTCAGGCTTATCACCAATCCTTACACTGTAATCGCGACCGTAGGCCTGGTAGCTGCTGGTGCCGGTGCCCAGATTCCCCGTCCATTTCAGATGTGTTTCGTAGTTATGTGTTTTTCCTGCCATATGCTGATGTTAATAGATACAAACCTGTCCCTGCCCAATGGCCTGAACGGAAGCAATAACCGATTCTTTGACCTCATTGCCAACTGTTTTTTCCAAACACCAGGCTACCAGATCAATGGCCGCCAGGCAGCCGGCTGCGGTAGCTATATTGCCATGAGTTACCAGGTGACTATTGCGTTCAACTGTAACCCCCATAGCTTCCAACGTATCAAATGCGGTAGGGTAGGTAGTAGCTGATTTACCATCTAACAGACCCAGGCCGGCCAGAATAAGGGCACCTGAACACATAGAACAAATCACCTGTCTTTCCGGGTCCAGATGGAAGCGATTGAGGTATCTGGGGTTTTGATATAACTGACGGGTACCCGGGCCGCTTGAAAAGAAAACAATGTCTGCTTTAGATGCTTCACCAATATGCCCGTGCATTTTGAGATCCACCCCTGTAATGGAGGTATGCGTTGCTTCTGTTCCCAATAATTTCACCTGCCACTTTTGCTCCTTTAGCTTTACCCTGTTAAAAAGATCCCAGGGAAGGAATACATCAATATCGGTGAACTTATCAAATACGATAATAGCGACAGTCTTCATGTTGTTTCGAATTAATATGGTCTTTGATACTTTCTTAAAACACTCACTTCGGGTCAAATTCGAAGCTTTTTACTGATGCGGGCAGGTCCAGGCCTTCCTTACAGTCATCATTGCGAATGGCATCACTAAAGCCTACATGCAGAGGTAATACACCTGCCCAGACATCCAGGTCCATATCTTCAGGCTCATCGTTGGCACCTTCCGCCCTGATTTTGGCAGAGGCCTCGGTCATTTCAATGGCCATAACCGCAGTACCCTTCATTTCCTTTTCATTGGGAATGCGGGCTTCATCCCACCTTCCTTTGATGATGTTGTCTGTAATAAGCTCAAGGGCTTCCATCTTTTCATCCCAGTCAGTTACCAGTCTGGGTTTGCCAAAAATGACGGCTGATCTATAATTGAAGGAATGATGAAAAACTGAGCGTGCCAGCACAATGCCATCCATATGGGTTACGGTGAGGCTGACACGCTCATTGTTTAACAGAAAATTGATCATGCGGTTCTTGGTAGAACCATGCACGAAAAAAGTGTTCCCCTTACGGCCGTATGCCGTGGGAATCACTATCGGTGTATCTTCATAGACATAGGCCAGGTGACATAAGAAATGACTGTCCACAATGTCAAAGATGGTTTTCTCATCATAGTCGGCACGTTTCGGACCTCTTACTACCTTATTCAATGCCGTTTTTTCGAATTCACTCATGTTTCTTTTAGTTGGGCCTGACAGCGGCCTGTTATTAAAAATTAGTCCTCCCATTTCCCTATGTCTGATTTAGTTTACCCGCCAGGGTGGATTTTTTCTGTTGTTACCAGCATAAAAAATGATCAGTTGGTTACCATCCGGGTCGGTGAGTCGCGCTTCTTTCCAGAGCCAGCTTTGCTCGGTAGGCAGCAGATTAAAAGCAATCCCCTGCGCCTGCAGTTCTTTCACTTTAGCCTCTACATCCTCGGTTTCAAAGTAGAGTACCACGCCATTTCCGCCAGGCAATTCTTCTACCAGATGGATGGAGAAAGTCGCTTCCCCCTCCGGTAACTCAAACCTCGCATAACGAGGCAGGGCATCTACAATCAGCCTTAGTCCGAGCTTTTGGTAAAAAGGTACTGCTACCGAAAGATCGAGCGATGGAATGGTGATCTGATTCAAATTCATTGACTAAATGATTTCGTATTTGATAAAACAAACCTATATCTTTGGCGGACTATTTACAGAGTCCAGTCTTTATATACTAAATAGTCCGGTATGTTAGCTTTTAAGAATCTTATCAAACTCAACCGGAGTGGTGATCTTCCGGTATTTTTGCAGATCAGCAATGGCATGACCTTACTGATCAAGTCTGGTGTATTGGGGAAAGGGGTGAAGCTGCCCGGTACGCGTTTATTGTCAGAGTCGCTGGAGGTGCATCGCAAGACGGTGGTGGCGGCCTATGATGAGCTGATGAGCCAGGGCTGGATAGAGGTAATCCCTTCCAAGGGCACTTTTGTCAGCAATAAGCTCCCCATTGTAGATGCCAGAAAACTCACCGATGAAGAGAGCAGAAGAGCCAATCGGGAGAAAGCGGGCTTCCCTTTCTATCCCCGTCATGACCTCAAACGGGCCAAAGAGTTTGTACCCAATGGCCTGATGCTGGATGAAGGGGTACCGGATGTGAGAATTGCCCCGGTGCTGGAGATACTGCGTAATCATAAGAGCATTGTATCGCGGAGTTACAATAAGAAATACCTGTCCTACGGTCCGGTGCATGGTGATACGCTGCTCAGAGAGGTACTGGCCGGTTACCTCCAGGAGACCCGTGGGATGAACATCACCATGAAGAATATCCTGATCACCCGGGGGAGCCAGATGGGCATGTATCTGTCAGCTCAAATGATCATAAAACCCGGAGATATAGCCGTGGTGGGGCAAAGCAACTATATCACCGCCAACCTCACCCTGCAGGATGCCGGAGCAGCACTACAATATGTGCCGGTAGACGAGGAGGGGATTGATACCAATGCCATCGAAGCGATTTGCCAACAGCGGCAGATCAAAGCCGTATTTGTTACCTCGCACCACCATCACCCCACTACCGTCACCCTGAGTGCCGAGCGCAGGCTACACCTGGTGCAGCTTGCTGAGAAGTATAACTTCGCCATCCTGGAAGATGACTACGATTATGATTTTCACTACCAGAATGCACCCTTGCTACCACTGGCCAGTGCCGATCGATCAGGAAATGTAGTGTATATGGGGGCGATTTGTAAGATTGTAGCTCCTGCCTATCGTGTGGGGTATATGGTGGCCTCTGAAGATTTGATAGAAGAGACCGCTCATCTGAGGAGGATCATTGACCGACAGGGAGATGCTATTCTTGAAAGAGCCATTGCCCAGATGATCCAGCAGGGTGATTTTCAGAGACACAGTAAGAAGGCTCTGAAGCTCTACAAAGAGCGCAGGGATTATTTCTGCAACCTGTTGGAAACCGAACTGGGTGAATTTGTGCACTTCAAAAAGCCCGAAGGTGGTATGGCCGTATGGGTGGGTATGGACAAGGCCCTAAACTGGGGAAAGGTAGCACAAGAATGTATGAAGGACGGTTTGAAAATCCCCGACTGGCAGCTCTTTGATCAGCAGAAAGGAGCACATAATCACATCCGTATGGGCTTTGCTTCACTCAATAATGAGGAGCAGCGAGAGGTGGTCAGAATCCTGGGCAAGGCCATGAAAACCGTAAAGGCAGAAAACTCCCTGGTAATGAACCTGGTATAGTAGAAAGGTTACCCGCTCAGAGTTGCTCGTAGAAACTCCTGTCTGTTGCAGGCCCAATACATTACTTTAAGGTCTCTATAGTTATTTACTGATATGGGACAAGGTTTTGAGGGTAAGATGTCGAGCCGTAAACGCCTATGAACTATACCCAGCGTCAGCCTCATTTATCAATTCAAACTTTCCGTTTTCTTTTTTCTCGAAAGCTGAACCGATAGGAGCATCCAGAACATCTACAAATGAGTCATCTCGTTTTAAGACTGCCCCTAGAGATACCAGGTGAATATTATCTGCATTATCCATGTATTCCTCAGATTCATCACCAGCCATTATTCTCCAGCCGGTGTCTTCATAATCTCTTTCAGGGTCCTTTTCAATGGGTTCTTCTCTATACAGGTAATGAACTTTATGGTTCTCATAAAGGACTTTAGATGTCACAAAACAGCGATTAATATACTTATCAACTAAGTTTGGCTCGGTGATATCTAAGTCATGATCAATAATGTGCTTATGTTCGAATATTATTACGTCTCCAGCATAAAGGTCATGGATATAAAATGGACTATTGTCCAGGTGCCCGGTAAATACATCATTTTTAATCTCCTTTATTTGAATCCACATTCTTTCACCTGATGGATGCTCATTATTTGAGGATTTAAACTCAAGTGTCACTTTTGCACTGTTTCCTGGTTTAAGTTGTTCGGTTATTCTTCTACTGGGTTTGTAATATGTGTATTTAAATTCCCTGGCTAATTCTTCTGCATCGGTTAATCTCCAACTTCCGGGTTTGTATCCCAACGAAAGAATACGCCTCAATTTAAACTCCCAATCAGAGTCGAGTTTACACAAATCAGTAACTTTTCGAACAAGCTCTATTCCCGGTCTATCAAGTATAAAAAAGTGTTCTGTCAATTGCTCCGACATAGTTTCGAATGCAGTACCCCATTCATTATTTTCTATAAGTTCAAGTCCGGTTTGATACGCGTTATTGATGGCTTTAGTGACTTCAGAATCGATGTCCCTGGGAATAACTTCAGAGTTCAGATAACTGAAATAATCAACTACGGATTGTTTTCTTTTTTTATCCTTATTGAAAATCATTTCTACTTGTTGCTAACTCGTTTATCCGTGGAATTTGCCCATAAGTTCCGGAATAACCAATGCTATCTGTATGTATGGTCTGTCGCACTGTGACCCTGTCTGACTCAGCAGTCTCACCCCGGCTTCTTATAACCACCAATCCCTCAGAGTCATTACGCAGTAAGACAACCCCTCAGACAACCCCTCAGAGTCATTACGAAGTAAGACTCTGAGGAGGTATAGCATCTTCTTATGGCACCTGTCCTTACAAATGGCTCAGTTAGCTCAGGTATGATATTGCTTGTTATGAACTCTTCGGGTAGATCGAAACTTAAGAAACAATACAGTCCAGGCAGAAGCAGACATTATTGAAAATATGATCTTCTTTCTGATAGGTTGATAGTCCTGAGGAAGGAAATCAATGGTCATGATGGTGGTCAATACCCCAAAACAAACTATGATAAATATGGGGATGTTTCTCAGGGCTGGTTTCTGTCTGAACCACAAATCAGAAACATAAATAAGAAGCCCCATACCGGCAGGAATCCAGGGGGTGAGCCTGGCAATTCCGAATTGATAATAATGGCCTGTAAAACCAATCAGACTGCAAATAGTCAATATGAATGAATGTATCCTGATCATCTTTTTAAAAAGTAAGAAAAGGGTAATTGAAGCTATCAGTTACCCTTTATCATAATTTGCGTTAATGACCACCAAAAGGATTTTCATCAGCACTTGGTCCATATATCGATGGTATTGACTGGTTGAGCTGTCTGAGATAGGCAACCAGCTCGCCACGATGATGAATAAAGTGATTGAGCACGAAAGTTCGTACATAAGCACTTAAAGCCATTTCGGCTATAGTCGCTCCCGATTTGGTTAGCTTCCAGCTTTGTGCCAGCCAGGAAGTGTCTGCCGCGCTTAATAGCGCATTGACTATGTCAGTGCTTCTCTGGAAACAAGCCAGTATTTCCTCTTTTGAGTCGGGAATGGGATGTTTGATCAAAACATCCACCTCAATTTCACCGTCTTTTCCAATCGTTAGCATCCTGCCGGTTACTTCTGCCACATGATAGGCCAGCTGTCCCAGCGGCATAGCTTTTTCATGAGGTTTAAAATTCAAACGATCTTCGGGTACCCTGTCTAACAGAATTCTGGTAGACTGGAACTCCTGTTCCAGCTCTCCTAATATTTGTTTCGCAATCATAATATTTGATATGTGTTATGATGCGAAAGTATTTGGGCGAAGGCCCTTACAACGGTATCATATGATACACAGGAGAAAATTATTTGAGTTTTATAACACCTCTCAACAATTCCAATTGGCCATCAATTTCGAATTGCTTGAGTATGCGGGATATGACCACGCGGGTAGTGCCCAGTTCATTGGCCAGCTGCTGGTGAGATATTTCAACCGTATTTCCCTCCCGGGTGGCTACGCGCGAATGGAGGTATTCCAAAACGCGCTTGTCAATGTGATCAAAAGCTACACTTTCAAAAGTATTTAACAGTTCATCATATCGTCCTCTGAAGGTCTTGATGACGAAGTTATTCCATGAGCTATACTTTTTTTGCCATTGGGTGATAAACCTTGTAGGGATAGTCAGCACCTCAGTTTTTTCAGCTGCGACAGCATAAGATGGGCTTTGATCATTAAAAAAGCAGGCAGACAAAGACATCATACAAGTCTGATGTGAGGTCACGTAGTAAAGTAATATTTCTCTGCCTTCCCTGGTTTGATAAACGCGGATGCTACCCTCCAGCACGAGAGGAAGGACCTTGATATACTGACCTTGCCTTACAACCGTATCTCCTGCATGATATGTGGTGATTTCTCCGCTTTCCAGAATTTCATCCAATAATTCCACCTCGTGAAAAAGATTGGTTCTTCTCAACCTTTCAATGCTTAGTTCCATCAGAGATTGTTCATAGTGTTCTTCGTATGGGGCATATCCTAAAGAACATGCACTGTACACTTTATGGTCGGTTCGTCTTTACTCTGTAAGATCATAATGTTGAATTGCGATGCCACTATCACAGGCAATTGACCTCCGTAACTTAAGCCGTTGCCAACTGTTCAATTCATTAAAAACGGATACACCTTTGCCTAAGGCAACAGGATTAACAAATAAATGAAATTCATCTATTAGGTTTTCCCTGACCAAAGCTGAGACAAATGAACTGCCTCCATACACAATGATATCCTTACCACTTTCATGCTTTAATTTCCTGACTTCGTTCTCCAGATTTCCCTGGGCAAGTACTGTGTTCTCCCATTCGGATTTCTCAAGGGTCTTGGTAAAAACGACTTTCTTTTGACGAGCTTTGATTTTGGACAATTCATACATGGGATCATCTGATTTTGTCAAAGTATCAAACCAATAGGGTATATAGTCAACGGCTAGCTTTCTGCCTATAATTTCAGTATCGGCAGATTCTGCTAACTCCAGGACATACGGTTTGATTTCATCCCAGGCCCATGTCACCCATTGTTGCTCATCATTCGGACCTGTTGAACTAAATCCATCCAGAGAAACCTGCATTTGTAGTTTTAACTTTCTCATGAGCCGAATTTTTCTTTGAGCGGCCACCAATTCGTTTATCTGTGGAATTTGCCCATAAGATCCGGAATAAGCAACGTGCCTGATCAGCATTGAGACTCGAATGAGAGATTTCTATCAGACAGGAACTTAGTGGCCTGGTAGCATTTTTTGCAACCAACAGCACCTCAGAGTCTTACTCACCAACCCCTCAGAATCCCTCAGAGTCCCTCAGAGTCATTACGAAGTAAGACTCTGAGGATCGACTTATTATTAAGTATTCTTGTTTAACCCTGATTTCTCCTTCGAACCGGTTGTTCTAAGCGGCTATGGATTATATATCATGTGTTAAGTAGCTATTTTGAATACTGCCTTTTCAATTCTTCGGCTTTTTTCCTGCCGGCTTTGTATTCAGGGTCAATTTTGATGGCTAAATTCAAATAATCAATCGCTTGATTTCTGAATTTTCTCTTTTTGTGAGCTTTTGCCCAACCCCAATACGTAAAACTCATTACTCTGAAGTCAGCGTAATTTGAGTTCTCTTCTTGTTTTTTGATAATTGAGTCAAAATCAATTTTGGCATACTTTCTTTTTCTCCACATGAAAAAGGGGAGATTCTCAGCCACACTGCCCCGCATAAATTCGGGCCTGGGCGAAATAGAAGCATATTGGTCAATGGCTTCCTCAAACAACTCAAAGGCTGTTTGTAGTAGCTTTAGTTTCTTCGTTTCTGCTGCGACCAGTGATATGGCGGAGGCACGATATGATGCTGCATAGATTAATAGTTCGGGGGTAGTTTTTGGGTTATCGACTAACTCAGTCAACACATCATAGCTCTTTTGAGCATATCCGGAGAACTTTTTTGTCTTATCGAAAAAAGTCAGGTTTAAGGCAACCTCGTGATAGATAAGACCTGCTCTTACCTGGTTCAGCTCATTCGGGTTCGCGAAGAGTGAATCCTCCACTTCTTTCAGTTTTTTCAGAACTAACTCCTTGTCGATGATTTCCATGACATCGTCTAAAGAAGCTTCTAAAGTTTGTACTTTGTTTAAATCAAGCTGTTGAGCAGTCGTACTTACTGTTATTGCCATTGCCAAAAGGATAAATAAGTGTTTCATTTTTTCGTTTTGACAAAACTAGAAACAGCAATACCCTTGAAACGTTGACTTAAGTTAAGATTTCAGATTAGTCAAGACTCTTTTTCGAATTCTGCTCAAGCTTTCAGGCTTTATTCCAAGAATATTAGCAATGTACTTTTGCTGTACTCGCTGAAATATTTCAGGTCTTTCTTTTATGAGATTGGCGTATCTTTTTTCGGGTTTGTCAGAAGCCAGCGACATGACTATCTCAGAGTTGCGTATGGCAGCTCTTTCCGCCATCCTTCTACCCAACTGTTCAAACTTTGGGTTGAGTTGATATAATTCAGTTAATTTTTCTTTGTCTATCAGGAGTAATTCTGAATTCTCTAATGCCTGCAAGGCCGTTGTGCCTTTCGAACCAGTGCTAAAACTGGTAAACTCAGTCACAAAAGTACCTTCAAAAGAGATGTCACAGGTGATTTCATTTCCATCAACTATATGAAAATGACGAATACAACCTTTGGTCAAAAAACCGATGAATTTGCAGGTTTCTCCATCTTTCAAAAGAAACTCTTTTTTCTTGATAGAGACTTCAAAGAAATAGTCGTCCAGTATATTTATTTCATCCGATGTAAACTCGACAATATTGAGACAGTATTTTTTTAATGCTTCGATTATATCTGACTTAATTACCTGCGATGCGTTTGAATCAGGAATTTGCCCATAAGATCCGGAATAAGCAACGTGCCTGATCAGTATTGAGACTCGAATGAGAGATTTCTATCAGACAGGAACTTAGTGACCTGGTAGCATTTTTTACAACCAACAGCACCTCAGAGTCCCTCAGAGTCATTACGAAGTAAGACTCTGAGGATATTTATAGAGGTCCTATATCTCGCAGGTTCTATGAATCTGTGACTATAATGGGTATCTGTTTACCGTCTTATGTTCGATAACTCAGATTCCAATTGGGCTTTCGCATTTGTCGCATCTGTGGTCAAAACCCCATTTAACAAATTACTCTGTTCGTAAGGGTCATTGATCAAATCATAGAGTTCCTGGCCGTTGTTTGCACTTTCGATTAGCTTGTAGCGTCCATTGCTAATGGTCCAGGCATCGTTCGTTCCATCGTACATTTCAGAATATTGAAAATCTCTGAGCTGTGAATGGTCTGTGAACAAGGAACTGAAATTGTGGCTGTCGTGAATCTGATCAACAGAAACACCTGAAATCGCGGCAATGGTGGCAAACAGATCGGTGCCATTTATCAGGTTATCTTCTGTGCCTACGCGATTGACGCCCTTTCCCGATATGAACATAGGCGTATTGATTCCTCCCTGGTAGAGCGTTCCCTTAACGGTATTGCGTGAATAGGGAGATTGGGCAACTTGTCTGGGCGTTCCATTATCGCCTATAAAGATGATCAGCGTATTTTCTCTTTCTTCGCTAGACATGTTCTCTAACAGTCTGCCAATCTGAAAATCCATGGCTTCGATTGAAGCCATGTAATAGGGCATCGGATCCATTCCGTCACTATAGGCTGGCAGGTTCCCCTGAGAATGCATTCCGACAGGAGGGGCATGAAAAGGGGTATGGGGTGAGGTATAAGCCAGCCACAAAAACCAGGGCTTTTCCTGTGCATTGATCCAGTCGATTGATAAATCGGCGAATTTTTCGGTGATATAGCTGTTTTCTGTGGTCGTGACGCCATCCTCGGTGAAATTCCATTCGGTATAACCGCCTCCACCGGAAAGTAGACCGGCATAATAGTCCATACCCAAAAGCTCCGGATTAAAAGTGGAGTTGACATTGCCTGCCAAATGCCATTTTCCCACTAAGGCTGTGGAGTAGCTATTGTTGGTTTCTGACTTAATGTAATTGTGTAGGATGTTTTCTGAATTTCCCAGTATATCTCCAACCTCTTTCACTCCCGTACTATACCCATATTTTCCGGTAATGATAGAAGACCGGGTGGGCGTGCAGGTGGAGTAAACCCAAAAATTAGTGAAGCTTAAGCCGGAATTTCTAATAGCATCAATGTGAGGAGTTGTGGGTTTAATACTGCCTTCTGAGTATCCGCTGATAGCATCTTTTCCCAGGTCATCTGCAATGATTAAAAGAATGTTGGGAGGGTTTTCTGCAGGGGTATTTATATCAATACTACCATCGTCTTTAGTACAGGCCAAGGCCAGTATCATCAATCCACCTAGTGCCCCTGCTATTATTCTTCTCACGATTCTAAGTTTACTATTTAATATTCGAAGTTAGACTGCTCTTCTGTTTAAATGTTTAATCAGGGTTTCAGAACGTTGCCAGACTTGTCTTTCCCCTAAAGGAAGGAATCTCTTTGGCTCCTGAGTTTCGGTGTTGAGGGAGTTAAACCTTTGACGGTCTGGGAACGGAGTATAATTATAGTCATTTATAGCCTACTGTGGCTATTGAGACCCTCAGTCAGGCTGAGGGTGACCTTCCGAGCGAGTTTGATCATGAACCAAACAATAAATCTGCCTTTTCAATGAGTCGTTTTAGAAAGGTTGAGCTCTGACAAGGTACTTCTTTATCAGAGCTTCTTGACGTATCCGCCCGATCTGGGCTTGTAACAGACAATATGCTTCTTGTTATCTGATTAAATCATAAGGGGATTTCGTGAAAAGCTCTAAGAATTCAGTGATAGACCTGGCTACTGGTTGTTCATAATCCAGCTCGATAATTTCTTCCAACAAACCTTCATTATTCAATACTATTCCCCACTGGTGAGAATTTATCATTAACTCACCCAGAACATAAACATGTCGGTACCGGGGACTCTTGTATTCTGAGTCATTTTTGAACCACGAATATTGGCCTATTTGAACAAGTTCGGATAATGGAAATAATTGAGACAGGTAATCGAAGCCATATGTGCCGTTGACAATTGAAAAGTATGCTCTGAGTTCACCGGAAAGCATGTAACCATTTTCGGTTTCAAATCTGAGAATTTCAGAATGGTCTGCTGGTTGATTGAGGTCGCAGCCATAGACCTGAAAAATCTGACGAACAGCTGTATAGAAATCAGTTGTGTTTTTGTAATCGGATATACTGTGAGAATATTTTTTCAAGACTTAAAATCAATCTGGAACAACCATTTCTGACGCAAAATTTAGCGTGTTCTGGAAGCGGTTATTACTGAATGTGATGAATTTTATGGGAATGTCCTACCCCTGAGAGTCATTACGCAGTAAGACAATCCCTCAGACAACTCCTGAGAGTCATTACGCAGTAAGACTCTGAGGAGATATGCCCCAAAAAATAAATTTTCTTTTCTGTCCCCTTTACCGATCGGCTGCGTCAATACAGCAAAAACTAACCAATGGCTATTATCTTTCATATACTTAAGATCAAAGTGCTGGACCCCGAGCAGGTCTACGAGGCTTTGACTACCTCGCAGGGGCTTGCCGCCTGGTGGACGACCGAAGCAGAAGCAATACCGGAAACCAACACCATGGCTAACTTCCATTTTGAAGGAAGGTACCAGAAGAGCATGCGGGTGGTAGAATTGCTGCCTGATCGCAGAGTACTTTGGGAGTGCGTAGAAGGCCATCCGGAATGGCTGGGAACCACCATCGCCTTTGAGATTGAGCCGGTAGCCGGTGGTATACAACTGCGCTTCTACCATGCGGGCTGGGAGGCAGAAACAGATATGTTTGGCAGCTGTAATTACCATTGGGGTATGTATTTGAGGAGCCTCAAATCATACCTGGAAACAGGACAGGGGATGCCTCACAGTTGCAAGGCACTCGAAACAGTTTGATTTTTTAACTAACATTAATTCATACAACAATGACGAAGTATTTGTATTTATTCCGTGGTGGCGATAAGCATATGCATGAGATGTCTCCGGAAGAGCAGCAGAAGCATATGGGAGAATGGACTACCTGGATGCAGGGACTAGCTGAGAAAGGCCAGTTAATCGATGGCTTACCGCTGAATGGAGCTGGAAAGCAGGTGTCTAAAGGAGGAGAGCTGATCACAGATGGTCCTTTTGCGGAAGGTGCGGAAGTAGTAGGCGGCTACCTGATGGTAAAGGCCGAATCGCTGGATGAAGCGACTGAAATGTCAAAAGGTTGTCCTATCCTGCAGATAGAAGACGGCCACATTGAAGTAAGAGAAATTATGGATATCTGATAAAGAGGCAGAGGGTAATGGCGCAGATCGCGATTACCCTTTCTTTTTATCCAGGGCGTACTTTCCTGGCCCTATGGCGAACAAAAGCACGGAAATACAAAGCAGGTGCAGGGCAGGTGCTGTATTCAGGTAGCTGTCGCCCTGGATGATATGAAAGCCAATCAGGGCCACCAGAAAATTACCTGTCATAAGCAAAGCGCTGTATCTGACCTGATAACCGATGACCCAGCTGATCCCTGCCAGTAATTGAAAATACACCGATAAGATGGCACTTACCAGGGGCACAGGAAAGCCATTGGCGCTTAGAAAAGCCTCAAATTCCAGCATCCGATCCCAGCTCACTACATTGTCAATTACTCCATAAATAAGGCGGGCTCCGAAGGCAAGTCGAATAAGCAACAGGGCCAGTGATTTGTAAGTTTCTGAGGACATAGTAAGGTTGTCGGTTTAATATAAGAAAAACCTATGCCTCCGGGTTGCCCTGATACCATAGCTTCGTAAATTCGACAAACGACACGGTAAGAACCGATTTTTTAGTACTGTCCATGGACAATTTTGTAGCGCACAATACCCTCGATCATCTTTTCAGGCATGAGTATAGCAAGCTGGTGGCTATGCTTACAAACCGTTATGGGGCGGCTTTGCTTGACCTGGTGGAAGATGCCGTTCAGGAGGCGCTGCTTAAAGCAAGCAAGGTCTGGTCTTACCAACCCATGCCCGACCGACCAGGTGCCTGGCTTTACAGGGTCGCGAATAACCAGATGATTGATTTTCTGCGCAGAGAGAAAAAATCGGTGGATTATGAGACTAACTATGCCGAGGTAGGAGCGAATGGAAAGGAGTTTGAGTTGCAGGAAGATGTAATCAAGGATGAACAACTGAAGATGATTTTCGCCTGTTGCCATCCGTCTATGAAAGCGCAGGAGCAACTCATGCTGAGCCTGAAGCTCTTGTGCGGATTAAGTGTGAGGGAAATTGCCCGGGCCCTGCTCAAGTCAGAAGAGGGGACGAAAAAGGCGATCCAAAGAGCAAAGCAGAAATTCAAAACAGAGGTGGGCGACCTGCAGATGCCACGGGAAGAAGATATTGGCGACCGGCTCAATGCAGTGCTGCAGGTGATTTATCTGCTGTTCAATGAGGGTTACAAAGCAACCAGTGGAGAAAAGCTGATGAAGCTAGAGCTCTGCGAAGAGGCCATACGGCTGGCTTTTCTTATGCTCAATGAAGGCCAGTGTAATACCAATGAGCTCAATTCGCTGATTTCCATGATGCTGTTCAAGGCAGCACGCTTTCCGGCCCGTACCGATGCTGAGGGCAGGTTGCTGACCCTGGAGTTTCAGGACCGGAGCCTCTATCGGCAGGATTATGTGCAATGGGCCTGGCACTTTCTGAAACGCTCCTCTGATTTTGAAAACACAACCGTCTATCAGCTGGAGGCGGCTATTTCCAGCTATTACACCTCCGCCAGTACTTATGAGAACACTAACTGGAAGCAGATCCTGAGACTGTATGATGCGCTGGTTTTGCATAAGCCATCTCCTGTTGTGAAAATGAGCCGGGTAGTTGTGCTGAGCAAGCTGGAAGGACCGGCCAAGGCGCTGGAGTGTATGGAAGAAATTGAACTGGATATGAAAGGCAATCAGTCCTTTCAGGCATTGAAAGCTGACCTTTACGTGCAATTGGAGAACTGGAATAAGGCACGATATCACTTGTCCATTGCCATCCGCGAAGCAGAAAACCAAACCGAGCGGAGGTTTCTGGAAGCCAAGCTGGACCAGCTACATGGTAAGTAGGTATAGGTACCGTCTGACCTCACACCTGAGTTGAGACGCAGGTGTACAAACGGGTTCTTGTAGGCTTAAGCTGTACCTGTGCAAAGGAAGGAGTGCCTGTGACCATAGTTCCGTCAGAGACTATCTATAGGCAGAAAGAAAAAACGGGTGATTCGAAGGGATTTAAGACTGTAATAGAGAGTCTGTTTTATAATTCGGGTTAACTTAGCGTAAACCATTTTTTAAAGTGCTCAAAACGGTTTTACGATTCGGACTGATCGCCCTGGCTCTGCTGATTCTCTTTCAATTGAGCAATCTCTCTCTGGTTATTCCTTCCATCCCAGCCGATACTATCATCGGGATTACAGCGGTCATCTTAATGGCCCTGGGTATTTACCTCGGAGGCAACATCAAAAAGGATAAAGTAGTGGAGGTAGAGGTCTCTGCTCCGGTGGAAATCGATGAAGAACGTATCCAGAATCTGGGCATCAGCCAGAGGGAACTGGAGGTACTGCAACTGATTTCGAACGGACTGTCTAACCAGGAGATCGGGGAGAAACTTTTTGTCTCTGAAAGCACGATCAAAACCCATGTTTCCAACCTCTTTGTCAAGCTCGATGTGAAAAGACGCACTCAGGCGGTAACGCGGGCAAAAGAGTGGCGGATTATCGTTTAGAGCGCTCCTACTTTAGTACGAATCAGCGCTTTGGTACTTAAGTATGAGTGAGTTTTTGAACCATATGGCTTGATTTGGAGACATCAATTAAATGAAACGTCATGAAAAACATTACACTTAAGTACGGACTCATAGCCTGCCTGATCGTGGTAGGAGTACCTGTCGCAACGATGGCCATTGTAGGCTGGGGCAGCGAGAGTTTCGATGTCGGGCAGGTTGTCGGTTACTCTTCAATGATTGTAGCCATGGCTATGGTTTACTTTGCCATGAGGCACTATCGCGATAAAGAAAATGAAGGGGTCATGAGCTTTGGAGAAGGCATGAAGATAGGTCTGTCCATCTCCGCTATGGGAGGAGCCGCCTGGGGACTTTACAACCTGGTATTTGTACTCTGGATCATGCCTGATTTTTACGAGCAATACTATGCCAGCACTTCCGGCCAGACCATTGGCACACCAGAGTTCGAAAAGGGCTTTGCTGAAATGATGGACCAGATGGGTTTTTGGTATACTACTTTTGGAGGAACTGTGCTGATGTTTCTCACCGTATTTCTGATTGGCCTGGCCATTAGCGTGATTTCTTCTTTGGTTGTGAAGCGTGCCGTAGTCGCTACTGCCTGAGCTGTCCATCATGAACGTATTTAAAAAGCGTATACTGCCGGTGATAGCGGGGCTATTAACTGGCTGGGTGGTCATCTTTGGGCTGGAAGCTGTCAACCACCTCTTTTACCCGCCACCGACCGGTCTGGATTATACAGACACAGAAGCACTCACAGAGTTTATGGAGACTTTACCTACGCTGGCTTTTGTCTTATTACTCGTGAGCTGGATGATCGGCACTTTCGTAGCCGGTATTGTAGGAGCACTGCTCAGTCAGGATGCCTGGAAAAACAGCGCCATCATCATTGGGGTGATACTGGCATTAGGTTCCATCATCAATATGACCCTGGTACCACATCCTACCTGGCTCATCATTGTAGCTTCTATTGCTTATGTACCCTGCGCTTATGCCGGGGCAAGATTTATCGCAAACAAAAACTCAAAATAGATTATGAAACCCACCAATATCATTCAGGCACATAGCTCTCACGTTAACAAAGTGCTCTTCACCAAAGACGACAGTATGCTCTTTTCCTTCGGGTTTAGCGGAGAGCTGCGTTGCTGGAATACAGATGACTGGTCGCTCATCAGAGAATTTGAAGGGCATACAGAAACAGTGAATGGGGGAGTAGAATACAATGGTCAGCTCATTACCGTGTCGCGGGATAAGCAGATCAATTTCTTTGAGCTGGATTCCGGGAAACTCACGGATACGGTAGAGGATCATAAAAAGGGAATAGACAATGTTCTGATGACGGCTGACCAGCGGTATCTGCTGACCAGTGGTCAGGACAAAATGGTCGTAAGCCGCAACATGGATGGGTCAATCATCGCGAGCCTGAAGCCCAATGGCAAAAACCTGAGTATCAAAACAACAACACCGGATGGTAAATACGTAATGGTGGGTGGCCTGGGTAGCCAGCTGCAGGTTTTCACCATTCCTGAGCTGGAGGAAGCAGCCACCTTCGAAGCAGGCAAGATCGCCCTGACCTGTGTACGCTGCCACCCTGACAAAGACCTGGCCTGGTGCCTGGACTATAGCGGAGGGCTGAATATCATCGATACAAAAAACTGGAAGGTGAGCCAGATAGTGCCTCTTAACAGAAAAGGCGTGATGGCGCTGGCTTATGCTCCGGCTCGCAATGAACTGGCGATCACGGCAGAAAAGGCAGTACTGCTGCTGGATGCTGATAGTCTGGAAGTGAAACAAGAACTGTCCAGCAGCGCCAAAGGCAACTACGGCATCAATTATTCACATGATAACAAGCTTCTGGCCCTGGCTTCAGCTGATAAAAAAGTAAGGATATGGAAACTGGATTAATCAAAAAAACAACGCTCCGGCTTCTGATGCTGGGCACTGTGGCTCTGGGTAGCCACTGGATAACAAAGATCAACTATCAAAAGGAAAACAACATGTCAAATCAGGATAATAAAGGAAGAGTCACCGGAATAGGAGGCGTTTTTTTCAAAACGGACGATCCGGTTAAGCTCAAAGAATGGTATTCTCAAAACCTGGGATTACAAACCAATGAATACGGTACGCTATTTGAGATAGGTACTCCCGAAGGCAATGAGCACAAAGCCTACATGCAATGGAGTGCTTTTTCGTCAAAGTCTCAGTATTTTGAGGGAGATTTGATGATCAACTACCGGGTAGATGATATCGAGGCCCTGCTGGTAAAGCTCAGGGACAACGGAGTGGAAGTAGTAGACAGTGTGGAAACTTATGACTATGGTAAGTTTGTTCATATCAGAGACCTGGAAGGAAATAAAGTGGAGTTATGGGAGCCGGTAGATGCCGTATTCTCTCAGTTTACTGAAGGAGCTGTTACAAAATGAAAAAACTGATAGGGATTATAGTACTCATGTTTTGTCTGGTGTCTGTAGAGGCGCAGGATTTCGAAAAAGAAATCAAACGCTACAGAAGGCAACAGAATCGAGAGTTCTATAATCCCGATACTTCACCCCTTACTGATGAGCAAAGAAAGAAGTT
>DIYF01000167.1:1654-2194 GCA_002427745.1 Roseivirga sp. UBA6061 | reverse complement strand
TGATGAGCAAAGAAAGAAGTTTAAGGGGCATGACTTTTACCCCGCTGATGAAGCCTACCGCGTAACGGCAAGGTTTGAGGCCACACCTGACAGTAAACCATTTCCCCTGGGTACAAGTAAGGGAAGAACCCATCTGTATAGACGCCTGGGGATTCTGCACTTTGAGCTGGATGGAGAATTTTACACACTGGAAGCCTATTTGCGCCAGCAGAGCTTTAGCATGAGGTCGCAAAAGGTATACGTGTTTTTACCCGTGGTAGACGCGACTACGGGTGATGAAACCTATGGAGCCGGGCGCTATCTGCATTACGAAGGTATTCCCGAGGGCACAGAGTGGGTGATTGACTTCAACAAATTGTACAACCCTACCTGCGCTTACAATGACCGGTTCGACTGCCCCAAAGTACCCGAACCCAACCACCTGCCCATTGCCATCAAGGCCGGCATACGGGGCTATGAATTAGAGTAGTCCTTTTCCGAATAAAAATACCTGAGGGACAGTTTCCTTCTTTACATACCACCCTTAGGGTCTCCGCGCAG
>DIYF01000167.1:0-1603 GCA_002427745.1 Roseivirga sp. UBA6061 | reverse complement strand
CACCCTTAGGGTCTCCGCGCAGCGGGATCTTGAGGAAAAGCTGATGGACAGTGTCCTTTCGTGTACTGACTAACATGCAGGTATCTGATTCATGATTCACAGAGTTTTGTTCGAAAGTGGTTAAGGACACTGTCCCTAAGTAATCCTATCCACCCTCAGGGTCTCCGCGCAGCCGGACCCTAAGGAGTTATATGGACAGCGTCCTTCAGCGTACTGACTAACATGCAGGTATCTCATTCATGATTCACGTGGTCTTATTCGAAAGTGGTTAAGGACACTGTCTCTAAGTAACCGTCTCTCCCTCAGAGTCACTGCAAGGCAGGACTCTGAGGAGCCAAAACCTCAGGACTCCAGCACCTTAATCACTTTGGTAACCGATGAGGTCTCAAACAGCCGGATAAATTTGGCGATCAGGCCCAGGATAAAGCCCGGTTTTCTCAGGTCGCGCCCCAGCCAGGCAATCGAAGCATCACGTTTTTCGGTAAGCTGAGCCTGTCCCTCACTATCGGCAACCGCATATTTTTGTGCAAAGTCCCAGGCACCATTGCGGGCGATCTCTATCGTAAAGTCTACCAGGCGTTCATCAAACTTACCCGCTACCGAATCCAGCAGCCCGATAACCGGTGAGATGCGGTTGATATCCGCCTGTACGCCCTCCACCATACTGGAGAGGATGTCATTGATTTTGTAGAAATCATTTTTCAGCCCTTCAATTTTATTACCGGGCGCCACTTCTGCCGCAGCAATACCCAGGTCCAGATTGATATGGGCGTTGATGCCCAGCAATAGCTGTTGCAATACGATGGGCCAGTACCAGTCAGCTGCCTGAAAAGCCACCAGCCAGCAGGCTGAAGGTTGTTCATTGTTCTGAAACTGTGTGTAAGCTTTGAGATAGCGATTGGCAAAGACTACGTCCAGCTCTTCCATTCTGGGATTATCTTCAAACTCCTTTTTCTCAATAGCTTCCTTTACCGCTACGGTCACCTTTCGGTAGAGGATGGTGAAATAGGCCAGCTTGCTTTGGCGTTCCGTATTTTCTTCAATGATCTGATCCAGAAAGGCGATGACTTCATCAATATTCGAGGCTTGCATAGAGGAATTTAAGGATAATTATGATCTGCAGCCAAATCAATCTCATTCTCTTGTAGCACTCAACCACCATTTGCGAGATATATGGAATATGCGACATATCTCGCATTTCTCTATTCCTTGTCTTGTCCTGAAATAGGTGTCTTGTCCTGAAATAGATTTACACAGCCTCCCTACCCTCACCCTTAGGGTCTCCGTGAAGCTGGACCCTAAGGAATTGTATGGACAGCGTCCTTCCGTGTACTGACTAACATGTAAGTATCTGATTCTGATTCATAGGGTTTTGTTCGAAAGTGGTTAAGGAGACTGTCCCTAAGTGACCCTATCCACCCTCAGGGTCTCTGCACAGCTGGACCCTAAGGAATTGTATGGACAGCGTCCTTCCATGTATAGACTGAGTGTTTGTATCTGGTTTGAATTCACAGCGTTTTATTCAAAACCGGTTAAGGGCACTGTCCCTAAGCAACCCAACCCACCCTTAGGGTCTCCGCGCAGCTGGACCCTAAGGAATTAT
>DIYF01000170.1 GCA_002427745.1 Roseivirga sp. UBA6061 | reverse complement strand
TATGGTTTATCTTAAAACCATTCTGATGCCGGGGAGTTAGATATTTGAATTTTTTTATAAAATAATCAACATGAGTAATAATAAGGGATTTGACCCCGAAGAAATCAAAAAAGTAAAGCAGCAAATGGCGGAAACAAAAAAGCCGTTTGTGGTGATTGATTCAGAGGACAATTCTGACGAGTTTATGAATTTTCAGTTCATAGGGATGTATGAGGGTAAAGAAACCATCTATGATGCCGCTCTCTACACCTTAAGGCTTCATCATAGCAGTGAGGTATATGAACTGGCTGAACATCGCGCAGCACAGCGCTTTCCGGAATATCATAAAATAGCCTACCAGGAAGACGAGAACGGTGACTTTGAGCCATTGGGAGACCTGGAGGAAGAAATTGGTCTTTTCATGGCAGAGGTGATGGAAGAGCTGGAGGAAGAAGAGGCTGTCAAAGTGCAGGAACATGTAGATATGGATGCCAATCAGGACTTCGGTATCGGATTGGATATCGGACTGAACATAGAGAAAGTCACGGAAGAGGTGATGGCCAGGTTTATTGATGACTTCAATGAGGATAATCTGGACCTGGATGATACCATGTACAGCTTTCAGACCGAATCTGACGATTGACAAAAAGCAACGATAAACAACAGAGCCCTCACAAGGGCTTTTTTTATTTGTACAAAGCACAGAATTATGAAAAAGTTGTTACTGACCATTTCTTGTCTTCTGGTATCTGTTGTTGCTCTGGCTCAGGACACGGATGCGGTCATGGCTGTAGTCGGACAAAAGCTGGACGAATTTTTTGAAGCCGGACAGGCCCCAGGTGTTTCGGTGTCTGTGATCATGCCCAACGGAGATGAGCGTACACTGGTCAGAGGGTATGCCGATGTGGAGAAAAACCTGAAAATGACTGCTGAAACAAAGATGCTCGGGGGCAGTACCGGCAAGGTATTCTACTCGGTAGTGGCCATGCAACTGATTGATGAAGGGAAGTTGAAACTGGATGAACCCATTTATAAGCAAATGTCGGACTATAAATGGTTTGAGAAACTTCCAAATGCCAGACAGCTTACGGTGAGGAACCTGATGAGGCACCAGACAGGAATACCCCGATATGTGTTTAGTGAAAAATTTCAGAAAGAAGTGCTTGTGGATGCTGATAAGGTCTGGAAACCCGAGGAGCTACTGTCTTATGTTTTTGATGATGAACCACTTTTTGAAGCAGGAACCGATTTTGCCTATTCCGACACGAACTACATTGTGTTGTGCATGCTTATTGAAAAAGTGACAGGAAACGACCTTTATGATGAAGTGCAAAAACGAGTGCTTGACAAAGCAGGGCTCAAGGCGGTTGTACCTCAGAATAAACGTAGCTATCAGGGGCTGGCGCAGGGCTATAATGCAGAAAACGACCCTTTCTTTCCCGGTAAGGCACTGGACGAAAACGGAAAGAGTCGCTATAATCTGCAGTTTGAATGGGCCGGAGGCGGACTGGTAATCACCACGCATGATCTGGCGCTCCTGGCCAAAAGAATTTACGAGGGCAGGATGTTTAACCCGGCTTTGCTCGATGAATACCTGAACGGAGTGGATGCCGGCAGACTGGGCGGTCAGTGGGGGCTTGGCGTGCACATAGAAAGAACCCCGGAAGGAACAGTCTATGGCCATAGTGGCTTTATGCCGGGCTATGTCACCAATATGCGCTACTACGAAAAGGATAAGTTTTCCATCTGTTACCAGATCAATACCTCTGACCGGTCCAAAATGTCAATACTGCGTCAGCTACCCATTCTTGGTGCTATTGTGAGCGAAGAACTCAATAAATAAGTAAACATCTTTGCTAGATTTGGGCTTTGGTATAGTATGCTCAAAATCGCCTGGACTGAAATCTATGCACACCCGCTGCCGCAGAACCATCGCTTTCCGATGGAGAAATACAATCTGTTGCCCCAGCAGCTGATCTATGAGGGCACGGTTACCGGGGATAACTTTTTCACTCCGGGAACTCTCTCTACCGACCTGGTGCTGCGTACACATGATGCTGCTTATTGGGATAAGCTGGTACACGGAAAGCTGGAGCGACAGGAAGAACGCAGAACGGGCTTCCCCTGGTCGAAAGAACTGGTAGACCGGGAAGTGATTATTATGCAGGGCACCTTAGATGCGGCCGTGTTTGCTCTGGAGTACGGGGCTGCCATGAATATTGCCGGGGGCACGCACCATGCCTTTACTGATCGGGGAGAGGGGTTCTGTCTGTTAAACGATATTGCCATTGCAGCCAACTACCTGCTGGACAAGGAACTTGCTAAAAAGATACTGGTGGTAGATCTGGATGTACACCAGGGGAATGGCACTGCTCAGATTTTCAGTAACGACCCTCGTGTATTTACATTGAGCATGCACGGTGCTTCCAATTACCCAATGCACAAAGAACAGTCTGACCTGGATATTGGTCTGGCGGACGGTACAAATGATGCGACTTATCTGGGGCTGTTAGAGCAGCACCTCAGGCCCCTTTTCGATCAACTGGAGCCTGACTTTGTCTTTTTTCAATCAGGGGTGGATGTACTGGCAACTGATAAGCTGGGAAGACTGGGAATGACCATTGATGGCTGCAAGTCCCGCGACCGCATGGTGCTGGAGTTGTGCAAATCTTACGACATACCGGTAGTGGCCAGTATGGGAGGAGGCTACTCTGAAAAGATCGCTCACATTGTAGAAGCTCATGCCAATACCTACCGCCTGGCCCAGGAGATATTCTTCTGACTTTTACCAGGAAAGCAGGTTCAGCGCGGAAGTAAATTCCGTGGAAGAAGTAATATAGATTTCATCCTCTGCCAGATTAAAGGCAACCCCCAGTGAGGGTACCGGCCTTCTCATGCGAGGCAGCCGAATGCGTTTGACTTCCTCTTTCCTTTCCAGATCATAAACGACATAATCTGTATTGTTTCGGTCAGGAGTCAGGTAAACGAGGCTGTTTCCGAAAACATCCCACTCGGCCAGACTGATAAAGGTAAAGTCTTCTATGATCAGCTCTTCCTGTCCGTCTTTTCCCTGGAACCAGATGCCGGCCTCATCAAATTTCACATAGTAGATACCGTTTTCTGTTTCCCGGGCCATTACAGCGCTGCCCTTTGCAACGGGAGTAGTTTTACGACTTTCAATGTCCATTTTATACATCCGGAGGGTTCCCAGACTGTCGGAGTAAAAATAGACTGAAGACTGGTCCTGTGACCAGGTAGGGCTGCCGTAGTTGGCACTTCCCCGCCTCAGGATTTCATAATTGGTTCCGTCCACATCAATTTTGGCCAGGCCCATACTACCCACCGGAGCCCGGATGGAAAATATAATCTCATTTCCATCAGGAGACCAATGAGGGTTGCTGATATTATTAGGCTCTTCAAAATAGGTGATTTGTTTGGGCGTAGCTCCGGACTCTTCAATAAGCCATAATTGCTCCAGCCCCGAAAAGTCAGAGACATAAGCCAATTGACCCTTGCTGTTAAGAGTAGGGTAAAAATCGCTGCTGGTGAGCTCAACCACTTTTTCCTTGGAGTAAGCGCTGGTGTCCTGCAGGCCAATGATTTCGATATTGTTGTCAAAACGCTGAGCTTCAATAACCAGCTGTTGGCTGTTGTGAAAAAGGTCCAGACCTTGCAGGCGTATGTTCGGGCTCGAAAATATGATTTTATGCTCCCTGGAATTGAGTGAATAGGAGGCTATGGTGCTCCTGTGATTGGCTCGTGTACTGTAAATGATCGTTTCATCATCAAGCCAGTCGAGACCAAAAACATTAGGTAAATCTTTCAGCACCGAACGCTCCGTTCCCCTGCGGAGGTCAATCAGAATCACATCATTGGTGCGGTCCTGGTTAGGGGAGAGGTCGTTGAACTTGCCATCTGTCCGTACAAACAGCAGCAGCTTGTTGTTCGGAGAAAAGCGGGGCATGATGTCACTCACCTCTTCTTTTTTCTCAGTGATTTGTGACATGGCCAGGTTTTCTACATTAATCAAATGTAGCTGAGACCTGCGTTCACCTTTTGGTGCCACAGAAACAGCAATGCTTTCTCCGTCTGGCGACCAATTGATAGGGCTGATGCCGTTGAGGGTGCCGATGTTGCTGATCGTTCGAGTGGCATTGCCAATAAGGGACTGAATTTTCAGGCTGGATGTCTGATCTTTGAACTCAAAGGAGTTATAGGCAATGTAGTCACCGAAAGGAGACCATTCCGGCCCCAGGTCAAAACCGTTTTTAGAAAACTGTACCGGAGTAGGAGAGCCCTCCTCCATGATGTAGATGTTGAATTTGGTTCCCTCGCCACCATTCCAGCTAAAGGCTACAATTTTGTCATCGGGCGACATGCTCGGGTTCAGTAGAAAACCGGGAAGCTGCGTAAAGTCATCGAGCTCTGCAGGAGCTGTGGAAGACTCATTTTCTTTTTGAGTCACCTGAAAAATAATAACCAGAGCCACCAGTACCAGAAAAATGCCTGCTGTGAGTTTTCGATAATCCCCTTTGTTAATGCGATGGCTTTTTTGTGGTTCCGTTTGATTGTAAATGAGACGGTAACCTACTCCTCTTACCGTTTCCAGGTTGATGTCTTCATCGGGTTGAAATACCTTTCTGAGCTGGGAGGCGATGCGATTCAGGGAGTCATTGCTCACAACAACATCTCCCCACAAATGATCCATCAACATCTGCCGTGTGACAACCTGTCCGAGCCTTTCAGTCATAAAAACCAACATTTTCATCGTGAGAGGCTCCAATTGAGTTTCCTCATTTTGATACCTGACGGTGTTGATTTCAGCATCTATAATCCACTGTCCCAGTGTCAGTTTTTCCATATTGTTATTTGCCTTCTTGAGCAGTCAAAGTTTCGTCAATCTGAGCCTTCAGAGAGTGCGGGGAGCCTTATCTTGGTAATATCGGCATCGTAATTGTCTATCGAAGAGAAATATATCTCATTGTCTTTTGTGAAGCTTGCTCCTGCCTGACCATAAGGAATATAATTATTGATTTGAGATGAAGACAACAATTTCTGAGAGGGGATGTGCACCATCTCCAGAAAGCTCTTCTCAAAATCCAGGTTGATCATTTTCAGGGTATCTCCATGTACCGTCCAGTAATCGGCCCGGGCTTTTGGGAGTCTCTTAGTCACCAGCTCTTCTTGATCAGGGGAGGAGGCAGGGGCCCGCCAGAGCCCTCTTATATTTTGTTTCATATAGTACAGGTAATCATCGATCACCCTCACATAGACTGAAGGAGCATCAGTAAACTTCTCCCACTGTTGTGTATTGATGGCATATTGCCAGATAGCCGGAGTGTCTCTGGTATCATACAACACGGCATAGATGGTTTCATCATCACCAGACCATACAGGCCGGTATACGCCATTGGCTCTGTCAATTCTGTGAATCTCATTCCCGAGTGTGTCGATGATACTGGCATAGGAGTCCTGCTTGCCTTTTTTCATGGAGACGAGCATTTTACTGCCGTCTCCTGACCAGTCAATTGAGTTTATCTGAACAAACTGTTTATGATTAGTGATTTGTCGAGAGGTATTCGATGCGAGATTATACAGCCAGATTTGTGGCTCGTTGGACTTATCTGATATATACGCCAGCTGAGATTCATCGGGCGTGAGTTTGGGGTTAAAGTCAAAGAGGGTGGAGCCCAGCTCTCTCTCATTTTCAGTGATTTCCCCCTGACTGTATTTGGCCTTCCAGATATTCACATCGGCCCGCCATCTCTCCAGGTACAGGTCTTTGGAAGCTCTGTGGTAGGTAAAACTTCTGACTACATCGGGAATGGTAAGAACCGGCAGTACCTTGTCCAGATCAATAAAACCGGTTGGGTTGCCGTCCAGGCTCAGCTCATATATTCTGCAAATGGTGCCACCACCCATTGTAAATATCAAACCGGCATTGGAGGTCCAGTCAATACTGGCAATTTCTTCCTTGAGACTTCTTTCAAAAACGACTTTACCCGTTGCCACCTCAATGACCTGAAGCCGGCCAATGATGCTATCCAGGGCATCTTTCAGGTAATGTCTTACCCCTCTGTGTGCCACAGTGGCTATCATGCTGTGGTCAGGTGAAAACTTGGGTAGGGTATAGTCCCATTCTTTTTCTCCCTTGAGCTCTGTTACCGAAAGATCATCCAGGTCAAGTCGATTGAGCGTATGTTTGGTATCTCCCTGCTTCATGGCAGAGAAAACAAGACTGTTGTCGTCCCGGGCCCAGGTAATGGCGCTGGCTGTTTTCCAGATGCTCCTGACTTTTAAGAGCGATCTTTCCTCCGTTCCCAGAAAAGACTTAATGGAAAGAGACCAGGAGTTACCCTGGTTGCTGAAATAGGCCAGCTTGTCTCCGGCATTAGACCAGGATGCACTTTGATCAGACCCCCGGCCGGTAGTCAGCCGCTTGCTTCCTTCCAGTCCTATTTGCTTTATATAGATATTCCATTGGCTGCCTTTGCCTCCGTTCCAGGTATAGGCCATGAATTTATTGTTAGGCGAAATATCCGGACTGTATTCAATTCCCAGGTCTGAAGTAATATGGGTTTGATAGGGAGGCTGCATAATAGCAGGTTCGGCATCATTGCTTCTGATCATTAACAGGGTGATGACCAGGACGAGAACAACTGCACCCAGGGTGGGCCACAAGGTTTTAGAGCCAAACTTCATTTTACCTGAAGAAACAGATGGGGTGATTTCATGACTCAGCTGGTATCCTACTCCCCGGGCTGTTTTTATTTCCAGACCGGCTACAGGCTCAATGGCCTTGCGCAGTTTGGAGATAGCACGGTTCAGTGAATCTTCTCCCACCAGGTAATCAGACCAGACCTGTTCTATAATTTGTTTTCTGGTCAGAACCTTGTTTGGCTCGGATGCCAGTGCTATCAGCACCTTCACCCACTTGGGTTCCAGCTCTATTAACTCGTCATCCAGTCTCACCTCCAGGGTAAGTGTATCAACAACTAATTCACCCAGTTTTATCTCATTTTCCGTGCTGCTCATATGATCATCAGGTAAAAATCAGCTAATCCTCACATTAACATCTGCCAAAGTTCGGGAAATTTTCGACTCAAACCTGATGCTCACTCAACCGGGTTTGAATCACTACTAACCTAAACGTACACACTATGATTCCCAAACATCAATCTGAAGAACCCCAGTTTCTCAGGGTAGTTCACTCCAGCAACCAAAGTATCGTTGCTGAAAATACAAATCTTTACAAATCCCGTTTTCTTGTAAAATCGGGAGAGTTGCTCATTCCGGTTGCTATTGAAGATATAGCCTACTTCTGTGCTTACGATAAATGGACCTACCTTGTAAAGAAAAGTGGTAAGCGGTTTCTGATTGATGAAAAACTCAAAACCCTGGAAGAGCAAATTGATCCTTTTATGTTTTTCAGGCTTAACCGCAGGTTCTTTGTCAATGTCGAGGCCATCCGCAGTCTTTGTCCTCACCTGAAAGGTCAGGTCTCGGTAAAAGTAGCACCCGATGCAAAAGAGAAAATTGTAGTAAGTCGTAAAAAAACCTCTCTTTTGAAGCTGTGGATTACCGGAGAGGCCTGTCTGCTGCCGCAGGCCTGATACATTCCCCGACCTTTTTGAGATCAGGCGTGTTGGTACATTGGTGTCGTTCCCTGTATAAGACATCGCCCGAGATCAGTGCTTTACAATAAGCTTTTTAGACATTTGCCCCTTTCTGGTGTTTACTCTGATGAGATAAACACCGGAAGGCAGTCGGGATGTGTCAATCGAGAGCTCACTTTTACTTATCGTTCCCGATAGCTCAGTATGTCCCTGCAGATCATTGATCTCATAACTCAGGTAGTTTTCAATGTCTCCTTTGAATGTGATTTTCAGAAGTTCGTTGCTCGGGTTGGGGCTCAGTTTCAATTGCGTTTCACTCTCGTTTACCGAGGCTCGCAATAGTTCCGTAAACGTAAAAGCCCCGTCAAAGTCAGTTTGTCTGATACGGTAATAAGATTCTCCCGTGGGTGCATTCCGGTCAGTATGCCTGTAGTGAATCAGTTCCTGCGAGTTACCGGCTCCGGGAATAAAGGCGATGTTTTGCCATGCACTTCCATCTGCCGAACGTTGTACGGTGAAAAAGCTGTTGTTGACCTCTTCTGAGGTACTCCATTCCAGTTGTACACTGCTTCCCCTTACCTTCAGATCGAAGGAAACGAAGGTAACCGGTAAAACTCCCTGTAACGGACAGAAATAAATGTCTGATAAATAGATAGCCCGCTGTACCGGGTTGACTCCGTCTACATTGCCTTCCAGGTATTCAATTTCGATTCTGTTCACATTGCTCGTGAAAAATACATCGAGTGTACCTTTGGTGTCGTTACTACTGGCTTCTGTAGGAGGGAAGTCCAGGGCAGTGGCAATACCGGTATTGCCGGAAGAGGAAACTGTATAGGTAGGAGAGGCGTCTACAGTGGCCAGGCTGGGGGCCACTTCTGTGTTGTTGTTATAGCCAACAATGCGCACACTATCCTGCCTGGAATTAACTCCGTCTGTGCCGAAAACCCCGTTGTCAATATCGAAAACAGAGAATCGGACATCGGCCAGGGTCTGGCTCAGGTCAATCGTCAGTACCACACTGCTTGTTCCGGAATTGGGATCTACCAGCATATACAGCGATTCGTCCCCGTTGGCGATACCTCCGGCAGAATTCATGTCTGAATTGACCAGGGGCGTATTGTCTTTAAATGAGGAGGTCTGTCCGGTAAACTCAAAAGAGAAGTCAACATCGCCACCGGAAGCAGGGTTGTCTACCGTAAATTCAGCGCTGGTGGCACCTGAGGTATAGGTAACACTGCCCCAGTCCAGAAACTGAAGAGGGTAAAGGCAGGTAATGACATCAGCGCTGGTTGAGCAGAACAGGATGTCTGAAATACTGATACTCCGCTCTCCAAAATCACTGGCACCGGTATTGGCTTCCAGATAAACCACTTCGATCCGGTTGATAGGGCTGGTAAAATAAACATCGACTGATCCTTTCGTTTCGTTGTTGCTGGGGTCGTCTGTGGCAGGGTCAGTCGCTACCGCTACCGCATACTGGTCCTGAGTGGTAACGGTAAAGGTAGGGGTACTGCTTACCGGGATGAGCACCGGTACCACAGCATCATTGCCATTGTATCCTGTTATGAGAACACTGTCCTGTACAGAGCTGCTCATAGAGTTATCTATGTCGTAGATGCTGAATCGCACATCAGTTGCTACGTTACCGAGAGCAATGGAGGTGGTGACCATGGAACTAGTGGCAGAGGCTGGCGGATTTAGCCTTAGTTCCAATGACTGGTCACCGCTCCCTTCACCACCTCCGTTGCTCGCGGTAGTATTATCAGCCGGAAAACTGCTTACAAAATGATCTGTATCGCCTGTGACGGTAAAACCAAGACTCATATCAGAGCCTCCGTCATTACTGTTGGTGACAGTATAAGATTCTCCCGTCAGGGCCCCGGCAGTATAGTTTTCACTGTTCCAGTCGAGAGAACTGAGTGATATGGCACAGGTCACGGGTTCGTTGACAGGTGCGCAAAACTGGATGTCTGATATTGCGATAGACCGTTCCGCAGGATTGGCACCCCCGGCAGTATTGGCTTCGTGGTACTCTATCACAATTTTATTTACCGGAAGTTCAAAGTACACATCCAGGGTTCCGTCACTGCTGTTAGCGCTTGGTCCGGTACCTGATGGGTTAAAAGGCACTCCTTTGGCCGCTCCGAAGACATCTACATAGGCAGCAGTGAAGGTAGCATCATTATTAGGGTTCAGCAGGGTAGGAACTACCGGTATATTGCCGTTGTACCCCAATACCCGGATGCTGTCAATTCCGGCATTGGTGGCAGAGCCCGTATAGGCACTGTCAATATCATAAATGGAAAACCTCACATTGCTAAGGACACTTGATGTGGTGATGGTGGTTGTAATGAGAGAACTGGTTGACAGGGGGGCATCGGCATCAATTCTGAGCGTGCTGCCTCCGCCTCCCACGCCACCGGCACTGCTGGCAAATGAAGCATCAATAGCCGGAGTGGTATTGGCCAGGTGACCTGTGTCATCAGTGAGAGCGAAGTTAAAGGTAATATCAGGACCGGAACCGGGATTGGTTACAGTTACCGACTCATTCAGACTTCCACCCGTATAGCTCGCGGTGCCCCAGTCCAGGGTGGTAAGGGAAGCTGCGCAGGTATTGGGGGCTTCAGTGGGCAGGTCAAAGAAAATATCTGAAACCGTGATCCAGCGAAAACCGGGATTACTGCCCGTGCTGTTGGCTTCAATGTACTCAATCTCTATTCTGTCGATTGGTTCATTAAAAACCACATCCATGGTGCCTTTATCGTCATTATTACTGGAGGATGTGGGAGGAATGGGGTCTCCGGTACCCACTCCGAAATTGCCATCCTGCTCAATAGAAAAAGTAGCAAAAGCAGAGTTTACAATAGAAACGGAAGGACTCACCGGCAGTGTACCGGCATAACCAATCACCCTGACACTGTCTCTTCTGCTGGTATTGAGATCACCAGAGTAAAAGTTGTCAATATCATAGATAGAGAATTCTACATTCTCCTGCAGGAAGTTGAAATCAATGGCCATGGTAATGCTGGATGAACCGGAGGGAGGATCCATGGCAATGACTAAGGAATTTCCACCACCCCCGAGTCCACCGGCACTGGAAAAACCACTGGTTTCGTCAGGTGTATTTACTCCCATAGTCTCAGGGTAGGTAGTTAAGTGCGATAAATCACCGGTAAATTCAATGTTGACCCGTACATCGGGGCCGGAACCTGTATTAGTGATCACGTAAGATTCTCCCGAGGTAGTACCGGCAGGATAATTGATGACATCCCAGTCAAGGCTGAGCTGAGAAGCAAAAAATGAAAGTCTTTCTACGTTATGCACGGATTCACGATGATCTGTCATCCAGAAGATGCTGGATAAAATGAGCCCGGTGAGTCCGCTCAGGACGTACCTTGGGCTTTTTAGGGTAGCCGTTACGAAATCCAAGTGTTGGTGAATTTTTTGGTATTCACATCTAATAAAATGCTGTTGAAATCTAATATCCAGTCAGGATTGGTGAAGCCTGCTAATTTCAGAGTGAAGTGACACTTTGTTCTGGTGAAAAATATTGTCGTCAGAAGAGGTCTTTTTGCCTGGAAAATCAAGGCAGTGGTTTTTTTCAGAACGCTGAAATATCTATCTTTTTTGATCTGTTGCAGGCTCAGAGCGGCCTTTGAAAGGCAGGCAGGGAGTTTATCAGACCATGACGATTTATAAGAGAAAACCAACCGAAGACAGGCTATGGAGCTGGGGATGAGAGATTATGGGAGGTACAAGGAGGTTTTTGATAATCTCTCTGAACTCAAAGGTGAGGCCTGGTTCAAGGCACTCGTAAATCGTCTGGCAGTATCACTAAGAGTAAGTACAGCCTGGGTTTCAGAGTATCACAATGCCAGCGACACGCTCAAGGCACTTTCCTTTATTCATAATAATAAGTACCACAATGGCATTTCGTACAGCAGCCGGGCTACCGTGTGTGGTCAGGTACTTGATGATAGAAGCCTCTTAAGTGTTGAAAATCAGGTGCTTGATGAGTTTCCACAGAGTAAGGCCTATTTAGAACGCTTTAAACCTCAGGCTTACCTGGGCGCCCCGCTTCACGACCTTGACGGAAAGCTGATCGGGGTAATAGCTATTGGCCATGCCAATAGTATCGGGTTTGATGAGAAGACCCTGGATGTATTCAGGCTTTTTGCTGACAAGGTGTCTGTGGCACTCCAAAAGCACAAGCGTGAAGAGGAGGCGAAGAACAAGGAGCTTCAGCTGAAGGGACTTATTGACGGTATACAGGATTTGCTCATCAACTTCGATAAAGACGGAGATGTTATCATGACCAATACTGCGGCCCGCAACCACCTTTTGTGGAAACAGCATGAACCGGACCGCCCCAGTATCTATGGTTTTCTGAATAAGAAAGACCGAAGCGATGTGGATCGCATGATTTACAAACTTGGCAAGTCCAAAGAACAGGACTCCTTTCTTTACTTTCCGGAAGGCTTCCAGGTACTTGCCGCGACAGGTGAGACATTGGAAGTGGAGGGAACCCTGAACCGTTATGAACTTAACGGCAAGTGGTATTTTACTATGGTGCTCCGTAGTATGATTCAGAAAATCCAGGCCGAACAAGAGCTGAGATCACTGGTGGACCGGACTCAGTATTTGCAGCAAGAGCTTGAGGAGGTCAAAGTTACCAGTCAGCTGATAGGGGAGAGTGAGCCTGTGAAGATGCTCTGGCAGGATATTTATATGGTGGCTCACACAGATGCCACGGTGCTGGTATTTGGTGAAACGGGTACGGGAAAGGAATTGGTTTCCAGACAAATACATCAGATAAGTAACCGCAAAGCAAAACCCCTGGTCAGTATCAACTGCGGGGCAATTCCGGCAAATTTGATGGAAAGTGAGCTTTTTGGCCATGTAAAAGGAGCCTTTACCGGTGCGGTGTCTGATCGAAAAGGACGCTTTGAACTGGCAGATGGCGGTACTGTTTTTCTGGATGAAATAGGAGAACTTCCGCTTGAGATGCAGGTAAAGCTGCTAAGAGTGATTCAGGAGCAGGAGTTTGAGCCGGTAGGAAGTGATAAGACGATGAAGGTGGATGTGCGTATCGTGGCGGCTACCAATCGCAATCTGAAAGAGCTTGCCCGAAAGGGAGAATTCAGGGAAGATTTATATTACAGGCTTAACGTATTTCCCATTGAGGTACCGGCTTTGCGCGAGAGGGGAGATGATGTACTTACCCTGACGCGCAATTTCATTCAGAAATTTGAGGCTCGTATGGGGCGGAAGATGAATGAGCTGTCTGTGGTTCAAAAAAAGGTTTTGAAATCGTATCATTGGCCCGGAAATGTCCGGGAATTACAGAACATTATCGAGCGGGCTGTAATTGTCAGTAAGGACGGTCACATGGACCTCGCTAAGGTGCTGGGGATTGGTGCTGTCAATCCTGAAGAGATGGAACCTGGTGATAAGGCGCTGACAGAGGATAAGGTTCTGACCAAAGAAGAAATGCTGGCCTTTGAAAGACGAAACATCATTCGGGCTTTGAAACATTGCCAGGGAAAGGTATCGGGAAAAGGCGGAGCTGCAGAGCTTATGAATATGGCCCCGACTACCCTCAGCTCACGCATCAGAGCTCTGGGAATCAGGAAAGGAATTTACGAAAAATCGTAAATTGGTGTACGAAATTTCGTTTAATTACGAAAAATCGTAACTGTCTAAAGTATAAAAAGTGCGAATAGAGACTGTCAGGGCTATTTTGGGTTTTGGCATCAAACATGGATAGTTGAAGTTGAGACAACTGAAACTATTATGAGAAAGAGAATTAGAAACGGAACTTAACGCGGTATCCAAAACCTGAATTCAGGAAAGTGACATTGTGTATATGTGTGAGCTACTGAAGTTTTGGGCTGTCGGATTCTGGACAAATCCGGTTATTGCCGTGCGTGAATTAAATGGTAGATATGAGAATGGAGTCTGTTGAAGATTATTCAATATTCAATAAAATTGGTGGTAGAGGGGCAGTACATCTGGTAGTAGAGCAATTCTACGATAAGGTGATGAGTGATAAGATATTGATACCATTCTTTGAAAATGCCGATATGCAGATCCAGAGAGGTAAAATGAAAGCCTTTCTGATGATGGCCCTCGGAGGCCCCATCAAATTCACGGGAAAAGATCTGAGACACGCACACGTTCATCTGGTCAAGGCGGGTCTTACCGATGAACACTTCGATAGAGTAGCTGTATACCTGGATGACGTACTTGAGCAGAATGGCGTTACTGTAGAACTGAGAGAAATTATAGCCTCGGTTGTGGAGCAATGTCGGGAAGCGGTGCTGGACCGCTGAGCTCATACCCACCTAATTACTTATTACATCACATGTCGATCAGGCATGGTCAATGCATAACTTGACTGATCAGGTTTTTCTGACGGACTCACCCGTCTTTGGCATCCACTGAACCCTGAGGGAGAAGTGGCTGCTCTGGATACCCATACTGGTATTACCAGGCAAATCACTACAGCACTATGAAAGAAAAACCTTTAAACACCTAATTATGCTCCAACCTAAAACGATTACGGGAGATTTTCCCAAGGAAAACGAAATGTACATCTCCCACCTGAGTGGTGGCATTAGAAAACCCCTGTTCAGGCAACGTTTCCTCGTTCAGTCAGGAGAACAACTGATTCCTGTCGCGAGTAAGGAAATCGCCTATTTCTATGCGGAAGACCGCTGGACCTACCTGATCACCAAAAGTAACAAACGCTATCTGGTAGATTACAAACTGAAAGATCTGGAAAACATGATGCATCCTGATCATTTCTTCAGAATCAACCGCAGTTACATGATGAACAGGGAATCGATACTATGTCTGAGCCCGTATCTCAAAGGACAGCTGAAAGTAAGAGTAGAGCCACATGTTAGCTCACAAATAGTGGTGAGCAGGGCTAAAACGCCTTTGTTGAAGCAGTGGTTGGGGAGTTGACTTCCTGCCTGCTGCTAATTTGACCTACTCCACCCAGACTTTTCTAAACAATCGTTTATTTTTTGCGCGCCTGCCTGCCGCTCCTTTTTGAGCAGCCGGCAGGCTCAAATTTTTTAAAGGTATTCCGCCTCTTGTAGCAAAGCAATATCTGTTTAAACACAGCTCTCATTCCCTTTACCTGCTTCTTCCTTTGCTGAAGTTTTAAGCCGGTAGTTCTTTTATACGGTCCTTGCGTAGGTATACTCTTTCTTTCTGCTTCGACAGTAGCAGGGGTATCATCTTCACCTCTGTTTGCCTCTACCTTATCGCTTTTACTCTCCCATTTGCCCTCTTCACAGAAGCTTCACCAAAGCTGGTCTTTCCTCACCCTTTCCTCAGTTATCATGTGTCTGGAACCTGCCATCCTCATTTTTTCATCATATAACATCATTTGTAACCATGTCTCTTTACAGCTTCAGAATCCTTAACTCAGCCGCTGTGCCCATTCACCGCATAGCCGTGTATATCCACTCGCAGTAAATTTTCAACGCTCTCTGGTCACTCTACATTTGAATCAAACGATCGGCCAAAAACCGGTCACTTTCACAAAATCCTAAACACACTACCATGAGAACAATGAGACACTTGTTGTTGAAAACAAGTACGCGAAGAGCTCTTATCAGAACAATTCGCTCCACCAGAAAGCCACTTCACGGCAAAACCAATTCCACCATTTCTAACACACCCGAAGCAAGGGTGATCCCGATCAGCCAGGCGAAGGCACACAGATTCAGGACTTCTCTCAGCAAGCAGGGGAGAAGAGAACAGGATTCTTCAGAAGAGTCTGTACGCATCATCAGGTTACTTACCTCATTTCCACAAATAGCCTGATTATTATGAGAGTTATTACTGTACTGTTGGTCTGGGTGCAGGTATTTACCGCACTCGGCCAGACCGGCCCGGGAGGGGTAGGCTCAACGGACGGAACATCCAACTTGGTTTTTTGGCTTGACGCTAATCAGATATCTTCTCTGGTAAGCGGGAGTAAAGTGAGCAGTGTTACTGACCTTTCGGGAAAGGGCAATAATGTATTGCCAAACCAGGGAAAACCACAGTTTGTCAAAGATGTGGTCAATGGGAATGCAGTGATACGGTTTGATGGTATCAATGCAGACCTGAGAGGTGACCTGGGGAATTTTGACGCCCCCGGTACGGTAATAGCTTTCGCCATTTTTGATCAGACGAATCAGGGCGAAGATGACAACGACTATGTGTTTTCTGTCGGCTCAACCAATACAGGAGGCCAGAATACCAATCTGGCCAGGCGTAAGGATGAGGACGGCATGGGGCAAAATGAGAATTTGCACTATACTTTTGATGGGAGCACAGTGCACCTGGCCAGCACAACGGCTTCTGCCAATACCTGGATGGCCTTCGCCCACCTGCTTAACACCACCAACACCACTACCAAGTACTACCAGACCTTTGTAGATGGTACTGAACTGAGCTACAGTACAGACTTTCCTTCAGCTCTGGATTCTGACGGAAGCTTTGAAATCGGAGATTTCAGAAATGCCGCAGACAACACCTTTAAGCTGGACGGAGATGTGGCAGAGGTGGCAATTTTTGATCGCCTGCTTAATACGGCAGAGCTCAAGATTGTTTACTCTTACCTAGCAGGAAAATATGACCACTCCACGGCCATCAGTGCAGGCACAACCTATTCAGACCTGTATACCGGAGACGATAATGCTAATGGAGATTATGACCTGAACATAATAGGTATAGGCCAGCATGCCTCAGATGAAACGAATGACAATGCCAGTGCTGCCGGATTGGGAATTGGCATCAGTACTTTTGATGATGGTGATTATGTGCTGGCAGGACATGCTCTTAGTGAGAATGGAGTCAACACCTCTGACGTAGGTGACACAGACGGTAGCCTGACACTTGAAGCACGATGGGAGAGAATCTGGTATTTAGACCTGACTGACAGCGATAATGATGTGACGGCTAACTTTACTTTCCGTCTTGCAGAAGCGGGAGTCGGAGGCAAGCCTGGAGGCAATTCTTCCAACTACAAAATACTCTACAGAAGCGGTCAAAGCGGTAGCTGGGACCTGCTGAGTGCCGTCCCTTCTTATGACCCTGAAGATCGCGTCATCAGTTTTGTCAATGTTGACATTGGTAGCAAAGGGGATGGCTACTATACGCTGGGTACCATCGATAAGACAAACAGTATCGTTGGCATTGCGGATGCCGAAATCGGTTCCACCGGACCGGGAGGAATTGTAGATGCCAGCAATAGCTCTGACCTGGAGCTTTGGCTTGATGCTACCGAGATAACTTCTTCTGACGGAGAGAGCGTAGTCCGGTGGCTGGATAAGTCAGGAAAGTCCAATGATGCTACACAAAGCTCATTTGTCAATTTTCCTACCTACGATGACAATGGTAACCCCAAGAATGGAAACGGTATTGTTGATTTTGATGGCAATGACGATTACCTGGCGGGAGATCTTGACGCCAACCTCAGTGCAGATGCTACTGTCATTGCTCTGGGCAGGTTTGGTGACCTGGATCAGGCGGCAGGGGTCAGCGATAATGATTATTTAATCAGTGTTGGTTCGGATACCGATGCCAATGGCCATGTCAGTATTTCGCGCAGGAGAGACGAAGGAGGGAACAAGAATAAGTACTATAGCTTCGATGCAGCCGCAGGGTCAAGTGCCGGTACGGCCAGTATAGGTCCTTTGATTACCGGTCAGCAATGGACCTTGCTGACGGGACGTCACGAGGCCACAGGCGGGTCTGGTCAACGCCATACGGTTTATAAAGAAGGAACTAAAGAAGTAACAGATCCTTCTCCTGACTATAGTGGAGATCTGGCTACGGCCACCACCACCTTTAACATAGGCCGCTGGGTAGGAGTAGGTAATTACCTGCACGGTCAGCTGGCAGAGGTAATGGTTTTCAGCAAGGCCCTCAATGTGGCAGAATTGAATATTGTGCACTCTTATTTGTCTGCCAAGTGGGACCACACACTTACCGGAGGTGATAAGTATGCCGGGGACGACCTGGGCAATGGGGGAGTATGTGATGGTATGGTCACCTGCCAGCCAGACTATGATCTGGATGTGGCCGGCATCGGTACAGAGTCTGACGGCTCCAATACTTCGGCTACTTCAGCAGGACTTAACATATCAGTCAGTGCCGGGCAATCTGCCACTTTTACGAATGGCGACTACATGATGATTGGCCACAACAGTGCTACTAATCAGGATATAAGCACCGATCTCACTACACAAATGGGAGACCCCGTTGTGGAGGTCCGGTCACAGCGCGACTGGTACCTGGATGTAACAGAAACCGATGCTTCAAAGATGACCGTTGACCTTACTTTCGATTTTACGGAAATGGGTCTGACTTCCTTTCCCTTGGGAGATGCCTCTAACTACCGTCTCATGTATCGTGCGACCAATGAGTTGGATGATGAATGGACGGTAGTGGCATCTGCTAGCAGCATCAGTGGCGATCAGCTGACCTTCAGCAGTATAAGCACGCTGGATACAGACGGATTCATCACGCTGGGCTCCATCAACCATTCAGACAGTCCCTTACCGGTAAAGCTGCTGGAATTCAACGCCCGTGCAGAAGCTGACTCTGTGAGGCTCTTCTGGAGCACGGCAGATGAGACAGATAATGCCTTTTTCGCGGTGCAAAGATCTTCCAATGGCTTTGATTTTGAAGACCTGATTTTTCAAACCGGATACGGCAATTCCCAGACAGTAAAACACTATGAAGTAACCGATAAATCACCTGTTAACGGGGTGAATTATTACAGACTCAGACAGGTAGACTTCAATGGCTTCGAAAGCTTCTCAGAGATTGAAAGAGTCACATTTGAAAGGAAAGAGTCTGATGTACTCATAGTCTACCCTAATCCGGCATCTCGCTTTTTAAAAGTAAAGGGGACCGGCCAAAAGGAAAAAGGGGTGCTCCTTATCCGAAACGGACAGGGAATGACCGTATTGAGCCGGGACCTGGGTGCCCATAATACGATTGAGATGAACGTATCGGGCCTGAAGGAAGGAATGTACTTTCTGGAAGCCAGGTGGCCGGGTAAGATTGAAACACACAAAGTTCTGATTAAAAGATAAGAACGGGAGCATATTAAAACCATCGGGGTAAGGGAAGCGATTTTCAATTATCGGCAAACCTGGTTTAGGTTAGAAAGTCGCTCTCTGCTCCGATAAACAAGAAAAAAGATGAAAGCAAGATTTAAGAACTTCATGCAAGAGCTAAAGTTTGATGGCGACTTGCTCGTATATAAACCCTCATCGGTTTTAGTGTATCATCGGAATATAGAGATTCCTATCAATGTAGTGCTGGACTATCAGTTCAGAAAGATGGCCTCCATCTCATGGATTACACTCTATATCAATAAGTACTTTCATGGTCAGCTCAGGCCTCAGGTAAGGGTATTGCGTCCCTTGTGTCTGCTCGGGCTACCTGCTGATTTTAAGAATGACCTGCTGAAAAGTCTTGATGAGGTCATCCGGAAAAACCTGGCAGGCGAGAATATCGGCCTCAATCATATTCCCACATCAGCTTTGCGCGAGTTTTACCTGCACAGACAAAATGATTTGGGTACGCGCTGGACCAGCATGAAGGTGACCTATATAAAACAGGAAGAAGAACGAAAAAAACCAGCGTATGCGCTCTTTCCCGAGATGGAAAAGAAGGCATCATAAGACATTTAATATTCGATTGTTTAGGTGCCTCCGGAAGACGTCCGGGGGTAGGTTTCAACTAGTAGTGTGGTTGAAATAAAAAGGGACAGCAGTGAGACCAAAGATGAATGTATTTCATCTTTGGTGTTGTCCCGATTGGAAGCACCTGAACCTTCTGTCTGATTCTCGGTTTGGTCATTTAAAGAGACCAAAATGAAGCAATTAAAAAGAAACTGGCTGTTATCTGCCTCTATCGGACTTACACTGGTCGGGTTGGGGCTGAGTCTCATGGGAGAGGCTCTCATTCGGAAATATGAAGATGCTGATTTCACCAACTGGTTTTGGTTGGGTACCCTGGCCCTGGTAGTCGTCAATTCCGGCCTTGCCGTATTTGGTAAGGCAGTCACCCTGAGAGTGAGACTGGATCGGCTTCATGTAAACAATGCTGGTCAGACCCCGAAAGAGAGCTCACAGACCACTTAAATGTGAAAAAGGGTTAATCCAAAGACTTTACAACTTTTAGCAGTTGTCAATTTTTATATTTGCAGGCAAATCAGTCTTACGGGCGAATACTTTATACCGTTTGCTGCGTTAGACCAGAGATAAAGATGAATAGCGAAGTTGAATTATGTCTGCTTGCCTGAAGTACATTGTTTTTTCCGTATTGATGCTTACCAGCTTTTTGTCCCGTGCTCAGGGCCAGGAACATATTAAAATTGATAGCATCAACTCCTCCTATGATGAGCAGAATCCCAGATTGAGCCCTGATGGGCAAAGATTATATTTTACGCGGTCGGGCCACCCACAAAATCAGGGAGGCAAAATCGACAAAGGAGATATCTGGTACAGTGACCTGAAAGATGATGGTACCTGGTCTGAAGCCAAGAATGCCGGAAGCACCATCAATCATCCCGGTCTTAATGGTATAGCAGGCTTTTCTGTTGATGGCAATACCATGTATCTCCTAAACTATTATGACCCAAACGGACCGGCAGGGGGAACTATCAGCAATGGTATTGCTAAATCAACACTCAGGAATGGTGAATGGACACGGCCTGAGAAGTTGAAAATCACTTATTTCGCTAATAACTCAGAGCATATCAGTGCCAGTATTTCTCCCGATGAGAAGGTGCTGATTATGTCGTTAAAGTCCTTTCAGACCGAAGGGAATGAAGACTTGTACGTTACGTTTAAGCAAGGTGATAGCTGGATACAGCCCAGAAACCTGGGAGCCGCCATCAATACCTTTGCCGAAGAATGGGCTCCTTTTCTGAGTGCAGATAAAACCACGCTGTATTTCTCTTCTAACGGACATCAGGGAGAAGGGAGTCGTGATATTTTCGTATCGAAGCGATTGGATGAATCATGGACAAACTGGAGTAAGCCGGTAAATCTTGGTACAGCCATCAATACACCAGGTGTGGAGCTGGGGTACTCTGTTCCGGCTACCGGAGATATGGCCTTTTTCTCTACCACACAAAACAGTGAAGGTTTCGGAGATATCTTTCAATTCCCGCTTTCTGAGACAGAAAAAGCTGTTCAGGAAGTTGTTTTGGACCCTGAGCCTGAGGAAGAAGTGGTACAGCCGGAACCAAAGAAAGAGCTTGAGACTACCCCCATTTCCGAGAAAGTAATGGTAGTGATGACCATGCAGGTGCTGGATAAAGAAACAGGTAAAGGAGTGGACGCGCTGGTTCGCTTAAGCTTTGGCGAAAAAACCGAAGAGATCGATACGAAAAATATTGAGTCTGAGGACAAAAAATGGATCATGAGCTTTGAAGAAGGAACCAGGATCAAAGTGGATATTACGGCTGATGGTTACCTGAACTATAATGAAGAGTTTGTCGCAGAATCCACCGCCATAGTAGTCGATGCGGAAGGCAATAAAGTGGAAGGGTTTCAGCTGACTCCGAACACGGTGGGCACCAAAATTCAAATAGAGAAAATTCTGTTTGCAAGGGGAGAAGTAGCCTTCGCTGATACTGTTCAGGCGCAAAGCCACTTGGAAGAGCTGGTCGTATTGATGAATGCCAATCCGGATATAGCCATTCGTCTGGAAGGTCACACCGATAACCAGGGGAACCCGGAAAGATTGAAAGAACTCTCACAAAGCAGGGTAGATGCTGTGAAGCAATATCTGGTAGACAAGGGGATTGCGGGAAATCGTATTGAAACAATAGGGCTTGGCGGAACAAAGCCTATTGCCAGAAATGTCAACGAAGCCGGCCGCTCTCAAAACAGACGGGTAGAGTTTATCGTCATCAGAAATTGACCGGGTTTGTTCAGCACTACCCGGGATAATACTGTTTCGGATGCTGAAAGAAGTGCTGAGTCAATGAAGGTGGTTTTTTGTGAATCACCACATTTCCATTTCTTTTTCCACCTCAGCAAGAATTTCCAGGTCTCGCTCCAGGTTCACTTCTGTAGTTTGCAAAAGAATGCGATAAGAAAGCCGCAACCGGCTGACTGTATTAATGATCCGGTTATTAAAAATCAGGTCCCGGTTTGTCCTGATGTCCGGTTTCCCGAAGTTCACATCAATCAGGAGGTCGACCAGCTTATCGAGCAAATGATTCACGGCATCTTTTGATTCCTGACGGTGTAAATGATCTCGCTTATGGGTGGCAATATCCGCCTTTAAATCCGGGTTACGGATGAAGTAATAATAGTCAAGTGTGATCCGGTCAAAATGGGGTGAACTGAAAATCCACTTGGACAAGCGATCGTCCAGCTCTTCTACAATAGATAGGATGCTCTTTGTATTAGCCGGATCGCCCGATTTTACCATAATGTCCAGGCTGTCGGCCAGTTTTAAGAACCTGGGCAGGTACCCGGATCGTTGGTTTTCATTGCTGTTTGCCGACAGTTCAAATCTCATGCTGCCGGCCGTCTTCTCAAGGTCGTATTTGAAGTCGGTAAGGTGTTTGATATAAGTCGACTCCTTGTTTTTGTGCTCGCGATAGCCATCTACATAAAAGGCGCCCAGGATACTCAGAAAAATCAGTGCCGCTTCACCGATCCAGCGCCATAGGGGTTTCTTCTCTCTTCTCACATCCCCAAGATAATATTTATCAGGTTCAGTCCATGGCTGATTGGGCTTTTAGCAAAGGAGTCTGTGGTCATCAGGAATCTCCTTTGGTCAGAAGCAAGGTCTCTTCTTGTCTGCCATACAATAAACCCTTCTCAATTGGGTTTTAACCGCCTCTATGATTACCTTTCAGAAGCATGTCCGGGTATTATGTAAAGTTTTACTTTCACTTCATCTGGCATCGAACCTCAATCAGTAGATAATACTATGTATAGAAGACTTTTTTTGTCGGTCCTGGGCTTTGTGCTATCCATACTTTTTCTGTCAGCCCAAAATGAGCGCATCACTCAGCTTAAATCTACTATCAGAGAATCAAATGATACAGCAAAGGTAAAGGCACTGGCTGCTTTGGGGTTTGAATTCGCTTTTATCAATTCCGATACTTCCAGACTGTACTCGCGTAAGGCAATTCAGGAAGCCCGGAGAATAGGCTTTGAGCGGGGAGAAGCTGATGCTGTGAACAATCTGGCCATTTCCTTTGATATCAGAGGCGAGTATGACAGCTCACTTTATTACTTTCTTGAGGCACTGCATATTTATGAATCTATCGATCATAAATCCGGCATTGCCAGGGCTTTAAGCAACTGTGGTATGGTTTTTCAAAACCTGGACAGCTCTCGTAAATCACTGGGCTATCACCTGCGCTCGTTTGAAATAGAAACGGAGCTGGGAGATTCAATTGGCATGGCCTACTCCATGATACATATAGCCAACCTCTTTGTAGACCTCCACAAACCCGACAGCGCACTTTACTTTTACGAGCAGTCAGTGGCGATTCTCGAAAGCCAGGGTGACCGGGATGGACTTACCTACAGCTATGTAGGGCTGGGAGAGTACTACCTGGATATAAACCCTGAGGAGGCCGTGAAGTACCTGTTGATGGCCCGGGAGATTTATGAGGACTTTGGTAACCCGACCGGTTTGGCCAATGCCGGACTGTTGTTGGGTATGGCTTATCAGAATTTGGATGTGCATGATCAGAAGGGGATAGAGAGCTACAAACAGGCGCTTGACAAGGCGGAAATAGTCGGAGCTATGCAGGTGAAGGCGCAAATTCTCAGCCATATGGCCGACTGGTATGAACTGAACAGTCAGCCCCAGGTGGCTCTTGATCATTTTCGCCAGTTCAAAATGCTCGAAGACAGCATATTCAGCGAGGAAAAAGCAAGACAGATCGCCAGGATAGAAGGGGCCTTTGAATCTCAGAAAAAAGACAATGAAATTCTGTTACTCAACGCAGAAAACCGACAGCAAAAAGAACTGACCTATTACCTTGTGATAGGAGTGCTTATCGTACTGTCCCTCCTGGGCATGCTTTGGCTTAACTACCTCAGCAGGTCTAAGGCTTATCGCCTGCTCAAGCAAACCAATAAGGAGGTTGAGGCGAAAAACCGTGAGGTGGAAATGGAACGGAATAATGCTACCCAGGCTACTAAGGCAAAAGCAAACTTCCTGTCGGTAATGAGCCATGAGATTCGTACACCGCTCAATGCTATCATTGGCCTGACTCATTTGCTGATTGACTACCCTGAGCAGGGAGACAGAAAGAAAAACCTGTCTTCGCTTAAGTTTTCGGCCGAAAATCTGCTGGCGCTGATCAATGATATTCTGGACTACAGTAAACTCGAAGAAGGAAAAACTGAGATTGAGTCCATTCAGTTTAACCTGAAAGAAACACTTGATCGTATTCTCGATTCTTTCCTCTTCCGGGCTGAGGAAAAAGAAATCAGGCTCAAGGCAAAATATGATTCTTCCATGCCCTCCATTGTTACCGGAGATCCTACCCGTTTCTCGCAAGTGCTGAATAATCTGCTCTCCAACGCCATCAAATTCACAGATACCGGCTCGGTTACCCTTGATGCAGAGGTGGTTGATACCGGTTCCATCCAATTCAGCGTGATCGATACGGGCATCGGTATAAACGCTGATAAGCTTGATACGATATTCGAAAGCTTTACCCAGGCGGATGAAGGAGTGAACAGAAAGTTTGGAGGAACAGGGCTGGGACTTGCCATTGCCAAACAATTGGTGGAGGCGATGGGCTCTGAGCTGAAAGTAGAGAGTATAGAGGGGAAAGGAACGCGCTTCTATTTTACGCTGCCACTTGAAGCATCTTCAGCGGCTACTTATGCCAACAGGGCGGTAGGAAAAAGACCTTCATTCTCCAGTATGAAAGGAGCCCGCGTACTGCTTATGGAAGATAATGCGGTGAACGTACTGGTGGCAAGTCAGTTTCTCAAGAGCTGGCATGTTGAGGTGGATGTGGCCAGTAATGGGGTAGAAGGACTGCAGCTTATGGAGCAGGAACGATATGATCTTATCTTAATGGACCTGGAAATGCCCGTTATGGATGGCTTTGAGACTACGGAGCATATCCGCAAAGACCTTAATGAAGCAAATAAACACATTCCGGTTATCGCTATTACATCTTCCACTTCCATTTCGGCACGCAATAAGGCCAGGGCAGCCGGTATGAATGACTTTATTACCAAGCCCTTCAATCCAAACGAGCTTTACAAAATACTCGAAAAATATGTGCTGAAGCTGGATGCAGAGTCAGTAGAAGAAAAACCTGAATAGCCGGGAACTGACCTATTTGTACAAGCTAAGGTCAAGCAAAATGGGCAGGTGATCACTGTAGCCGCCTACATATTTCGGTCCCTGGTAGGTGCGAAAAGGTCGCCTGGCACCGGTGGCTCCCTCCATAATTAACCACGACATATCAAATATCTGGGCCGAGCGTGTATTTACCCGGGTGCTGGCATCCCGTTCAAACATGTTGCCCGTAACGATGAACTGATCAATGATTGACCACTTGTTTTCGAAACTGTGAGTGCCGGTGACATAACGTATGTCAAACATCAGATTGAACAGATCGGTCTTTTGCAGCTCTTCGGCATTTTCTGTGGTCCCTAAGCCCTCGGTCATGCTTTCCTCTTCAGGTTCGTCATTAAAGTCACCTGTAAGCACAATCCTGGCATCAGGGTTGATTTCCAAAAGCGAATCTACCTTATGGCGAAGAAACTCGGCAGCAAATATGCGTTTCGGCTCTGTTTCAAAAGCACCTCCGAATTTAGAGGGCCAGTGGTTAACGAAATAATGGAGTGTGTCCTTGTTGGGCATTTCTCCGATGACATGCAGGATATCCCGGGTTCGGCTATCAGGATCAAAAGGGAAGTTGAGTGTATAATGCTCGAAGTCAATTAACCTGAATTTATCCGGCCTGTAAAGAGCCGCCACATCTATTCCTCTGCGATCTCTGGAATCCTTATGTACAATTTCATAGCCGATAGCTTTTAGCTGGGTAAACCTGGTCAGGGATTCCAGTACATATCTGTTTTCAATTTCACATAGCCCGATCAATGCCGGGGGTTCCCAGCCCCCTGTGGCAATCAGGGTTTTGGCAATCATGTTCTGTTTGGTCTGGTAGCGGGTTTTTCCCCAGTATCGTCCACCTCTGGGAAGAAATTCCTCATCTATGGTAGTGGAGTCATCGAAGTAGTCAAAGAGGTTTTCTACATTATAAAAGACCAGTCTGAAGGCATTTTCATTACGGGGAGCCGGATCAAAAGACTCCGAGGCCAGGTAATACCTGCTTTTTTGAGCCTCAACCCTGACCATCGACAGAAGCAGTATGCAAACGGGGAGAAAATACTTAATACATCTATTCATAAGGAAAGCCCATTGGAGAATCCTACCTTTGCCAAACTTTTGAAGAGAAAAGATACAAAATAGGAGAGGCCAGACAATGATTGAGATCGGTAAAACCCAAAAATTAAAAATCGCCCGTGAAGTTGACTTCGGTATGTACCTCACAGATGGAGAAAACGAAGTGCTTCTGCCGGAAAAATACATTCCCTTTGGTTGTGAAATAGGTGGAGAGGTAGAGGTCTTCGTCTATAATGACTCGAAAGACCGGCCAGTCGCTGTTACCATTAAGCCTCTGGCTGAAGTCGGAGATATTACCTCATTAAAGGTCAAGCAGGTAGCCCGGGTGGGAGCCTTCATGGATATGGGACTGGAAAAGGACCTTATGGTGCCCTACAGAGAGCAGCATATCGCTCTGGAAGAAGGGAAAAGCTATGCGGTTAAGGTATTGCTCGATTTCAGAACCAACCGTATGATCGGAGTCACGAAGCTCAGGGAGTTTTTAGAAGAAGGTCACGAAGGACTGGAAGAAGGCGAAGAAGTTGAAGTGATCGTATGGCAGGAAACCGGCATGGGTTTCAAAGTGATCATCAATGGCAAATACCAGGGCCTGATTTACAAGAACGAGATTTTTCAACAGGTAGAAACAGGCGATAAGCTCCCCGGCTTTATCAAGAAACTGCGTGAAGATGGAAAGATAGATGTGGCACTGCAGCGTCAGGGTTACACCGTAGTGAAAGACATGAGCAGCGTAGTACTGCAAAAGATAAAAGATGCCGGAGGTGTACTGGACTTAGGGGACAAAAGCAGTCCGGAGGATATCAAAGCAGAGATGGGTATGAGTAAGAAAAACTTCAAGAAAATACTCGGAGGACTCTACAAGGCAGGACAGATAGAAATCTTTAACTACGAGGTGCGTCTAAAAGCGGAAGGTTAGCCTGAGGAGTGGCTAACCTTCACCTAAACTACCTATAAAACTAAAACTAACCTAAGCTAATTTTAATGCTTTACTGACCTTGTTTTCGATATGAATTCGATTGCACAAGCCAATACGTCTTGTCAGTTTGTTCATCTGATTTGACACTTCAATCTATTGAAAAAAATGGCAATTGGAAAATTTTATTCCAAAAAAAATGGCATAAGGAAAACTTTCTATCCTGAGTTTTCGTTAGACTAAGGTTTTGTACTAAATAGTTAGTTGTGTAATTATCTAATATTCACCTCATTAGCTATGCCCAGGGCGGTAAATCTCACCATGAGTTTCCTGGGGTTTTCCACTTTGTTTTCGCAGTCTCCGGCAGGATCTATATAGTAAACATAGTAGGTTTGGCTTCGCTGGTACAACTCCTGCTCCTCTGGCTGCCCCAAAACTTCAATTACTGATTTTTGATACAATTCCAGCAGTTTGGGTTTGAGCTTCATAATGTCCTCGGTCATACCGGCACGCACGCCATTACAGCCATTGCCGTCAGACTGCCAGGCCTCGATATCAAAATCTCCCACATCTACCTTCTTGGTACAGCCACTAAAGGTTAAGGCAAAGATGAACAGGCAGATTAACAGGCTGGGTTTGTAAAGACTTTTCATGAGCTCGCTTTGGCCGGCAAAGGTAGGGGCCGCACTTTAACTAACCAAAGAACAGAGGGGATCAAAAATGCCAGGCTACCAGCCAGTAGGGCGGGCTCCGGATTAAAGCTGCTCAGGTAATAGATCAGCGTCACGGGAATGGCCAGAAGACGAAACAGCTCAAGGCCGAAAGCCCAGGGCCGGCTTTCGAAAAGTCCGCCAAAACTCACTACTGAAATCGTGATAACAGATGCCAGTAAGGTTTTATCAAAAACGTTCATTCCTTCAAGATTGAAGAGAAACAGGGCGGTTCCTCCTAAAAGCAGAACATAGTGAGCCAGCACGTAAAGGTTAAGGGCTTTCGTAGCATGAGCATCATACTTCTTGTAGGTCTGAGGATCAATGTCAAAGGGGCTGTGATAGCCGCCCATCTCTTCCGGTAGCCAGCCGGGTTTTTTAAATATAAACTTCAGTTTGTCGCTCCATTTGGGAATGCGCTTGAAATCATGCCATATGTCAGCATAGTGCGCTACATTGGCCCAGACGGGGTTCCAACTATTCAGGTTTTTGGTAATGCCATAAGTTGGCCGCTCTTCTTCCTGCATAAAAGTGCCGAACATTTTATCCCAGACGATGAAGGTACCTGCATGATTCTTGTCTATGTATTTGGGGTTACGGGCATGATGTACTCTATGGTGTGACGGGGTATTCATTACGGCCTCAAACCACCTGGGTAAGCGATCGATTGACTCTGTATGAATCCAGAACTGATAAAGTAAGTTAAACCCCGAAACCGATATCAGAACGTAGGGGTTGATCCCGGCCAGTGCCATGGGAAAGTAAAAAAAGAAAGTCCAGATCGTCTGGGTTGAGCTCTGTCTGAGGGCAACAGACAAGTTATACTCTTCACTCTGATGATGTACACTGTGGCCTCCCCAAAAGAGGTTTACTTCATGACTCATGCGATGTGCCCAGTAATAAAAGAAGTCGTAAGCGACAAAGGCAATGGCCCAGGTCCACCAGGTATCTGCTACGGTAAAAAGCCTGAACTGCTCATAGATAAGGGTATACAGCCCGATGGTAAGTACTTTGAGAAAGGCACCCGATACCTGTGAGGTAACACCGCAATTAATATTGGTCACCGCATCATTGAGGCGATAAGACCTGGTGGCTTGTATACGATGCACAATCAGTTCTATTCCGATCAGCAGAAAATATACAGGAATAGCGATGACAGTAGGGTCCAGGCTCATAAATAGTCGTTATGCATACTAATATAGGGGCAATGTACGCTAAGGGTCAAACAGCTGAACGAAAACTTATTCGGAATAAGAAGCTGGCTGATGAGGGGCTCAGGAGATAGACTGAACCAGTTTCATTTGGCTGTTAATACTGGCAAACCAGCCAATGGCCACAAAAAGGCATCCTGAGGTAATCAGCATCAGTGTAAGGCTCGGTTCGAAGCCTGCCAGTACATACAATACCACCAGGGCTGTGCTGACCAGTCTCAGGTATTCGAGTATTTTAATCCACTTTCGGTTTTCAAACAGAAGTCCGAACGTGGCTACCGATAAAATGATCAGAATAGCGGCAGTTATTTTGGCCGACTTTTCCATATCATTCAGGTAGTACAGAAACAGCAAAGTACCCGTCATCACGAACAGAAAATGCACAATCACATAGATGTTGAGCTTGATGGGAGTTCGGTTATCAAATTTCTGATAGTCGCTCTTGACTTCCTGGGGTGCGCGGTATCCCCCCATATCTTCCGGAAGCCATCCGGGCTTTCTTACCAGAACACCGAGCTTATTCTTTAAGCCTGATACGCGTTTAAAATCGTGATAGATATCAGTATAGTGAGCGAAATTGGCCCAAAGCGGATTCCAGCTTTTCAAAGGTTTGGTTATGCCATAGTCAGGAGTCTCTTCTTCGGCCGCAAAGGAGCCAAACAGTTTGTCCCAGATGATAAGTGTACCCGCATGATTTTTATCAATGTACTTAGGGTTTCGTGCATGATGCACCCGATGATGGGAGGGGGTGTTAAAAATGGCTTCGAACCATTTGGGCATCTTCTTGATAGACTCTGTATGAATCCAGAACTGATAAACCAGATTAACGCCCTGCATAGAGATAAAGACAATGGGATCAATACCTGCCATGGCAAGAGGCAGATAGAAAAGGAAAGTCCAAAGAATCTGAGTTGAGCTTTGTCTCAGTGCGACAGACAGGTTGTATTCTTCGCTTTGATGATGTACACTGTGTCCACCCCAGAAAAGGTTGATTTCATGACTCAGGCGATGAGCCCAGTAATACATAAAGTCAAAGAAGACAAAAGCCAGAGGAAAGGCCCACCATACTACTGGAATGTAAAAAGGAGACCAGTTTTCCTGCACATAAGTATACATACCAAAAAGTACTACCATGAGAAAGGCCCCGCTGATTTGCGAAATTACCCCACAGTTAATGTTGGTCATGGCATCCTTAAGACGATAGGTTTTGACGGCCGTAACCCGCTGATAGATAATCTCAACTCCGATCAGAAGAAAATAAACAGGGATGGCAATGACGATGGGGTTAACGCTCATGGTGACTTTTAGAGACTAAGGCTGCTACCCCTTAAGGATGTAAAAGTAGCAGCAACCGTTGCATTGTCAAAGCCGGTAGTGGTTTAATAATGACAAATAAATAGGCGCTATCAGCAATTGGCACGATTAAACAATTACCTGTCAAACATTTATCTGCAACAAAAACATTATTGTCTAACTTCGCGACTTCAAAGTAAACGAGTGCATGAATAACTTTACCGGTTTCTTCAGAGGTATTACATGGTTGATTTTCCTGGGGGCTCTTCTTTGGTCCTACGCTTATATGACCAGCTCCGTAACCTATCGTATCGATGCAGATGGAAATTCCGTTGGTATTGTAGACAGAAATACCTTCTTCTTTGTGGCCATTGCCGCCTTCCTGTTGGTAAATGTAATCTGTGTCGGTTTCATTAATGTGCTCAAGAAAATCAAAACCACCGAAGACGGGGAGGGCATCAGAAACCGCTCCCTCAAGCTGGATATTATCGGCTGGACAAAGGGCTTTGCCGGAGTATTGAATGTATTTCTTACACTGACGCTCATCTTTCTGGGCTATATGAATATGTCCGATGAGTTTATGGTAGACGGGCTTGGGTATTTCATATACCTGGGACCGGTTTTACTGGTTATCTGGTTTTTATACCTGGTAAAGCTGGTTTCTAAAAAGAGGAACTAATAGCTCCTTAGTAAATCAGTAAATCTTTTCCTCCTGTTCTTGCATTAGCTTGAGCAGATCAGTGTATAACTGGAGGCTGAATTAGATGTGTTTTTTGAATGCACTTCCGGCCTGCCAGAGCTCCTTGAAATTCAATAGTGCTTTTTTAGATTTTATATTCTAACTTCCGTGCCATATCATTCGAACGCGTGTGGTATTTCTTCTTGAAATTTTTAGTTGGAAAAGTTGAATGGCGAAACAAACAGCGAACTATACCGAAGATAGTATTCGGTCGCTCGATTGGAAAGAGCATATTAGATTAAGACCCGGAATGTATATCGGGAAATTGGGTGACGGGTCGGCCCAGGATGACGGTATCTACGTACTGGTAAAAGAAGTAGTCGATAATAGCATCGATGAACATATGATGGGCTTCGGCAAAACCATCGACATCAAAGTATCCGAGCACAAGGTAGAAGTCAGAGATTACGGAAGAGGTATTCCGCTCGGAAAGGTCATCGACTGCGTTTCCAAAATCAATACAGGAGGTAAATACGATAGCGGTGCATTCCAGAAGTCGGTAGGGCTGAATGGTGTAGGTACCAAAGCGGTGAATGCCCTTTCTACGTATTTCAGAGTTCAGTCTTACAGAGATGGTAAGGCAAAAATGGCCGAGTTCGAGAGAGGTGAGCTCAAAAATGATGAACCGGAAAAGACCACCAGTGGTCGCAACGGTACACAAATCGTTTTCCGACCCGATGAATCCGTTTTTAAGAACTACCATTTCATCCCACAATACCTTGACGATCTGATCTGGAATTACTGCTTTTTGAATGCAGGGCTCACCATCAACTTCAACGGGCAAAAGTACCACTCTGAAAAAGGACTTTACGACCTGCTCTCACGTAAGACAGATGAAGATAACCTCCGTTACCCGATCATACATCTGAAAGGGGATGACATTGAGATAGCACTCTCACATACCAACCAGTATGGCGAAGAATACTACTCTTTCGTAAACGGTCAGTATACTACCCAGGGAGGTACCCATCAGGCGGCACTGCGCGAGGCAGTAGTAAAAACCGTCAGAGAATTCTACAAGAAGGATTTTGACGCTACCGACATCCGGGCCTCTATCGTAGGAGCCATTGCGGTAAGGGTGCAGGAGCCTGTATTCGAATCACAGACCAAGACCAAGCTGGGTTCTCAGAATGTAGCACCTGACGGCCCCACCATGCGGACCTTCGTGAATGACTTCGTCAAAAAGGCACTGGATGATTACCTGCACAAACATGCGGATGCAGCTGAGGCCATGCTCAAGCGAATTGTACAATCAGAGCGTGAGAGAAAAGAAATTGCCGGTATCAAGAAGCTGGCCAATGACAGGGCCAAGAAAGCCAATCTCCATAATAAGAAGCTCAGAGATTGTCGTATCCACCTGGATGACAAAAAAGGCGATGAGGATCTGAAGAAAGCATCTACGCTCTTCATTACCGAGGGAGATTCAGCCAGTGGCTCGATCACCAAATCAAGAAATGTACAAACCCAGGCTGTATTCAGTCTGAGGGGAAAACCCCTTAACTGTTTCGGGCATACCAAAAAGGTGGTTTACGAAAATGAAGAATTCAACCTGCTGCAACATGCGCTGAATATTGAAGACGGACTGGAAGGGCTGCGCTATGATAAAATCGTAGTGGCTACGGATGCCGATGTGGATGGTATGCATATTCGCCTGTTGCTGCTGACTTACTTCCTGCAGTTCTTCCCTGATCTGGTAAGAAGAGGGCATGTATATATCCTTGAGACTCCGCTATTCAGGGTGAGAAATAAGAAAGAGACGATCTATTGCTACAGCGATGAAGAACGTCAGGCGGCTATTAATAAGCTGGGAGCCAAACCTGAAATCACACGATTCAAAGGACTGGGAGAAATATCACCTGAGGAATTCAAAGAGTTCATAGGGCCTGATATGAGGCTCGAACCGATTATTCTCAGAAAAGACACGAGCATCAAAGAGCTCCTGACTTTCTACATGGGTAAAAACACACCAAGTCGCCAGACTTTTATCATTGACAGGTTAAAGGTCGAAAAGGATTTGGTTGAGGAGGCAGTCTAGAAGAATCTCACAGTGTGCTGAACTATACAGAGAAATGGGGGAAACAGGTAATCGGAGCTGCGATAAGAGTGCATACTGAACTATTCGACCCTGCTGAAAAATTGAACAAAATAAGTGGTAAATAACCACGGACCTCAGCGTGCTTTGGCGTACTCTGCGGTTAAATATGATTAATAAATGAGCGAAGAAGAAAACAACGAAGAACAGGACGGTACCATACAGGATGTGATTCCTGTATCGGGGATGTACCAAAACTGGTTTTTGGAATATGCTTCCTATGTAATTCTGGAAAGAGCCGTACCGGCCATTGAAGATGGCTTTAAACCGGTACAGCGGAGAATCCTCCACTCTATGAAAGAGATGGATGATGGCCGTTTTAATAAGGTCGCCAATGTGATAGGGCAAACCATGCAGTATCACCCGCACGGTGATGCCTCTATTGGTGATGCCATTGTCAACATAGGTCAGAAAGACCTGTTGATAGAAACACAGGGGAACTGGGGGGATGTCCGTACCGGTGACCGCGCTGCGGCAGCACGTTATATCGAAGCCCGTCTTTCCAAATTCGGACTCGAAGTGGTGTTCAACCCGCAGACGACCGAATGGCAGCTTAGCTATGACGGAAGAAAAAGAGAACCTGTCACCCTGCCAGTAAAATTCCCGCTTCTGCTCGCTCAGGGAGTTGATGGAATTGCGGTAGGGCTGTCAACCAAGATCCTGCCACATAACTTTGTGGAGCTCATTCAGGCATCTATCAAGGTTTTGCAAGGCAAGAAACCTAAAATCTATCCTGATTTTTCTACTGGCGGCTCGGCTGACTTCTCAGAGTATAATGAGGGACTGAGAGGCGGTAAGGTCAAAGTCCGTGCGAAAATTGAAGAGATAGACAAGAAGTCTATTGCCATCAAAGACATACCCTTTGGTACCACCACCACAGGACTGATCGATTCGATTATCAAGGCCAATGATAAGGGCAAGATTAAGATCAAAAAGGTAATCGACAATACAGCGGAAGATGTTGAGATCATGATTGAGCTCGCCAGTGGCCAGTCGCCTAACATCACCATCGATGCGCTCTATGCCTTTACCGATTGTGAAGTCAGCATATCACCCAATGCCTGTGTGATCATTGATGACAAGCCTCATTTCATGAGTGTAAATGAGATTCTGCGTCTTAACACGGCTCAGACGGTTGAGCTGCTGAAAAAGGAACTTGAGATCAGAAGAGGGGAGTTACTGGAGAAAATACTGTTCTCCTCACTCGAGAAAATATTTATTGAAAACCGCATCTATCGGGATATAGAAGAGTGCGAGACCTGGGAAGCTGTAATCGAAACGATTGACAGAGGACTGGACCCTTTCAAGAAAGACTTCTATCGCGAGATCACCGAGGAAGACATTGTACGCCTTACAGAAATTAAGATCAAACGTATTTCGCGTTTCGACTCTTTCAAGGCAGACGAAGCCATGCGCAAGTTGCAGGAAGAGCTGGAGCAGGTAGAATACAACCTGGCCAACCTGGTGGAGTATGCCATTGGCTATTTCCAGAAGTTGCTCGATAAATATGGCAAAGGCCGCGAGAGAAAAACGGAGATCAAGTCTTTCGAGAATATCAAAGCTACTGTGGTAGCAGCTAACAATGCCAAGCTCTATATAAACCGGAAGGAAGGTTTTATTGGCTATGGTATGAAGAAAGATGAGTTCGTCACTGAGTGCTCTGACATCGATGATATCATTGTCTTTAGAAAAGACGGTAAATTCCAGGTAGTCCGCATTGCAGACAAGATTTTCGTGGGTAAAGACATTCTTTATGCAGGTGTCTGGAAGAAGAATGACGAACGCATGGTTTACAACCTGATGTACCTGGATGGTAAGTCAGGAAGAACCATGGTGAAGCGTTTCCAGGTGCTTGGCGTGACCCGGGACAGGGAATACGACCTGACTAAAGGAGAACGAGGCTCAAAAGTACTGTACTTTACAGCTAACCCTAATGGTGAAGCTGAGCTGGTAACTGTCTATCTTTCTTCAGGGGCAAAAGCCCGGGTAAAAGTGTTTGACTTCAACTTTGCCGATCTGGAGATCAAGGGCCGTGGTGCGGGAGGTAACATTGTTACCAAGTACCCTGTGAGAAAGGTACAGCTGAAGATGGAAGGAAAGTCTACCCTGGGCGGACTGGATATCTGGTATGATGATTCTGTGGGAAGACTGAATCGTGATGATCGTGGAGAACTGCTCGGTAACTTCCAGAGCGAAGATAAAATACTGGTCATTTACAAAACAGGAGAGTATGAACTCACTTCTTTTGAATTGACAAATCGCTACGAGCCAGGCAAGATTATGCTCATTACTAAGCTGGAACCGGATGGTGTTATTTCAGCGGTACACTATGATGGAGCCAGTAAGACGCACTATGTGAAGCGTTTCCAGATTGAGACTTCTACCATGGAAAAACGTTTCAGCTTCATCAGTGAGGAGAAAGGCTCCAAACTGGTGATGGTGACTACCGTAGCCCAGCCGCAAATAGAAGTGCACTATACGGAAAAGGGTTCGCGCGAGCGAAAGAAGGTGACTTACGACATGGATATGCTCATCGATGTAAAGGGCTGGAAGGCAACGGGTAACAAACTATCAGCCCATTCAGTAAAGAAAGTGGTTTTGCTGAACAGCGAAGATGCCAAAGTAGAAAAGAGTGAGGAGGAAAACACACCACGGGCCACACCTATTGAGGCCGCAGCAGGGCAGACCATAGCACCCACTCAGCGGGCAGAACCACCTAAGCCACCTGTAAGGCCAATGGTCCGGGAATCCTCAAGGCCGGCAGACCCTGAGAAAGCTGCCAACATTCGTAAACCTCCTGTAAGAGAAACGAAGCCAAGACCCACCCCTCCAAAATCAGACCCCAACAATGACAAAGGAGAAGATGATGATGGCTATGGTGTAGGAGATACAATAGACCTTTTTTAAGAACAATTTAGTATACAGGTAAAGCCCCTTAGTATTCTTGCTAAGGGGCTTTCTTTTTAATATCTGAACCGGACTTTTAGAATTTTTTCAGGAAAAGGTAAGGGTGTTTTGATACCTGGCTGTTATTACTACAAATCTGATTAAAACAGGTTTGACGAAAAGAAATTAATAATTTTGTTTGTTCATCTTCCTAAAGCCGTTTGTCGCCTGACCAATGGCTTTTTCTTTTTTTAAGCACTGAAAGCTCTGAGAAAACAAGAATCAACCAGGGTAAGTCCTGACTTAGTTGATCTGTATCAAAGCACTTTAGCCCGCCAGTACCTAACTTTACACCTCCACCCATAACCTGATTATGAAGCACTGTTTGTTGTTTTTTGTACTTCTTACGGCATGCACCGGTTCCGAAGAGAGAGCAGACTTTGCCCGGGAAAGAGCCATGAACTTCTTTGACCTGTACAAAGCCAGAGCAGACTGGGAAGGCTTTCAGGATTTATATGCTGATGACCTCGTCTTTCAGGATGTTATTTTCAGATATACCTATAATAAGGAGGAGTTTATAAACTTCTACAACTGGCCTGATCCACAACTTGAAAAACACCCTGATTACCCTGAAGTGCTTGTACTGGAAGAGCTGACAACAACTGATAGCACAGCTATGGGGCGCGGCTATTTTACTCCGTTTTATTATGGTGGCAAACTCTATGATGATGCAGAACATATGCGTTTTGTCATCTCGTTGCGGTTTAATAAGGAAGGCAGAATTACCAGGCACACCGATTTTATTGAATACCCACCGGAATTTCTGGTTGGTCTGGCCGAACGGCTGCTTGAGGATAGTACAGGAACGAATTAATGTCTGCCAACTGATAGCTGCTTTAAGGGAGGCGTAGTAGTTTTCGTTATGAAACATTTGGGTTTGATTCTTCTTTGTCTGGTGTGCTTCGCAGGCTGTCAGCAGACCGTAAACTTCACAGATCCCTTGAATACCAAAGTGAAAGGGCTGGTCTTTACGGGACCCGGAAGAGGCCCCTTGCAAGATCAGATGTTTAGCTCTATGGCTCAGGTAGGCAGTAACTTTGTAGCCGTAGTTCCTGAAGCCACAGTGTATCGCCAGAATCTGAAGGTGGTTTATGACTTTGAGGGCCAGTGGTTTGGAGAAAGAAAGCAGGCAACACTTGAGGGAATTCAGTTGGCCAGACAAAATGGCCTCAAGGTGATGCTAAAACCTCACCTGACCATTGGCTGGGATCTCTCTGACTGGGAGAGCCCTGAGGTTGACTTTCAGGACAGCCTCTCCAGAATCAACTACATTCAAAGTCAGCGGGCCTTTAGGGAGTCTCAGGAAAACCGTATTGAAGGTACAGACTACTGGCGTGGTGCGCTGATGACAAAAAATGATCAGGACTGGCGGGTGTTCACAGAGCAATATGAACGCTACATTCTGGATTATGCAAGAATAGCCGACTCCCTGAAGGTCGAACTCTTCTGTATAGGGACGGAAATGAAACGGACCGCCCTGGAAAAACCAGAGTTTTGGAGTGACCTCATTGCCAGGGTGAGAGAGGTGTACTCCGGTCCGATTGTTTATGCTGCCAATTGGGATAGTTACGACAAAATCAGTTTCTGGAGTGAGTTGGATTACATAGGAGTCGATGCCTATTTTTCACTGAGTAAGCTCCGGGACCCGGATTTTGCCGTGTTGAAATCGGGTTGGGAGACTTATCGCCATAAGCTGCAGAGATTGGCAAGAAAGCATGGGAAACCCATTATCCTTACCGAATGGGGATATCAGAATGAAGATTATGTTGGCGCTGAACCATGGGATAACAACAGGTTCGCAGAAGGCAATGAACTTAACAATGGCGCACAAAGAGATGCCTACAAAAGCATGTTTGAGAGCATCTGGGAAGAACCCTGGATGAAAGGCGTATTTGTGTGGCGTTGGTCAGCCTATAAAGGTATAAGCCGGGCTCCGAATTACTCCCCACGCGATAAACCTGCGGCAGAAGTGCTTAAAGACTGGTTTACCAAAGACTGATCTGTTATTTATCAGTCCTGTATTGCTCGATGACATTGATGCTGACAGACTTGATGTCCACCTCTCCATTATGAGACTGGGCGAAATAAAGCGTTTTACCATCAGGAGACAACCTGGCAGCCAGGTCACTGCCGGTAGTGTTCAGCGATTCCATAAATACCGCGGGCTGCCATTGCCCGTTCTTTCGAAAAGAGATATAGAAGTCTCCGTTATCTCTGTCGGGAATGCGACCTGAGGCTTCAAAAATCATATAGGTCTCGTCAGGGTCTACAAAAACATTCCATTCACCTGTAGAAGTATTAATGTTCTCACCCAGGTTCTGTGCATTGTGGCAGGCGCTGCCATCGAACCGACAGACATAAATATCACCCTGACCGAAGCCGCCAGCTCGCATAGAAGCAAAGTACAGGTTACCACTTTTGGTAAGCACCGGACTGAATTCTGTCCGGGCTGAATTAACATTTCCGGAAAGCAGGGCAGGAGAAGACCAGCCGTTATCGGTTTGAGTCATAAACCAGACATCTGTATCCGGGGTGTTTTTCTCCGGGCTGGGGCGCTTTGAAGTAAAGAAGAAATACTTGCCGTCTGCCGATATAAAGGGGGCTCCATCGGAATACTTCCCTGAAAAACCGGCAGGCTGTGGTTCTTTCCATTCGCCATGAGATTTTTCAGTCATGTAGATATGGCCGGGTGTCTTATCATTGAAATCTCCCCAGCGGGCATTTCTTCTTACAAAGTAAAGCTGGCTACCATCGGGCATAAAGGCCGTGTAGTATTCAATAAGATCGGTGGATACAAGATCAGGAAGAAATACTTCTAGCTGGTCCTGGGCCCGTAGAGTAGGAGACATGCATAATAAAAAGCATAAAAAAAGCCTGATTCTCTTAAGTGACATTAAGCTCATATACGTCTCACCCTTGAAGCGGTTTACTAGCGGGGCATACGGTTCCGTAATATAAGCAGGCAAAAGGGAGACTGTTACGAAGAGAGCAATTCAAAATTGGCGTTCAACATTTCTCATTTTGCCTACCTTTGCCGTTTCAATTTTAGTACAGAGCTGTGTGGAACAGGAATTAATCACTTTACTGGAAGAGTATGTCACTGATCATAAGGTGCAGCTCATCGATGATGTATTAAACCAGCGCACCCGTCACCTCACGGTTATGCTGGAAGATCTGTATCACGCACATAATATCAGTGCTGTGATCAGAACCTGTGATTGCTTTGGTATACAGGATTTATACATCGCTCAGAAGCTGCACGACTATGAAGTAAACCCGAATATTGTCAGAGGTGCGTCAAAATGGGTCAACTTGGAGAAGTATGTTCGTTCTGAAGATAGTCCGGCCCGTTGTATAAAAGACTTAAAAAAGAAAGGATATCGCATAGTCGGTACAACCCCTGACCACAATTCTGCATCTGTGCATGAGTTAGACATTAGTCAGAAGACGGCTTTGATCTTTGGTACAGAGCTCCGTGGGTTGAGCAATCATGCCAAAGAAGAGGCAGATGAACTGATTCACATACCCATGTATGGTTTCACCGAATCTTTCAACATTTCGGTGAGTGCGGCATTGATTTTGAATGAATTAGTGGCCAGACTGAAAGGTTCAGATGTCCATTGGCAACTGTCTGATAAAGAAAAAAGAGAACTGAAATTAGCGTGGTATCAGCGTATTGTGAAAAGGTCAGATATCCACATTAAAAATTATTTGGATCAAAGTGAACGTAAGCCCTGATAAATTGTTAAAAAATGAGCTGAAGGTTCACTTTTTCGTCAATGCTCTCGTTAAACAACTGTTTAAAAACTAAACACGGTCATTTGAAACGCATTACTTTGTTGCTTGCGGGCGTCCTTATAGGTCTGCAGGCTTTCTCACAACAAACTATCATCAGGGGAAAGGTTATCGATGCTGAATCGGGAGACCCTATCCCATTCGCCAATGTGGTGCTTCAGGGAACCTCCATTGGATCTCCTACAGACTTTGACGGCCTCTATGAAATCAAAGGAGAAGCCGAGTCCGATACCATCATCGTTTCATACATAGGTTATGAGCGAAAAAAGAAAGTTTACGTCAGGGGAATCACCCAAACCATCAATTTCCAATTGCTTCCGGAAGCCAATTCTCTGGGAACCTTCGTGGTAACCTCAGGAAAACAGGAAAACCCGGCTTTTCCCATTATGAGGAAGGTAATTGATAACAAGAAGTTCAATGACAAACGCAAGCTGGAGGCCTACGAGTACGAGAGCTATAATAAGATAGAGATCGACATTGATAACATCACGGATAAACTGCGGGAAAAGAAATATATGCAGAAGATATCCGCAGTGCTGGATAGTATCAGTGTGATAGCCGGGGAGGATGGTAAACCCATTCTGCCACTGTTTATTTCTGAGTCCCTTTCGAAGTTTTACTTCCGCTCAAACCCCCGACTCCAGAAAGAGCAGATTGAGAAGACCAAAATCCGGGGAGTAGGAATTGAGGATGGTTCTTTAATCTCGCAGATCATAGGGTCTTCTTTTCAGGAGTACAACTTTTATCAAAACCGCATGACCATTGTGGAAAAGGAGTTTGCTTCGCCTATCGGAGATGGCTGGAGATTGATTTATGATTATGAATTAAGAGACAGTGCCGAGGTGGAGGGTGAGTATTGCTACATATTGGATTTTCAGCCCAAGAATAATCAGGAGCTCGCCTTTGTAGGAACGATCTGGGTGGCCAAAGAAGATTTTGGTATCAAGCGCATTGATGCTGCCATGCAAAAAGGTGCTAACCTGAACTTCATTGAGAAAGTACGAATCCAACAGGAATTAGAGCGGACCACAGCAGGACCCTGGCTTCCGGTAAAGTCCCGTGTTTTGATAGATGTGTCGGAGTTGTCCAAAAAATCGGCAGGTTTCCTGGCCAAATTCTATACTTCTAATAAAAATCTTCAGGTCACCGAACCCAGGCCGATCAGATTCTTTGAAAGAACCATTGAACTGGCTGAGGATGCACGCGTCCAAAATGACCTTTTCTGGGAAGAAAACCGACATGACACACTTTCTACTACCGAGAAGAATGTGTTTGCTATGATCGACTCCTTGAACAATATACCACTGGTCAAGACCTGGACCACCATCTTTAAAACAGTGGCCAGGGGATATGTGGAAGTCGGGCAGCTGGACCTTGGGCCCTGGCCATTTCTGATCGCAGCAAATAATGTAGAAGGTTTCCGACTAAGAGTAGGAGGAAGAACCAATGAGAACTTTAGCCGCAAGTGGCAGATCAATGGCTACACTGCCTATGGTTTCAAAGACCAGAAGTTTAAATATGGCCTGGGTGTACAATGGATTGTTAACCGGAAGAAGTGGACGACACTTTCTCTCAATTACCGCAATGATCTGGACCAGCTGGGTATACAGGTCAACGGGCTCACCAACCTGGATGATGGCAGTGCCTTCCTGGCTCTGACTCAGCTGGGAGACCTGGTGCGTCCTTTCCGTTATGAGCGATACCAGTTTGACTTTGCGCATCAGGCCTCAAAAGCCTTTTCATTCGGAGTCAGATTAAGAAAGCAGGACTTTAATCCCGAGTTCAATTTCAGGTATCGTACCAATCTTAGTGATGTGGGTTCACCACTGGGTACTGATTTCGCAACCACCGAGGTGAGTCTGCGGCTGAAGTATGCACGTGATGAAACGTTCCTTATCAATGATAACAGCCGCATCAGTCTGGGTACACTCCGCTGGCCCACCTTTGCTCTGGCTTATACAAGGGGGCTTAAGGGAACCCTGGGAGGAGACTTTGACTACCATAAACTTGACTTTGCTGTGTCGCAGAGGTTGAAAATGGGTTTCTGGGGTGTTTCCTTTTATCAGATCAATGCCGGCCATGTTTTCAATGATGTGCCATATCCATTGCTCACAGCTCATATTGGTAATGAGCAGCCTGTGTATACCGGTATTGCCTTTAATGGGCTGGACTTCTTCGAATTTGTAAGTCAGTCTTACGCTTCTTTAAGATATCAGCACTTTTTTGAAGGCTTTATTCTCAATCGTATCCCGCTGATGAAAAAGCTTAAGTGGAGGCTTGTCGCTACAGGAAATATGTTGGTGGGAGATGTAAGCCAAAGTACACTCGATGTACAGGTAAACCGGGACGAGCAGGGCGCACCCCTGATTGGTGATGGAAGCGTGCAGGACCTGTTCCGAACCCTGGACTCGTCCAGACCCTATGCTGAAGTCGGGCTTGGTGTAGAAAACATATTCAAGCTCTTCAGAGTGGACTACATCCGCAGGTTGAACTACAATGATATCAACACTGACAGAAAGTCGAGTATTAAGTTCAGTTTTAACCTGTCGCTTTAAACTACTCGGGCTCTCCAACAGGAGACTTATTGTTATTCTGATCAAGACATCATGAGAGACAGAGCCTCACGCTGTCTCTACCTGTCATAAAAAAATCCCAAAACCATAGATTTACTAAAGGGTTCTCCTAAATAATGTTGCATATTTGCGGCTCATATTTATCACAAAACCTGTCAAATGGTTTGTAGCATTTGACTATCAGAAAAATGAGTAACGAAATAATTAAAATCACTCTCCCTGACGGAACAGTAAAGGAATTTGCTCAGGGAAGCTCGGCTATGGATGTGGCCTTGAGCATCAGCGAAGGGCTGGCGAGAAATGTATTGGCCGCGGAGGTCAACGGTGAAGTATGGGACGCAACACGTGCCATCACCGAAGACGCTTCTCTTAAGCTTCTTACCTGGAATGATGCAGAAGGTAAAGCTACCTTCTGGCACTCTTCAGCACACCTGATGGCTGAAGCACTGGAAATTCTGTACCCGGGAACCAAATTCGGTATTGGCCCCTCAATTGAGCATGGCTACTATTATGATGTGGATTTTGGAGATCAGCATTTTGATGCAGCACACCTGGAAAAGGTGGAGCAGAAAATGCTGGAACTGGCACGCCAGAAGAATACTTACAACCGATCGGAAGTATCAAAAGCAGATGCTATCACTTACTTCACCGACAAGCGGGATGAATACAAACTGGACCTGATTGATGGACTGGAAGATGGAAGTATCACTTTCTATCAGCAAGGTGAATTCACTGACCTATGTCGTGGACCACACATCCCACACACAGGTTTCATCAAAGCGGTGAAACTGTTGAATGTAGCCGGAGCCTATTGGAAGGGTGACGAAAATAATAAGCAACTTACCCGTATATACGGCATTACCTTCCCAAAGCAGAAGGAGCTCACAGCGCATTTACAGATGCTTGAGGAGGCTAAGAAACGTGATCACAGAAAGCTAGGTAAAGAGCTGGAACTCTTTACTTTTTCTCAAAGAGTAGGAGCTGGCCTGCCTATGTGGCTACCCAAAGGTGCCAAGCTGCGCGAGCGCCTGGAGGCCTTTTTGAAAAAAGCACAGGTACGTGCCGGCTATGATTTGGTAGTCACACCGCACATAGGCCAAAAAGATCTTTATGTGACTTCAGGTCACTATGAAAAATATGGTGAAGATTCGTTTCAGCCTATCTCTACTCCTCATGAAGGAGAAGAGTTTTTGCTGAAGCCGATGAACTGTCCTCACCACTGTGAAATATATAAATTCAAACCTCGCTCATATAAAGACCTCCCCGTAAGGATGGCTGAGTTCGGTACTGTTTATCGCTATGAGCAAAGTGGTGAGCTTCATGGCCTTACTCGTGTCAGAGGTTTTACACAAGACGATGCGCACATCTTCTGTACTCCGGAGCAGGTAAAGGAGGAGTTTAAGAAAGTAATCGACCTGGTGCTCTATATTTTTGAATCACTCGGTTTTGATGATTTTACAGCTCAAATTTCATTAAGAGATCCTGAGAACCAAACCAAATACATTGGTACAGACGAGGCATGGGAGAGGTCAGAGGAGGCCATCATTGAGGCCGTAGCTGATAAAAACCTGAGAACCGTAACGGAATTGGGTGAGGCAGCTTTCTATGGACCAAAACTTGACTTTATGGTGAAGGATGCCCTGGGAAGAAAATGGCAGCTGGGAACTATTCAGGTAGATTACAACTTACCAGAAAGGTTTGAGTTGGAGTATACGGGTTCTGACAACCAGAAGCATCGTCCTGTAATGATACACAGAGCACCTTTTGGTTCAATGGAACGTTTTGTTGCCGTTTTAATAGAGCACTGTGGTGCAGAATTCCCGCTTTGGCTTACACCGGATCAGGTTGCTGTTCTGCCTATCTCTGAAAAATATGCAGGCTATGCCCAGGAACTGTACAAAATACTGGAATCGGAAGATATTACAGGTTTTGTAGATAACAGAGATGAGAAGATAGGCAGGAAAATACGTGATGCTGAGGTGAAGAAGATTCCTATCATGCTGATCGTGGGAGAGAAGGAGCAGGAATCAAGACAGGTGGCAGTAAGACGACATGGAGAAGGAGATGTGGGTTCTTTCTCAATTGATGATTTTATTCGCTATTTTAATGACGAAAAGAAGAAATCTCTCGGGGCGAAATAGTAAATTTCGCTCCGGGAATTTCACATAAATGGATTATTGAAAAAATATCCCGATATTTGCAAACATTTTTAACAAGACAAGGAGGTCAAAATCGCTAAAATGAGAAGAAGGTACCCCCCCAGAGGAAGGGTGGAGGAGCCTTACAAAGTCAATGGTAAAATCACCGCCCGGCAGATCCGGTTAGTCGGTGATAACGTTACGGTAGGTATATATTCTGTATCTGAAGGAATAAAAATAGCACAGGACCAGGGACTTGATCTAGTAGAGATTTCTCCAAAAGCGGACCCTCCTGTATGTAAAGTGATCGATTACTCGAAGTTCAAGTACGATCAGAAGAAGAAGCAAAAGGAAATTAAAGCCAAAGCTTCGAAGACAGTAATTAAGGAAATCAGGTTCGGACCGAATACGGACGATCATGATTTTAATTTTAAACTGAAGCATGCCAAAAACTTCCTGGAAGATGGCGCTAAAGTGAAAGCTTATGTGCAGTTCAGGGGTAGGGCAATTGTGTATAAAGACAGGGGTGAGATTCTCTTGCTGAAATTTGCACAGGCGCTCGAGGAGTATGCAAAAGTGGAGCAGCTACCTAAGTTGGAAGGAAAGAGAATGTTCTTGTTCCTGGCACCTAAGGTGGCCAAAAAGTAAGACCATATTTTGTTAAACTTTATATAAAATGCCTAAAGTAAAAACTAAATCTGGAGCGAAAAAACGTTTCAAATTGACTGGAACGGGTAAGATCAAGAGAAAGCACGCTTTCAAAAGTCATATCCTTACCAAAAAAGAGACAAAGCAGAAGCGTAATCTGACTCATATGGGCCTGGTACACAAGTCTGATGAGAAGAACGTTAAAGCAATGCTCAACATCTAATTTCGATTAGAAGGTTAAATTTATTCACCCGGCTTACGGCCCCAAAGAGTTGGTTCAGTCCTTCCGCCAAAAGTCAAAAAAATTAACATTATGCCAAGATCAGTAAACGCAGTAGCGTCAAGAGCAAAAAGAAAGAGAATCCTCAAAATGGCCAAAGGCTATTGGGGGAGAAAAAAGAATGTCTGGACTGTAGCTAAGAACCAGATCGAAAAAGGTCTGCAGTTCGCTTACAGAGACAGAAAAGCAAAAAAGAGAGAGTTTAGAAAACTTTGGATTCAGCGTATCAATGCAGGAGCAAGACAGCACGGAATGTCTTACTCTCAGTTCATGGGTAAGCTGGGTAAGTCAGGAATTGAGTTGAACAGAAAAGTTTTGGCTGATTTAGCAATGAATCACCCTGAAGCTTTCAAAGCAGTGATCGACAAAGTAAAATAAACACTCACAGCAAGATATGGTAAGAACCCTGGCGGAAACGTCAGGGTTTTTTTATTGCCAAAACCGAGAGTCTGTCTATAGATAAGTTTTTAAGCTTTTTCTCCAGAGCCATGGCCTCGGTTCTTGTGGGTTTGATAGCGTACCAAACCAAATGCCAGGGTCTGTTTTTAGAGGTGTAGGTCTCTCTTCCCTGATCGTGTCTGGCAAGTCTCTGAACCAGGTCATTGGTTTGCCCTTTATAGAATGATTTGGAACAGGGGGAGAACAGTACATACACATAGTAAGGCATGTCTTAAAACAGAAAACCCAGGCTTCAAATGAAACCTGGGTTTTAGTAGCGAAGACGGGAGTTGAACCCGTGACCTCAGGGTTATGAATCCTGCGCTCTAACCAACTGAGCTACCTCGCCATTGGTTGTAGTTGAAATACCTGTTTGCTCTGCTGAGCCCTGCCTTCGGCAGGCAGGTACCTCGCCTTTTGGGAGTGCAAATGTAGTGATTCAGATTGTTAAAAAGCAACAGACTTGAGAAGTTTTTAATCAGAAAAGATATGACTTGAATTGTTGCATAGAAAGAGACCGTATTAAGCCTTTGTAAGCAGTGAATCTGTGACAGGTGAAGTCGGTATTTTAATCTGGTTCTTCAGGGGGGCAGGTCTGAAAAGAAGAGGCCGGGTAGGGTGTCTGTCTGTGATTGGTATTGAGTCATGAAAGGGGCTTTTTAAAACCCGTCTCAAATCCTCAGATGATGCCAATGCAACCGTTTGTCCGTCTCATAAATATGTTCTAAATTATCGGAGCATCAATTTTTTCAACTTATGGGAAAGAAGAAGTTTATTACGGAGTTTGAAGTAAACGCATCGAGCAAGATGCTTTTCCCATATATCAGTACTGCCAGTGGACTGGCACAATGGTTTGCAGATGATGTAAACATCAATGAAGATAAGGTCTTCAGCTTTCATTGGGATGGGGAAGATCACAAGGCAAGGAAGGCAGGTCAGCGTACTAACCATCATGTCAAATTTGAGTTTCTACCGGAAACAGAGGAAGACGAGGATGATCCTGCATACATTGAACTCAAACTCAATGTCAACGAACTTACGCAATCTGTATTTCTCCAGATTACTGACTACTCCAACCTCGATGACCCCGAAGAACAACAAGACCTTTGGGAAAATATCGTGTACAGTCTCAAAGAATTAATTGGCGGCTGATTCCATTTCTATTTGTAATATTATTTTCTTTGTCAATCTGGTTAAAGGCATGATGTTTGTTTAGTACATCAGCATTCAGGACGGCATGAAGAAGATTGATAAGCTGGTTTTTGGTTCTTTTATCGGGCCATTCTTACTTACCCTCATCGTTGTAGATTTTATTCTACTACTGGTTACGTTGCTAAAGTACTTTGATCAAATCATGGGAAAAGGCCTCAGTCTTGCGGTGTTTGGTGAGCTGATCTTCTACTTTTCTGTTTCCAGTTCTCCTGACGCTTTCCCTTTAGCGGTATTACTCAGTGCTATCATGACTTTTGGCAATCTCGGAGAGCATTCTGAACTCACCGCTGTAAAAAGCTCTGGTATCTCTCTGGTTCGTTCGCTCTTACCGATTTTTGTTTTTGTACTGATGCTTACGGGCTTCACCTACTATTCCAATACCCAACTGGTGCCTAAGATTAACCTCAAGACCTATAGTCTCTTATGGGATATGCGGACTAAAAAGCCCGCTCTGGATATTAAAGAGGGGGTGTTCTATGATGGAATTCCCGGGTACAGTATTAAAGTAAATGAGAAGGTAGGAGATGAGCAGTTGAAGGATATCATTATCTATGACCACGTGGGCAACAACGGTACAGGTAATCGGAATGTGATTCTCGCTGACTCAGGGCTGATGTATTCGTTTATGAATCAGCGCTATCTGGCGCTGGAACTCTTCAACGGAATCCGTTATGAGGAGGCCTACAAAGAGAAATACCAGGACCGGGTGGATGGTGGTCAGTTCAAGCGAGATGAATTTGATCAGAATAAGATCGTATTCGATTTGTCTTCATTTGATATGAATGATACGGATGAGAGTCTTTTCAGGCGATCCAGGCTGGTGCAAACCCGTCATGATTTGATTGTGGGCGTAGATTCTATGCAACGGGACTATTATGTTGGGCAGGAAAGGATGTTCAACGATATCAGCAATACCTTCAGATATCATTTTATCAGAAAGAATGTAATTCCTAAAGAGTTGAGCGATAATCGCGCTCGTTATGATTCATTGAGGGATGCCAGGAGACCCGTAACGACAAAACCAGACTCTGTCTCTACCCTAAATGCCAATAAACCTATTGATAAGGCCAACTCGCTGAATACACCTGAAGGCAGAGCCCAGGCGCGCGAACAGCAAATTGCTTCTAAAGGTCAGCGTGTTATAAAAGGGAAACAGCTCGAAGGCTTTAATGCAAAGGAAAAGGTAGAAAAGAAATTCAGGGTGTATACCAAAGAGGAAAACCTGGCGAAGTTTTATAACACCTTTAATGATACCAGCAAAACGGCTAATAACACCAAAGAGATCAGTGCACTCAGTCATGGTATTAATAATTCCCGCACCATGCGAAACCTGCTTAAAAACAGGGCAACCAGCCTTGAATCACTTAAGCGGGACCAGCGCAAATTCCTGGTGACGAAGAATCAACAGATGGCACGCTCACTGGCCTGTCTGATTATGTTTTTGATCGGAGCACCCATCGGAGCCATTATCAAAAAGGGCGGCTTAGGTCTGCCGGTAATTGTTTCTGTTATCTTTTTCCTCATTTACTACATCCTCAATACCACCGGGGATAAATGGGGCAAAGAAGGCGTTTTTGACCCTGCAGTAGCGGTTTGGATCTCTAATGCAGTGCTGCTTCCCTTTGGGCTTTTCTTCCTGAGACAGGCCCGAAATGATGCCCGACTGTTTGAGCCGGATGTCTATCATGGCTGGTGGCTTAAAGTCAAATCTCTCTTCCAGAAGAGACGGGAATTAAAAACAGCCTGATTTGGTAATTGTTGAGCAAAGGGCTACCTTTGCGGCTGTTTTTATAGAATAATTTAATTTTAGCTAAGCATGTATTTATCTAGTGAGAAGAAAGAGGAGCTGTTTGAGAATCATGGTCGGTTAAAGTCAAAACAAGATACAGGATCACCTGAATCTCAGATTGCACTTTTTACCTACCGCATCAGCCACCTGACGGAGCATTTGAAAACTAACAAAAAAGACCACTCTTCAAGGCTCGGTCTTTTAAAACTGGTCGGTAAGAGAAGAAGCCTGCTCGATTACCTTTACAGAAAGGATATCGAGAGATACAGAGCAATCATTGCCGAATTAGGATTACGTAAATAATTAATAAGAAGGGAGTTCTGAAAAGGATTCCCTTCTCTTTTCCCCATTCAAGCTGCAGGTTATTGTTGGTTGTCCGCTTGATTTTAGAAATTTTATGTGCTGAAAAGAACGATCAGAATTTGTAAAAAGGTGCCTATGATCCTTTGAGCAGATTCCGCTTTTGAGCATTCGCTGTTTAAGAAAAAAGTAAAAGATGAATGTAATTACAAAGACCATCGATATGAACGATGGCAACACGATCACAATCGAAACCGGAAAACTCGCAAAACAAGCAGACGGATCGGTTGTCGTTCGACAAGGCAACACCATGTTGCTGGCAACAGTAGTATCTTCTCAGGATGCTAAAGAGGATGTAGACTTCCTGCCCCTCTCAGTTGACTACCAGGAAAAGTTTGCAGGAGCCGGAAAGATTCCCGGTGGTTTCCTCAAAAGAGAAGGAAGACTTTCAGATCACGAAGTACTGATTTGCCGTTTGGTAGACAGGGCTTTAAGACCTTTGTTCCCGGATGATTATCATGCTGATACTCAGGTAATGATCTCTATGATCTCGCATGACGAGAACGTAATGCCTGATTCCCTGGCTGCCCTGGCCGCTTCTTCAGCTCTTGCTGTTTCTGATATTCCTTTCAACGGTCCTATATCAGAAGTAAGGGTGGTGAAACACGAAGGTGAGTTCAAAGTGAACCCTTCCAAGACGATTGCCGGAGAATCTGACCTCGAAATCATCGTTGCTGCTGATAAAGACAACATCATGATGGTGGAAGGAGAGATGAACGAGGTGTCTGAAGCAGATATGCTCGAGGCTATGAAAGTAGCTCATGAGGCCATCAAGTTACAATGTGCTGCTCAGATCGAAATGGCCGAAGAGGCCGGTGCGACTGAAAAACGCGAGTACGATCACGAAAAGAAAGACGAAGCCCTGCTGGAGAAAATGCAGTCAGAGCTTTACGATAAATTATATGCTGCAGTGTCTAAGCAAACTGCAGACAAGTCAGTAAGAAGTAAAGATGTCAAAGCTATCAAAGAAGAGTGGCTGGAAGCACTTCCTGAAGACCACGAGTACGATGGCTTTGTGATCAATCAGTACTTCAAGAAAATTCATAAAAGTGCTGCCAGAAATTTTGTGCTGGATAGCTCTAAGAGACTGGATGGTCGTGAGTTCAACGAAATCAGACCTATCTGGTGTGAAACAGACTACCTGCCATCTGCGCACGGTTCTGCAGTGTTCACCAGAGGAGAAACCCAGTCACTCACCTCATGTACATTAGGTACTAAGCTCGATGAGCAAATGATTGACGGTGCCACTGAGTCTGGTTACAACAAATTCATCTTGCATTACAACTTCCCCGGTTTCTCTACCGGAGAGGTACGACCTAACAGAGGTCCGGGCAGAAGAGAGGTTGGTCACGGAAACCTGGCGATGCGCGCTTTGAAAAAAGTATTGCCAGATCCTGAACAAAACCCTTATACAATCAGAATAGTATCTGATATCTTAGAATCAAACGGATCTTCATCTATGGCAACAGTGTGTGCCGGCACTATGGCGATGATGGATACGGGTGTTAAAATCAAGGCACCTGTTTCTGGTATTGCTATGGGGATGATCTCTGATAGTGAAACCGGTAAGTACGCCATTCTTTCAGATATCCTCGGAGATGAGGATCACCTGGGAGATATGGACTTTAAAGTAACCGGAACAGAGAATGGTATTACGGCTTGTCAGATGGATATCAAAGTAGATGGTCTTTCTTACGAAGTGCTGGAAAAAGCACTGAACCAGGCCAAAGAGGGTAGACTTCATATCCTTGGAGAGATGAAGAAAGCCATTACTGAGCCAAGAGAAGACTTTAAGGCACATGTACCGAGAAGTGAGAAGGTGATCATTGAAAAAGATCAGATTGGTGCGGTAATCGGACCAGGCGGTAAAGTAGTTCAGGAGATTCAGAAAGAAACCGGTGCTACCGTGATCATCGAAGAAGAAGCCAACAATGGTGTTGTTACCATCTTTGCTTCTGATAAAGAATCAATGATGGCCGCCCTGGGTAGGGTAAAAGGCATCGTGGCTGTACCTGAAGAAGGAGCGGTTTATGAAGGAAAAGTGAAATCCATCATGCCTTTTGGTGCATTTATTGAGTTCATGCCAGGAAAAGATGGTCTGCTTCATATATCTGAAATCAAATGGGAACGTTTAGAGAAGATGGATGGTGTTATGGAAGTAGGCGAAGACGTTACCGTGAAGTTGATAGGCATCGACAAAAAGACGGGTAAATTCAGACTCTCAAGAAAGGTGTTGCTGCCAAGACCTGAGAAGAAGAAGGATTAAAAAAACCAGTGAATGAACACTTGGAAAAGAAGGAACTTTTCTTACTTTACTAAGTGTTCACAATTGTGGATTATAGTTAAACCCAAAATAATTGAATGAGACAGCTTAAGATTAGTAAGCAAATCACCAACAGAGAGTCACAATCTCTGGACAAGTACCTTCAGGAGATCGGTAAAGTAGATCTTTTGACTCCTGATGAAGAGGTAGACTTGGCCAAGAGAATCCGTGAGGGAGACCAGTTAGCGCTTGAAAAGCTGACCAAGGCCAACCTCCGTTTCGTGGTTTCTGTGGCGAAGCAATACCAGAATCAGGGATTGTCTTTGGGTGATTTGATTAACGAGGGTAATCTGGGGTTAATTAAAGCTGCACAGCGTTTTGATGAAACGAGAGGTTTTAAGTTCATTTCTTACGCAGTATGGTGGATTCGTCAGTCTATTCTGCAGGCTTTGGCCGAGCAGTCAAGGATTGTACGTCTTCCATTGAACAGGGTAGGTTCGTTGAACAAAATCTCAAAAACATTTTCTGAGCTTGAGCAAAAGTTTGAGCGTGAACCTTCACCGGATGAATTAGCAGAAGTGCTTGAGGTAACTACCAATGAGGTAGTGGATACAATGAAGATTTCCGGAAGACACGTATCAATGGATGCTCCCTTTGTACAGGGAGAAGAAAATAGCTTGCTTGACGTATTGGAAAATGACTCTGAGGAAAAGCCGGATACCGGCCTGATGAACGACTCATTGAGAAGAGAGGTACAACGTGCCCTCTCAACACTCACTCAGAGAGAAGCTGACGTAATTACACTGTACTTCGGGTTGAATGGAGAGCACTCCATGACACTGGAAGAGATTGGTGAGAAGTTCAACCTGACACGTGAGCGTGTAAGGCAGATCAAGGAGAAAGCGATCAGAAGATTGCGTCACACATCAAGAAGCAAGGCTTTAAAACCATATTTAGGTTAAAAATTTCTTAGCAATAATATTCAGGGCCTCCATTTGGAGGCCTTTTTCATTTCCTGGGTATTATGAAGCGCCTGCTTTATGAATTACCTCTTTAATTGAACCATTTCTGCCCCTTTTTTATTGACTATTCGGTAGGGTTAAACAAGCCCCTTTCGTATTCGTTTTAAAGGGAACTTAATATTGACCGAAAGCTGTTAAACCCTTAGCTTTGAAGACTTAGAAATTGGAGATATGACAAAGGAAGATGTAAAGGTATTGATCATTGGTTCAGGACCGGCAGGTTATACCGCAGCAATCTATGCAGCCAGAGCAGGACTGAAGCCTGTACTCTATACAGGCGGCCAGCCAGGTGGTCAGTTGACTACTACAAATGATGTGGAAAATTATCCCGGATATCCTGAGGGAATCAATGGTCCGCAGATGATGGTGGATTTTCAGCAGCAGGCTGAAAGGTTTGGTACTGATTTGCGATATGGCCTTGCCACCAAAGTAGACTTTTCAGGCTATCCGTTGAAAGTGTGGGTAGATGATAATCATGAGATTACCGCTGAGTCAGTAATCATTTCTACCGGTGCTTCTGCCAAATATCTTGGACTTCCTTCTGAAGAAACTTATGCCAATAAAGGAGTTTCAGCCTGTGCTGTTTGTGACGGCTTTTTCTACAAGGGCCAGCAGGTAGCCGTAGTGGGTGCCGGTGATACAGCAGCAGAAGAGGCAACCTACCTGGCAAACCTTTGCCCCAAGGTGTACATGATCGTTAGGAGAGATGAAATGAGAGCTTCCAAGATCATGCAGCAGCGTGTTTTGAATACACCCAATATCGAAGTGCTCTGGAATACGGAAACCGAGGAGATTACCGGAGATGCGACAGGCGTTACCGGTGCAAGACTGGTGAATAACAAGACGGGAGAAAAGACGGAAATTGATGTAAAAGGCTTTTTCGTGGCTATTGGCCATAAACCCAATACTGACATCTTCAAAGGCTGGCTGGACATGGACGAAACGGGTTACCTGGAAGTAAAACCTGGCACTTCGCATACGAATGTGGAAGGTGTTTTTGCTACGGGTGATGCTGCAGACAGAGTATACAGACAAGCCGTTACTGCTGCAGGAACAGGCTGTATGGGAGCACTCGATGCAGAACGTTTCCTGGCCGCGAAAGAAATGGAAGTCGTAGCCGAGTAACAAAACCAAAAGACTATTAAAACCGCAGCGTATCGTTGCGGTTTTTTCATATAAAAGCATTCTCTATGAAACTGGATATACTGGCACTGGCAGCCCACCCTGATGATGTAGAACTCGCGAGCTCAGGTACGCTCCTCAGGGCTATAGCAGATGGTAAGAAAGCAGGAATTATCGACTTTACGAGGGGAGAGCTGGGCACCAGGGGAACGCCTGAGATCAGAGAGGCCGAAGCCAAAGCTTCCGGTGAGATATTGGGACTGAGTGCGCGGGAAAACCTGGGATTTCGGGATGGCTTTTTTAAGAATGATGAGGAGCATCAGCTGGCTGTTATTCAGATGATCAGAAAGTACAGGCCGGATATTGTGCTTGCCAACGCCTACAACGACAGGCACCCTGATCATGGCAGAGCTTCTGAGCTTTCCAAAGAGGCTTGCTTCCTGTCAGGCCTGAAGATGATAGAAACTGAGCTGGACGGAGAAAAACAAGCACACTGGCGTCCGAAGATCGTGTATCACTATATACAGAGTATTCCTTCTGAGCCTGATTTTATCGTAGATGTCAGCGATGTCTGGGAAACTAAAATGGAGTCTATTAAAGCCTTTAAATCTCAGTTTTTTGACCCGAACAGCAAAGAAGAGAATACCTATATCTCTTCACCCGAATTCATCAATATGATTGAGGCCAGGGCCATACACTATGGTCACCTGATTGGAGCCAAATATGGTGAGGGCTTCAACATTGAGCGCACGATAGGGGTCAAAAGCCCTTTCGATCTTATTTGATCAGCGCGTTTCAAGCCTGAATCCCACTCCTCTGACATTTACCAGGTTTAGCTCCGGGCAACCGGCAATGTATTTTCTGATCCTGGAAATGAAAACGTCCATGCTGCGTCCGTTGAAGTAGTCATCATCTCCCCATATTTCATTGAGTATAAAGTCGCGCTTGAGCAGTTGTTCTTTATTATCAATGAACAGGGCTAAAAGCAAGGTTTCTTTCTCCGTCAGATCAAATGATTGATCACCCACTTGTAAATGCAGGTTTTCAGAGTCGAGCCTCAGATTATTGATTTCCCGGGCCGAAGAGGTTTGATTTCCGCTTCGCTTTAAAATATTCTGAACTCTCAAAAGGAGCTCTTCCACCTCAAAAGGCTTGGTGATATAGTCATCAGCCCCCAGTTTTAAACCATGAATACGGTCTTTTTTCTGCCCTTTGGCCGTTAGGAAGATAAAAGGCATGTTAAGGCCTTTCTTTCTTATTTTTTCTGCTACTTCAAAGCCTGAGATACCTGGTAAAGCAATATCCAGAATAACAATCAGCCAGTCGTTTGAAAGCATGGTAAGCGCGGTTTCCCCGTCTGTTACCAACTCCACATTATAACCCTTGATTCGCAGGTATTCGGCCAGAATATTACCGAGGTCACGGTCGTCCTCTACAAGTAAAACAGGAGGAAGTAAATCAGCCATTTAATGGAAGTTGAATGATGAATGTAGTACCAACACCAGGCTTACTTTCTACAGCAATGCTGCCCTGATGCAGTGTAATGATCTCATGAACGTGATAAAGACCGAGTCCAAGTCCTTGACTGGACTTATTAAACCTTTGAAACTTCTCAAAAACAGTAGCCAGGTGTGCCGGGTCTATCCCGATACCATTGTCAGAGATGGACAGCCGATATCCGTCCTCAGTTCGTTTAGAACCGATTTTAATGACAGGGTCCTGCCTGCAGTATTTGATGGCATTGTCTATCAGGTTATTGAGTGCTGATTCAAAAAGAAATACATCCAGCGATACCCCTGAGTTTCCGGCCTGCAGGTCTGTTTGAAAACTGAGTTTTGAGTGTGCTGACAGTACTTTCGCATCAGACAGATAGCTTCTCAGAAATTCATCTGCTACAATGTCCTCCTTGTTCAGTTCCTGGTTTTGATCCAGAAAAGCGGTATTTAGGAGGTTGTCAATCATCTTCTGAAGCCGCGAGCCCTGCCTTTTAATCATACCTGATATTTCAATAACCCGGATAAGGCCCAGCTCATTACCGTTGTTCCGAATACTGTCACTGGCGATATTAATGCTCGTAATCGGAGTTCTGAATTCATGAGAGATGTGATCAATCAGGTCATCCTTGATTGCTGAAAGCTGTTTTTGTTTTTGCCAGTTGATCAGGTTCGATACTGCCACATAGGAGATCAACGTAAAGGTGATGACAGATAAAATAATTACCCATTTCATTTCTCTGATCAGGAGGGAGGTGCGGTTGGGGAAGTAGATGAAAAGGTCGAAATCTACAGTAATATATTCTGAATTGGCGATATGTCTGTAAACCAGATTACCTCGCTCAGTCAGGCCGGTGGCACCCAATATGGCCAGAACCTGTTGCTGGTCAGGAGGGAAGTAGCTCTCTCCGTTGATTTCCAGGCTTATGTTTCGCATCACCAGAGAGAACTCTACCTCATCCAGGAGACCGCGCTTTTGGAAGTACTCGCTGACCTTGGAGGAAATGAACTCTTGATTGATGAATGAACGCTGAAGTTCAGACAGGTATGTTCGGTTAATCCGGCCTTCCTGAATTAATGATTGATTATCCAGGTAGCTTTGGGTAAGCTCATCAGTCGAGTCCCATTGCACCTCAAAAAATGGCTTGGCATACTCGTAAACGTTCTTGTATATGAATTCCAGCTCACTATACTTAAGCTGATAAGCATATCGGATTATGAAGAACTGAGCAATGGCCAGTATGAAGATTGCCAGGACGGATAACAGGGCTGGAAGACTGACCTTTTTCATAATGCTTCAGTCCAAATCTATCAAATTTAACCAGACCAGCCTGCCATTAACAGTGCATTAACAGAGCATTAACAAAAGTATAGCGGGAGGCTCTTTACATTTGAATCATCAGAACATAAGTCATGAACAGATACACCCAATTAATAGCCGGTTTCTTTTGTCTGCTTTTATTGAGCTGCGAGAGAGGAGAGTCCTCTAAAACCGGAGAAGAGGAAGTACCCACCACGCTGGAACAGCATAGTTCAAGTGTAAGTAGCAGTAGCTCTGACTCAGGAGTAAGCAAGACGGCTACGAGCTCTTCGGCTTCCTCAGGCTCCACTCCGGGGGCACCTACATCCTTTTCTTTTTCTACCAGCAGTCAGGGTGACGATCCGGTTCCTGCGCTGACCAGCATTAGGGATATAGCGGAGAATAAGGAAGTGAGAGACTACCTGCAGAAGGAGGCCATTAAACTGATGCTGGCTGATAAGCTGATTGCATCGGAGAATGAACCAGTGAGCCTTAGTATCACTGATCAGATGGTAATGGTGAACAAACAGGTGCTGTCAGACAAGGAAGCAAAGAAGTACGTGGAGCTTTTGAAATCGAAACTATCGATGGGTGATGTGTTCACTTATTCATTTCGTCAAAACTAAAATGCATATGAAAACTCAAAAACAACGAATGGTCATTGTCGCTATTTTGATGATACTGACGGTAGGAGCCGGTGCACAACATATGGTAACCGTTACTAAGCCGAATGGTCAGGTATTCACCATCTCAGGAGATAGCACAAGAAATTTCTTCAAGGCGAATGTAGCCAACCTGGAAGGCCGATATAAAGATGCGGCTGAGTTTAAACTGAAGGGGATAGAAAACGGGGAGTCAACCAATGAGAGTGCCTCGTATTACGATGTTGCCTGTTACTTCAGTCTGGCAGGAGATACAGAGAGGGGCTTTAAATACCTTACACGAAGTCTGGAAATGGGCTATGACGATATAGGACATATGCTTATGGACAAGGACCTGGAAGTGCTGAGGAAAGACAGAAGCTGGAACAAGCACCTGAAAAAGCCTCTGAAAGCATATTATAAGGTCAATAACAGAGAGTTGTCAGATATGTTTGCCGAAGATCAGACGGCAAGACTCTCTGGCGGTAAAATTGATTGGAATGTATTAAAGGTCGAAGATACAAGGCGAAGAAACCGTGTGCTGCAGCTGTTGTCTGAAGGTAAGATCAAATCCGCCCATGATTATTATAAAGCTGCCTTTATTATGCATCACGGAAATGAGGTGGAAGACTATGAAAAGGCGCATGAGCTGGCTCTTAAAGCCCTGGAGTTTGATAATAAGCACAGAATGAGTCCCTGGCTGGCTGCTGCTACGAAAGACCGGTATTTGTTAAAAGCAGGTAAGCCTCAGTGGTTTGGTACTCAGGCGATGGAATTCATGCAGGAGACCAGAAAGATGGGTATGAATCCCGATAAGATTGATACTACCGCAGTGAGTACCGACCAGAGAAAGGCGTGGAATGCGCCATCGATGAAGACGATCAGGACCTATCTTAACAACTACCTTGAAGCACAGAAGCTAAAGGAAAAAGACAAGCAGTAATCAATGCATATTATCAGAGAAAGAATGGTTCAGGGAGCCATTCTTTCTATTTTCCAGCTATCCGCTTCTTCCCGGGTATAGAGAAGTCGGTCATGGAGACGGCTTTTTCTTCCCTGCCAGAATTCGAAGCTTTCCGGTACAATGCGATAACCACCCCAGAAGTCGGGTAAAGGCACTTTTCCATCTTTGAACTTCTGTTTCATTTCGGCCAGTTTCATCTCCAGAATACTTCTCGAACTAATCACTTGGCTCTGCTGTGAAACCCAGGCTCCGAGCTGACTCCCAAAAGGACGCGAGGCAAAATAAGCCATAGATTCTTTGACCGATATTTTTTCAGCTTTACCCAGTACAGTCACCTGCCTTTCCAGTGAGTACCAGGGGAAAAGAACTGAAACCCGTGAGTTCTCAGCAATCTGTTGGGCTTTTCTGCTTTTATAATTGGTATAGAATACGATGCCCTGATCATCCAGTGCCTTCATCAGCACGGTTCGCTGGAATGGCTGATGGTTTTCATCAACGGTGCTGAGCACCATGGCATTGGGTTCCAGTACTTCACTTTTCCGGGCTTCTTCAAACCATTTTCTGAATTGTGTATAAGGGGATGGGTGGGCAGTATTTGTATCTAATACTGACTGACTGTATTCTCTTCTTAAATCCGCAATGTTGCTCATCTGACGCAATGGCTTGTTCAACGCGAAGATAACAGATCAGTTTTCTAAATGAATCGTTCAAAGTAATGAGAGGGATAAATTCCTTCAGCTTATTGATGTTAATATTAGGCATTGTGAATTACTCTCTATACTTTTCTATCATAAGGTCAAACATGTTTCAATACGATAAAGATATTCCCGATCCGAAAGGTGGAGACTTTCTGATCTCCGAGCCCTTTTTGCCAGACCCCAACTTTGAACGAAGTGTTATCCTGGTATGTGAAAACAACCATGAAGGTACATTCGGACTTGTTTTGAACAAGAGTACAGACATTTTGTTGGAGGATGTATTGGAAGAAGATGTGCCCTTTACAGGAACCCTCAATGTAGGTGGACCTGTAGAGCAAAATACCCTTCACTTTATCCACCGGCTGACACAACCTGTTGAAGGTTCTGTGGAAATTGGGGACGGACTGTTCTGGAGTGGAAACTTTGAGCAGATCAAGGCGTTGGTAAAAAGTGGGGTGGCTGATGAAGAACATGTGAAGTTTTTCCTGGGATATTCAGGCTGGTCTGAAGGACAGCTCAGGGAAGAACTTGACAGGCAGTCCTGGTTTGTAAAGCCGGCAGCCACAGTAAAACAGGTATTCGATCTGGAAGAAGAAGCCCTTTGGCAATCCATCTTAAAAGACATGGGAGGGAAGTACAAGGTGTTTTCAAATTACCCGATCGATCCTCGATTGAATTGATAGTTTTAGTAGATTTGTTACGTAACGGAGCGGTTAAAAGCCGATAGATAGAGCCATGAGTGAAGAAAATAAAGTGCCCACCGGAGATCAGGAATCTCAAGAGATTAAGCCTGATAATAACCTGAATACTGAGCAAACAGAAGCTCAGTCTGAATCCCCGAAAGAAGAATCAACCGTAACTGACACAGAGAGTACGGCAGAGCCTGTCAGCGAAATGGAGGAAGCTCCGCAAGAGACAGAAGCTGCACCTGATGAAGCAGTCAGCGAGTCAGCGTCTGAGGAGCCTGCCATATCTGTTACAGAGGAAAACGAAACTGCCGGGGAGGCAGCAGTGGCTGAGGTGGAAAGTAATGAAGAAGTTGCTTCTGAAGAGAATGAGGCTCCTGTAGCCGAGGTTGAACCAGTTTCGACCGAAGAAGAAACTGCTGAGGCTGCTCCTGAAATAGCTGTGGCTGAAAGTGAAACTGTGGATCAGGCTGAAGAAAATGCTGAGGAAGCAGAACCGGCTCAGCCTGCGGCAGAAGCACAGTCAGCAGCTGAGGTCCCCTCTGCTGAGGCAGATACTCATGAAGTAACGGAGGAAGCACCTGAAACAGCAACCGCGGAAGAAACTGCCGCTGATAGCACGGTGTCTGAAGCTGCCGTTGATGAAAGCAATGAAGCTGAGGCTGAGGAAGAGGAAGAAGAGGAGATCATAGATTATTCCAATCACACGCGTGAGCAATTGGCCGATGTGGTTGAGGAGCTTTCCAAGCAGGATAACTTCAAGCGTGCCGATGCTATTCTGAACCAGGTATTGCCCTTATTCAAAGCAGTAGAGCGAGCGAGCAGGCAAGAGGCCAAAGAGCGTTTCCTGGCAGATGGAGGGGAGGAAGATGATTTTGAATTCCGTCATGATGAGGTCTTTAACAAGTTCGATGCTTCCGTAAGGTTGCTCAGAGACAGAAAGGCCAGCTATTACAAAGAAAGAGAATCCCGAAAAGAAAGTAACTATCAGCATAAGCTGGAGATACTGGATAAACTGAGAGAGTTGATCGATGGTGAAAATGCCACCACCAATCTCTCACCGATAAAAGCACTTCAGGAAGAGTGGAAGGCAGTGGGGCCGGTTCCCAGCCAGCATAACCGTACGCTATGGGCAAATTATAATGCACTCCTGGATCGTTTTTACAACAACAGACATATCTTATTTGAGCTCAAAGAGCTGGATAGGAAGAAGAATCTGGTGAAGAAACAGGAGGTTTGTGAAAAGGCCGAAGCACTGGATAAACTGGAGAATATCAAGGATGCGATCGTACAGCTCAATGAACTGCACGAAGAGTATAAAAAGATTGGCCCCGTGCCCAGAGAGGTGCAGGAAGAGCTCTGGCAGCGTTTTAAGGCAGCATCAGATGCTATTTATAAGAAACGCAAGTCGTACCTGGATGAGCTGAAAGGTGAGCTTTTGGTAAACCTTGAGAAGAAGAGAGCTCTGGCAGAAGAACTGAAGCCTTTCCTGAATTTCGATTCTGACAGGATCAACGACTGGAATGCCAAGACCAAAGAAATCCTGGCAATTCAGAAGAAATGGGATGCCCTGGGAGGCTTGCCTCGTGAGCACGCCAAGGAGGTGAATAAAGCCTTCTGGTCATCATTTAAAGGCTTCTTCAGTAATAAGAATAACTTCTTTAAGAAGCTGGAGGGGATGCGTCAGGAAAACCTTAAGAAAAAGGAAGAACTGGTGGCCCGTGCTGAAGAGCTCAAGGACAATACCGATTGGGATAAGACTTCTGAAGCACTGAAAGGTCTGCAACGCCAGTGGAAGGAGATAGGTCCTGTACCGGAAAAATTCCGAAACAGTGTTTATGCGAAATTCAAGGAGGCCTGTGATGCTTTCTTTAACAACAGACGCAGTAGCCAGAATAAGGCGGAAGAGCAGTATGTTGAGAACCTGAAGCATAAAGAGGATCTGGTAAAGGAGATCAATGACAGAACAGAAGCCGGTACCGGTGAGGCTGGAGATCTTGACGATCTGATGGTACGATGGGGGGCGATTGGTTTTGTGCCGAGAAACGCTATCAAGACTATAGAAGCTAAGTTCAAGAGCGCTATTGATGCCTTTGTGGCCTCACTGGATGTGGATGAGAGCGAGCGCGAGGCTTTGGTGATGAAAGCCGAGTTGAATACGCTGAGAAAAGGACCTGATGCGGATCGTAAGCTGAACAAGAAAGAGTTTAACCTGCGCAAGCAAATCAACGAACTCGAGGACAATATTGCGCTCTGGAATAATAACCTGGCCTTCTTTGCCAACTCCAAAACTGCTGACAAGCTTAAAGCTGAATTTGACGAGAAAATCAGCAAGGCAGAGGCTGAAATTGATCAGCTGAAAAAGCAGCTTAGAATGGTCAGAAGCATGTGATTTTGACGCTCTGAAAAAAAAGTAAAAAATCGTTCATCAGGCTTTTGCAAATTAAAAACACACCTTTATATTTGCACTCGCTTTGAACGAAAAGCAAGACAAAAAAGGCCTCCTTAGCTCAGCTGGTAGAGCAACTGACTTGTAATCAGTAGGTCATTGGTTCGATCCCGATAGGAGGCTCATAAAGGCAATCAGAAATGATTGCCTTTTTTGTTTTAAGTAGTTTGGGTTTAAAATGTTCTACGTTTACATCCTTTATTCTTCCACTCTCAATAAGTACTATACTGGCTATTCTATTAACCCAGAAGATCGCTTAAAAGAACACAATGCTGGCCACTATGAAGGTAGCTATTCCTCTAGGGTATCAGATTGGCAATTGAAGCTTAGATTAAGCTGTCAATCCAAAACGCAGGCCATAAAGGTAGAAGCGCATATAAAGCGGATGAAGTCGCGCAGGTACATCGAAAACCTGATCAAGTATCCTGAAATGCGAGAAAAACTTCTCACAAAGTATTCATGACTGCCGGCTTGTAATCAGCAGGTCATTGGTTCTCCCGATGGCTATCGGGACCGATAGGAGGCTCATAAAGGCAATCATTTCTGATTGCCTTTTTTGTTTTAGGTGGTTTGGTTTTAAAATGTTCTACGTTTACATCCTTTATTCTTCCACTCTTAACAAGCACTACATTGGCTATTCTATTAAGCCAGAAGAGCGCTTAAAAGAACACAATGCTGGCCACTATGAAGGTAGCTATTCCTCTAGAGCATTAGATTGGCAATTGAAGCTTAGATTAAGCTGTCAATCCAAAACGCAGGCCATAAAGGTAGAAGCGCATATAAAGCGGATGAAGTCGCGCAGGTACATTGAAAACCTGATCAAGTATCCTGAAATGCAAGAAAAACTTCTCACAAAGTATTCATGACTGCTGGCTTGTAATCAGCAGGTCATTGGTTCTCCCGATAGCTATCGGGACCGATAGGAGGCTCATAAGGGACTGTCTCAAAAGTTAAAGAAACCGTCATCACGAATGAAATGAAGTGATCTCTACCTCGATTACGAGTAACATGAGGAGATTGCCTGCCTTTGCCGCAGGCAGGCTTCACTTTGTTCGCAATGACCAAGCACTTTTGAGACAAGCACTTTTTTGTTTTGGGTAGTTTGGGCTAAAACTGACGGCTTATCAAATCGACCTCATCGATTAGTTCTTCCCGGGCCACATAGGCCTTATACTTATCTGAAAAATGAATCTCTTTAAGGTGATAGGCTTTGCTTTCGAATGCTGCTTCGGAGGACTTTAGGTCGATCTTAAGAACAGGGGCAGAAAAGCCACGGCCATCGGCTTTGATCACACTTTCTTTTTTGCACCAGTAGTCAAAGAAGTCCCGTGCCTGATTCGGGGAAGTTTGAAGGCTGTTATACTCAGAGGCTGTCAGCACACTGGTGAAATGGCTGATATCTATCTCCTCATTGATCCGCTCTATATCGATGCCCACTATGCCTGTTTCAGAGAATGCACACACCACATAATCACCGGAATGGGAGATGTTAAAATCAATTTCTCCTGTTAAGTAAGGTCGGTTGTATTTTGTGAACTGAAGATTATCCGCCAGTTCGGGAGGTTTTCCATAGTGCTCAAGTCCTCTCCTTAATAGTAGTTTCCCGAAAAGTGAAGCGTGGCGATCCTGCCAGCGAACATACTTATTGATGGTTTTTACAGTTTTCTCGGGGAGCATGCCCACATAGTCGTTCCATTTCCAGTCTGGAAGTTGTTTGTCAAAGCGCGTATAGAAAACGGTAATCCGGGTATTCAACGGGATCAGAAAGTTCAGAGTAAAACAGTATCTCTAAACTAGAACTAAAATTTAAGATGAGGGCTTAAGCCACAGAGAAAACCGTGCATAAAATAGCAGGGCCTGATCAGGGCAGGAAGTATTATATTGACTTGCGTTAGATACCACGCTTTAACCAACCTTTCTTATTAGTCAAACCATGAATACAGCCATTAAATATAGATGCTTCAGCCTTATTACGGTATTACTTGTTATCAGCCAGCTTGTCCTGGCGCAGGATAAGAAGCCTTTAGGGCTTGAAGATTATGCACAATGGAACCGCATTCGCAATGCTGCCATTTCACCGGATGGAGCCTGGATGACATACGCTTATGCTCCGAATGAAGGCGATTCCCGCCTTTATATCAGAAAATTGGATGGCGATACACTGCGCTCAGCAATAAATGGAAAGCAAGTCGTCTTTTCAGAAGACAGCAAATGGGTAGCCTACCTGACGGACCCCACAGAAAAGGAGGCAAAAAAGCTCAGATCGGCTAAGAAAAGGGTTCTGAGTACGCTGCAATTAGTGAACCTCAATGGGAATACGGTTGAGGACATGAGCAATACGCGGTCTTTCAGTTTCTCTGAAACGTCCGGTTATATCGCTATTCATAAGAACGCAGCAGATGCCAAGGCCGAATTCAAAGGAAGTGACCTGATTCTCAAAGATCTGAATGGAAATCAGACGTTGAACATCGGTAATGTATCAGGTTACGCCTTCAACAAGGCCGGAACACTCTTCGCTTATTTGGTAGACGCAGATGGAGACAATGGAAATGGCCTGTATGTGATAGATCTGGCAAATAATCGTACCTGGCCCTTACACACAGGTGCGTATACCTATGCTCAAATGACCTGGAACAAGGCCGGAGACAGACTGGCAACTCTCTTCGGTACAAAAGAAGAAGGGAACATAGAACAAGACAATACACTTTACTGGACGGACGAGCTTGCTCCGGGCATGCAGTCTACAGGAGCTAAGCATACATTCTCACCCGCAGATGCTTCTGATTTTCCCGAAAACATGGTGATCAGCGAGTATGGCAGGCTTACCTGGAGTGAGGTGGGGAATCAGCTATTTCTCGGTATTCGTGCACAACAGAAAGAAGTAAAGAAGGCAGATCAGGTAAAGGCCAATGTGGATGTATGGCACTGGAAGGACGAGGATGTACAGTCGCGACAAATGATTACCGCCAGCAGGGACCGCAGATCGACCATGACCTCTGTTTTGAATCTGAATAACAAGAAGTTTCTGCAACTGGCCAATGATGAAATGCCTGCAGTCAGGTTCAGTACAAAAAGTGAGTGGGCGCTGGGTAGCGAGAATATCAAGTATCGCAATGACTTGACAATTCCCGGTAACTATGCCGATCTGTATAGCATTAACACTACGAATGGAGATAAAAGGCTGATTGCCGAGAGGGTATACTGGAACATGGGTATGTCACCTAATGGTCAGTGGGCTCTGTTCTCGCGCAAGGGTGAGGTGATGGGGTACAGCTTCCAGAGTCGGGATATTACCAATCTTACAGCCAAAACCGGCACAAGCTTCAGAAACGAAGAGTTTGATGTATCTGTGGAAAAGCCTACCTACGGAGTAGCAGGTTGGTCAGAAGATGGCAATTGGTTGCTGATGAACAACAAACACGATCTCTGGGCCATATCTCTCTTTTCTGACGACACAAAAAACATTACTCAGGGACTCGGGAAGGATGAAAATATTCGCTTCAGAATGATCCAGTTAGACAGGGAGGCCGAGGGCTTTGATATGTCTAAGCCTTTGCTGCTCTCAGCTTATGGAGAATGGACCAAAAAGTCGGGCTATTACCAGGTGAAGCTTGGTAAGAAGCCCAAAAAACTACGATTTGAAGATAAGATGATAGGGGCGATCAGAAAGGCCAAGAATGCGGATAAGATCATTTATACAGAACAGACATTTGTCGATTTTCCTGATTACTGGGTGTCTGACCTGAGCTTCAAAAGACCCGAAAAGGTCACGGATGCGAATCCGCAGCAGGCAGATTACAAGTGGGGCAGAAGGGTGCTGGTAGATTACACTGATGAAAGAGGACATAAACTCCAGGCAACACTGGCTTTGCCGGCAGACTATCAGGAGGGCAAAAAGTATCCGATGGTGGTTTATTTCTACGAGAAGATGTCGCAACGTCATCATCAGTATTCTATGCCTGCCTATGACGACCGGCCACATATGTCTACTTATGCCAGCAATGGTTACCTGGTACTGATGCCGGATATTATTTACGATGAAGGAAAGCCCGGGTCATCAGCTTTGGACGATGTGACCAGTGCGGCAAAAGAGGTGATTAAACTGGGGTATGCCGATCCTGATCGCATAGGACTTCAGGGACACAGCTGGGGAGGTTATGAGTCTTCGTTTATCGTGACGCAGACTGATATGTTTGCCACGGTAGTCACCGGAGCTCCGTTAACCAACCTGATCAGTATGTATAATGTGTTGTATAAGCGCTCAGGAAACCTCAATGGAGCTATTCTGGAGTGGTCTCAGGGCCGCATGGGAGTGAGCCCCTGGGAAAACATGGAGTTGTACCGCAGTCAGTCTCCCATACATCACGCTCAGAATATCAGTACACCCTTCCTGATTCTACATGGTACCAGTGACGGGGCCGTTGACTGGAATCAGGGGCTTGAGTTTTACACTTCTGCCAGGAGGTTAGGCAAAGAGGTAATTCTGCTGTCCTATCCGGGTGAACCGCATCACCTGAGAAAAAAAGAGAACCAGAAAGACTTTCAGATTCGTATGAAGCAGTATTTCGATCATCATTTAAAAGGCGCAGAAGCACCACTATGGATGAAGAAAGGTGTGAAACACCTGGATAAAAAGCGTATTGGCCCTGAAGTAATGGAAAAGGAGAAGTAATGAGGAGTTAGACTCAGGCTGATGGTGTAGCGGAAGGCAGTAAGCTATTCCAATAGATTGATGACGTTTTGCTAGTCAAGTAACTTCCGTTTGTTTTCGAAGTAGTTGATGATCAGATCTACTCCGTATCTTTCACCGATGCGTTTGTTGCTATTGAATACTTCCTGGATTCCATTCGGCTGGAAGAGGTTGAAATAGGTGTTGACTTTTCTTGCTTCCTCAACTTGATTCTGACTCAACAGTTCAAATACCCACCCAAAACCGTAATCCGCTCTATACAAAGGGTTTGAGTCTGCCAACGATTCATATTTCTTCAGGACAGCCAGTGCACTATCTACCCCAGCTGATTGGTACAGAGCAAAGTGCTGTCTGGGAGTTGGCGGACCTGATCTTTCGGGTTGCCATGGTGCATGATCAGTTTTTAAGCTTTTCTCAAAACTCCTTCCCGAAGAACCTGGCCGGACTTCGTTCAGGTCACGTTCCGATAAGAAACTGAGTATAGTACTGCACACAAAAGCATATCTCTCAGAAACGGAGGGATATGATTTGACTGCATCTAAAGTATCAAGTTTGAATTCATTGATGAGCTGTTTCTTCAAGACTCCCTGAGAGATGAACTCATTATGTGAAAGGTGATCTATCGACAAATAATACCGGTCGGCCAGTTCAAAAGTCTCATATAGCTGATAAAAAGACTCATAAACCGAAACTCCTAATATCCGGTTATCGAATTCATTTTTGTTCTCCTTTGACTGATTGATGACTCCTGACCAGAACAGGTCATTATGAATGCTGTGATGCTCGAAAGTAGCATCAAGAAGTACCAGAGACCTGGCTCCGGAAAGTCCCTGTGATTGATATTTCAGCAGTGTCTGGGCCCCGAGACTATGACCTATGAGTGCTGTGGCTGTGGTGTCTACAAACCCCAGCTTCCCGGCTTCTCTGATAAGGAAATCAATATCATCAAATGATCCCTTATCAGCATCAATGTTGAGGGTGCTTCCATTGGCCTTTTGAAAAGCCGAGCCAACCACGGCATAGCCATGGCTTGCCAGATATTCACACAACACGGAGTTATCGTCATAGGATGACCCGGCACCTGAATGGTAGATTACAAGAGGGAACTTACCCTTTCCGGGAAAAGGGATGTCTTTGTAAGCAGCTGTTTTTGTCTTTAGTAAAGAGTTGAAGGCCTGGAGGCCCGAAGCATCCAGTGCTTCGATATCCTGGTCCAGGAGCTCATTCGCCATTACATTGAGGTTGTAAGCTTTAAGTGCTTTAGAAAAGGCACCAAAGTCCGCGGAGCCATTCTCGATTGCAAAGTATTCTTCATAAGGCATAGTTTCCGTTCCTGCCTGAGGAGCGGGGTACCAGACATTGAACAATACGGGCCTTTTTTGCTCAGAAACGACTGTGGTGTCATTCAGGGTCAACTGGTAATCTCTTGAAAGGTCGAGCTTCCAACTACTTTGAAACCCTACTGAATAGGCTCCTTTGTTCAGATTTTCAATTACAAAGTTTTCTGAAGCTTCTTCCTTTGAAACACAGGAGATACTTACAAGAATTACAATGGCTAAAAGGACTCTGTTTATCATTATCAGGGCAGGGGTGATAAGTCAATATTCATCTTTTTTCACTAAATAATAAACCTGATTGAAGTCAGCTGTTGAATGAGTGAAGTCAACATGATTTATAGCAGATTGTGAATGACAAACTACAGGCTCATTTCCGATACGCTTGAGGTATCATTGCCTCCTGAACCTGATGATGCTTACAGGCTGCCTGGTTGACACAGTAGTAAAAAGACTTGAGAGGATGCTGCTAAAACCTTCCCAACATTAAGCTCTCAATTAATTCCGCCATTTCTTCATAAGAAGCTTTCAACTGAAGGTAGGAATGGTGGGATTTAGGGGCTTTTATCCACCGGTTGCCTCCTGTTTTATCCGGTTGACAATATCCGTCTTCCACGCGGTTCCAAAGAGTACCGACACCTCCGCGAACCGCATAAAGTACAGCTGTCTGATCATAAGTGGCATTGTCCAGTATCCTGCCTTGATAGTTCTGGTTAATCCAGGAGGCATTTTTACTAAAATGCTTATACCCGATGTAGAGGGGGCTGTTTTTGTCTATGTTGTTAAAAACCTCACCGGTTTTGATGTGAAGACCGATCTCGTAGCCTGAAAAGGTAATCGGCACCTTGATCTTATCCAGCACATACTCTGTTACACCCGGCATATTGCCGTTGAAGTTCCATTCGCTCTCTCCGGAGGGAAATTGCCCGCCCATGATGACAAATTCTTTCACCTTCTGATGAACCAATTCCATACCTGATAGCTCAGATACAGAGTCTGGTTGTGATTGTAGCAGGTCCTGAATGTTTTTGAGAGGCCCTACGGTGATGATCACAATCTCCTGGTCACGGGCCTTAGCCAGGATGTTGCGATACAGTGTGGTAGCATCGGGTACCTGATGGGTTTTTAAGGTAGAGCCGAAGTAATCTGCAATGGGCTTACTGTGATTCCAGTCAGTAAAATGCATAGCCCCCTTTCTGCTGCCTATGGGAATATCAGGATGTCCATAGTAGCGATTGACAGCATCCAGGCCGGCTACGGCATGCTCTTCCAGTTGCCAGCTCATAATGGCGAGCAGCTCACATTCCTTTTTGTCTACGAAGTGGTGTAGCATGGCCAGGGCGCCAAGGTCATCCGCATCACCACCAAAGTCAGTGTCAAAAATGACTTTTACCTGGGCTGTACTCGTCAGTGTTGAGCAAACCACAAGGGCCATAACCAAAAAGAGGTATTTAGAAGTTTTAAGGTAATGGCGCATGATGAAGATCTTTAGTATTGCATAAGTAAAGGCTCCTGGTGTTTAATCTCCGCTTGGTAGTGTATACATGTCCGGCAGAGCATCCTCCAGCAGCGAGCGGGACTTATTCGCAAAATTGATAAAGTCATTTGTATCGCTCTGACCCGGGGGAGGGACACAATAGGTATTTCCGATGTTATTCCAAAACATCATATAGCTGATTTGAATGTTGTTGTCAGTCAGGGCTTTGTACAGGTTTTCCGAATAAAAACCGGATATGGGTGTGTTTTGTCCCGGGGTCACGAAGTAACCGGTCTCGGCCAGGGCGGCAATTTTTACCCGTTCTTTGGCCAGATCAGATACGATCTGAAGTTTGGCATTTGCCCTTTCTACACCGGCTGTACCTTCATTGTTAAAGTCACCATAGTTGTCCATGCCTAATATGTCTACATAGGCATCTCCCGGATAGCGGCTCAGGTACCCACTTTGGGTGGTGTAGCTATTGTCAGGTGAAAAGGCAAAAAGCATATTGTTTACTCCTTTGGTATCTCTGAGGTACTCCACCATAAAGCGCCAGACGGTGATAAATTCCTGGGCTGTACAGTAGTCACGTCCCCACCAGAACCAGTGGCCGTCAAACTCATGAAAGGGCCTGAAGATGATAGGGATGGGCTTGCCATCGTTGCCCGTAAGCGATTTGGCAACACTGGCCACCTTGTCGAGTTTGGCCCTGAAGTATTCATGGTTGCTGGCTCCGGGCATGATGCTTTTGAAAGCATTGGCTTTTTGAAAGGAAGTCATCTGAGCCGTATAGAAGTGTTCTCCATCATAGGGCTCATTGAAATGCCAGGTAAAGGCATTGATCATTCCTTTGTTATAAGCTTCGGCCACGTCCTCTTTAATCAATTGCTCCTGTTGATAAAACCAGTTATTGGGTGTTTCATCATTTCTGTCGCTTGTTATAAACATAAAGTCAGAGCCAAGAAGTCCAGGATCTCTGCCAGTTGTTTTCTTCATATCAGCATCTCCGCGGGCATCATTGAAAAACAGGTGAAAAGCGTCCTGTTGTCCCACGACAAAGCCAGTCTCTGCCGATCTTTTCAGGTTATAGAAAAGCGCAACAGTCTCTTCCGTGGCAGAGGGGTTTACCATATATGACCTCGCAGCTGCCGGAGCAAGACGGAATTCCTGCTCAGTATCTTTAATAGAAAGGCTGGCCTGATTCTGTGTAATGCTGATACCTGTATGATCCGTGCTCAACAAGGTCAGTCTTAGTACCTCTGTGTCTTCTTCTTCGTCATCCTCCAGGCTGCTTATGGTAATACTTTCGGTGAGACGATTGGCGGGGATGGTGATTTCGTCATCAATGCTTTGATAGTCTGCTCCGTTGGCAGCGGATCCTTCAATTTGCAGAGTCACATTGACGGGAGAGGAGAGAGGAGCACTGAGGGTCAGTGTAAAGCTGGCAGACTCGCCTTCGGTTATCGTAGTGGAATTGGCTGCTATGCTCAGTTCTGCAAGCTCTGAGGGTTCATCGTTGTCTTTGGAGCAGGAAGCCATGAGAACCAGTAAAACGGCTGATAGGTATGTGAGAGCTGACTTTTTCATTAGATGTTGTTTATCATGATACAGGCTCTGGTGCTGTGATAGGGTGCTTTCCACATACTGACTTTGTCTTCTTCCGCATAGACTTTTCCATAGGCATCTACCCGGAAGAACCACTCGCCATGCTGATGATCAATGAGGTTTTCTTTGGTAAACTCCCAGATACGGGAAGCATAGTCAGTATACTTCAGTTTTCCGGTAAGGCGATAGGCGTAGGTAAGGCCAATGATAGCCTCTACCTGAGGCCACCAATGTCGGTCGGTGTCCCTGTGGTTTGAATTCAGGTCAAGTTCATTGACAACCGCCCCGTCTTCGTCAAGTGCCTCCTTCAGAAAGGTGTCTGCGACTTGTAAAGCTGCTGTTTTGGTGCGTTTTAGGAGCTCTTGATCTCCCACAGCCCTGGCAGCCTCTATCAGCAGCCAGGCTGTTTCAATATCATGACCATAGGAAATGGTATGACTCATCAGAGTCCAGTCATCATCAAAGAAAAGGTCGTAATGATTGTTCTCATTAAGAAACCTGTTAAGAAACAGCTCGACCAGCTCTCCAAGCGAAGCTCTGAGTGCGGCATTGTCATATACCTTCAGTAGTGTGGTGTAGGCCTCCAGTATGTGCAGGTGCGTATTCATTGTCTTGGAGGCATTCATGTCCTTATGGCTGAGTCGCATGTCTTCCAAAGTACTCCAGTCTTCCCCGAAAGCTTCCAGATAGCCCCCTTTTTCGCAGTCTTTAGAGTGCTTCTCTACCAGTTCAAAAAGGTTGACGGCCAGTTCTCTCGCTGTTACATTTTGGGACAGTATGTAGTACTCTGACAAAGCATAAATAGCGAATGCCTGCGCGTAGACCTGTTTTCTTCTGTTGATGGGCTTGCCTTGATAATCAAGTTCCCAGAAAACACCTCCGTACCTGCTATCAAAAAAATGATCTTTCAGGTAATGGAAGGAACGGTCTTCCATGCTATGGTATTCCTGTGTATTAAGGTGTCTTGCAGCCGCTGAGAAAGACCAAAGAATCCGGGTGTTCAGGATAATTCCCTTCGAGGCCCGCTGCACTACTTTGTTTTGATGTGTAATACGTCCGTGGAACCCACCGTTTGCCAGGTCCTGAGTATGATTTCGCCAGTAATCAAGAATTTTGAGGAGCTCTTCGCCCATCTCATACTGCAGCAAATCGAACTTATGGCGCATCAATAAAGCCCTTTGTTTTTATCAATCAGATCAATGATGGTCTGCACAGAACCCGCGGAGGTGTATTTGTCTTCCGGTGAATTGGTCACATAGTCTACCAGCTTGTCAATGGTTGATTCGGCTACATGCATGCGGGTATCCGAGGAAGCATAGTAGATGAAAACACGGCCGTCAGGGTCTTCAATCCAGCCATTGGAGAAGAGTACATTAGAAACATCACCGACTCTTTCGCCATTGATCGGAGCCATAAAATGTCCGGCAGGATGATGAATGATCTTAGAGATATCATTCAGGTCGGTCATAAACATATAGAGTGTATAGCGCAGACCGGCAGCAGTATTTCGCACACCATGTGCCAGGTGCAGCCATCCCTTTTTCGTCTTGATAGGGGCGGGACCTAAGCCGTTTTTTAATTCATAGACCGTGTGATATACCTTGTTATTGATCACGCGTTCATCTTCCACTACAGGATTTTCCATATTGCTGATATAACCCAGGCCGATACCACCACCAGAGCCTACTTCGATAAAGCCATCCTGAGGACGTGTATAAACAGCGTATTTGCCATTCACAAACTCCGGATGCAGTACCACGTTTCTCTGCTGTGAAGAGCAGGAAATAAGATCAGGGAGGCGCTCCCAGTTGATCAGGTCTTTGGTCCGTACAATTCCTGCATTGGCAGAAGCAGAGCTGGTGTCCTCCTTAGGGGCATCAGGGTCTTTCCTTTCCGTACAGAAAATGCCATAAATCCAGCCGTCTTCATGGGCGGTCAGTCTTACATCGTAGATATTGGTATCAGGATTACCCGGTATTTCAGGAATGACACAAGGCTTATCCCAAAAGGTGAAATTATCCACGCCATTGGGGCTTTCAGCCATGGCCAGAAAGGACTTTCGGTCATTTCCCTCTACACGCAGGCAGAGTACATATTTCCCTTTCCATTTAATTGCCCCGGCATTGAAGGTACCGTTGATCCCTATGCGCTCCAGTCCGAGCGGATTGGTTTCACGGTTCAGGTCGAAACGCCAGTGGGGTGGAGTATGCTCAGCAGTTACCACCGGATATTCGTAGCGGTGGTAAATACCATTGGATTTGCGGATGGGCTCATTGGGTCTGCCAATCAGCTCCTGATAGCGTTCTTTTATGAATTGTATGTTGTCTTCCTCCATTGTATTAGAATAGTGTCTTTAGTCAAGGGTTGTATTGAGTCGATTCCACCAGAATTTTTTCAGTAAAAAGGCCGAAACAATCAGTATCGCCAGTGTGATGTACATGGGGGTATTTTGTCTGAATACCAGGTACATGGGCAGAATGACCAGCGATGTTTGGGCGGTAATACCCATCGCTACATTGAACATATCTTTTTTGAAATCTTTGTTTTTTTGAAAGCCAGGGTTTTCGGCTTTCAGCTTTTCGAATACCGGGTTCCAGAAGCCCCATGGCCTCACTTTTTCATAAAAGGACTTCAGTACGGATTCCTCTGTAGGGGGAGCCGAGTAAGTGCCTGCTACACAGCCGACCACGGAGGTAAGCAGAAGTACCGGGAAGTAGTAGAGGTCCAGTGTTTCAGTAAAAACCACCGGCAGTATCAGGGCAGGTATCATACCGGCTACCATGCCCCAGAAGAAACCTTCTCCATTAAATCTCCACCAGTGCCACTTGAGTACATTGGCTACTACATAGCTGCCGAAAAGTGCCGAAACCAGCCATTGAAGAATAGAGTTGACGTCCTGAATAAAGAACCCCAGAATAATGCTGACCGAAACAACAATAAGTCCGGAGCCATAATTGGCCCATTTTATCTGCTTTTGGGAAACTTTGTCGCCTTTGTATTGAAGGTAAATATCATTGATGAGGTAAGCCTGGGCTGCATTCAGGGTGCCGGCAAAGGTAGACATAAAGGCAGCTAGCAAGCCGGCCAGCAACAGTCCCAATAGCCCGACAGGAACAAACTCTTTGATAGCCGCAGGCAGTATTAATTCAAAATCTATTTCTCCTGCTACCGTCATCAGGTCCAGTTTCTCATAGAAGATCAGGGCCAGGGCTGCGAAGCCTGCTATCATAAGGTATCTGATAGGCATGAGTACCACAGATACGAAACCACTCATTTTAGAAGCCTCTACCGGAGATTTGGTAGAGAGAATTTTCTGCATGTCGTAGTTTGGTGCCGGCCCGGCCATGCTGACCAACACTCCTTTAAAGAGCATCATCATAAAGAAGATGGTAAAGAGTCCGTATCCGTCAGAGGCGATTTTATCGTTCACTGCCGGAATGATGGTGCTCCAGTCAAGATCGAGTTTCCAGCCAAAAGAGGGGGTCATCCAGCCATCCGGCACAAGCAGAGTGTTTTCACCTACCGCCACAAAGCCCAGGTAGCCAATTACCAGAGCGGCTATGGTCATGATAGTAAACTGAACCACATCGGCCCAGACAATGCCCGACATACCTCCAAGGAGCGAGTAAAACACTGCGAACATGGTAAATACTATACCATAGAAGTGCGGAACGTATTCAGGTGAAAGCTCAAAGGGTAGGTAGGGGCTGACGGTATCCCATGGAATGAATATTTCGACAAACTTTCCCAGACCAATAAAGCCATAGGCCAGAAAACCGAGACAGCTCAATAAGGCAAAGACCACGATAATGGTGTGTGATCGCTTGCCACCCGTTCCTGTACCGAAGCGGGTACGGATCCATTCGGCACCCGTGGTCACATCAGATCGCCTGAGCCACTTAGAGACATACACCATCAGGAAAACCTGGTTGAATACAGGCCAAAGCCAGGGAATCCAGACACTCTTGATGCCATAGGCAAACATGAGGGTAACCAGCCAGATAGTACCCGAGATATCAAACATACCGGAGGCATTGGAGAGCCCCAGCATATACCAGGGGATACTTTTACCGCCCAGAAGATAGTCCCCTGTGCTTTTCTGTGATCTTTTTCTCATAACCAGCCCGATCACAATCGTGATCAGAAGGTAGAGGAGAATGATGGATATATCGAGTGTCTGAAGCATACTATTTGCGTTGCTTTTTAGGGTCAATATCTTTTAGAAATAGTGTCTGAGGCAGGTCTCTGAACCTGATAAAGTCCTGCTCTGCGACATGGCCTTTGTAAGGCATGTAGTGGTGGCTCTTGCGATAGTTTCGCCAGAAAAGTACCCAGGCAATCCCCGAATCTTTGATGGCCGGATAGAGCCTGTTGGTAAACCAGAGGGCGTCCGGTATTTTCTCAAAGCCCGTTTCGGTAAAGGCATATAGCTTGTTCCGGTTGGCTGCCAGCTGTTTTACCAGGGCCAGATCATTCACTATAGAGGTCACATAGCCGGTTGAATCGTTGAAATCATAGATATCAATACCCAGAATGTCTACATAGTCATCTCCCGGATAAAACTTCATATAGTAGTCTTCCGGGTTGAGCTTGTTAGGGGAGTAGGTGTAGAGCAGGTTGTGTAGCCTGTGTTTATCCCTGAGTCTGGTCACTGTGTACTTCCAGAGTTTTACGTAGTCTTCTGTACTGACATGAGGATCTCCCCACCAAAACCAGGAACCATTCATTTCATGATAGGGCCGGAAAATGATGGGAATACGCTTTCCCTGATATTTAATGGTTTTCAAAAACGCAGCAACCCTGTCTAGCCAGAGGTCAAATTTTTCGGATACTTCACCTTTATTAAGTATATCGGCCACAGCCGGTGTCTGGTCCCAGGAGTCGTCACCGGTTACCGGGTTATCCGCATGCCAGCTGATGGTGATAATACCGCCATGTTTATGGGCCTGTATCATCAGGTCTCTCATCATATCGAAGGGAACACTGTCCAGGTTGAGGGGAGAGCCGTTCTCAATACCACCGATATCAAAGCCATACACAGCCGGATAATCCTCTGCTATATCGTATACGTCACTGCGCATAAGCTTTGGCTTTTCGGTCTGCTTCCAGCCGATACCATAACTCGTGGCGTCCTGATGACCGATGGCAAAACCGGCATCTGACATAAAGTGCAGTTGTCTGTGGAGCTTCTTCGTAGATCGTGTCGGACGATCGTCTACCAGATTCGGTTTGGTGTAATTATCACGATAGAGTGAAGTACATGAGCAACAGGCTGCAGCGAATATTAAAAAGTATAGTGTACGAATTTTCATTTATGCTCTGGGTTCAACATGCCGAACCGTGGTATAAGTCTCTTTTAGACAGTTCAAAGCTATGAAATAAGCTTTCTGAATTGTGATAGGATTTTATCAAACCATAAACATATTACTACAATTCTTTGTCACAGATTATAAAAGTGGTCAGTTCAGCCAGAGATAATTACCTGTCGCAACATGTATCTGTATTTTTTACGCTTAACTGTCTTCAGGGCTATCTGAGCCTCTGTTAATAGCCTTGTAAATACCCCAGGCATCGAACCATCGGATAGCCTCTGATCTATCCGGAGGTTATATATCCTTTCGGTAAATGACAAAATAGCATTAATCAAGTGCAAGGCTTTGCTATACCTTTGATAACACTAATTGATCATTCTATGTGCAGAATAGTTTAGAATCGGTCCTTACTCAATAAATACTTTTTAAATATGATAAAACTCGACTCGATAGATTATTTAGGTAGAGGCAGGAAATGCATAGGGATGCTTATGCTGTTTTGCTTTCTATGTCAGTCAGCCCTGGCGCAAAGCCAGGTCACCGGAACTGTTTCGGATGCCTCAGGGCAATCGATTCCAGGGGCTACCGTCAGGGAAAAAGGCACCAACAATGGTATGGTGACAGATGCTGACGGGAAGTATAAGCTTACGGTTCAGCCGGGAGCTACGCTCGTTTTCAGCTTTGTGGGTTATACAACTAAAGAAGTGGCTGTTGGTAACAACACCATTTTGAATGTAGTCCTGGAGGAAAGCACAACGGAACTCTCTGAAGTGGTCGTAATTGGTTATGGTACTCAGGTGAAAGAGTCTATAAGCGGATCGGTAGCACAGATTGATGCAGAAGGCCTGAAAAATATACCCCAGACCGGTATTGAGCAATTAATACAGGGGCGGGCTGCAGGGGTTTCCATTACGCAGAACTCAGGTCAGCCGGGTAGTGCCGTATCGGTACGAATCAGAGGAGTTAACTCACTTCAAGGCTCCAGTGAGCCACTATATATTATTGATGGTATACCGGTTTCCGGTGATTCAAGAAATATAGGTACCAGTGGCAGGTCTATCGCTGACAATGCCCAGGGAGAGGGTTCAGGAGCTACGGATGTAAGTCCGTTGGCTGCGCTTAACCCTGGTGATATTGAGTCGGTTGTTGTTTTAAAGGATGCTTCCGCTACAGCCATTTACGGTTCCAGAGGATCAAATGGAGTGGTATTAATTACTACTAAGAAAGGAAAGAGCCAGAAAGGTAAGCTTACCTATAACTCTTACCTGGCAGTACAGAGACCTACCAATCTGATCCCTGTACTCGATTTGCCTGGTTATGCAGAATTACAAAATACGATCGGGGAGATCTATGGCCTCAGAGAGCAAATCGAATTTCTGAACACTGATCTGCTGGGCTCTGGTACCAACTGGCAGCAGGAGATCTTTGCCGATGCTATGATGCAGAACCATCAGCTGGCGTTTTCGGGTGGAACCCAATCGGTTAATTATTTTCTGTCAGCGAGTTACCTTGATCAGGAGGGGATCGTGATTGGTTCCGGCTTTGATCGCTTTTCTCTCAGAGCCAATGTAAATGCTCAGATCACAGATCAGATCAGGGCGGGTATCAGCCTCACGGCCAGTAGAACCAATGAGCAACTCACGCTCAATAACTCTTCCAATGGTATTATCTCATTGTCATTACTGAACAACCCGGCTACTGCCGTATACAATCCTGATGGCAGTTTTGCAGGACCGGTTACAGCAGACGAGATTGCTTTTGGTATCAGAAACCCGATCGCAGAGGCACTGAGTATTTCCAACAACCTGAAAAGAAACCGAATCCTCGGAAATATCTATGGTGAGATCGATATCACGGATAATCTCACATTCAGAACTGAATTCGGTGGTGATTTCGGAAACAACCTGAGTGATCAGTTCCAGCCTTCTTTCAGCTATGGTGCTATCAGCCGGGGTATTAACCAGCTGACAGTTCGCAGGGAAAACAATGATTTCTGGATCATGAAAAACCTGCTCACCTATCAGAATACATTCAATGACAAGCACGATTTGACAGTACTGCTGGGGCAGGAAGCTCAGGAGTCGAGCTGGCAGGGTGTCATCGCACAGGATGGTGGTTTTGTGAGTAATGATGTGCCGATTTTAGGAACTGGTAGCGCAAACGATTTCAACAGTCAGTACCAGGGCAGTAATGCTTTGACCTCTTATTTCACGCGCGCCATCTACACACTTGACAACAAGTATAGTGTTACTGCATCATTGAGGGCTGACGGATCTTCCAACTTTGCCGAGGGTAATAAATGGGGGTATTTCCCATCGCTGTCTGCATCATGGAGGTTGTCTGAAGAGAACTTCTGGTCTGAGTCAATTCCTTTTGAGGATGTAAAAATCTACGGTGGCTATGGAGAAATTGGTAATCAGGGGATACCTGCTTTTGCCTATGGTTCCAGGCTTAACACAGTCAACACGGGACTCGGTACCGGTTTTGAGTTTGCCAATTTTGCCAACCCTGATTTGAAATGGGAGTCATCTACCCAGGTAAACCTGGGACTGAATTTCACAACGCTTAACTCTAAGCTGAATGCGACCATAGAAGTATACAATAAGGTTTCGAAAGATTTCTTATTCCAGTTTGCAGCCACAGACTTCATTACCGGTGGAGGTGCACCAGGTGCTATTACGGCTCCCTGGATCAACATTGGTGAAATGTCCAATAAAGGGATAGATCTGGCGCTGGAGTATTCCGATCAGATAGCCAATACCGTTAGCTGGAATTCTGCCTTGACGGTTTCTCACTACAAAAATGAGGTAAAAGAGTTATTGGGAGATCTGACCCTGAATGGAAGTGTTAACCTTGATGGCTCTAATCAAAACATCACCCTTACCCAGCCGGGGCAACCAATCGGCCTGTTTTATGGCTACCAGGTAGAGGGGCTGTTCAGAACGCTTGAAGATATCAACGGAGCCCCCGAACAATTCGGCAGACCCTTTGAAGACGCACTTTTCTCTACCACCTGGTTGGGAGATATTAAATACAAAGATGTGAACGGAGATGGTGTGATCGATGCTGATGACAGAACTGTAATTGGTAATCCGCACCCTGATTTCACTTTTGGCTGGCAGAACTCGTTCAGCTATGGCAATTTCGACCTGTCCATTTTCATGCAGGGATCATACGGTAATGATGTGTTTAATGCCATTGGCCGCTCTTTGACTGCTGCTAACAGAACCTTCACAAACCAGTCACCCTCTGTATTGGACTATTGGTCTGTACAGAACCCGAATGGAAGTGCTCCAAGACTCGCGCGAAATGATACGCCCAATACCAATATCTCTGACAGATATATAGAGGATGGCTCTTATCTGAGAGTTCAGAACCTGACGCTTGGTTATAACATACCGTCTACAGTTCTCAATAACGTGAATATCAGCTCACTGAAGATTTATGGGGCAGTTCAAAACCTGCTCACTATTACAGGCTATTCTGGTTATGACCCTGAGATTGGCTCTCTTAACCAGAACACAACGCTTATGGGGATTGATAACGGCCGTTATCCGACTCCTCGCATTTACACCATTGGTATTAATGTGGAATTCTAAAAATCGAATGAAAATGAAAAGTCCATATAAGATCTATTTATTAATGCTGTCTCTGGTTTTGGTTGTCCTGGCCTGTAGTGACGATTTCCTGGACCGACCACCGGAAGACTCTTTTAACGTAGCTGATTTCTATAAGACGGAAGCTCAGGTAAATGCCGCTACGAATGCCCTTTACGTAAGGCCATGGTACAATTTTATTACCAATGTAGCCTGGTGCATAGGAGAGCTCAGTTCTGGCAACGGAAGAACCTGGGATCCGAGAAATGCCGACTTTACCAATTTTGCCATCAATGGTGATCATGGTACGCTTACCCAGGCCTGGGAGTCGCTCTATGCGGTAATAGCACAGGCCAACTCTGTGATCAATACGCTGCCTACTGCGGCTGGTCCGAGTGTAAGTGAAGCCGTAGTGGCCAATGCCATAGGTGAGGCACGCTTTATCAGGGCTACTGCCTATTTCTATCTGGTAAGAATTTTTGGCCCTATTCCTATTATTGCTGACAACAGTAAATATGTGCTGGAGCCCATAGTGCCACGCAACAGGGTAGAAGATGTATATGAATTTATTAGAAGAGACCTTGATTACGCGGTAGCTAATTGCTACCAGAAAATCAGAGGAAATAATTATAGCGACAATGCCAAGGTGTCCAGCGGGTCTGCAAAAGCCATGCTCGCCAAAGTATACCTCTATGAGCGTAATTATCCCATGGCTTATCAGATGGCCAATGAGGTCATTGCTTCCGGTGAGTTCAAACTCTTTGGGGGTGATGCTGAAGATGGTGACCCTAACGGCAGCTACCTGGATCTGTTCAAAACTGCCAATGACAATAACCCTGAGTCCATTTTTGCACTGCAGTGGACCACTACCGGTCAGTATGCAGAAGGAAACGGCTTGCAGTCACTTTTCGCACAGGCGGGTATTACCGGCTTTTCAGATGGCTGGTCTGCGATAGGTCCTTCACTCGACCTGCAGGAAGCCTATGAAGATCAGGCCATGGACCAGCGCTTTCACGCGACCATTATGGCTCCGGGAGCTTTCTATCCTGATCTGAATGGCGGTTTTACGGTGTCTGACAATGTGAATCACCAGGGTACCAATGTAGGTATCAAGAAATACGTAGTTGGTACGCCTGCCAACAATGGAGGAGGGGCCATGCAGAGCTATCCTAACAATACCTATATCCTGAGATATGGAGAGCTTTTGCTGATTCACGCAGAGGCTGCCATCATGGGAGGTGGCTCTACAGCGGAAGGTATCAGGTCTTTCAACAAAGTAAGACGCAGAGCGGGTTTGCCGGAAAATCCTAACCCCACCGCAGAAGATATCTTTAACGAGCGCAGAATCGAACTGGCCTTCGAATTTGAATTCTGGTACGACATAGTGCGTCAGGGACCTGCCTTTGCTCTCAACTACCTCAGCAACACGGAACGCGGAACTTTCAACAATGATACCGATCCGCCAACCGTCAACTCAGAGACCTATACGGCCACAATGGAGGATCTGCTCTTCCCTTATCCGACCAATGAGACGCAGAACAATCCTGCTCTGTTGGATGATCCCGTAGCTTATGATTTTGGAGGATAAACAATGATGGAAAGCATGAAAAATATCAAGAATACTCAATTGAGAATAAGCAGGCTTCTTATGATTGTTTTGGCGATCTGTGGCCTGGCTGCCTGTGAAAATGACTTCAAGAGTGATGCTCCGGAACCAAGTACGGCACCACCCGAGGTAACCAGTGTAAGCGAAGCAAGGGAAGATGTGGTGGTAACTCAGGGTGTGCTGGGAGGTACCTATATCATCAGAGGTAAAAATCTGTCTTCACTGAAATCTATCCATTTTAACGGAGAGCAGGCTGGTTTCAATCCGGCATTGCTTACCAACGAGATCGCTTTTGTGAGAATTCCCGAAGAAGCTCCCTATGTAGACCAGGCTAACATTATGAGGCTGGAAACCCTGGGAGGTGTTGTGGAATATGATTTCTCGCTGCTGACCATCGAGGAGTTCACAGAAGAAACTGTGGATGGTGTGAAGGTGGTAAACCTCATCGGGGGAGACTTCAGTGATGTTTCAAAAGTGACTTTTGTATCAGGCTCTGAGGAGAACGGCAATCTGGTTGAGAATGAAGCAGAGATTGTTTCGGTTTCTCAGACACAGGTTACGGCCAAAGTACCTGCCGGTGTGACCCAGGCTTTCATTTTTGTGGAAACCTCAAGAGGGGCTATTGCTCAATCAGAATCTTACGGGTTTAATTACTCAGTTTATATCGATGGCCTCAATGAAGACTGGCAGACGAGTGAGTGGGGAGGAACCCATGATCTGTTGTCGCAGGAGCAGGCCCTTGGTCAGTTTGCGATCAAGAGTGTAAGAGAGGCCTGGTCAGGACTGACCTTCCTGCCTGAAAATGCAGATATTAAATTTTCTGACTATCAGGCGATTACGGTACAGATCTACGGGGCCGGTGATATACTCTCTGTAAATCTGGCACTCAATGATTTTGCCACACAAATCAACCTTCCGCTGGTACAGGGGCAGTGGACCAAGTTTGTGATACCACTATCAGATTTTTACCCCAATGGAGGTGAGCCGGATGAAATCTTCAGAATAGATTTTCAGGAAGCCTCTAATACCGGGTTGCCTCAGTACATTTTTTATGTGGATGACTTCGGCTTCTTGTAAGCCTTTAGCGCAAATCATTCTGAATGAGTAATGAAAAAATAAGAAAATGAAGATAACTCAATATATAAAAGGACTCTGCCTGATGGCGCTTGCTGTCGTGCTGATTACGGCATGTGAGAAGGACGAAGAACTCTTCCCTAAGGCAGAGATCAGTCCGAAAACGGTGGCAGAGCTTATTGCGGATAACCCGAGCTTATCCACGCTGGGAAGCGCGCTTGAACGTCTCAAGCTGGATTCGGTGCTGTCTCTCGGTACTACCTATACCGTTTTTGCTCCCAACAATGCCGCCTTCAGTGGTATTGATCTGGCAGCGATGAGCGATGACGCTTTGCGTGCAGTACTGTTGAACCATGTGCGTTCTACTACCACGGCCGATTTTGTAGCGAGTATGACCACCGGTTATACCTCAACCATGTCTACCGGACCTGATGATCTTAACCTGAACCTTCACACCAATGTGGCAGAAGGTTCTGTGGTGATCAATGGAGTAGGCACCATTGTGAGCAGCATGAAAGACCTGGGGGGTACCAATGGTGTGGTTCATGTTGTGGATGGCGTGTTGCTTCCTCCGACAGTGGTGGATCATGTAGACGCAAACCCATCTTATTCCACCTTATCAGCCGCTATCGCAAAAGCTGAGCTGGGTACTGCCTTGAGCGCAGCCGGACCATTTACCCTCTTTGCACCGAACGATGCTGCTTTTGAGCAGTTTATGGCTCAGGTAAACGGGGCCTTTGGCTGGACCAGCCTCGATGATATTCCTGCACAGGTTCTGCGGGATGTGCTGATGTACCATGTGGTGGCAGATGAGAATATTCCTTCAGGTGATGTGGATGGCATTGAGCCTGCAACCCTGCAGGGAGAAGCCTTCACTGTCAGCGGTACGTCTATCAACGATGCTTCGTATACTGATGCGAATATTATCCTGACGGATGTACAGGGTGTTAATGGTATTGTGCATGGCATCGATAAGGTATTGCTTCCTGAAGGTGTTTTCCAGTCTGTACTGTCTGCAACGCTGAATCTGGTGGAAAGAACCGCTGACAGAGGCTACGGTACTTTTGCTGCAGCAGCTGCAAAGGTCAGCCTGAGTGTCGATCTTGGCGCTGATGAACTGACGGCATTCATTCCTAATAATGATGCTTTTGTAGCCTTGTTTGCTACCATCGATAACTACGGAAGCCTGGATGATTTCACTACCCAGGAAGATCTGGATGCCCTGAAAGCACTTTTGGAGTATCATCTGACGTCCGGTTCTTTGATGACCAGCAACTTTACTGACGGAGGTACCATCACAACGGTGAATGGTGATGACTTTACGGTTGACCTGAGTGGAGATGATGCCCGATTGAGACCATCACTGGCAGATGCAATCCCTTCAACTATCGTTAACAGCAATATCGGAGCTACCAACGGAGTGATCCACGAGATCAATCGCGTGTTGGTACCATCTAATCTGGCCGCTGCGCTGGGTATTGATACAGGAGGTTCGGCAGGACTGCATCCTGTAGGAGATCCTGACCTGGTCTTTTTCGACTGGGATGGCAAGAACCCCTGGTGGGGCAATGTCAATCCGGAGAATAACGCTTCTCTGAGTCTTGATGGCGGTAGCTATGGAAGAGCTAACTTCCAAACCGGAGGTACAGGCTGGCAGGATCTGTTCTGGAGAAATGATGCCAGTACTTTTAACGGAGCCTCTACGGTGGGCTCAAACCTGAGCAACTATTCCCTGAAGTTCGATATCAACGTGATTGAGCCATTGACAGCCGGCAGGTTCAGAATCCGCTTTCATGATAATGATGGGGTAGATGCCTTTTACGACTGGGCACCCTGGGAAGATACCGGAGAGGCTTTCACTACAGATGGCTGGATTACGGTAGAAATTCCACTGACTGTTCTGGGGCAGCCTGACTTCAGCCTGGTGGATAATGAATTCGGTATGGCTTTCGAAGGAGCTGATGTGCTGTTAAACTTTGCCATTGACAATGTGCGTTTCGATACACCCGGTAATGGTGGTCCTGACCCGGTTGATGATGTAGATCTCGTATTCTTCGACTGGAATGGAAAAGATCCCTGGTGGGGTAATGTCAATCCTGAAAATGATGCGGTGTTGAGCCTGGATGGTGAGGCATACGGCAGAGCTAACTTCCAGACCGGGGGAACCGGCTGGCAGGATTTGTTCTGGAGAAACGGAGGTACTATGAATGGCGCTTCTACCGTAGGTACGAATATCAATGACTATGATTTGAAGTTCGATATCAATGTTTTGGAGCCTATTAATGACGGTATGTTCCGGATCAGGTTTAACAATTCCAGTGGAGTAGATGCCTTCTATAACTGGGCGCCCTGGAATGACACCGGAGAAGCCTTTGAAACAGATGGCTGGACAACGATAACAATTCCATGCTCTTTACTCGGGCAACCTGATTTCAGTGGTGTAGACCAGGAGTTTGGTATGGCCTTCGAGGGAGCAGATATACTGTTGAACTTTGCGATTGACAACGTGAGGTTCGAGAGGCGATAGTACTTTTCTTCATACAATTGTTCTTTTACCCTGCAGGGCTTCGGTCCTGCAGGGTTTTTGTGTTTTACGCTTTCCTGTTGCCGGTGCCTGAGGTGAATCCAATCGTCCGACCACTCGAAGTGGTTAGACGATTCCTCTGCTGACAGGATTGTTCTCTCCGGTCGCTCGCGTTCCGCGAGTGACTCATGGTCTTCCCCCTCAATCTCCCTCAGGGTCTCACGTAGTGGACCCTGATGAAGTCTTCAGTCTTGTAGAGGTTTTGGTGTTTTACGCTTTTCTGTTGATGGTACTCGAGGGAAGGGGCTGAGGCGAATCCAGTCGTCCGACCACTCGAAGTGGTCAGACGATTCCTGTGCTGACAAGATTATTCTCTTCAGTCGCTCGCGTTCCGCGAGTGACTCACAGTCTTACCCTCAATCTCCATCAGGGTCTCACGTAGTGGACCCTGATGAAATCAATCCAAACAAAAAAAGCCCTGCTGAAATCATTCCGGCAGGGCTTTTATAAAGAGAGTTTCTTATAAATCAGTACTTGTAACTGTTCAGTTTCTTTTTGAAATAACGACCATGTCTTGAAGGAGTGTACTGCTCATCCTCGAAGAGGCGAGGAGCCCATTGTCTGTCAAATACCCAGACGACATAAGAGATATTACGTTCATCGCTATAGTTGGTAATAGCATCTCCATATGACTCATCACTGATGACCGGTACATGGGCTCCGGGGTCTTCCGGTCCGCAAAACCCTATCTCAGTGAGTATAAGGGGGTGTTTCTCTTTGACAAAGCCCCAGTCTTTGGTCCACTGATCTTCCCAGGGCTTGTTTCGTTTTTGTGGATAAGGGTGGCTCACATAGGCGATGCCTTCTGCCTCAATCGGGTCATCCTTAACGGGAGTCAGGTTATAAGCCCAGTTAAATCCGGCTACCAGCGGAATACCTTCACCACCATTGGCTCTTACGATCCCGATCATTTCAGTATTCAACTCCTTCCATTGTGCCCAACTGGATGTGCCGAGTTGACCATTGTAGGTAGTGGGTTCATTGTACAATTCGTAAAAGGCCACTACCGGATTTTTTCCATATTTGGCCCCGATGGTTCGCCAGAAATCGAAGGTTTCTTTTTGAGTGGTGTTATACATGTCATCCTGATACATTTCGGTTCGCAGGTTACCGATGCTGTGCCAGTCAATGATTACATACATCCCCTGATCTCCGGCCCATTTGATACCGTCATCCAGCAGTTTCAGATAAGCCTCCTTGCCACGTTTGTTCCAGGCGGTAGGGTGTATGGGAAATCTGACAAGGTTCGCGCCCCATCGTTTCATCTCTTCAAAATATTCCTGGTTCCAGTCACCCTGGCTTTCCAGTTTATCAGGGTCGCTGCTACTATAGCCTCTGAATACAATTTCCTTTCCGGAAGGATCAACGAAGCTGTTTCCGGAAACCGAAATCCGGTCGAGCTGTGCCTGCAGAGAGGCAAGCGACAACATAAAGAGTGTAACAAAAATTGAAGCGCGTTTCATGGGGTAATGATGTTTTGATAGATGATATGAAAAGGGGAGAAGTAGCCCCTTTCAAATCAGAGATTTGACAAACAATGAAATTAACAAGAAGGCTGATGTTTTGTTTTACGGATTTTGTCAAATCGTAGTACGATATAATCAGTCAGTTTGTTAAAGTACTCTTTTAATACCCTGGAATTCAGCCCTGAATTCACTGGGAGTACAATCCTTTGACTTCTTAAATACCCGGTTGAAATTGGCAATGTTATTGAAGCCACATTTAAAACCTATCTCGCCAATACTCAGGTCAGTCTCAATCAGCCAGCGGGCGGCATAGCTGATCCGGGTATCATTGATGTATTCGATAAAGGTTTTACCTGTTCTCTTCTTGATAAAGCGATTAAAGGAGACAGTACTCATGTTCACGAGGTCTGATACTTCAGAGAGTGTAACCTTCCGGTGAAAATTCTGCTGTATAAAGGTGTAGACTTTCTCTATCTGGTGGCTGTTTTCAAATTTGCTGTTGTGAGATCCGTAGGTAGACAGGAGCCGCTGATTCCTGGAATTAGCCAGGTCCTGCAGTAGTGAAATCAGCTCCAGGAAGTAATCAATGCTGTCTATTTTGGAAAGCGCCATGATTCTGGGCTTCAATTCTCTGGCCGTTTTTTCAGAAAACAGAATGCCGTGATTGGAGCGATTGAAGAGGTCCTTTATGGGTTTGAAGATTCTGCGTGATAGCAGTTTGTCATCAAATAAATCATTGTGAAACTGAATGGTTACTTCATGAACTTCTGAGCTTTGGCAATTATGAGTTTCCCAGCCATGCTCCAGGTTAGGGCCTACCAAAACCAGTTCAATATCATCAATTTCCTCCATGCTGTCACCTATGATTCTGCGGCAGCCTTTGCCGTTATAGATGAAGTTGAGCTCAAACTCCGGGTGAAAATGTATAGGGAAATCGAATTGACTTTTGACCCGTTCGAATACTAAAAAGCTATCTTCAGGTGCGAGAGGTGTAATCTCTCTGTGTGTATTTCTGTTCATTGTAAAGTATTATGTCAGATCAATGTGTAAAATTGACATTTTTCTTTACTAAAAATACAGTTTTAGGCCGAGCTATGAAAGACAGAGAGGCAGAAACGTGCTGTTTCAGGTTGATTTTTAGACACTTAAACCAAAGCTCACCAGGTCAGTTAATGTCTGTTACGTACTGCCCATGGTTAATTTCAGGAGGCTTTTAACTCCTGGTGAAGCCGGGGAGCAAGAGTATCGGGAAACAGCGGCTGTTCCCTGGCGATAACCGTATGTTCTGGCTTGGCTGATTGCTCCTGTAGATCCTTTAAGGCAGTGCACGGGCTGCCACTCAGACTTGCCTCAAATATCTGGTTATGTTCAGTCCGGACTTTGCCCAGGTACCTCAATCTCGAAATGAGTAGATAAAGTATGACAGGGACTGACAGGAGCCAAAGTAGATTGAAAGGAAGGTTCTGCAGGTTGATTGCCTGCATTAAATAGGCGAATAGCATAGAGCCGAAGGAAGCAGTCATCACTATGAGTATTTGGTTGAGGTTTAGGTGCGTGAAGGAACTTTCATTACCTCATCACTAAGACTAAGGTATAATAATCTATGAGCAAATTCAATAGTGTTTTTGTTTTCAAATGTCTGAAAAACAGTGAATTAAACCCTTTTTGGTGTCAATCAGGAAATGCTGTGCGTGAGGAGCAAAATTCTGCATACTACTGTCTGATAATTTTTTTGATGAAACATCAGGTTTTTCGATTTGTGTATATCAGCGGTGTGTTTTTCCTGAGATTCTATGACAGGAAGTGTGTTTTGGATTAAATTCATCGGTAAATCAAAAGGCCTTGTACTACAAAATCTTTCAGCCCGCACCTCAACTCAAACCCTTTATCAGGTACTATTGGATTCTGAGGGGTATCGATCAGGGGAGTGCCGGAACTAATGACCTTTTGATTCCGGATGGCTGTACGGAAATCATTTTTAACGACAGCTCTGTTTATGCCAGGACAGACGTCACATCGGGGCAGGAGCTGTCCATAAATGAGAGCTGTGTTGTGGGGCAAAGAAATAAGTCCATTCTGGCCAGGCGCATCGGCCACACCCATTTGGTAGGCGTAAAGCTGTCTGCCGGTGCTCTCAACCTTCTTTCAGGTATCCCAGAAAGCGAATTTCGCAATCTATCTATTGCTCTTGAAGGTCTGAAGAAGACCTGGCTGACTGAGCTCGAAGAACGCGTGTTTGAGCAAGACAGTGAGGCTCAAATGATAAGTCTGTTAAATGCTGCTTTTCAAAGCAGACTCAATGGAAACAGGGGGCATGACCTACAGCTTAGCCAGGCAATCAGCCGGTATATTCTCGGAGCTGAATTGATGCCGGACTTGTCGGGCATTCAGGAGCGCTATCAGCTTCATTCCAAAAAGCTGGAGCGATTGTTTAATCAGTATATAGGGCTTTCTCCCAAGAATTACCTGAAGGTAATGCGTTTTAAAAAGGCTTATAAGCGACTGAATCGCCATAAAACCTCCTTTTATGACGGCTCTATCTATGACCTCGGCTTTTATGATCAGAACCATTTCATTAAGGATTTTCAATTCTTTACGAGTCAGTCTCCTTCCGATTATTACGGGCAACGGTCTGAGATATCAGATGAAGTCCTGTTGCAGACCATGCGCCAATTAAGGCAAAGAGTTTCCTGAGCTCTGTAGAATAAAGAAGGATGAAGGAATCTTTGATGAGATTGACGAATTATTGTAGAAAGAATGACCTGAAATCTCTCAACTTAGCCCTATGTTGTCACCATATGATCGGGAGACTCAGTCTTACTTTATTGCTAATTACCGGCATGCTTAACCCTGTTCAAGGCCAGGAAGACGATTTTATTCAGGTAGAGGGACTTCAGTTTAAACTCAAAGGCCGACCCTATTACTTTTTAGGGGCCAATTTCTGGTACGGCATGAATCTGGGGGTATCTGGTGCAGAAGGAGATCGCGAAAGATTGACCAGAGAACTGGACAGACTGGAGTCGCTGGGTGTGAAAAACCTCAGAGTAATGGGGGCTAGCGAAGGACCTGATTCAGCACCCTGGAGGGTGAAACCTTCACTGCAATCGGCTCCCGGACAGTATGAGCAACAGGTGCTGGAAGGTCTGGACTTTTTGTTGGCTGAAATGAAGAAACGGCAAATGCATGCGGTGATTTGTCTTACCAATTTCTGGGACTGGTCAGGAGGAATGAGTCAGTATATTTCCTGGGCTAACGAAGAGACGATTCCCTATCACCCCCCGGAAGAAGGTGGAAGCTGGATGCGCTATCAGCGTTTTACCAGCAGTTTTTATAGAAACAAAAAGGCTCAGCAACTTTTCGAAGACCACATCAGGTTTTTGATCAGCCGGGTGAACTCCATTACAGGGCAGGCCTATAAAGATGACCCTACCATTATGGCCTGGCAGCTGGCCAATGAGCCGAGAAGCTTTGTAAATGGCAGAACTTTTCGCAAATGGATTGAAAAAACGGCCTCACTGATCAAGAGGCTTGACCCGAATCATCTGGTTAGCCTTGGTGGAGAGGGAGATGCCGACAATTTCTTTGCCGGAGCCAGTTTTCGCAAAGACCAGGGGAGTAAAAATATCGACTATCTGACCATGCATATCTGGGTACAAAACTGGAACTGGTATGACCCGAAAAAACCGGAAACTCTTGACAGGGCCCTGAAGGAGGCCAGGTCGTACATAGCCGATCATATAGCCATGGCAAAGAATATGGGAAAGCCTGTAGTGTTGGAAGAGTTCGGTATGGCCCGCGATAAGGAGTTGTATGAGCCGGGTACGTCCACGGAAAGCAGAGACCGCTACTACAGGGAAGTATTTCAGCAGTTGTTTGACCTGTCACAACATGGAGGTCCGGTAGCCGGATGTAATTTCTGGGCCTGGTCCGGAGAAGGCCGTCCCCGTATTCCGGGAGCTTACTGGCGGGGAGGGGATGACCTGATAGGAGATCCACCACATGAAAAACAAGGCTGGTATTCAGTGTATGATACAGATACTTCAACTCTTGAGGTGATCAGACGATATGCAGAGAAATTTAATCAATTGAGTAAAACAGACCAGAAGCAGCATGAGTGATATGGAGTCAATAAAAAGGAGAAAGTTCTTAAAAAACACGGCACTGGCAGGAGCGGGGTTGATGATACCTGGTTGGTCATTCTCAAACTCACTCATGGCTCCTCCTTCGTATAAAATGAGTGTGAATCCCGGAGCTATAGGGGTGAGCCTTCCGTTTGCAAAAGCTCTGGATCTGGCCATCAAGTATGGCTTTGAAGCCATATCTCCTCAAATCACAGACCTGAAAAACTATTCCCCGTCTGAGCGAGAAGGGATTCTGAGAAAGATGAAAAGCCGCAATATCAGCTGGGACTCCACCAATTTGCCCGTACAATTCAGAAACTCAGAGGCAGATTTTCGAAAAGGAATGGCTGAGCTGGCTGCGAACGCTGAAGTATTACAAAAAGCAGGGGCCACCAGAATGAATACCTGGATCATGCCAACCCATGATACGCGAACCTACCGTGAAAACTTTGCGCTGCATGCCAGGCGACTCAGAGAAGCTGCAGAAGTAATTCAGCCTTTTGGTATCAGGCTGGGGCTGGAGTATGTGGGGCCGAAAACCCTGATGACCCGCGATAAATTTGCCTTTATTCGAACCCTGAAGGAGCTGCAGGAACTGCTGGAGGAAATCAATATGCCGAATGTCGGAATTCAGCTCGATGCTTTTCACTGGTTCTGTGCCGGAGAAACGGTGGCTGATATAGAAGAGCTGAGCCCGACAGATATTGTCACCGTAGACCTGAATGATGCCAAAGCCGGTCGCACTGCAGATGAACAGGTGGACGGGCAGCGGGAATTACCCGGAGACTCTGGTGTAATCGATCTCCAGGGCTTTCTGCGTGCGCTGAAGAAGATAGGCTATGACGGACCAGTGAGGGCAGAGCCCTTTAACCAAAGGCTTAATGAGATGGGAGATGAAGCCGCTATGGCAGCCACTTTCAAAGCAATGAAGCGAAGTTTTGTCAATGCTGAATAAGCGGAGTGTAAACAAGCAACAGGGCTATTTGTAATCAGTACAGGTAATGAACACGAAGGACTTATTTTATAGAATATCAGGAAATGCCCTACTCAGGACAATGTTATATACAGTGCTGCTGTTGTCTGTAGGTAATAGAGTGCTGGCACAGGATCCTGATTTTCATATCTATCTCTGCTTCGGGCAGTCGAATATGGAAGGTCAGGGACTGATCGAATCAACGGACAAGAAGGTAAACAGTCGCTTTAAGGTGATGCAGGCACTGGATTGTCCCAACCTTGACAGGGCCAAAGGAAACTGGTATACCGCGGTTCCTCCTTTGAGTCAATGTCATTCCGGTCTTTCTCCGGCCGATTATTTCGGAAGAACAATGGTGGAAAATCTGTCCGATAATGTAAAGGTTGGGGTGGTCATGGTGGCTATCGGTGGCTGTGATATCAGAATTTTTGACAAAGACATCTACCAGGCCTACGACTCTACCTATGCTGAAAAGTGGTTTACTGATAAGGTAGCAGCCTATCAGGGTAATCCTTATGATTATCTTGTGCAACTGGCTAAAAAAGCTCAGGAAAAGGGAGTGATTAAGGGAGTTTTACTACATCAGGGAGAAACGAATACAGGAGATGTGAACTGGCCTGACTACGTAAAGAAAATCTACAATGATCTGATGACCGACCTGTCGCTGAACCCTGAAAATACACCCCTTTTGGCCGGAGAAGTGGTTTCTGTTGAAAACAGTTGTTGCAGCAGCATGAACACGATTATTAACAGGCTTCCTCAGGTGGTTGATAATGCCCATATCATATCGTCAGAAGATTGTCCTGCCAAAGACAACGCCCATTTTAATGCCGAGGGGTACAGGATACTGGGGAAAAGGTATGCAGAGAAGATGCTGTCCCTGCTAAAGCAATGAGTATTGCAGCATAATGCCTGACCGATCAGGTGTTTTGAAAAGAATGGCGGGTGCCTGTAAAGACAGGTGTACCGGAAAGAATCTGATAATCAGGTTACTAAAAAAAGAGCTGTCTTTTCAAACAGCTCTTTTTCGTACACTACTTATTACTAAACTAAACCAATGTTCTTTAATCCGTGACCTCCACATCAATTGCGTAAACTCTGTTTTTCATCATGCTGCTTACGTAGATCATGGTTTTGCCGATTTCGCTATCGGTTTTTATGGCGATGTCGGTAGGGGAGATAATGCTGGCTTTCAGTTGATGCTCACGCAGTCCACTCTCAGCATTTTCAATAAGTCTGATCGCGTCATCATCAAAAGAAGATACAATCAGGTCCGGACGTCCGTTATTGCCCAGGTCGATCACCTTGATGTTATTCAGGGAGCGGAGTTTGGTAGAAACACTCTTACGGTCAAAACCAGATTCTTTATTCAACAGCAGTTGCACGGTCTTTTCGCTGTGAGATACATAAGCCAGGTCAAGTGAACCATCCAGGTTCATATCTACCACTACCATGTCCAGCACTCCTTCGATCCCGTCTTCAATGGCCAGTTCAACAAAGTTACCGGTGCCATCATTGGAGAAAAAGCTGATCATTTTATCATGATCACTGGCCAGCAGAATGTCCTGATCTCCGTCCTGATCAAAGTCAACTACTCTTATCGCACTTACCTTCTTTTTGTGGCTGGGTAGATTGCGCTTCATAAATCCATTGTGGCGATCGTTTTGAAACCAGATGTTTGTTTCGCCTGTGTAGCTGATGGGAATAATGTCTCCCAGTCCGTCACCATCCAGATCTGCAATTTCTACCGTATTGACACCGTGAGCACCGTGAAACAAGGTCATAGGAGGCATGTCTTTCTTCAGGTCATAGATGCGGATGGTGCCTTTTTCCTCCTGGGCCACCACAGCTTTGTTCAGGGAGCCACCCATTGACATAAGCTTGATATCGGTGATACTGCCATTCACCTTTCCAATAGACCTTAACTGTTTAAGTCCTTTTTTAGTCTGCTCATACAGGGAGATGGTCCCGGAGCTGTAACAGCCCGTCAGTATTTGAGTCTTTCCGGTTCCCAGGGAGTTGGTCAGTGCCATGGTCAAGACGGATTGAGATTTGATCTTGTACTCATTCACGTCCCAGCTGATGGTACTTCGGTCTTCTTTTTTTGTGGGCCGGGTGGTTTCTTCTTTATCGCTTTCGGTAAGACTCATGCCCAGCACCAGGGTGGCTGAAATCAGTGCGTGCGAGCAAAGGCGACCTGTGAACCGGCCGAAGTTGAGCAGATTGGTTTTCATCTTTGTGTTGGTTATTTATCTATTGGTTGAGAATAGATATGTGAATGTATTATATATACTCACCCCCGGGGCAAAAGGCTGCGTGTAATTTGGGGCTTGTCTACGGTTAATCTACGAAACAACACCCTTCACGAGCAGATTTCGCAGACTTGTCCTTATTTCGTCTACGCTCAGGTTGACTGACTTGGGAGGGGGAGTCATCTGCCGGCTCAGAGGTTCAAAGCAGTACAAGTTTATTCTGTTACCATACAGCGATAGTTTGCTGCGCTTCTTCTAACTTTTTGCACGAGTCTTGGCATATTTTTTTATCTTTTCACATTAGAACAGAGTATAGGAGCGCAGACTTTTTAAAGAAGCCTCAAAAGGCTCACCAACTCTGTTTTTATGAGACAATACCCCTTGAATTATTAGAAACGCAAACCCTTTTTAATCAGCCTAGCCAATGCAGATAATAGAATCAGCAAAGACTTTTGACGTAGCCATAGTAGGCTCCGGTGCCGGTGGCGGTATGGCCACCAAAATACTTTCAGAAGCAGGTTTCGATGTGGCGGTACTGGAAGCAGGACCCTTTTTCGATCCCGCCCAGGACAAATACAGGAATCAGCTTCGCGGCCCCTGGGAATCTCCCAGAAGAGGGGCCAGTTCAGACCGGAGGTCTTTTGGTGATTTTGATGCAGCCTATGGTGGTTGGAACCTGGAAGGAGAACCCTTCACCAAACATGAAGGTACCAACTTCGCCTGGTTCCGTTCCAGAATGCTCGGTGGTCGTACAAACCACTGGGGTAGAATTTCACTTCGCTTCGGACCGCTGGATTTTAAAAGAAAGAGCGTTGACGGCCTGGGAGATAACTGGCCTATCGGATACGATGATGTCAAACCATACTACGATAGAGTAGACAAACTGATCGGTGTCTTTGGTACAAAGGAGAATATTCCGAATGAGCCGGATGGCTTCTTCCTGCCTCCTCCAAAACCAAGATTGCACGAGCTTTATTATGTGAAAGCAGCCAGAAAGGCTGGGATTCCGGTAATTCCTTCACGCTTGTCTATTCTGACCAAACGCATTAACAACCAGAGAGGCTCTTGTTTCTATTGTGGTCAGTGTAACCGTGCCTGTTCTGCTTATGCAGACTTTTCTGCAGGCACCTGTCTGATCTTTCCCGCTCAGAGAAACGGTGGAAGGGTACAGCTTTTCACTGAAGCCATGGTAAGTGAGGTTACTACTGATAAGGAAGGAAAAGCCACGGGTGTTACTTACATCAATAAGGCAGATAGAAAAGCCTATCATTTAAAAGCCAAAGTGGTGATTTTGGCAGCTTCAGCCTGTTCTACAGCGCGTATCATGCTCAACTCCAAGAGCCCGGTTCATCAGGACGGATTAGGTAACAGCAGTGGACTCGTAGGGAAATACCTTCACGATTCTACAGGTGCGAGTCGTTCTGTTTTCATCCCCAAGCTCATGGATCGCAAAATCTACAATGAGGACGGTGTAGGTGGCATGCACGTATATACGCCATGGTGGCTGAATGATAAAAAACTGGATTTCCCAAGAGGTTATCATATAGAGGTCTGGGGTGGAATGGGTATGCCAAGCTACGGTTTTGGATTTAACCCGAACAGCCTGAATAAGATCATAGGTGGAGATATTGGTGGTTATGGAGATTCCCTGCGCACCGATATAAGAAAGTACTACGGCTCTGTCATGGGTATCTCCGGTAGAGGAGAGAGTGTCCCTCAAAAAGATAACTACTGCGAAATTGACAATGACGTGGTAGATCAGTGGGGTATTCCGGTACTGAAGTTCCACTACAAATGGACGCAACACGAAGTACTGCAGGCCAAACATATGCAGGATACCTTCGAAGAAGTGCTGGAAGCCACTGGTGGTATACTCCTGGGAGATAAGCCCGGGGCTGACAGAAACTATGGTCTTACCCAGCCTGGAGAGATCATCCATGAGGTAGGAACCACCCGAATGGGTGATGACCCCAGGAACTCTGTTACCAATAAGTATAATCAGCTTCACGATTGTAAAAATGTATTTGTGATGGATGCAGGACCCTTCGTGTCTCAGGCTGACAAAAACCCAACCTGGACCATCCTGGCACTGGCCTGGAGAGCGTCTGATTATTTAGTAGATGAAATCAAAAAGAGAAATATATAAGCCATGGATAGGAGAGATTCATTAAAGTCTTTGTTAGTAGGCTCAGTAGCCGGAGGCTTATTAGTAACAGGTTGTTCACCTGAAGTGGCCGATGCTGCCAAAGCAGCTGCTGCCGGTGAAGCACCGGAAATTGCAGATTTACCGGGCTATGGCCGCACAGAAGCAGAGAAACTTCACGATCGTAAGGTGCTTGCTGAGATTTTTCTTAATGAGCACGAGCTGGAAACCATTGCCGTCTTATGCGATATCATATTGCCTCCCATGGGTGATCTCGGGGGAGCCAATGATGCTGAAGTGCCGGCTTTTATAGAGTTTATCGTCAAGGATATGCCTCATTATCAGTTGCCTATGAGGGGTGGTCTGGCCTGGCTGGATAACCGGGCGAACAAACTTCATAACCTGGAATTCAAAAAGCTCACGGTTGAGCAACAGAAAGCTATTTGCGATACCATTGCCTATCCCGGTAAAACAGCACCAGAGCTGATGCCTGGTGAAAAATTCTTTACCCTGATGCGCAACATGGTGCTTTCCGGGTACTATACTACCAGAATGGGAGTAGAAGCACTGGGATACAAGGGTAATACGCCCAATGTATGGGATGGCGTACCACAGGATGAGCTGGATAAGCATGGTCTGGCCTACGAACCTGAGTGGATTGCCAGATGTGTCGATCAGACTAAAAGAACCGAAATTGCTCAGTGGGATGATGATGGCAACCTTCTGAATAATTGATGAAATCTAAATACAGTATACCAGTCGGCCTTATGCTTTTGTTTACACTCAGTTGTATTCAGGAGTATAAGGCCGCTGTTTTAGACCCTGTCGGGTTTAAAGAAATGATGGAAGAAAACTCCGACCTGCAACTGATTGATGTCAGAACAGCAGGGGAGGTAGTTTCGGGCTATATTCCCGATGCGATCAATATCGACTTTCGCTCCCCGGACTTCAGAGAAGCCATGGGAAAGCTTGACCGGAATAAACCGATCGCAGTGTATTGTGCCGTTGGGCAGAGAAGTCAGGCTGCTTATGAAATGCTAAAAGAAATGAAGTTCCATGAAGTATATCATCTCGAGGGTGGTACAGTGGCCTGGCAGCAAGAGCGTTATCAGCTCATCAGACCTTAGCCTGCCAAAGCGCAATTACAAAGGCACTTTAAGGCTATTTAACAGTCCATAAGCATTTTTTGCTTTCAGGAATGCTATTTTTATAGCATGATCCCCATTGAAATTGCCAGGCTCAGCGGATTACTTCTTGGGCTGGTCACCGGAGTTCTTATCTTTCTGCTATGGCGGAAGTACAGGAAGCACGGCTGGCTGAACTGGAAGCTGCGCAGCAACATTGGCTTGTTGGCTGTACTATTTTTCACCCTGGTCGCTTCGACTTTGGTTGAGTATAACAGAGCCCCCATTGTCAAAAAGATCAGTTACCGCATGGAACGGCCAAAGGTGGAAGGAGCACCACCCGTTCAGCCCGTCAGGCAGAGAGTCAGAATGACAGAACGAGGATCTACACTCTCCATTCTGGGCCCTGTATATGAGCGTCAGTTGATAGGTGGCCTTTTGGTTTTCATGTTGCTGGTCCTTTTTCAACGAATTTCAGCGAAAACAGAAAAGGAACTGATTCCCGTCACACCTTCAGGAGCAACCAAACCCTTAACCATAGACAGAGAAGCCACGCTGAACAGCCTGCAGCACTTGCTGACTGAGGAGCGGGTTTATACCAATCCGGGCCTGAGTCTGGAAGATTTGTCAAATGAGCTCGGTATAACGCGCTATCAGCTTTCACAATTGATTAATGAGGAGTTGCATCAGAATTTCTATGAGCTCATTAATGAAAAAAGAGTAGAGGAGGCTATAAGCCTCATGGAGTCTGATAGCGATGCTCACCTCACACTATCCGCTTTGGGGTTTGAGGTAGGCTTCAACAGCAAGTCCTCTTTTTACAGAGCTTTTAAAAAGAAAACAGGTTTAACACCCGCTGCTTTTCGCAAGCAATTGAGTTAATCAGTGTTAAAGCTTTAAGTCTTCAGGTGTCACTCCTTGTAGTGAAACGAATGCTGCGGGATGGACCTCCACTTTCGCTGATAAACTCATATCATGCGAAAAAACATCTATACCCTACTATTGCTGTCTTTTGTCTTTTTTCACCAGGGTCAGGGGCAAAGCGTTCGTCTGACTCAGGGGGCAGATATTGCCATCAGCAAATCAGTGAAAAAGCAACTGATGGATCGGCTGGAAGAAAGAATAGAGGGGAATTACTATGACAGGTCAGGAGTAGCTTCTATAATCAGCCACCTCGATAAACTCAAAAAATCACCGGACTACAAAAAGCAGGATCAGTCTCAGGCCTTCGCCAGATACCTGACCCTGGCACTGAGGGATTATACAAATGACCCTCATTTTAATGTGATTTACAGCCTACCTATGTTTGAGCAGGCCAGAAGATTTGAGCAAAATACTCAGGCAGCCCCTCAGCGGACCGCTGTAGCCGATCCGGAAAACGACCCTGACAGACAGGCTAACTTCTTTATGCCCCAGCTGGAAGTACTGGAGGGAAACATCGGTTATTTCAGGATTGATCGTATGGCGAATATTGTGAACTCCCGGAAGACTGTAGATGCTGCTATGCAGTTTTTGACCTATACCGATGCTCTGATACTGGACCTGCGAGGCAATCGTGGAGGTATTGGCGGCTTTACTCCTTATATAGCCAGCTATTTCTTTCCGGCTGAAAAGAAGCTCCTTTTTAGTCGAGAGTTTCCTGCCTATGATTCAGCTTCTCACTTCCATACAACATTAGAACTGGGCGCTCCGAGATATCAGGAACAGGAACTTTATGTCTTGATTGACCAATCTACCGGGTCTGCCGCGAGAAATCTCGCATATACACTACAACAACACGGAAGAGCCCGGTTGGTAGGAGAAGAAACGGGAGTAGGTACCGCGGGAGGCCATTCAGCCGGGCTCTTCGCCCTGGCGGAGGGCTTTATTGCTACGATACCGATTGCCAATGTGGTGCATCCCGTGTCAAAGAGTAACTGGAGTATGGTGGGGGTAATACCCGACCAGAAAACATCCTCTGAAAAGGCACTTGATGAGGCTCGTCTGCTGGCTCTGACCAGCCTTTGGCATCAGGCCGAGGCTGATCAGAAACCTGAGTTAAAGAAGTTGATAGATCAGTTAAGACTGCCTGACAGTGAAGAACAGACCGTTACCGGCACGGATCATGACTTCTCAGCATATGTTGGGGAATATGAGCTGAGGAAAGTATTTGTAGAAAACGAGAAATTGTATCTACAGCGCCAGGGAGGGCCTAAACTCGAACTCAAGTGGATTGAGAAAGACCTCTTTCAACTGACCTTGCCACCCAATTCCAGAAGCGCTGTTGTATTGCCGAAAGTGCGCTTTGACAGGGGAGAGGAGGCGGTTGTTAAAGGGTTGACCTTTGTCAGGCCGGATGGAAGTATTGAAGGGACGGCTAAGAGACTGAATTAACAATAGCGTCTGTAGACGGAGTTTGAGTCTCCGTCTACAGGCCCCTTAGGAACAGGCTCAGTCTAAAGTGTCAGCTGTAGATCCGGCTTTTTTCTCATTGTAGAAGTAATTGAGACTATTGCAGTAGCCCAGACCTCCATGAATACCCGGGAACGTAACCAGGTCATACTTGCGGGCAAACTGCTTAAAGAGTCTTCGATCATTTCTCACCAATGCTTCTTCGTCAAAAGTCATAGCCTTAAGCTTACGCAGCGTAAAGAGGTTTTGAGGTATACTGGTAACGGAGTTTTCCGCAAGTTTCAGCTCTCTTAAATCTCTGCAGTCAGCGAGGCTTGCCGGTACGGTACTGATTTGGTTGTCAGTCAGGTCCAGTACTGTGAGCTGCTTCAGATCACCAATATTTGCGGGTATTTCTGAAATCTCGTTTTCATGCAGGTAGATTTCTTTCAGGGAGGGGATGCGGGTTAGCTCCTCCGGGAAGACTTTTAGTTGATTTTCCTGCAGGGTCAGTATTTCCAGTTGCTGCAACTTGTCCAGCCCCTGTGGGATTTCCGTCAATCTGTTCTCACTGAGTAGCAGGTTGGTGAGCTGATCAAAATCATAGACCCACTCAGGCACCTTCGTGATTTTATTCGTAGCCATGTAGAGCACCTGCAGGTCTCTGAAATCCTTCAGGTCTTCGGGTATTTCTGTGAACTCATTGTATTCAGCAATGAAATGCCTTAACTGGGTAAGCTGCGAGAATCCTGCAGGTAATTCACTGATTTGGTTGAAGGAAATATTGAGGAACTTAAGGTTCTTCAACTCAACAATGCGCGGATCCAGTTTGCGGAGGTTTTTACTGCTCAGGTCCAGTATCTCAGCAGTTTCCTTGTTTTTGAGCGCCTGTCGCACCGATTTATACACGGTTGCATTCTGTGCTATAGCAAGCTGACCCAGGAAGATCAGCATGCAGCAGGTTGTGATAAACTTCATTGGCTGGTTTTGTTTGTTCGACCACAAAACGGCACTTTTCCTGATTTCGTATTTAAGCACTTCTGAGCAGAAGGACAGATGGCTCTTATTAAACCGGAGATTCGCTACAAAAAACAGGCTGTCTCAAAAGCTAAAAACATCGTCACTACGAATGAATGCTCTTGAGACAGACCCTTTCATTTATCATGTATGCTATACCTACTGCCCTGGAAAATCGCTGTGAGCCATCAGTTCCTTGATTTGCTTGGTATGCCTTCTGGTGTGGGCTGAGAGAAACAGTAGCACCTGATAAACATCTGTCTTGCCAAATGGAAATTCGTAATAGCGATTTCTGAGGTCTTCCTGTGTCTTTCTTACAAAGCTGATGTGATTCTTGCGGCTTGCTCTGAAGTCTTTCAAGGCTTGCTTTGCTGACGTGTTTTTAGTTTCGGGTTCCAGGTTCGGAAAGGTCTTCACCTTTTGGCTTCGGTCTTCCAAAAACATTTTTACCTGTTCATCAGTCACCTGCACCTCTGATCTTTTGGATGGGTCAGGCGCTGTTTTCAAGGCCCCATCCATGATCTGCCAGATGAAATTTTCCGAAATCGCGATATGTTTAACACATTCGGCCACTGACCAGGTCTCTGCATCCGGTTTGAAATTGAGTTGCTCGTCAGAGAGTTTATGAATAATTTTTGCCAGTTCATCACTTGTCTCCAGCATATAGCTCGAAGCTACAGACCGTTCTTCTTTGGTCATTTGGGCTGTGGCGGTGAAAGCCATAAAGAGGCTCATCGAAAAAAATAGTAGAATACGTTTCATAGTGTAATGTCTTTTGTCTTTTAACTCTGTTTTGCTGAATTGTCCAGGAAATCGCCCAGGTTGCTGAGCTTATCGTCCCAGAATTTTTCATAGGCTGTTATCCAGCTGTAAACCTCTTTGAGAGGAGTGGGGTCGGCCAGGCAGTAACTCTCACGGCCGGTTTGCTTCATTTCTACCAGGCCGGCTTCTTTGAGCATTTTTATATGCTTGGTAACTCCCTGGCGACTGATGTCAAACTGCTCTGATATCTGTGTGATAGTCAAAGCTGTAGTAGCCAGTATGAGTACATTAAAAATCTCCCTTCTGGTGGGGTCGGCTATCGCCTTAAATATCCTGTTAATCCTCGTTGACACTGTTCGGGTCGTTTAAGTATTTCGCTAAGTTTCCGGCACAAGCTACCCATCCTCCGCTAAAGTTGTTGAACATAGTAGTCACCATTTCATCGTTAGGGTAGTTTTCTATGCCTGAGTGCTCCAGATGCAGAACGGTTTCTTCGCCTTCTTCTTTTAGTTTCCAGCTCACGGTGGTTTCTACTCCGGTACCCTTCACAATCCAGGTATAGATAAGCGTATGAACCGGGCTGGCCTCCAAAACCTGCCCTTCAATAATTGTGTTTTCATGCTGAAAGGTGTATTGGTAGCCTGCCTCAGCTTTGAAGTCGGCCTTGATAAACCAGGCAGAAATCTTCTCGGCTTCTGATATGGCACTCCATACGGTTTGAATCGGGTGTTTGTAGCGGTGTTCCTGACTAATCGTTTTTTCCATAATATAATGTCGTTTTAGTAAGTGCAACTATTTGGTTGCTAATCTCAGAACGATTTTACGAAAAGGCAACTATTTGGTTGCTTAATTTGTGAATCTTTCTCTCGCAAAGAGTTGGACCCTGAGCATAGGAGAGAGGACCAAGGCTGACCAGACTCCGCAAATAACTAAATAAGCTCTAGTCTCAAGATCAATAAGACGATGATGATTAACGGGCTGGCCAACAAAATAAAGGCAACAAGATAATTGACAACCGACAGCGCTCTGTGATATTCATGAGCGACAGAGAGTGTATTAATACCTATGAATATACTCCATAAGTAAGCTATGGACTGTAAAACAAAGAAGGTCCAAAGTTTAATACTAAAAGTGAGCCCGCCATAAGTCCTTAATGTTTCGTTGTCGAATATTCCTTTTTCAAAGAGTATGAGAGACGGAATATAAAGCGCAAAGAGTAGTACATTCGGCACCATGGACCATGCCAGTGCTGTCCTCAGGTTATTGGTATCGCCACTACCACCTATCCATTTGCCGGTATAGGAGAGAAGAGCGGCTAAGATGTTGTAAAGAAAGATGGCCGATACACCGCCTATCAGAGGAACAATGATGACGGTGAAAGGGAAACCCATTGTTTCAACAGTTTCCTGATTTACCCTTCCCAGAGATTTCGCAGCCCCTCCCACAAAAAACAACCAGCCAATTCCCATGTAGTATTCTCTTTCCATTATTTGGCGCATGGTTTTCCTGGGACGAAACCATATAGATATCCATGGATTGAAAGCTTGAGATAGGTAGTTTTCCGAGTTCATGTTTCTTAGTCCCGGCCTGACTCAAATGGTAACAACATTTTTCCCGATTACTTTTCGATCCATCAGGTCGCGAATGGCCTGACCTCCTTCAGCGAGGTTGTATTGTTTGTGAATGTGCTGTTTCAACTCTCCTTTGGCTATCCATTGCAGGATTTGCTGAAAGTTGGCCATGCTGTCTTTGGGCTGTTTTTGGGCAAAAGCACCCCAGAATACACCAACAATGGAAGCTCCTTTCAGAAGGGGGAGGTTCAGTCGGATACTTGCCGGAACACCTCCGGCAAAGCCGACTACCAGATAGCGACCCTGCCAGGCAAGAGAACGCACAGCTGGTTCTGAAAACTTGTCGCCTACAGGGTCGTAAACCACGTCAACTCCCTTTCCATCAGTCAGAAGTTTGATCCTTTCCCTGAAATCCTCCGTGCTGTAGTTGATGGTGTCATCCGCTCCGAGTGCTCTGCATCGCGCCAGCTTTTCATCATTGGAAGCAGCTGCTATTACCCGGGCTCCCATGAGTTTACCTATTTGTACAGCAGCCAGGCCCACACCTCCGGCTGCACCTAATACCAGTAAGGTTTCGCCCTCTCTGAGCTGTGCCCTCTGTTTAAGGGCATGAAGGGAAGTACCACAAGTGTACATGGTAGTGGCGGCTGTCACGAAGTCCATTCCGGGAGGGACGGGCAGCGTTTTAAAACCATCGGCTACTACTTCTTCAGCAAATCCACCCCAGCCGGTCAGGGCAAAAACAGCATCGCCTTTCTTCACATGCGTCACTTCTTCGCCTACGGCAGATACCACACCGGCTACTTCACCCCCGGGGGCAAAGGGCAGGTTTGGTTTGAACTGGTATTTATTCTGGATAATCAGGCTGTCGGGAAAATTCACACCACAGGCTTTCACCTGAATGACTAATTGTCCGACACCCGGACTGGGCGAAGGGACATCTTCCAGTACCAGTTCTTCAGGATTTCCGTGGGATTTACAGAGCAGGGCTTTCATGTATTGATCGTAGGTTTTACTGTGCTATCTGCTTTGTGCGCGAACGTATCTATGGGCAGATGGGTAAAAGTTATGCAATTATTTGGCCCTGAGATTTTTTTGATCCAAAAATTATGCTTTGCTTTGAAGCAGTTATGAACAACAGCACTATTATCGTTACCCCAGTCATTACCATCGTGGTCGATCCATGAAGGCGGGAACGGTATAGTCAAAACGATATTGAACAAAGCCTTCCCGGAAACGAGAAGGCTTTTTTTATGGAATATCGTCATTGCGATGGAGCCATTCATGGCGACTGAAGCAATCTCTGAGATATTAAGATGAGATTGCCTGCCTGCGGCTCAGACAGGCTTCGCTACGCTCGCAATGACATTGAAAAAGAAAAAATGAAACAGAATACAGTCATTACCACAGTAGTCATTATTACCACCCGAACGGGGTGAGTAAGACGCTGTTGTTAATGCCAAAACAAAAGCCCTGCTCACCCAAAGTGAGCAGGGCTTTTTTATTTGAGCTGGTCATTGCGAGAAAGGAGAGATGCAGAGAGGTCTCAGGATTAGGAAGTACTCCCCTGCAAGAGGAGTTATCCGAAGGACTGAGGGGTAGGCAAATGCCTGACAGAACAGAGCTCACCTTCGCTAAAGCCATGGTGAATGAGAATTGGAAACGATTGCAAAGACTACTGAAAACTGTATCTGGTACATGTGTAAATGTCTGAATAACAAGTAATTGAAAAATAAATTGTCAAAAATGAAAACTGTAAAAGCAACGAAAATGGATAGTAAGTCACCAAAGAATCACGATAAGTTTAAATCATAGAAAAATGTATTACTCGGAAAACACATCAATTTACCTGGATGGTCAATGGCTGAAAGCCGGAGATGCCAGGGTTAGTCTCTACAGCCAGTCTATGCACTATGGAAGTGGCGTATTTGAAGGAATCCGTGCTTATGATGTAGACGGAGAAGCAGCCGTGTTCAAAGCAGAAGAGCACTATGAGCGTTTGCTGGACTCTGCCAGAAAAATGCACATCCGCTGCGATTATACGGTGGAGCAACTCACCGAGCTCACTTATGAGCTGTTAGAGAAAAACAATCTCACCGATGCCTATATCCGCCCGCTGATCTTTCTGGGTAACAATATGACGCTTTACAAGGTCGAAGAGGTTCACCTTTTCCTTTGTGCCTGGGAGTGGGGTAAATACCTGGGAGATACACTCCTCAATGTGATGGTATCCTCTTATGAGAGACCCAACCCAAGGGCCGTGCCGGTAGAGGCCAAGGTAACGGGACATTATACTAACTCCATACTGGCCACTACAGAAGCCAAGGGCAAAGGTTTTGATGAAGCCCTGCTGCTGGACGAAAACGGCAGTGTGGCGGAAGGGAGTGGCGCCAACTTTTTCTATGAGCAGGATGGCGTTCTGTACACTCCTCCTCTGGGCAATATCCTGCCGGGTATTACCAGAAGTACGGTAATCGACATTGCCAAAGATCTGGGCTATGAAGTACGTGTGGCCTATTTCCCCCCGGAAAAAGTGAAGGGAGCAGACGGTGCATTTTTTACCGGCACGGCAGCTGAAGTAGCCGGTATCGGCTGGCTTGACGGCAACCCTTTTAAACTGGCCTGGGAAGACACCATGGGCTATCAGATCGCAAAAGCCTATCAAAATATAGTTAGACAACCTTCAAGAAAATCACTAGCAAGTGCTTGATAAAGAATTAAATAAGTATAGCAAAAGACTCACTCAGGATGACACCCAGCCAGCCTCACAGGCCATGCTGTATGGAGTGGGTCTTACCGAAGAAGATATGAACAAGGCCCAGGTGGGCGTGGTCAGTACCGGTTACGAGGGTAACACCTGTAATATGCACCTGAATGGCCTGGCAGAAAAAGCGAAAGCCAGTATATGGAAAGAGGACCTTGTCGGTCTCATTTATCACACCATCGGGGTGAGTGATGGTATTTCCAACGGAACAGAAGGCATGCGCTATTCGCTGGTCTCCCGTGAGATCATTGCAGACTCTATTGAGGCCGTGGCCGGTGCGCATTACTATGACGGACTGGTGACTGTAGTGGGCTGTGATAAGAACATGCCCGGAGCACTGATCGCTATGGGCAGGCTGAACCGGCCCTCTCTTATGTTGTATGGAGGTACAATTGCTTCCGGCTGCTATAAGGACAAGAAGCTGAACATTGTCTCTTCATTTGAAGCCCTGGGTCAAAAGTTTGCAGGCACTATTTCAGACGAAGATTATAAAGGCATTATTAAGAACTCCTGTCCCGGAGCAGGGGCTTGTGGTGGAATGTATACCGCCAATACCATGTCTTCCGCTATCGAGGCTTTGGGGATGTCTTTGCCTTATAGTTCTTCAAACCCGGCCATCAGTGCTGAGAAAGAGACCGAATGTGCTGAGGTAGGGGCTGCCATTAAACGACTGCTGGAACTTGATCTGAAGCCCAGAGATATTCTGACCAAGGCTTCTTTCGAAAATGCTATCCGGCTGATCACGGTTCTGGGAGGATCGACCAATGCCGTCATGCACCTTATTGCCATTGCGCATAGTGTGGACATTGATCTTACCCTGGCCGATTTCCAGCGGATTACGGATGAAACACCTTTCCTGGCCGATCTCAAACCCAGTGGTAAATACCTGATGGAAGACCTTCATGAAGCAGGGGGAATACCGGCAGTGATGAAGTTTATGCTGGACAAAGGTATGCTCAACGGAGATTGTATGACGGTAACGGGCTACACCATTGCTGAAAATCTGGAGAAGGTGCCTTCACTGAACAACGAGAAGAATATTCTCCGTGATCTGAGTGAACCTATCAAGGAAACAGGGCACCTGCAAATGCTCTTTGGAAACCTGGCAGAAGATGGAGCCGTGGCGAAAATCACTGGTAAAGAAGGCGAGAAGTTTGTCGGTACTGCCGTGGTCTTTGATGATGAATTCTCTGCCATCCAGGGGATTGGTGACGGTACCGTAAAGCCCGGTCATGTTGTGGTGATCCGCTATGAAGGACCGAAAGGAGCTCCCGGTATGCCGGAAATGCTCAAGCCTACCTCGGCTATTATGGGGGCTGGTCTGGGTAAGTCAGTGGCCATGATTACCGATGGCAGATTTTCCGGAGGAAGCCATGGATTTGTGGTGGGGCATGTAACGCCCGAAGCACAGGTAGGAGGTGCCATAGCACTGGTAAAGGATGGAGATCCGATCACCATCGATGCTATAGAGAATAAAATCACACTGGACATTCCCGATGAGGAACTGGCCGCAAGAAAAGCCGCCTGGAAGGCACCTGCATTGAAGGTAAGCCGTGGTGCGCTGTATAAGTATGCAAAAACCGTTGGACCGGCCTCACAGGGCTGCGTTACCGACTTTTAACAGACAATACCTATGGAAGCAGTATTGACGAAACCAGTAAAAGAAACAGTTAAAACCACCGGAGCAGATGCCGTTTTGCGTGCCCTGGTGGAAGAACAGACTGAATTTATATTTGGCTATCCGGGTGGGGCCATTATGCCGGTATATGATGCACTGTATCATTATCAGGACCGTATTCATCATGTCCTTAACCGACATGAACAGGGTTGTATTCATGCAGCACAGGGCTATGCGCGTGCTACCGGTAAGGTAGGTGTGGTGATGGCCACTTCAGGTCCCGGTGCCACCAATTTGATCACGGGTATCGCAGATGCCATGATTGATTCCACACCCCTGGTTTGTATTACAGGTCAGGTGGGTTCGAACCTTCTGGGCTCTGATGCCTTTCAGGAAACGGATATCATCAGCATTTCCATGCCTGTTACCAAGTGGAACTTCCAGGTGACTAAGGCTGAGGAGCTTCCGGGAGCGCTGGCGAAAGCTTTCTTTATCGCACGCTCTGGCCGTCCGGGGCCGGTTTTGATAGATATCACCAAAGATGCCCAGTTTGCCGAGCTGGACTTTCTATACGAGAAATGTGAAGAGATCAGAAGCTATAAGCCGGTACCCAGACTGGATTTTGACCAGGTAAAAAAGGCGGCTGATCTGATCAATGAAGCACAACGACCTTTCATTCTTTTCGGTCAGGGCGTTATCCTGGGAAAAGCAGAAGAAGAGTTCAGGGCTTTTATAGAAAAGACGGGTATTCCTTCAGCCTGGACACTTTTGGGGCTGTCAGCCTTGCCTACAGAGCACCCGCTGAATGTGGGTATGCTTGGCATGCATGGCAACTACGGGCCCAATAAGCTAACCAATGAATGTGATGTGCTCATTGCGGTAGGGATGCGCTTTGATGACCGGGTTACCGGTAACCTGGCTACCTACGCCAAACAGGCCAAAGTGATTCACCTGGATATCGATCCGGCCGAGATCAATAAGAATGTAAAAGTAGATGTGCCTGTTTTGGGTAACTGCAAGGAATCTCTGGCAGAGCTTACCAAACAGGTGCGCATGAACAGCCACGCCAAATGGCTTGAGCTTTTTAAGCAGCATGATAAGCTTGAGCAGGAAACGGTGATCAATGATGAGGTTTATCCTACAGAAGGTTTGCTCAAGATGGGAGAGGTGATAGAAGAGATCAACAAAACCACAAAAGGAGAGGCCATTCTGGTTACCGATGTGGGCCAGCATCAGATGATGGCTTGCCGTTATACGCAGTTTAAAAAGAGCAAAAGTAATATCACCTCAGGAGGACTCGGAACAATGGGTTTTTGTCTCCCTGCGGCACTGGGAGCCAAATTAGGAGCTCCTGAAAGAGATGTCATTGCTGTGATAGGTGATGGCGGTTTTCAAATGACCATTCAGGAGCTGGGAACCATCTTTCAAACAAAGGCCGCTGTGAAAATCGTCATTCTCAACAACTCATTTCTGGGTATGGTAAGGCAGTGGCAGCAGCTTTTCTTTGATAAACGCTACTCGAGCACTGAGCTTGAAAACCCTGATTTTATCGCTATTGCCAAAGGTTATGGTATCGAAGGCAAATCTATCTCAGAAAGATCAGATTTAGCCGGAGCCATTGAGGCCATGATGAAGCATGAGGGCAGCTATTTACTGGAGGTACATGTAGGCAAGGAAGATAATGTGTTCCCTATGGTGCCTACCGGAGCTTCAGTTTCAGATATAAGACTTTCATAAGATGGAGCAACAGGTATTTACCATATCCGCCTTCACGGAAAACAGCATCGGTTTGCTCAACCGCATCACTTCCATGTTTACCAGAAGGCATTTGAATATTGAGAGTTTAAACACCTCAGAATCAGAGTCTCCCGGTATCCATCGCTTTACCATTGTGGTAAAAACGACTGAAGAGCAGGTGCAGAAGCTGGTGCTGCAAATAGAAAAACAGGTGGAGGTTTTAAAGGCTGTCTATCATGTAGATGAGGAGACGGTTTTTCAGGAAATCGCCCTGTACAAAGTATCTACCAAATCAGTAGCTGATGGCAACCTGGTGGAGAAGCTGATAAGAGATAATAATGCCCGCATCCTATCTATGGAGCAGGAATTTATGATTATAGAAAAAACCGGCCATAAGGCCGAAACGCAGGAGTTGCTGAATTTTCTCAGGCCTTATGGTGTGATAGAATTTGTCAGGTCCGGCAGAATATCGGTGATCAAGCCGATGGAAGAACTAGAAGATTTAAGAAAACGAATAACCAACTTTTAAAAGAAGAAAAATGGCACTAATTAATTTCGGTGGGGTAGAAGAAAATGTAGTTACCCGAGATGAATTTCCATTAGCAAAGGCACAGGAAGTGCTTTCAAACGAGACAATTGCAGTGATCGGCTATGGTGTACAAGGACCAGGTCAGTCACTTAACTTAAAAGATAACGGTATCAAGGTAATCGTAGGTCAGCGAAAAGAGTCTAAGACCTGGGATAAAGCCGTGGCCGATGGCTGGGAGCCCGGGGTAACCCTTTTCCCAATCGAGGAAGCACTGGAGAGAGGTACCATCATTTGCTACCTGCTGTCTGATGCTGCGCAGATTCAGCTATGGCCTACAGTAAAGAAACACCTGACTCCCGGCAAGATGCTGTACTTCTCGCATGGCTTTGGTGTGGCGTACTCTGACAAAACCGGTATTGTGCCTCCAGCTGATGTGGATGTAGCACTGGTGGCTCCTAAGGGCTCAGGTACTTCGCTGAGAACTCTGTTCGTAGCCGGTAAGGGACTGAATTCGTCCTTTGCCATCCATCAGGATGCTACAGGTAAATGCAGAGACCGCATTATCGCCCTGGGTATCGGTGTAGGTTCCGGCTACCTGTTCGAAACCACATTCTACAAAGAAGTAACCTCTGACCTTACCGGTGAGAGAGGAACGCTTATGGGAGCGATCCAAGGCCTCTTCCAGGCTCAGTACGAAGTGTTGAGAGCCAATGGTCATTCACCTTCTGAGGCCTTTAACGAAACGGTAGAAGAAGCCACCCAGTCGCTGTATCCATTGATTGCCGATAATGGTATGGACTGGATGTATGCCAACTGTTCTACCACAGCTCAGCGCGGTGCTCTGGACTGG
>DIYF01000040.1 GCA_002427745.1 Roseivirga sp. UBA6061 | reverse complement strand
CTGGCCCTTTTTCATTTACCCCCTGTCAGAGTTCATCAGCGTCTCTGCGGAGACCCAGATGGAGGATTGGAAAGACGACCTACCCTCTTCCTAAGCGGCCTCTGCATAGCAGGACAATTAGGGTATCATTGGTCAGACCACTTTGAGTGGTCTGACCAATAGATGGAGTCCTTTAGAGAAAAACGAATCCGTCACTCGCGGAACACGTAGCGACTGGTAAGGAAAGATTCCTCTTCTCCCTCAGCGGTCTCTGCACAGCAGGACCCTGAGGAGGGGTTAGACAGTTAAGCCCTTCTGTTAAAACAGTGTTGTCTGCTTTTCCTGCTGAGCCGGCACATGAAGATCGTAGCCCAGTTCTTTGTTCAACCTCTTGATTAAATGTGCCGATAGTAAAGGAGAGGCCTTCTCCAGATTTTGATGCACGAAGAAGTAGATTTCCTTAATGCCCTGATCTGACCAAAGCTTAATACGCTCCAACCAGTCATCAAGCCTGTCATAGTCGCTGTCATGGTTAGCCCCTACATATCTGATAAAGGCAGTGGGTGTGGTCAGTCGCATATGCAACAAATCTCTCCTGCCGGCTGTATCGGTAATGATATTAGATACATTGTTCTTCTCCAGTAAAGCGTAAAAGCGACCGGAAACATCCGGGTCGTTGAGCCAGTCTGTATGCCTCACCTCTACCGCGAGTGGAATTTCATTTGGGAATTCTCCCAGAAAACGCTCCAGCCTGTCCCAGTTCTTAGGAGCAAAGTTATTGTGAAGTTGCAGGAAAACAGTCCCCAGCTTTTCACCAAGTCCGCTCAGGCCATTGCAAAATTCTTCTGTATAGCGCCCGACATCATCATTTAAGCGCTTCATATGGCTGATCATCTGGTTTACCTTCGGAAAGAACCTGAAGTTATCAGGTGTTTTATTCTTCCAGCCCTCGTATTGCTCTACTGTGTAGAAATTATAGAAGGTAGCATTCAGCTCAATGCTATTGAATTGGGTGGCATAATAAGTAAGCTCATCTTTGGTACCTCGCGGATAAAAGCCCTTTAAATCAGTTCTGTTCCATTTAGCACAGCCTACATAGATTTCGGGCTTCCCTTCATGGCCGGAAGCTTTCAACACCCTTTCCGTATCGTGGTGGTCGACAGGTAAAGTAAAATCAATAAGTTCCGGGTTCGTTACACTTCCAAATTTCATAGCTGCACATTTAAAGGAAGCCTAATTTAAGTCGACTTGGGTAGATATCCCGCACATCTTCTCAAATTATACCTGAGATCAACCGAACCCATCAGGACTGGTATGAAAAACTCCTGCATTCATCTTAAAAACTCTTAGATTGGACCGCAAGGATCGGGAATAAATGATTTCACCCGGTGACCCGACTGATAAGAACAGCCCTCATGCTACTGCGAATCAGAACTTTTCTAAAGAGATGTAAGGGATCGAAAAACCCGGCATTGAGGCTGATATACCGTATATGTCTGGGACTACTCCTCTCCTTTCGCTTTCTGACAAAGGCGGGCTATCGCTCAGAGATCTTCTATGGTTCAAAATATGCCGGGGATTATCACCAAAGAGCCTCGTTTACAACAATGAACCGGTACCCCGGGCTTTTCTCCATTTGTAAAGACTTTTTTAATGACAAGCCAACCTTGCGCATCCTGTCTTTTGGCTGCTCTACCGGAGAAGAGGTAGAATCATTAAGTCATTATTTTCCAGAAGCAGAAATTCTGGGAACAGATATCAACAAACGCTCCCTCCGTGTGGCCCGCTCCCGCTATGGCAACAGGCAAAAGCACTTCGTTCATAGTCTCTCAGCAGAGTTTAACGAAACAGGGAATTTCGACATCGTTTTTTGCTGCGCTGTACTGCAAAGCACAGCCAACCGTACAACTGCAGACAACCAGGTATCAGACTGGCCATTTCATCAGTTTGAATCAGCTATTGTTTCACTGGACCAAAAACTCTCGGATGGAGGATTATTGGTAATAGATCACTGTGACTTTCGATTTACGGACACCTGCGTAGCTGCAAAATATGAAGCACTGCCGGTAGAGCACAACCCGATCACAAGAGACAGGCCTACTTACAATACACTCAATCAAAAGATCAGCGATTTATCTGAGAATGACCGTGTTTTTGTAAAAAGAACGAAACAAGACTGATTCAGTCACTACTCATTGCGCAAAGCATCTATGGGATTAGCCGTAGCCACCTTAAATGACTGATATCCTGTTGTCAGTATGGTAATCAGTACGGATACCCCAATCACCATAAAAAACACTACAGGCCCAATTCCGGCACTGAAAGCAAAACCCTGCAGCCAGTCGCTCATAAAGTAGTAGCCCACCGGAGCCGCTATCAGAAAAGCCAGCACTGTAAGCTTTATAAACTCCAGGGAAAAACTCTTCAGAATATGCTTCACAGAGGCGCCCAGCACCTTCCGGACACTCACTTCTTTCGATTTCTGACCAGCCATAAAAAGCACCATGCCATACAGGCCCAAACAGCCTACCAGAATGGTGATGATCGCGAAAACACTCATGATCTTAGACATGCGTTTTTCTCCGGTATAGAGGCGCTCTATCTGATCATCGAGAAAATAAAAACTCATGGATTGCCCGGGGTACACCCCTTGCCAGACCTGCTCAACTTCGTCAATGGCACGACTTACATTAGATGCGCTGAGTTTGATACCCAATGAGCGGTAATGCCCGGGGTCATTCCAGAAAATCATCGGGCCTATCTCATTATGAATAGTCTTGGCATAGAAGTCTTCTACCACGCCCACAATGGGACCCGCAATTCCCCAGATCTGAATATTAAAACCAATCGCCTCTTTTGGATTATCAAAGCCAATACTGCGTGCGAAAGTCTCATTCACCACATAACGATCAGCTACCTCCTTATCGGCCAGCCATTCTCCCCCGACCATTCTGAGTTCATAGGTATTGCGGTATTCATGATCTGTATCCCTGATTTCCAGATTTAACTGCACCATCTCCCCGTCTTTGCCTTTTACATTCACAGGGCCACCACGCAATGAGGC
>DIYF01000004.1 GCA_002427745.1 Roseivirga sp. UBA6061 | reverse complement strand
ACACTTTCCAGGCGTGCTCCTTCAACCACTCGGACACCTCTCCAATCCATAATGCGCTTCTCGCAGTCTGGCAAATAAATCAATAAAAATACCTTTATGCAAGCTCATTTAGCTTTTTGTGACAGGCGCAAAATCAGTTTATTTCGCCCGAAACTGATGTGGTAAGACAGTTTTTTATATCTGCAACATCCGTATACCTTCCGAGGGCATACATCATCTTTGTAGTAGCTGCTTCGGTGGTCAGGTCTCTGCCACTGACCACTCCGATTTTGTCCAGAGAACTGCTGGCTTCATACTTCCCCTGCACTACCGTACCACCATTGCACTGGGACACATTAAGCACCACTACGCCCGATTCAATCGTTTGCTTAAGCAGCTCCAGAAACCAGGGTTGATGAGGCACATTCCCCGCACCATAACTCTCCATGACCACACCCCGGATATTGGCAGCCCCGAGTATGTTGGCAGTAGTGGTCTCATTGATACCGGGAAAGAGTTTGAGGATCAAAACCTCTTCGCTCATTTCTGTGTAAAGCACGAGCTTTGCCTCCTTGTCATAAGGTTTGATAGACGGTAAATTATAGTCTATTACAATACCTGCCTCGGCCAGCACAGGATAGTTCTCAGATTCAAAAGCATCAAAATGCTGGCTTTCTACTTTTTTAGAACGATTGCCCCTCAACAACAAGTGATTGAAAAAAATGCATATTTCAGACACCCGTGGTACTCCGTCAATCTTGTCAGCCGCTATTTCCAAAGCGGTAACGAAATTTTCATGACCATCTGACCTGGGAGAAGCAATGGGCAACTGGGCTCCTGTAAAGATGACAGGCTTATTGACTCCCTGCAGGATAAAGCTCAGTGCCGAAGCCGAATAGGCCATTGTGTCTGTGCCGTGTAACACAATAAAGCCATCAAACTGATGATAGTGCTCTTCTATTATCTGCGCCATCAGCAACCAGTGACTTGAGTTAATATTGGATGAGTCAATTGGCGGATCAAGTGAGGCTACAGAGAGGTTAATGTTAAGCTCCTTCAAAACAGGCATTCGCTTCAGTATCTGATCAAAGCCACAGGGGACCAGGGCCCTACTCTCACTGTAGTCCATTCCGAGAGTTCCTCCGGTATAAATAATCAGAACAGATGCCCTTGGCTGCTCTGCCAGTTCAAAATCAAGAATGGAGATCATCGACAGCTACTTTAAATAGTTTATTGGCATTATCAGATGTAATCCGGATTAGCTCAGACAAGCTCATTTCTTTCAGGTCTGCTACCCGCTGAGCCACCAAAGCCACATAAGAAGGCTCGTTTCTTTTCCCTCTGTGAGGTACAGGAGTTAAATAAGGGCTATCGGTCTCCAGCACGATCTGATCAAGGTCCAGATCAGGAACCACCTTATCCATACCGCTATTCTTAAAGGTAGTAACACCCCCCAGGCCTATAAAGAAGCCAAGTTCTTTGATTCTTTTTGCCTGCTCCGGTGTTCCGCCAAAGCAGTGAAACACTCCTGTCAGCCTGTCATCTTTCAGCTCTTCTACAAGCTCAATAGTCATTTCGAGTGACTCCCGACAATGAATAATGATCGGCTTTTCCAGGTCTTTTGCCCACTGTACCTGAATTCTGAAAGCTTCTACCTGCTGCTCAATAAAGGTCTTGTCCCAATAAAGATCCGTTCCCATCTCTCCGATTGCCACAAAGTCTCGCCTGTTGAGCCATGTCTCCACTTCATAGAGCTCCTTTTCAAAGTCTTTCTTGACCGAACAGGGGTGCAGGCCCATAGTAGCGATGCAATAATCGGGATGAGCTGCCTCTACCTCCAGCATATCATCAATGCTGGTACGGTCAATATTGGGCATATAGATACGGCTTACCCCGGCTCCTCTCGCTCTCTCAAGGGTATCACCCAAATCGTTCCTGAACAGCTCAAGATAAATATGAGCATGTGTTTCAATCATTCCATTCTATAGTTTACGCCCCTTCCAAATCACCTGCTTGTTCCAGGGGTAAGAAAGGAGTGTAAAAGTATCTAAAACTGAATTAAAAACCGGAGCAAAAACAGCAACACAGATTGGCACTTTACTTTTGACCTTGCGAGACACACTCCAAAAAGATGTTAAATCCACCCAACTTATCAAAAACAGTATGCCAATAGCAGACCACGGATCAATAAAAAACGCCAGCATTGCTGGGAGTATGTAAACCCGGGTAAACAACAGCGGAATAAAACGTATGAACGGCTGTTTAAATGCTCCCTGCATCCAGCGATTTCTTTGTTTGTAAAGGTCAGACCATGTGGTCATTGGTAAGGTCTTTGCACCACCAGATACAATCAATTGAAAAACCAGAAACTCTTTTTTCACAGCCGCAAGTGTAAGATCATTATCTTCAGTAAAAGTGGGGCCAATTTTTTCATAACCACCTACCGCTTCATAAGCTTTGCGACTCACCAACATATTATTCCCCAAAGCTGTGCCTGGCTTGTAAATATCGGCCCCCGCCTTTAGTAACATAATTACACTAACCCAGTCAAACTTCTGAAACTGAGCCAGCCAGCCACTTCCCTCAACCTCCGTATAACCACTAACGATGCTATATCCGTCTTTAGTTGGCGCCACCATTTCCTTCAACCAATTTAAGCCTACCGTCATATCTGCATCTAAAAACACCAGCAACTTGTTTTTCGATTTTTTGACCAATTGTGCCAACACATTAGATCGAGCTTTTAAACCATGATATTGTGGTAGCACATCAACCAGATGTATGTGAGCAAATTGCCGGTCATATCCCTTCGCTATCTCTGCGGTAGTATCGACTGATTGATCATTACCTACCAGTATCTCTATTTTGTCGAACGGATAATTCAACTGTAATAATGAATCCAGGCAAGCAGCCAGATTCTTTTCTTCATTTCTCGCTGGAATGAGGACAGACACAGTTGGCAATACTTCTTCAGCAATGTCGGGCACCTCTTTGAACTTCAAATGGAAGACAATCAACACTATCATCTTTTGCAGAATAATTGCAACAATCATCAGGACAAAAGCCAGGTCTATCCAATCAGGTACCATCATAAGGTCTCAAACTTATATCCTTTCCCGCTAAAATGTGATAAGTAGGCAGGCAATACAGATTTTAAATTTTGCTCTGCCTTGAGGTTATCATGAAAAACAACGATTGACCCGGGAGAGGTATAGCTTATACTTTTGCGAAGCACATGATCCGGAGTGAGCCTGGCAGAGAAGTCTCCGGTCAGCACATCCCACATGACGATACGCTTATGCCTCAACTGCATTATCTGTTTTCTGCCAATACGACCATAAGGGGGCCTGAACAAATCAGTCTGGGTATATTTTCGCATTTCATCATCTGCCTGTAGGGTGTTTCTCAGATAATCTATATCCGGAGTATCCCAGCCATTGAGGTGATTAAAGGTGTGATTACCTACCGCATGCCCCTCTGCCAACAGTTTTTGAAAAATGGCCGGATGTTTCTGCACATTCTCACCCACACAAAAAAAAGTAGCCCTGGCACCGAATTCCCTGAGTGTATCCAGTACCCAGGGAGTCAGTTCAGGAATAGGTCCGTCATCAAAGGTGAGATAGATAACCTTTTCTGTAGTGGATTGCCTCCAGACCAGGGATGGATAGAGTTTAGAAAGAAACGAGGGTGTCTTATGCAGGAACATTATTTACCCTGCAAGATAAAAAAGTCAGATCATCGGAAAAGGGCCTGCCATTACCAAACTCATTGAGCTCATTCAGCAGTTTGCCATGCATTTCTTCCAGTGGCACAGATTGGTTCGACTTTAAAAAAGCTTCAAGCCGCTCCGGCCCATACTCATCTCCCTGATCATTAAAGGTCTCGGTAACGCCATCAGTAAACAGGAACATGGAGAACTTGTCAATGTATCCGACAGAGCCGGTAGTAAGGAAAGGAAGCGGCTCAAAAGCCCCGAGAATGGTAGTACCCTCGGTCAGTTGCAGAGCTTTTCCATCCTCGCCAATCAGAACAGGAGGGTTATGCCCGGCATTGATGTACCTGAGCTCTCTGGTGACATAATCATAAACAGCCATAAAGAAGGTGATGAAGTGCTCACCATTGGCATTGGCTACCAGTTGATAGTTCAGCTCATGTACTACATCTTCCAGATTTTGTCCTTTGCGGGACAGTGTTCTTAAAACGGCCTGGAAATTGGACATCAACAAAGCTGCAGGAATGCCCTTACCGGACACATCTGCAATACATACCATAAACTGGTTTTGATTAGGTATGGAAATGTAGTCGTAATAATCCCCTCCCACCGTCTGGCTCGGCTGATAGAAAGCCTTTACCTCTAACCGCTGCGTAACCGGCAGGTTTTTCGGGAATAAGTTATGCTGAACGTTCTTGGCAATTTCCATATCCCTGAGAAAAGCCTGCTGCTCCAGCTGCCTGCGGGCAAGCCTCTTATTCTCTATCGCCACCAGGATAATATTGCTAAGCGCCTGGATAAAGGTGGTTTCAGCTTCCTGATCATCTACTTTGACGGATTTCAGAAAAACGAATGCCAGCAGGCGCTCTTTGTGAAGAATGGGGATGATGATATCAAACTCTGAGAAGCAACTTATGCTTAGGTCTACCGTATCGAGCTGTGTAATACTCTTAATGTTGAGACAACCCGTATCCATGGGGAGTTCGGAGAAATCCTTTGTGGTACCAAACTGTACCTTACACTCCCAGTCCTCCTCTTTGACATAGAGGGCCATTCTGTCCAGTTGCAGATTGGCACGCAGCGTAAACTCAAAAATCTTGTAGAGATCTTCTTCAGGTAGGTTGTTATTCACTGCCTGGGTAATCTCCAGCAATGCATTTACCTCAAGCTCTTTTCGGAAGAATCTATTTTGAATTTTTTCTATTGGCATAATCAGCGACCATTGTGGGCCATGAGTCCTGCTTTAGTAGCAAGGTAAAAATACTCTTTATACTTTTCCTCCAACTTCACCTGATGAGGCAATTCCTCTTCCTGCATATTGATAAAGCATTTCACCCAGCCTTTGGCAATCAGCGCAGCAAGTGCATTTTTCAGCTCAAGCTCATCCATATCCAGCTCATCGACCAGATAGGCAAAAGGCTGAACAAAATACAGCTCATCCAAAACATCAAACTCAATATCGGTCATATTTATTGTACCGGTGCCTTATAAGTTCTGCCCTTCCACCAGTAGTTGCCAAAGTTAGCGGCCACACCAAAATAAATGGCATACAAGGGATATAAAATCTGATGAAGTATCAGGGCAACAAATGACAATCTCTGCCTGAAGAAATAACTGAGCACCCACACCAGATTCAGTTCTGCCAGAAACCTGCCGGCCAGGAGCGCCAATACCTGCCACCATTCAAGAATACCCATTAAGCCCAAAACCGGAAGTAGCAGAAAAGACAGATTGAAGAAGAAAACCAGCAGCGCCCCTGCCATAGCTGCTTTTCTCTTTCCATAACGCCACTTGCCCGCCCAGCGAAGCCTCTGGTTTCGAAAAGCGCTCCAGCTATCCAGCGCCTCGGTAGACACCAGGGCATCTGACGATTTCGCAAACCGAATCCCTGCCGGATGCTTTTCACACACCTTCATCAACAGCAGTTCATCATCTCCTGAAGCAATAGTATCAACACCTTTAAAACCTCCGACTTCATAAAACACAGATTTGCGATAGGCAAGATTGGCACCATTGGCCATGGAAGGTTTTTTCCAGGCAATTCCAGCAGCTCCTGTTCCGATTAGTACAGAAAACTCCATCTGCTGCCATCGCTGGAACAGTGATTTACCGGTAAGCTTAACCGGACCTGCCACCATTTGCACCTGGTCATAGGCAAAAGGCCGGCTCATAGCCTGAATCCAGTACTGACCCGATACACAATCGGCATCAGTGGTTAAAATCACTTCTCCCTTTGCCAGACCTACCCCGTACTCAACAGCAGCTTTTTTACCGGCAGCATCACCAAGACTAACTATTTGGTAATCAAAACTTACTGAGCTGAGCAGCCCGGTAAGAAGGGCCTCAGAGTTATCGATAGAATGATCGTTTACGAAGACCACCTCAAACTCAGGATAAACCTGCCGGTCAAGTGAGGCGACCAAAACTCCCAGATGCTCCTCCTCATTTCTGAAAGGCACAACAACAGAAACACTCAGAGATTTATCCTGATCATCGCAAGGCTTTATACCAGCCCAGGCAATCGCTATTGACAGCAAGACCAACAGGTAGACCACACAAACGACAAGGACAAACCAGAACATGCACGAATAACGCGGAATCAACAGAAAAAGAAAAACAAGCCAGCCGGATTAACCTGAGTCAACACTTTGGCTTAAATGCTATATTGCGACCATGGCAGTGGTTGAAAAAATCATTCTGGGAATAGACCCCGGTACCAGCGAAATGGGATATGGTCTGATAAAGATTACAGGCAAAAAGATGACCTTGCTACAGCTGGGCATTATACATCTGAAGAAATACACCGGACATGAACTGAAGCTTAAGAAGATTTTTGAGCGGGTCACTTCCATTATCGAAGAGTTTCACCCGGATGAGGTGGCTCTGGAAGCCCCATTTTATGGTAAAAATATCCAGTCCATGCTCAAACTGGGCAGAGCCCAGGGGGTAGCCATGTCAGCCGCCCTGGCGCGGGACATCCCCATTACAGAGTACGCTCCCAAGAAAGTAAAGCAATCAGTGACCGGTAATGGCAACGCCTCAAAGGAGCAGGTGGCCGCCATGCTGCAAACCCTCCTCAATATGAAAGAAATACCTGCACTACTGGATGCTACGGATGCTGTAGGGGTAGCCGTGTGTCACCACTTCCAGGGAGGTTCGCAGCAAAGCGGTAATAAAAGCTGGAAGTCGTTTATCGCTGATAATCCGGGCAGGGTGAAAAAATAAAACCAGGATTATGGGATTTATGAATTGGTACGGACAACAGCTGCCCATTCATTATTTAAGATCAGACTATGCCCCCTCGAATCCGGACTTAATGGCAGCAGCAATGCTTCCAAACTCTTCCTGACTCAGCTTCAGTTTGGGTCTGCTGAAGTCAATATCGTGCATACCGTGCAAGGGAATCAGGTGTATATGAGCATGAGGCACTTCCAGACCAATAACAGCCACCCCCACCCTCAGGCAGGGAATAGCTGTTTCTATTGCCCTGGCTACTTTATGGCTAAAAGCCTGTAATTTCAGGTATGTATCTTCATCCAGATCAAAAAGCTTATCTACCTCCTGCTTTGGCACAACCAGTGTATGACCTTCATTCAGAGGATTGATGTCTAAAAAAGCAATGTTATGCTCATCCTCAGCCACAATGTGTCCGGGGATTTCACGATTGATAATGCGCGTGAAGATACTGGGCATGTTTACTCGAGGGTTATGTCCAGGATTTCGAATTCGAGCAGCCCTGCAGGTGCTTTTACCTGGGCAATCTCTCCTACTTTCTTATTCAGCAGTCCTTTACCAATGGGAGATTCGTATGAAATCTTACCGGCCTTCAGGTCAGCTTCTTTTTCAGAAACCAGGGTATATTTCACTTCCCGGCCTGTTTTCTTGTTCTTTATTTTTACGGTAGAAAGGATTGACACCTTAGACAGGTCTACGTTTTCTTCTTTCATCACCCGGGCATTCCCTACAATTACTTCCAGTTGAGATATTCTCATCTCCAGCAGGCCCTGGGCATCCTTAGCGGCATCATATTCAGCATTCTCACTCAAATCGCCCTTATCTCTCGCATCAGCAATCTCCTTCGAAATTCTGGCGCGCTCTTTTGTCTGAAGTTCCAAAAGCTCATCTTTCAACTTCTGCAACCCTTCTTCTGTGTAGTATGAAACAGCCATAATCTTTTTCGTTGTATTCTTTTAAAACAAAAGAAACGGCTCGTCCTGAAACCGTTGCTCTTATAAATGAAAAATCGCCCGCGAAGGCGATTGTTAAACAAAAGTAACTAAAAATTGTGAAGAGAAAAAAGTCAGAAATCAGTTTCAATCCGATAATGTGTGGCAATTTTCCCCGCTAAAACCTCATTAATTCGCTTATAAGAAGCGAAAGTCCAGCCGCCAACATGAGGTGACAACACCACGTTTCTCCTTTGAAAGAGCTCTCCGAAAAGATCCATTTCTTCCTGGGTCAGCTTATTAAATTTCTCCTTCTCCAAAACATCCAGAGCTGCCCCCAGCACCTTACCGCTATCCAGTAAAGGCAGCAGATCTTTGACTGGCAAAATCTCGCCACGGGCACTGTTGATCAGAAAAATGTCTTTCCTGAAGTTTTCAATAAAGGCTTTGTCTACCCAGCCCCTGGTTTCATCTGAAAGAGGTACATGCAGGCTGAGGATATCAGCCTTATCAAAGATTTTCTGAAGACTCACTTCTTCCACCTTTTTTGTACCAAAGCCTTTTTTGTACTTATCGTACACCAAAATGCGACAGTCAAAAGCCCTGAGTCGCTGCACAAAAGCCTGTCCCATATTACCATAGCCGATGATACCGATGGTTTTATCACTCAGTTCTATGCCCCGGTTCGCCTCGCGGTTCCAAATCCACTTCCTCACTTCTGCATCTGCGGACACTACATTATTCAGCATAGCCAGCAACATGCCCATTACATGCTCAGCCAGGGCATCACGATTACCTTCAGGAGCATTTACAATTTCGATGTCCTTCGACTCCACATAGGCCACATCAATTTTATCCAGCCCCGCCCCGGCTCTGCCAATCACTTCCAACTTTGTGGCAGCATCCACCATCTCCACATCTATCTCTGTCTTACTTCTGATCAACAACACTTCATAATCAGCAATAGCCTTCAAAAGCTCTTCTCTGCTGATATTGGGACGATAATCCGTCTCAAATCCAATTCCTTCCAACAGCGGCAGGATGCTCTCATGCATCTCATCCGCGATAAGACATTTTTTATTCATTAATGGGGTAGTAATAAATTGGCCATGGCCAGATAAACGATAATTCCCAGAATATCGTTCGTGGTCGTTATAAAAGGCCCTGAAGCCAGAGCAGGATTGATACCGAACTTATCCAATACCAGGGGAGTAGCTGTTCCCATAAAAGAAGAAAGCATCACAACTCCTATCAGAGAGACTCCGACAACCTGTCCCAGAGACTGGTCGCCCTTCCACAAGTAAACAATCAAAAAGCTTATACCCGCCAGCACTATTCCTGTTAACAGGGCCACGAGCAACATTTTCGCCACCCTTTTTCCAAAAGAGTCATCAAACGCTGATTTGTTCGCAAGGCTTTGCACTACCAGGGTAGAAGATTGTATTCCTACATTTCCTCCGGTTGCCATGACCAGGGGGATAAAAAATGCCAGGGAAGCATTGCGATCCAGGTCTCCCTCAAAAAAACCAATGGCCCAGGCCCCCAGTGTACCTCCTACCAGCCCGATCAGCAGCCAGGGCAGGCGTGCTTTAGACAGCGCCCAAATGCTGTCGTCTTCCTCGACATCCGCGGCAATACCCGACATGAGCTGCATATCCTCCTCAGCCTGTTCAGTGATCACATCCACCACATCATCTATGGTAATGCGCCCTACCAGCTTGCCCTGGAGGTTCACCACAGGCACAGCTACCAGGTCATATTTCTGCATGACGTCAGCCACATCCTCTTCGTCCATATAAGTCTCTACAGACTGGATGTCTTCGTCATAAATATCCTTAATACAGGTATTGTCATTTGCCAGGATAATCTTCTTTACCGAAACCTTTCCCAGCAGCTTGTACCGGTCATCTACTACATAGATAGAATAGATCTTCTCAACGTTTTCGCGCTGTCTTCTGATTTCTTCGATGGTTTGGAGAATGGTCCAGTTTACATTGGCCACAATCATCTCCTTTGCCATCAGACCACCGGCACAGTCCTCATCATAGCGCATGAGCTCGAGAATATGCGCAGCCATCTCGTCATCTTCAATCTGCGAGATTACCTCTTCACGCTTGCGTACCGGTAATTCATTGATGATGTCCACGGCATCATCAGATTCCATTTCAGAGAGGTAGTTGGCCAGTTCGCCAGACTCAAACATCTCCAGGAACTTGTTACGCGTATCATCCTCAAGGTCTTCTATAATCTCTGCCCCTACCTCATTCTGCAGGACATCGATCACGAACTTGGCCACCTCACCATCCACCTCATCCAGCAAAGCAGAGATATCGGCAGAGTTCACCCCTTCCATGGTCTCCTTTACAAAGACCGCATCCCTTCTTTCCACGGCTTGCGTCAGCAACTCGCGGTACTCCGGGGACAGCTCAAAAACAGGCTTTAGCTCTGACACGAGGTGATTTGATTAGTTAGCGCAATATAGTCCTCAACTGAGAGTGTCTCTGCCCTTCTGTCCAGTATGGCAGCTTCCCTCATTTGTTCCGGCAAATTTATCGGTTTTAATGCATTGCGCAACGTTTTCCTACGCATTTGAAACCCGGCCTTCACCACCCTCCTGAAGAGCTTTTCATCGCAATCCAGGGCTGCCCTGTCATTCCTTTTCAGGCGGATCACAGCAGAGTTTACTTTAGGAGGAGGGTTGAACACTTTCGGGCCAACCGTAAAGAGATACTCAAGATCATAATAGGCCTGCAGGAGGACACTCAAAATCCCATAACTTTTATTCCCCGGAGGAGAGACCAGACGATCGGCCACCTCTTTCTGAATCATGCACACTACCTCAGGTACTTCATTACGCAGATCCAGCACTCTGAAAAAGATCTGTGAGGAGATGTTATAAGGGAAATTACCAATGATAGCGAAAGGAGGACTCATTTTGCTCTCTATGGAATCCTTCAGGAAATCGCCTTCGAAAATACGTTCTCCAAGCTCCGGAAAATGCTCATGCAGGTAATCAATAGATTCACCATCAATATCTATCAGGTGTGTATTCCATTCCTCTTTCAGCAGAAACTGTGTCAATACTCCTGTACCCGGACCTATCTCCAATACCTGCTTATAATCCCCATGCCCTGACAAAGACGCTGCAATGCGTTCTGCAATGGAAAGATCGGTAAGAAAATGCTGTCCTAAATGTTTCTTGGGCCTGACGTATGACATGCGGGCAACTTATTGAAAATAACACTAATTTGCGCACAAATCAGAGAGATTTAAAGCAGAGGTGAAGCCCTCCGGAGAATAGAGTTCAGACAGATTATGCAGGAAAAAAAGCAAAACAAGAAGTACAAGCCTACTTTGGGCATTACCATAGGTGACATCAATGGCATAGGTCCGGAGGTGATTATCAAGTGTTTGCTGGATCAAAAGCTTTATCAGTATGCCAACATTGTGGTTTACGGTCATGGAAAAGTACTCTCTCATTACAAGCGCTTACTGGAAATTGAAGACTTCTCATTTTACCAGTACAAGTCCGGAGATCATCTTAATCAGCGCAAGGCCAATGTGATTAACTGTTGGGATGAACATGTTGAGGTAAAACCGGGAGAAGAAAACCAAAGCGGAGGTAAATGTGCGCTTTTGGCTATCCAAAAAGCGGTAGAAGACCTGAAAAGTGGCTTCATACAGGGTATTGTTACGGCCCCCATCAGCAAGCACAATATTCAAAGCAGTGAATTCAGCTTTCCCGGACATACGGAGTTTTTCACTGAGACCTTTGAGGCCAAAGACAGTCTGATGTTTCTCTGTAGTGAACGTCTTAAGATTGGAGTAGCCACTGGGCATATTCCGCTGATGAAGGTCGGAGAAGCTCTGACGCCTGAACTGTTAAGAAGCAAGATTCAGCTTATGTTAAACTCTCTGAAAGGAGACTTCGGCAAGCAGAAACCCAAAATGGCCGTGCTGGGACTTAACCCCCATGCAGGAGAAGATGGCCTGCTGGGAAGTGAGGAAAAAGAGAAACTGAGTCCGGTCATCACGGAATTTAAGGAAAAAGGTCACCTTGTATTTGGCCCCTATCCTGCCGATGGATTCTTCGGAAACAACAGTCACAGCAAATTTGATGGTATTCTGGCCATGTATCACGACCAGGGGCTGGTTCCTTTCAAAGCGCTCGCCTTTGAAGAAGGAGTAAACTTCACTGCCGGGCTTTCAGTAGTGAGAACATCTCCGGATCATGGCACAGCTTTTAATATAGCCGGAAAAGGTGTGGCGAATGAGTCCAGCATGCGATATTCCATATTCATGGCGATAGATGTCATCAGAGAAAGGAACTCAAACAACATTTAACGGGTTTTATGCACCATTCGGACGAATAAATTATTAAGTTGTCGATACGTAGAACTCCGTTCGGTCGGTAACGTTAGTTAAAAAGATTTAATCAGCTACTTGAAAAGCCAGAACATATCATACCAACAAATTTTCAGAAATGCCGTTGCTGTTCTGTTTCTGCTGCTTTTCACCAGCAGTTTTGTGCTTGAATCACTGGCGCATAATGTAAACGAACTTTATAAGTCAGAGCTGGTGGATTTTGAAGGCGATACTGACTCCGAAGAGGACTCCAAAAACGAAAAGGAAAAAGAAAAGGAAGATAAGCTGCTCAATGAGATAGGCATATCACTTTCTGAAAATACCCAGCGAATCTATCGGGGCCATACCTTCGCAAGTGGCCCTAATGAAGAAATAGAAGAGGTGCTCTCCCCGCCTCCGGAGCTTTTTTAGACAATTCTCCGACAACTCTTATTAACGAAATCTTTTCTCTCACAACACAAAGATTGACTCAGCCATCTGGCTGATAACTAAAATACTATATAGATGAACTCTGGTTTATTAAAAAACATAAAACAGGATGCACCAGCGGGACTGGTTGTATTTCTCGTAGCGGTACCACTCTGTCTGGGAATAGCCCTGGCGTCAGGCGCTCCGCTTTTCTCCGGTATCATAGCCGGTATGGTAGGTGGTATCATTGTAACAATTTTCAGTGGCTCACAGCTCGGGGTAAGCGGCCCGGCTGCCGGTCTGGCCACCATCGTACTGGCTGCCATTAATGATTTTGGTCGATTCGAGATCTTTCTCGTAGCGGTGGTCATTGCAGGAATAATTCAAATAGTGCTGGGACTTGCACGTGCCGGTGTTATCGCAAAATTCTTCCCGGCCTCCGTTATCAAGGGAATGCTTGCCGCTATTGGTATCATCATTTTCATGAAGCAAATCCCTCATGCCTTCGGGTATGACAAGGATCCGGAAGGAGAACTCTCCTTTCAGCAGGCAGATGGCGAAAATACGTTTTCCGAACTGATCAATATGCTGGACTACATTACGCCCGGAGCGCTTGTAATCGCCATCACTTCACTGGTCATACTGATCTTATGGGAACGACCCTTCATGAAGAAAATCAAAGCTTTTCAAATCATACAAGGTCCTCTGGTGGTAGTGGTAATGGGTATTATACTTGCCAAAGTCATGGGTGGTTCCAGTATGGAGCTTGCCAGAGAACATATGGTAGATATCCCGGTGGCTTCAGACTTCGATGGCTTTATCGGCCAGTTTACCCTACCGGACTTCAGCGTACTCAACCGTGGAGATGTTTGGCTTACAGGTGTCATTATCGCACTGGTAGCCAGTCTGGAGACCCTGCTTTGTGTAGAAGCTACTGATAAACTAGACCCCCAGGAAAGGGTAACTCCAAAGAACCGTGAGCTAATAGCACAGGGACTTGGAAACCTTAGTTCAGGACTCATCGGTGGATTGCCTGTCACCCAGGTAATTGTGAGAAGCTCTGCCAATATTCAGTCAGGCGGTAAAACCAAAGCCTCTTCTCTGATTCATGGTATACTGATTTTGTTATCTGCCATGCTCATCCCGAATATCCTGAACATGATTCCTCTGGCGAGTCTGGCGGGAATACTTTTCGTAGTAGGCTATAAGCTGGCCAAACCTTCGCTCTTCGTACAGATGTTTAAAGAAGGCTGGAATCACTTTATACCATTTGTAGTGACAGTAGGGGCCATTTACTTCACCGACCTGTTAAAGGGTATTGGTATAGGCCTGGTTGTGAGCCTGCTGTTTCTTGCCTATGAGAAATACGGCAAAAAGAGCGCCTGAAACAATAAGTAAAGAACGTTCGGGCCTTCCATACCTGCACATGCACTGAGCATGTCTCAGGTAAAAAATTCCGAGGTCCCGTCCGTTCCTGATTGACGCAAATCAGCAATTCATTCAATGGAATCGCCAGCACCAGACTGGCAACCTGAATGCATTTTTGTAATTTTTAAAAGACACTACTACAAACTATAAGAGATATGACAACAGATAATTCAATAGCACAGACTAAAGAATCTCAGTCAAAAATCACTCCTGCTATGGCGCAGGATTTACTGATGGCCGGTAACCAGCGCTTTGTAAACAATATGGCACTGAACCGTCACGTAAAACAGCAGGTAGAAGCTACTCAGAAGGTACAGGCACCCTTTGCCGCAGTACTTTGCTGCATCGATTCAAGAGCAGCTGCAGAAATCGTTTTTGACCAGAGTATTGGTGATATTTTCACGGCCCGGGTAGCCGGCAACTTTGTAAATACCGACATTCTCGGTAGCCTGGAGTACGCCACAGAAGTGGTTGATTCAAAACTGATCATGGTATTGGGCCATACGGGCTGTGGTGCGGTAAAAAGTGCCTGCATCGGTATTTCCGACATGGGCAACATCAGCCCCATGCTGGATAATATCACACCGGCTGTAAAAGAGGTAGAAAAAGAGATGCCCAACGACCCTGAAAATCCGGTCTTTACCAATAAGGTATCCACTACCAATGTCTCTATGACGATTACCAATATGATCAACGACAGTGAGATCATTAAAGCAAGAGCTGCCAGTGCTGATGTTTTAAGAATTGTAGGCGCCCTCTACGATGTAGCCAGTGGAGAAGTAACCCTGACCCACGAGTACAATCCTCAGACAGGAGCTGTGGATAGCATCAGCTAAAACCGCAACAAAATCAGAGCACCCTAAAGAATCCACTTTGAGAAAGGTGGATTCTTTTTTATCCTGAATTTCTTTTTCAACTAGCTTTCTCTATTCAAATAGAATTCCTTACCTTTGCAGACCTGATTTTGAGAAGGAAGGTTTGAAAGCGTTCAGACAATACGACATCCACATTTTTAAGCTGGCTCTTGGTCTTCATGACTACCAGTTTGAGATCAAGGATGAGTTCTTTGAACTATTTGACAATGAACTGGTTAGCAAGGGCAACCTGGCTATCGATGTTTCATTGACGAAAACCGAAACCATGATTGAGATGGTTTTGCACATTCAGGGTTCAATAGAACTGGAATGTGATCGGAGTCTGGACCGTTTCGACTTCCCAATCGACAGTCATTGCAAAATGATTTATCGACTGGGAGAAGAAACGCAGGAATTATCGGATGAGCTCATGGTCATTCCGCGAGACAGTCAGACGATCAATATAGCATCACTGCTTTTTGAGTTTGTCGGTCTGGAAATCCCCATGAAAAAGCTTCATCCACGCTTTCAGAACGAAGAAGAGGACGGTGAAGATTTTGTTGAGATCTATTCATCAGCCACCGAAGAGGAAGAAGAGCAAGATCAGGAAGAACAAGTGGACCCAAGGTGGGAAGCACTGAAGAAGTTGAAAAAATAACGCATAGCAAAAGCTATCATTAAAGTATAATATCATGGCGCATCCTAAGCGGAAAATATCAAGAACCAGGAGAGACAAGAGAAGAACTCATAAAAAAGGTACAGCCAAGCAATTGGTGGTATGCCCTACTACTGGTGAAATGCACATGCCTCACAGAGCTTTCTGGCACGAAGGCAAACTCTACTACAAAGGTAAAGTAGTTATAGAGAAAGAAGTATTAGCCTAAGCTTATTGCCTGTGGCTTAAGATTATTTGCTCCTGAGTATCTCATTCAGGGGCAATCTTTGTTTATAGCCATTCCTGATTTTATAAGGCTGCTTTACTGATTTTTAGATTATTATGAATCTCTTGCAGTATGCCTTATATTGGCAGCTTTATTTCAAAGAACAGGGCAATCTCAACAGTCCCCTTCCTTATATAAAAAGGACTTGATGAACAAAACAAGAGCGAAAATTACCGGTGTCCAGGGCTATGTTCCGGACTACGTGCTTACCAATAAAGAATTGGAAACCATGGTGGACACCAACGATGAGTGGATCACCACCCGAACAGGAATAAAAACAAGACATATACTCAAAGGAGAAGATCAGGGAACCTCAGTGATCGGTATACATGCGGTAGAGGGACTGCTGAAAAAAACCAATACAGATGCGGCAGACATAGACCTGCTCATTTGTGCCACCACCACTCCTGATATGCCTTTTCCGGCCACTGCCAATATCATCGCCAATGCAGTGGGTGCCAAAAACGCATTTAACTACGACCTGCAGGCAGCCTGCTCAGGCTTTCTGTATGCCCTGGCTACCGGATCTCAGTTTATAGAGACCGGTAAGTACAAAAAGGTAGTGATCGTGGGGGCAGACAAAATGTCTTCCATCATAGACTATACAGACAGAACCACCTGCATCATCTTCGGAGATGGTGGCGGAGCGGTAATGCTGGAGCCCACTGAGCCGGGAGAAGAACTTGGTGTAATGGACTCTATTCTCAAATCGGATGGTTCGGGAGAAGAACATTTGCACATGAAAGCAGGCGGTAGCCGCAGACCAGCCAGCCCGGGAACACTCGAGCGCAGAGAGCACTTTGTCTACCAGGCGGGTTCAGCAGTTTTCAAATTTGCCGTTACCAACATGGCAGATGTATCTGCTCAGATTATGGAGCAGAATAACCTGACAGGAGAAGATGTAGCCTGGCTGGTACCCCATCAGGCAAACAAGCGGATTATTGATGCCACGGCCAGAAGAATGAATGTTGGTGAAGAGAAAGTGATGCTCAATATCCAGAAGTACGGCAACACAACCAGCGGTACTATTCCACTATGTCTCTGGGATTACGAAAGCCAGCTCAAAAAGGGAGACAACCTGATTTTAGCAGCATTCGGAGGAGGTTTTACCTGGGGATCTATCTGGATCAAATGGGCTTACGACCCTTCGTAAATCAATTCGGTACAATCAACTGATAATTTGTAATTTAGCTACCCTATGGCAACTACCGCAGATTTCAAAAATGGCCTTTGCCTGGAATATAATCACGGCCTTTACATGATCACTGAATTTCAGCACGTAAAGCCCGGTAAAGGTCCCGCATTTGTAAGAACCAAATTAAAAAACGTAAGAACCGGTAAGGTAATCGACAACACCTTTACAGCAGGTCATAAAATTGTGACGGCCCGGGTGGAAAAGAGAGCACATCAGTTTCTGTATAAAGACGACATGGGTTATCACTTTATGAACAGTGAGACCTACGAGCAGGTAATGATTCAGGAAGACCTGATCAATGCCCCTACGCTGATGAAAGACGGGCAGGAAGTAGACATCCTGTTTCATGCAGAAACGGAAAGCCCGCTGACTTGTGAACTTCCTCCTTACGTAGAGTTGCAAATCACTTATACCGAACCAGGTATTAAGGGAGATACTGCAACTAACGCAACAAAAGCAGCTACCCTGGAAACAGGAGCCACCATACAGGTCCCGCTTTTTATTAATCAGGACGACAAAATCAAAGTAGATACCAGAACCCATTCATACGGTGAACGTGTGAAATGATCTAATACAACCCACTATGAATCCAAAAGAAATCAAAAACATGATCGACTTCATCTCCAAGTCCGGCTTGGCTGAAGTCAATATTGAAACGGAAGCGTTCAAGATTCAGGTAAAAAGAGATACGGAAGGTACCGTAGTAGCGGCTCCCGCTCCGGCACCCGTGGCAGCAGCTCCTGCACCTGCAGCGGCACCTGCACCAGCTCCGGCCCCTGCGGCAGAAGCAGCTCCTGCAGCGGCTGAAAAGAGCAACAATTATGTAGAAATCAAATCACCTATGATCGGTACCTTCTACCGCTCACCTACTCCTAACGATCCTGCTTTTGTAGGCGTGGGAGATAAAATAAGCGTAGGTGACAAAGTATGTATCGTGGAAGCCATGAAACTCTTCAATGAAATTGAGTCTGAGGTTTCAGGAACCATCGTGCAGGTATTGGTGGAGAACGCCACACCTATCGAATACGATCAGCCACTCTTTTTGGTAGATCCTGCTTAAATCATTCGGGGAGCAACCACTCCCCTATCTTTACATTTCTAAACGCATAAGCTGTGTTCAAGAAGATATTAATTGCCAACAGGGGAGAGATTGCACTGCGTGTAATCCGCACGTGTAAGGAAATGGGCATCAAGACGGTCGCTGTTTATTCTAAAGCAGACGCAGACAGCCTTCACGTTCGCTTTGCCGATGAAGCCGTATGTATAGGACCTGCCCCCTCTACTGATTCCTACCTGAAAATACCACATATCATTTCGGCTGCTGAAATCACCAACGCGGATGCTATCCATCCCGGCTATGGTTTTCTATCTGAAAATGCCGAATTCTCTCGCGTATGCGAGGAGTATGGTATCAAGTTTATCGGTGCCAGTGCCGATATGATCGATAAAATGGGTGACAAGGCTACCGCCAAAGACACCATGAAAAAAGCGGGAGTTCCTACCATTCCCGGTTCAGACGGACTGCTGGACAGTGTGGAACAAGGTATCAAACTGGCCAATGAAGTAAAATACCCCGTTATCCTGAAAGCTACTGCCGGTGGTGGTGGTCGTGGTATGCGTATTGTCAACGATGACAGCGGCTTTCAAAAAGCCTGGGACGATGCCAAGCAGGAGTCAGGCGCAGCCTTCGGTAATGACGGTCTCTACCTTGAGAAATTCATTGAAGAGCCCCGCCATGTTGAAATTCAGGTAGTAGGTGACAGCCGTGGTAATGCATGCCACCTCTCAGAAAGAGACTGCTCGATACAGCGAAGACATCAGAAGCTGGTGGAGGAAACTCCCTCTCCTGCTATGACCCCTGAGCTGCGCTCACGTATGGGAGCTGCTGCTATTCTGGCGGCAGAATCTATCAATTATGAAGGTGCCGGTACGGTAGAGTTCCTGTTAGACAAAAACGGAGACTTCTACTTTATGGAAATGAATACGCGTATCCAGGTAGAGCACCCGATCACTGAGGAGGTAACTGATTTTGACCTGATCAAGGAGCAAATTAAAGTGGCTGCCGGTGAACCGGTTACCGGCAAGGAATACTTCCCTAAGCTGTATGCCATGGAGTGTCGTATCAATGCAGAAGACCCTAAGCATGGTTTTCGTCCGAGCCCGGGTAAAATTACAAACCTCCACCTGCCCGGAGGTCATGGTGTACGTGTAGACAGCCATGTATATGCAGGCTACAGCATTCCACCCAACTACGACTCTATGATTGCGAAGCTCATTGTAAGCGCACAATCCAGAGAAGAGGTGCTGGTAAGAATGAAGCGTGCCCTGGAAGAATTCGTTATTGAGGGGATTAAAACAACGATTCCTTTCCATATTAAGCTGATGGACGATCCTGGTTTCCAGTCAGGTAAGTTCACAACAGCTTTCTTAGAGAGTTTTGATTTCTCGGAGCTCTAAGCCCTGAGGAATCCACCAATCGGTGAACCTGTAGAAGCCTGCTGAAAATCAGCAGGCTTTTTTTTATTTAGCGGGGTAGGGTAAGTCAGACCGGGAAGTATTCAATACCAAAACGAATACTTCAGATCTATGAAACGCTTACAAATTTTCAGGACGCTCCTCTTACTCATACTTTCCTTCGCCATATGCTCATGTGAGATAGAAGATGATGACTATGACGAGTATGGCCCTACCACAGGACAACAACTTACCAACGGAGGCACCCGGTATCAGAACACCATTTTTGAGACCGTTTCCACCACAAATAATGTAGTGTTTGGTAGTGCTCCTAAAACCAGTGGAGGTACCCAGGAGCTTTCCATGAGCATCTATGAGGCTCAGGGAGATACAGAAGCAAACCGTCCCCTGGTCATACTCGCACCGGGAGGAGGCTTCAGCAGTCTGGGTTTCGAAACCATGAATGCCTATGCTGAGCTGTTGGCCAAAGCGGGCTACGTATCGGCTGTTATCAATTACCGGCTCAACGAAAGCAATGACAGATCTGAAGCTCGTATGTTCCTGGCCGTAGTACAGGCCGTACAGGATCAGAAAGCGGCTATTCGGTTTTTCAGAAAGGATGCCGATACAAACAATCAATACAGGATCAACCCTGACAAGATATTTATAGGAGGCTACTCTGCGGGAGCCGTCACCTCACTTCACTCAGCATACATCGCCAATGTTGATGAAGTAAGTGGTTCTCTCGCCACCATCATTAACGATAACGGAGGTTGGGAAGGCAACAGCGGTAACCCGGGTTATTCTTCTGCTGTAGCTGGAGTTATCAATCTGGCAGGAGGTATTCTGGATGTGAACTTCATTGATGCCGGTGAACCAGCCCTTTACAATGTACACGGCACAGCAGATGCAGTAGTGTCCTACACCAGCGGCCCGGCAGACGGTACTGAAGTGGTGCTGTTTGGCTCCCAGCCGATTCATGCAAGAGCACAAAGCGCAGGAATTACCTCTGAACTGCTGGCCATCACTGATGGTGACCATGGCGCCCCGGTAGACATCAACTGCGGCAGCTGCAATGTAAGACTTTTAGGATTTCTCTATTCTCAGATACAATAGAGTTGCGTTTGGTAGAACGACAGGGGCCAGGAGACGCCTGGTCTCCTTTTTTTACTCTTGAGGGTTGGGTAAAACCGGAACATACCGTATTCCATACAAAGCGCGCAGAAGAAGATAATCACACAAGAGCTCGCGACTCTGATAAAAGACATTTAAAGATCTCTTTATAGCATAATACGTTTTGGTTGAACGAAAAAAGGACCGGGAGACGCCCGGTCCTTTTTGCATTTAAAAAACCTGATTTTTCAAAACTCCCGTTTGTTGACTCAACCCCTCTTCCAGAACTTATCTCCAACGATCTGCTCCAGCACCTCTGCCCTTAAATTTGAAGCGATAGGAATCTCCTGACCGGCCATATGAATAGTATTACCTTCTATGCTCTCTACCTTGTTTTTTGCTACAATAAAAGAGCGGTGTACCCGAACAAACTGATCTCCCGGCAGCAAAGCCTCCACCTGCTTGAGCGAAAGCAGTGTAATCAAACGGCTTCCATCACTCAGGTATACCTTAATGTAGTCTTTCATACCCTCTATATAGAGCACCTCTACCACATTGACCTTGGTAATAACACCATCCACTTTGATATAAAAGTGATCTAAAACAGGTCTGGCCGTACTCTCAAAGTGCTGATAGGCCTTATTAACAGCTTTGTAAAAGCGCTCGAAGGTAATGGGCTTTACCAGATAGTCCAGCGCATCCAGGTCATAGCTATCGGAGGCAAACTCACGGTAAGCTGTGGTAAAGATGACCAGCGGTGGTTGCTGCAGTGATTTAACGAACTCCAGGCCATTCACCTTGGGCATGTTGATATCCAAAAACATCAGATCTGCAGGATGTTCTTCCAGAAAAGCCCTGGCCTCTGTGGCACTCTTGCATTCGCCAATCACCTCAAGAAACCCGACCTTTTCGGCATAGTCCCTCACCCCTGCCCGGGCCAATGGCTCATCATCAATGATCACACAGCTAATCTTCATTAAGATTTACTTCGAGGTTTACGCTATAAGTGTTTTCTCCGCTCTCTATCTCCAGCTTATGCTTTCCGGGATACAGTATTTCCAGCCTCCTTCTCACATTGGCAATTCCCACACCCAGCTTACCATCTCTGGTCTGAGTTCCATACACCGAATTCACACAGCTGAATGTCACGAGCTGATCTTCCGTTTTAAGCAATATATCAATACTTACCGGATCTTCATTTGGTGCCCCACCATACTTAAAGGCATTTTCCACAAAGTTTAAAAACAGCATGGGAGCTATCTGCTGACCATTGAGATCTCCCCGGGTTTGCCAGGTGATATTGGCATGATCTTCAAAGCGCATTTTCTGTAGCTCAATAAAATTGGAAAGGTTATCTACTTCACCACTGAGACTGACCAGCTCCTTGTTCACTTCATAAATCTGATGACTGAGCAGTTCAGAAAACTTCTCAAGAGTGGTCTGAGCCTCCTCGGGGTCTTTTCTGATAAGTACGTGAACATTATTCAGTGCATTGAATATAAAGTGTGGGTTGATCTGCCCTTTGAGCAGGTCCAGTTCAGCTTTCAGATTTTGTGTTTCCAGCTCCCGAAGCTTGCGCTCTTTGATGTACCATTCGTTGATAAAGTAGAGACAGGTAGCCAGACCATAAACCACCAGAAAATCTCCTCCGGTGGCTGCTACTCCACCAAAGGAGGCAAAGAAATCACTCGTCCCCTGATGGATGTTCTGATAGTAAACGGCATAGAGCTGAGCTGACAAAAAGGCGATGATTACCACCATGACCAAAACTGAGAGCGAGTATGCAAACCTTTTCTTTTTCAGAAGTAGCTGAGGGATAAGAATGTACATATTAAAATATACCCCAAAGGCAAAGACCAGACTTCCGATCAGGTTACCATCCACGGTATCCCAAAAAGTAGGAGCGTAAGCCATATCTCTTACGCCCCAGACAATCAGGTAGAGCACCCAGAAGAGCAGGTGCAGTAATATAAGTCTCCAGTTAAATTTCATTCATAGCGCAAGGCCTCCACAGGGTTACTATTAGCTGCCTTGAAAGATTTAAAGCTCATGGTTACGAAAGCAATGATTCCCAGCAACACACCAGCCGATAAGAAGTACCAGATTTCCATGCGGATGTGGTAGGCAAAGTTTTCCAGCCACTTTTCCATAACAATGTATGTGATAAAACAAGCGATCACAAACGACACGGCAATCAGTTGCATATAGCCTTTAGACATCAGCAGTACCAGACTGGCTACCGTAGCTCCAAGCACCTTGCGGATGCCTATTTCCTTACGCAGCTGAGCTGCCAGTAAGGTACTCATGGCAAACAGCCCCAGACATGCCAGACCAATACTGATCGAGGAGAAAGTAAGAAAGACCTTACCCAGTTGCTTTTCAGCGCGATACATTTTGTCAAGGGTATCATCCAGGAAGAAATATTCAAAGTCAGCATTCGCAGCAAATCCACGCCACTCCTCTTCAATGACATCCATGGCAGACATCAGGTTGCCCGGTGCCAGTTTGATCGACATCTTTGATTGCATATAAGGCTGACTACTGGGAATAATGCTGATCACCACCGGGTCTACTTCATTGTGAAGCGAAACAAAATTGAAGTCTTTGACAACTCCTATGATGGTACCCTGATGCAGGGTTTTGAAGCTGCCGTCTTTATTCAAACTTCCCAGGTTCAGCTTTTTGTTCAAAGCATCTCCTGTCCAGCCCAGCTTTTCCACAGCGGTTTCATTGAGCAGATAGGCCAGTGAATCTGTCGACAGTCGGTTGTCAAACGAACGCCCTTCTACAATCTCGAAATCATATAGATTTGAAAAGTCCAGGTCGGTTTCCAACCTCATAAAAAGCATATTATTCTCAACTGACTCTCCATCAGGTAACACATTGTAGTCATAGAATCCCTGACCTGATGGCACCCTTGCCGAAACAGATGCTCCTACCACCTGAGGAAGCGCATTGATTCTGTCTTTCAATGCCTTGATTCTCTGCTGCTCAGGATAGCCCCGAACCTCGAGTACCACCATCTGCTCTTCATCAAAGCCGAGGGCCATATTGCGCATATACTGAAGCTGGAAATAAATAATGAAAGTGGCGATGATCAAGGCTGCCGAGATCACAAACTGAAAAGTGATCAGGGCCTTTTTAAAGAAAGCAGAAAACTTACTCTGCTTGGCAAACTTACCTTTGAGAATAGTAGCCGGAGAAAACCCGGACAGGAACAGAGCCGGGTAAATACCCGATAGTATTCCTACAATAACCGCCATGAGCAACAGGCCACCAAGTACCAGTGGCATGTCAGCATTCTCGATCATGAGCGTTTTCTCGGTCAGGTCATTAAAGGCAGGAATAGCCAGCAGGAAGAGACCAAAGCCAAGCACTGCAGCCAGCAGGGTAACCAGTACAGATTCGCTAAGGTATTGCATAATGATCTGCTGACGGGCAGCACCAAATACCTTCCTTACACCTACCTCACCCGAGCGACTGATAGACCGGGCCAGAGATAAATTCATAAAGTTAACACTCGCAATGGCCAGAATAAGAAAAGCCGTAGTGGTGAGCACATACAGGTAGGTAATGTTCGTGCTCTTCCCTATCTCGTTGGAGTAGTTGGTAGAGGTATGAATATCTGCCAGGGGCTGCAGACGATAGCCACGCTGCTCTGCTACACGCTTACCGAGATACTTCTCCACCATATCCGGAAATTTCGCTTCAATGTTCTCCGGATTTACCGCCTCGGGTACCTTAGCATAGGTATACATAGGAGGCCAATACCAGTTATTAAACATCCAGCCGCCCTGTATCTGCCTCAAACTGATAAACGAAGCCAGAAAATCGAACTGGAGGTGAGAGTTACGTGGCAGATCTTCCAGAATACCGGTTACCTGAAAGCTATATTGTCCGTCTACTTTGAGCATCTTGCCCATAGCCTCTTCCTCTCCAAAGTACTTTCGGGCCATAGACTCCGTAAGGACTAAAGAAAACGGACCACTTAAAGCCGTCTTGGGATCACCCTCAAGTAAACTGAAGTCCAGTACCTGCCAGAAGGTAGAGTCGGTATAAGCAAAAAGTGGCTCCTGAAATGTTTTATCCGGTCCGTTGCTGACAGAAAACTCTTCAATATGAACGCGGGTAAAGGCTTCGAACTCCGGAAAATCGCTTGTCAGTGCGGGACCAATCGCGCTGTAGGCGTTAGCCAGAAGTGTTTCTCCACCATCGCTGTAATTCACTTCCGTGACCCTGTAAATGCTCTTATAATCTTTATGAAACTTATCGTAAGAGGACTCATCCTTTACATAAAAGAGAATAAGCAGGAAACAAGCCATTCCCACAGCTAGTCCGATGATGTTAATCGCTGAATGCCCTTTGTGCTTCAGCATGTTTCTCCAGGCAATTCTTAAGTAGTTTTTGACCATAGTTTTGTTGTTTTAGGACCGTATTTAATAATCAATACCGGCTTCACAGGCTCTGCTGTATTTCACCGGTGTATTTTTAAAATATTCATCTGCCAGTTGAGCAGCTCCCTCATAAGCATTGTAGCGCCTTGTGAGATCTGATTCCCATTCGCTTACCAGCTCAGAAAAAGTTTTACCCCAGTATTTTGGATAAGCCTCAATGATTCCCACGGCATCAGCATAGGCATAAGCCAATAACTTATCTATTCCATAATGCACCACCAGGTAATTGAAGAAGTCTTCACGCATTACATAAGTTTGAAATGAGCACTTGAGATTGAGCCGGCCATGCTGGATTCGCATGGTTTCCAGAGGGATTCCTTTACCGGAAACCAACCAATAGCCGGCCACTACGTCCAGAGGATATCCATACCTGGCAAAAGATTTATTTTCGGGGTACAGGTAATGAGCCAGCGCAGAAGCCAGTCCCTCCTCAAAAAAGCGTTCCCACCTTGGCTGTGTATTCACCCGAACAGCGTGGACCATTTCATGTGCCAATGCGCCCAGGTAGCCTCCACTCTCGAAACGATACAGGTGAATTCTGCCCTGCCCGTCTACGTGCGGAACACTCTTTTTATAGGTTTCCGGGTCCACTCCCTCCCCTCTGAATGTTATGATCAGTTTAGCAGAAGGCATATGTTGCTCCCCCAGAAGCTCACTCAGCTTCTGATAGACTTCTTCTGCAAACACAGCAGCTTCTTCAATTTCCTTTTCTGAGGACTGTTGTGTATTCCACTGCAGCACAAAATGCTCCGATTCCTTCTTTTCACTAAACCTGTCAGAAAGTACTCCCTTGGTCTGACCAAAGGCCAGGGATGACAAAAACATCAGAATAACCGGAATGAGTTTTTTCATGATTGTTATTTAATACCAGATTAAGCAATTCACTCACTTCTCCGAAATCAAATAGAAAAACCGGGTTGAATAGTCGACAAAGACCTGCTCGTAGTAGATAAGGACACTACCCCAATCCAGACGGGTATATCTAAAAACCAGCGAGGCACCAACACTACAATTAGGAATTAACCTATCAATGACATAGATTTACAACACTACATTTAGGAAATAACCTCATTATGAAAAAATATCAGCTTGGGGAATTCGAGGAGATCGTACTGCTCACCGTGGGCATACTTCATGGTAATGCCTATGGTGTCTCTATCAAACTTGAGATTGAAGAAAGGCTCGGACGCTCGGTCAGCGTGGGTGCTTTGCAAACCGCTCTGAGACGTATGGAGTCCAAAGGCTACCTCACTTCCCGGCAGGGAGAAACCAGTGCTACCAGGGGAGGACGACCCAAACTATTTTTCACGGTAACACTGGAAGGTAAAAAGGCGCTGGAGTATACACGACAGACCCGGAATGAGCTCTGGGATGCACTCCCCTCTCCTATAATTAACCTCGACTGATATGGCAAAACAGGTAAAACCACCCCGGTTTGCCATTACACTGCTCCGGTGGTTCTGCAGGTCTGATTATCACGCAGACATTGAAGGCGATCTGCTGGAGCTATTCGACCTGAATCTGGCTCAAAAAGGGCCGGGAAGGGCCAGGTGGCTTTTCATAAAAGAGGTATTCCTGCTCTTTAGGAGGAGCATGATCCGGTCAATTAACAACACTCAAAACAACACAATGAACATGGTCAAACACACTATTCTCTTTTCGTTCAGGAGCTTCAAACGATATAAGAGCTCTTTTTTAATAAACCTCACAGGTTTATCATCCGGTCTGGCCTGCGCCTTTCTGATCTACCTTTGGATCAGCGATGAGCTGCAAACAGACAGATTTCATGAAAACGGTCCACGGCTCTATCAGGTATTGACCAATGAGGAAAGCCCCTCAGGTATCGTTACAGGAGAAGCTACCCCCCATTTGCTGGCTGATGCGCTGGCTGCCGAAATCCCGGAGATTGAAAAATCTATTTCCTTCTCCCCTACACCCAATGACCTTATTTTCACTCTGGGGGACATGAAGACAAAGGCACAAGGGCATTTTGCAGATGCTGATTTCTTCAGCATGTTCACTTTCCCTCTTTCACAGGGCAACCCGGACTATGTTCTATCTGATAAAAATCACCTCGCCATTTCTGAGAGTCTGGCATTACGTATGTTCAATACAACTGAGGGCTTAATCGGTAAAACACTCGACTGGCAAATTCAAAACTTTAGCTCTTCCGGAGTGATCAATGGCATCTTCAAAGACACCCGGCCCAACTCTACTCACCAGTTTGATTACATCATTCACTTTGAGCAGTTCGAAGACCTGGTTAAAACCTATGTAGGTGAATTGACCTGGGAGACCTCTCAGCCCTTTACCTATGTACTGCTACCTCCCAAAACGGAACCTTCACAGGTAAATACCAAGATCCGGGATTTCATTCAGCAAAAAACCGGTAATAACCGTCCTGATCTGTTCTTGAGGAAGTTTGAAGATAAGTACCTCTATGGCAACTATAAGAATGGCGCACAGGCCGGAGGCAGGATAGAATATGTACGCATCTTCTCAATCATAGCCATTTTCATCATCATCGTGGCCTGTATCAATTTCATGAACCTGTCTACAGCCCGGGCCTCTCGCAGACTAAAAGAGGTGGGGGTCAAAAAAGCTATCGGAGCTCAGCGCCAGTCACTGAGGTTCCAGTTTATGGGAGAGTCTATGATACTGGCATTGCTCTCTATGCTGGTAGCCGTGGGGCTTATCTATTTTGCTTTGCCTCAGTTTAATATCATCACAGGTAAGGCCTTGTCACTTGACTGGAACATCAATCTGATCCTGACAGCACTGACCATCACCCTGGCTACCGGCCTGATCTCCGGCAGCTACCCGGCCTTTTTTCTCAGTGGTATGAAGCCCGTGGAAATATTAAAAGGCAAATTGAGAAACACTCAAAAGGCTTCACTGGCCAGAAAAGGGCTGGTCACCTTTCAATTTGTTGTGTCTGTGCTGCTGATTGTATCAGTCACCGTGATTTATAAGCAGGTGGATTTCATCCAATCGAAAAACCTGGGCTACGATAAGGCGCAACTCGTCAGCTTTCCGAAGGAGGGTAAAACCTCTGAAAATCTGGACCTTTTTCTGGAACAGGCAGCTCAGCTTCCCGGTATTACCCAAATCTCTGCCATCTCCAACAATATGACCCGGAGTGGCAACACCATCGGAGCCATAGACTGGGAAGGGAAATCACCTGAAACGGAGGTTATCTTCCAGTTTATCGCCCTGGATTTCAACATGCTGGAAACTTTGCAGGTGGAAATGCTGGATGGACGAAGCTTTTCAAAAGCCTATGCCACTGACAATTCCAAAGTCATTATCAACGAAGCGGCCATGAAAATCATGGATATGACCAACCCGGTTGGAAAAACCATGGGCCTGGCCGGTCAGGACCGACAGATCATTGGCGTGACGAAAGATTTTCACTTTGAATCTCTCCACAAAAAGGTGCAGCCGGCTGTCATGGTCATTCTGCCACAATGGACCAATGTGGTGATGGCCCGGCTGGAAGGTAATAACCCGCGTGAAACCGTTGAAAGGCTCAGCACATTCTATGAAAACTTCAATGAGGGCCTCCCACTGGAACTAAGCTTTGTTGATGATCAATATCAATCGCTCTACCAGTCTGAATTACAGGTATCTATGCTCTCACGCTACTTTGCAGGCTTTGCCATTCTGATATCCTGTTTGGGTCTGCTGGGGCTGGTAGCCTTTACAGCCGAACGCAGAAAAAAAGAAATCGGCATCAGAAAAATACTGGGATCAAAGGCCGGAAGCATTGTACTGATGCTCTCCAGGGAATTCACACAGATTGTACTCCTTTCGCTGATCATCGCGCTCCCACTTAGCTATTGGATAACGGACAGCTGGCTGAATGGCTTTGAATATCGCATTCGGCTGGAGTGGTGGTTCTTCGTTTTATCGGGCCTTATCACCCTCTCCATTACCTGGGTCACTGTGGGCATTCAAACCGTAAAAGCATCATTGGGAAATCCTGTGGCCAGCCTTAGAAGTGACTAATCCTGATATATTTACAGTGGAAACTTTTACACATTAAATGAAACCAAAAAAGGCGGTTTGGCTATTCTTCGGATTTGTAGCAGGTATCCAGATCGTCTTCAGGCTTTCTCCTCTGCAATTCAAATACAGCCCGTACTCCTTCGAAATCAATGCGGTAGTCATTGTTTTGTTTTCCATTTTTCTGGCCTTTGTCTTTAAAAAACTCTGGGTTCGGGTTGTAGCCCCAATCCTCACCCTGGTTGTATCAGGAGGAGCCTGGACTCTGTTTCTTTTTGCGAATGCTTTTGGCTGTGGGGATTATAATGTCAGTTCTTATGAGATTGACAAGTACGTGATACGCAAAGGAGTCATAGGTTGCTGGGCCGGGCCTTCCACCCACAGCTTTACACAACTGGAAAGAAAAGTAGTAAGCGACCTTATTACGTATACCCTTGAACGCAGCGAGGTCAGGAATTCAGAAAGAGTTTATGATGATCCACCTCGGTTTCATTGTGACATCACTTTTGAGGAATCAAAGCTCAGCTTTGATATATGTAACAATGAAAAGAAGGACTGGTAACCAGCAGTCTCCACAGCTCTCAGGTCAATGCATTTACCCCTGAGAATCAGTCAACTGATTTCCCTTCAATCCCGGTACAAAGCCCCTCTTCATTTAGTTTTTTTGAACCCGATTTTTCCGCCAATAGCTAATCACCTTTAACCTGTAACAGCCAAAAGCCTGATTAAAGAAAACCAGCCAAGGAGGTAGATCGAAAGCAAAACAAAAGTCAGGACTCTCCAACCAAATACTTTCTTTCACACTCTCTCTATAAAGATCAGGTGAGAATCATATCAACATATAATTGATTTACACCACAACCTTGAAAGAGAGGGGTTAATTAATGTCGCAGGTAAAGTGGTTATTGGAAAAAAATCTAAGATCAAAAGTTAGTTGGGTCATTGTTTTTGTTGTTGTGAGCCTGATTTTTCAAACCCAACAAGCCGCTGATTACAGAATTTATATTGCAGCATCGAGAGTCATTATGGACTCAGGCAATCCATATGAACCTATGCTGGAGACTGAACCGGATGGGATAATCACACCACATGCGCAATATAGATATGCGCCTGTTTTCGGAATACTACTGTATCCTGTAAGCCTTTTACCCAAGCAATTGTATTTGTTTCTATGGCTTTTTCTTAGTTGCTACCTTATCTTTTCAACGCTGAGGTTACTCGGCACAATTCCGGGAGAAAATGAAATTCCGAAGCCCCAACTACCCCTCATTGGTTTTCTGTCTCTTGTTTTGACCATTCGATTATGGGGGCAAAATCTGGAGTTAGGTCAGACCACAATCCTCCTGGTTTACCTGAGTCTGCTTACAGTTCACTTATCAAGAAAAAAACACCATTGGCAGGCAGGGCTGGCACTGAGCCTGGCTATAGTTACCAAGCTGATGCCTGTGGTGCTCATTGCCTATCTCATTTATCGTAAAGACTTTCTTACTCCGGTCTACACAATCCTGTTTACAGGTGTTCTTATTTTATTACCGGGTCTTATCGTTGGTCACGAACAAAACTTATTTCTCATAGAACAGTGGTATAAAATAGTCACCCCGGCTAGTCAGGAGTATTTATTAGAAACTAAAACCGGCATCTACAACCTTTCAGCCTTTATCTATTCATACCTCACTGAAATGCCTGACGAAAAGTTAACAGGAAACCGCAATCTCTTGTCTCTCTCTTACAACACTGCGGCTGTCCTTACTCAAATATCGAGATTGGCTATCATAACCTTTACTCTGTGTTTTTTGAAGTCCAGGCCGTTTACAAAAACCAGTGATGCCACTCAGATACTATGGGAATTCAGTTACATCTGCCTTTGCTTTCCTCTGATTTTCCCCGCACAAAACAAGTATTCATTCTACTACGTTCTTCCCGCCTGTTTCTACCTCAGTTATTATCTTATTAACACTTACAGAGCGACAGATCGACACATAAAATCATCTGTAGTGATTTCACTGAGCTTGTATTTTGTGCTGGTCAATTTGACTTCTGCCAACATTATCGGGAAGACACTTTATGATCAGACTCAATTCTATAAAGTGCTGACTTTCGGGATTTTAGCGCTTCTTATTTCTCTTTTTCAGGCCAAACCTCAACTGCTGGGAAGAGAAAGCCCCAGGGTAAAAACCAAAAAACCTATTTAAGCATGCCAAATATAAATGTGGTCATCCCCATGTATAATGAGGAAGCAGTTTTCGCTCAATTGGTAGACAGGCTGGATAAGCTTTTGTCAAACTCATCTTTTTCGATTGAGGTTATATTGGTAGATGACGGTAGTACAGATCAAACCCCTGTACTGATGAGGCAGTTGTCATTAAAGGACTCTCGCTATAAGTCCATTATTCTATCAAGAAACTTTGGACATCAAAACGCATTGAGTGCCGGGCTTAACGAGGTGGAAGCGGAACAGGCTGTATTTATTATAGATGCTGATCTGCAGGATCCACCAGAACTACTTGACGAGTTCATGTCATATCGTGAAAAAGGTTATGATGTTGTCTATGCAGTAAGAGAAAATAGAAAGGAAAACCTATTCAAGAGGGCGGCATACAGGGCATTCTACAGAATAATGGATAAAATGTCCTATATCAAAATACCGATTGATTCCGGTGATTTTTCCCTTATAAGCAGACGTGTAGTCGATACGCTGAATGACATGCCGGAAGAAAGTCGCTTTTTGAGGGGGATGCGAAGCTGGATTGGATTCAGGCAAATTGGTCTTCCTTATAACAGAGCAGAAAGGCAGGCCGGAGAATCAAAGTACAGCTTGACAAAGTTGTTTAAACTTGCCTTTGATGGAATTTTCAACTTTAGCGAAATCCCGATAAAAATAATTACCACTTCTGGCTTGCTGGTAATATTAAGCGCCCTGGCTTACCTCACCTATGTAGTTATTAAAAAAGTAATTTTCGGAAATGTACCAGAGGGCTTCACCGGTTTACTCTTTGTCACGATATTATTCGGTGGAATACAACTCGTCTCTCTGGGCTTGATTGGAGAGTACGTCCTTAGAATTTTCTTTCAGGTTAAGAACCGACCTCTTTATATCATCAAAGAACGGATTCGATCAGAACCGATAGAACACGTAGATGAGACTTTGTCATAGGATCATATAAGTGTATTTCATCAAGATCTCCCGAAACTATAACACCCTACATCGGGAACCTGACAGAAAATCACCTAACCTTCAATCTCCGCACAGAGTTCAGCGTACCAGGCTTCTCCATACTTTCTGATCAGAGCATCCTTGAGGAACTTATAGACGGGTACTCCCAGCTTATCACCCAGGGTACAGGCTGCCGAGCAGATATCCCAGCGGTCGTAGTTCAGTGCATCATAATGGTCGTACTTTGTGATGCGGATAGGATATAAATGGCAGGAAACGGGTTTTCTGAAAGATGTCTTGCCATCAAAGTAAGCCTGCTCTATGCCACATTTCAGCACTTTGTTTTCATCGTAAATGGCAAAAGCACATTCCCTGTCATTGATCGTGGTAGTAGAAAAGTCCCCTTCAAAGTCTTTGATGTACAGACCACTCTTCTCAATGGCCCTGAGTCCCTCTTCAGACAGGTAAGGTTTGACGGCTTCGAAAGCATCTTCCAGTTCTTTCAGCTCTGACTCTTCCAGAGGAGCCCCCAGGTCTCCCTCCACACAGCAGGCACCTTTGCAGGCCGTCAGGTCGCATACAAAGAACTGCTCCTTGATATCATCGCTGATAACAGCATTGTCGACTAAAATCATCTTAATTAGGTACCGCTATGATTTCGAAATGCTTTTTCACGTTCATGGTATCGCGGGTAAGCTTAATCCTTTTGGCAGAGTCCACAAACCCTTCTGTGAGGTAGTGGGTATCATTCATGTAGACTGTATAATCGTGTTTTGCGATGGAATCATAGAGCGCCTGACGCTCTTCCATACTGAGCTTTTTATAACACTCAGCCATAATATTTGGCCTGTACTCGGAGATAATCCCCGCCATGTTTTCCAGAATTTCTTTGTCATAGCCCTCTGCATCTACTTTCAGCAGCTCCAGCTTTGGCAGCCACTCCGCATAATGCTCTCTCAGGTATTTATCGAAATCCTTACCCTGCACTTTCAACTCATAAAAATGTCTGTGCCTTTGATTTTTGATCTGAGACAAATAGCCCCCGTTACAAAACGAGGCGTCTGAGTAATTAAACACAAACTCTCCATCCTCGCTGGTTGCAGCATAAGGCAAAGGAATAATATTGGTGGTATCCGGATTTAAGGACGCGTTTTTTTCAAGAATCTTGTAAACATACTGATTGGGCTCCAGCCCCAGCACTATCCCCTGCTTCCCTACAGAAAGTCCCATGGGCACTGTAGTATCTCCTGTATGTGCCCCGATGTCGATGATCATACTCCCCTCAGAAGCGTAGGACCTGTAGAACCGGATCTGACTGTCTGTTACCTCTTTCGGACCTTCAAAAGGATGAAGCCATTGTGCATATTCTACTTCACCCAGCCCTTCTACCTGGAACTGTTTTACTTCGTAGCCATACTCTTTGAAAGTCCTTTTCAGTCTGCGCTTCTCACGTTTCCTTTTCCAGTAACTCAGCATATTTCACGGTTTTGCATCGAAGGTAAGAAAATAAGCGTTGATTAAATTCTTCACGGACTCACAATCCTGCCAGATATCTTTAATTTTGCCGGAGCATGAGCAATCCGGTCAAAATTTCCGGGGTGGTAATCACCTATAACGAGGAGAGGAATATCGAAAGATGCCTACAGTCTCTGCATGATATTTGTGACGAGATTGTGGTGGTTGATTCCTTTTCATCTGACCGAACCAAAGTGATTTGTGAGCAGTTTGGTGTGCGCTTTATTGAGAACCCTTTTGCCGGTCACATTGAGCAGAAGAACTTTGCTATGAATCAGGCCGGTAACGATTATGTACTTTCACTTGATGCAGACGAGGCCCTGTCTCCTGAACTGCAACAGGCCATCACGATGGTGAAGCAAGACTGGACACATGATGCCTATCGCTTCAATCGCTTTACCAATTACTGCGGCCAGTGGATTAAGCATTCCGGCTGGTACCCTGATACCAAAACCCGGCTCTGGGACAGAAGAAAGGGGAAATGGGGCGGCACAAATCCGCACGACAGCGTGCAAATGGAGGGCAACACCGGCCAGCGTCACCTAAAAGGCAATTTGCTTCACTACTCCTACTATACCATGGAAGAACATGTGCTCCGTTCGGCAAAATATGCCAAGATCGCTGCCAAAGCTATGCACGCACAGGGAAGACAGGTATCAATGGCCAAAATGCTTCTGAGTACAGGGTTTCGCTTTGTTCAGGACTATATCTTCCGGTTGGGCTTTCTCGATGGCTTTTACGGGCTTGTTATTTGCGGCACCAGCAGCCATACCACATTTTTAAAATATGCATACCTCCGCAGCCTGAATGCGGGCAATGTCATTGACGAATGAAACAGGCACTTCCGTATCTCACCCTTTCGGCTCCACATAAGCGGCAGGTTATTTTCCTGATGGCAGTTATTTCTGCCTTGTACCTCTTTAACTTTCACGTCAACGACATCTGGACTCCCAATGAGAGTTTTTATGCAGAGGCCGTAAGAGAGATGTTCGAATCGGGCAACTTTCTGGAGATGTTTTACAACTACGAGGCCCGCTATAATAAGCCACCGCTCACCTACTGGGCCATAGCAGCTTCTGCCGCGGTTTTTGGTCTCAATGAGTTTGCTCTCAGGCTACCGATTGTATTAATGGGCATAGGCTCTATCTGGTTTACCTACCTGCTCGGCAGGAGAATTTATGGAGACAAGGGAGGCCTTTATGCCATGGTAATGATGGCCTTTAGTGTGCAACTGCTTGCGGTGAAGCAGTATGCTTCTCCCGAGATACCGCTCACCTTTTTCTTCACAGCCACCATGTATTACTTCTACCGGGGCTATTCTGAAAACAAACTCAAATATCTGCTGCTCAGCTATGGGCTGCTCGGACTCACCGTACTCACCAAAGGCTTTCCCTATTACGTAGTCATTGGTGGCACCATCGGCCTTTTTGTTCTGGTCAACGGACCACTGACCTGGAACAGAATTCGCACAGAAATTCTGATGCTCAGACTCCACTGGGGTATCCCCATCATGCTGCTCATCGGCTTAAGCTGGATCATCTTTATGTACCTCAACAGCGGGCAGGAATTTTGGGAGGTATACTACAGAGAGACCTTTGGCAGAGCACTCAGTAAGAAAACGAATGGTCCCAAGCCCTTCTTCTACCTGGAAGTCATATCATGGAGTATCGCCCCCTATTCACTAGCGTTTTTCTATGCCATCATCCGCTGGGTACGCGACAGGGCTAATTTCAAAAAGGTACTTTTCCCCTTCTGCTGGTTTCTTGTCATGTTCGTGATATTCACCATAGCCAAGGGCAAGATTCCTACCTATATGATTCAGGCACACCCGGCACTGCTGCTCATGATTGTGCCACTGCTGCTGGACTATAAAGCAGGTAAGGTATGGAAATCAGTATGGTTGCTTTGCTTTCTTTTTCCGGCCAGCCTGCTCATCATCGTAACGGGAGCAGTAGTGCATCAATTAGACTTGCCTGTTGTACTTTACGCTATTCCTGCACTGGGTATAGTGGCTATCATTTACTGGCTCAGGCACTCGGCAGAAGCTGACCTGAAGGCTGTCATTCCCTTCTGGCTGATGGCCGGTTTTCTTTTCTGCTTTTCATTTTACTTTCCCCGCATGGAGCAGTTTCGCCCATATGACGAAATAGGCAGGGTGGTAACGGAAGAACTGAAGGTTGACAGGGAAATCCCCATTCAAATCGAAAAGACGCTTATTCACAACATCCCTTACTACACGAGGCGCTTTGCCCAGCGCGATATGACAAAGGACTCTATTAATAGACTGGAAGGACCAGTGCTGGCGCTGGTAAGAAGCGAAAACATGGAGGAGTTGGAAGGCTTTGAGTCAGTGTGGAAGGGACTCATCTATGATTTCTCGAGCGAATCTCAGTTCTTCAAGTTTGTGATGGCCTGTGCCGATGCCGGAAGAGGAGACTATTCAGCTTTCGCAGAATATCAGCTGGTAGTTCGCAACCTGCCCTGATCAGCGCCAGGCCCAGATATAGCCAGTCCCGTCATCGTTGCGTTGCTCTCTCAGGTTAAGCCCCTGCTCTTTTAAGAATGCAATCATAGCCTCGTGGTTTTCTCCCTCACCGCTGCCGGGATGTGTCTCTATGCTCATCAGCTTGATCTTTTCAAGCAACGTTGCAGGACTATTATAAAGAATAGCATACTCTGAGCCCTCACAATCCAGCTTAATCAGGTCCAGCTCTTCCAGTCCGTATTGATCAAAAACATCCTCAAGTGTCAGTGTTTCTACCTCAATCTTCTCGCCTTTCTGCTCAGCGGTAAATACACTGGCCATGGTAGAAAAACCATCGAGTGTACTTGAAAAAAGTGTAATACCATCTCTGTGATCAGCCACAGCCTTTTGTTCTGTCTGCCAGTCAAACTGCGAATAATGATCCTGGTAGGTCTTGAGCTGATGATAGTTAAAAGGCATAGGCTCATAAGAATATACACTGGCCTGTGGATACCTTGAAAACATAAACAGGCTGAAATAGCCCACGTTCGCTCCGATATCGATCACTTTCAGCTCACCACCCGCTGGCACCTTTTCACTGGGAAACTCCTTGAAGTAAACTCCATCGAAAAAGCTCTCCTTAAAAGGCGGCAGCATTTTTTTGGGTACTTCAATTTCAAATCCATTGCGCATCTTGAAATGAAAAGCACTCCCTCCTTTTGTCTTAAAGGCCAGAAACTGTGGCCAGTTCTTAAAATTGGAGATAAGCGATTTATAGCGATGGATCTTATGACGAAATGCTCCCATGATCAAATTTTAGCTAACAAAAATCGGCAATACAATTGGTATTACCAGTTTTTATGAAAAAAGCCCTCGTGACGAACACAAGGGCTTTTGTTTATATACTGTTCTACGTTTTAGTATCTGTAGTGCTCGGGCTTGTATGGACCTTCCACGGTCACACCAATGTACTCAGCCTGGTCTTGTCTGAGCTCTTCCAGCTCAACGCCAATTTTGGCCAGGTGCAGCTTAGCCACCTTCTCATCCAGGTGCTTAGGCAGTGTATACACTGCATTCTCGTAAGCTTCTACATTCGTCCAAAGCTCAATCTGAGCCAGGGTCTGGTTGGTAAACGAGTTAGACATTACGAATGAAGGGTGCCCTGTGGCACAGCCCAGGTTCACCAGACGACCCTCTGCCAAAACGATGATGTCTTTGCCATTTACATTGTAAAGATCTACCTGAGGTTTGATCTCCACTTTGCTGCTGCCATATTTCTCGTTCAACCAGGCCATGTCAATTTCATTATCGAAATGACCGATGTTACAAACGATCGTCTTGTCGTTCATGGCCTCAAAGTGCTCTCCTCTGATAATGTCTTTGTTACCGGTAGCGGTTACCACAATGTCCACGCGAGGAATAGCAGAACCCATCTTCAACACTTCATAGCCATCCATAGCAGCCTGCAGTGCACAAATCGGGTCAATTTCGGTAACAATTACTCTTACACCTGCTCCTCTCAAAGAAGCAGCAGAACCCTTACCTACATCACCATAACCGGCCACTACAGCAACTTTACCTGCCAGCATGATGTCAGTAGCTCTTCTGATAGCATCTACCAGAGATTCCTTACAACCGTACTTATTATCGAATTTAGATTTGGTCACAGAATCGTTCACGTTGATCGCAGGCATAGGCAGTGTGCCATTTTTCATGCGCTCATACAGTCTGTGAACACCTGTGGTTGTTTCTTCAGAGAGTCCGTTGATTCCTTCAACGAGCTCAGGGTATTTGTCCAGCACCATGTTGGTCAGGTCACCACCATCGTCCAGAATCATATTCAATGGCTTACCACCTTCAAAAGCAAAGATGGTTTGCTCAATACACCAATCGAACTCTTCATCGTTCATACCTTTCCAGGCATACACAGGTACACCCGCATCAGCGATAGCTGCTGCCGCGTGGTCCTGTGTAGAGAAGATGTTACATGAAGACCAGGAAACTTCCGCACCCAGTGCAGTAAGTGTCTCAATCAGAACAGCCGTCTGAATAGTCATGTGCAGACAACCTGCAATTCTGGCACCTTTAAGAATCTGAGAAGGTCCGTATTCTTCTCTCAGAGCCATCAAACCAGGCATCTCTGCCTCGGCCAATTCAATTTCTTTTCTACCCCACCCGGCCAGTGAGATATCCTTCACTTTATATTCCAATCCTGTTTCTAACATAATATCTTTCTTAACGCGCGGCAAAGGTACGACTTCCCCTTATAAACATCAATTTTTATCCAAAGCTCTTAGTAGATAAACTCGATCTCCTTTAAATCATACTGATTCCTTCCCCGCTTGTCGGACACTACCAAAAACCCCGTATCCGTGACATCCTCAATCACCCCGTCAAACCGATACTCTGCCAGATAACTTCGTTGCTGCCTGAAGCCGAAAAGGTATTGCAGGTATTCAGACTTCACCTCTGCCAGTCGGCCGCTTTTGATCTTGAGATAATAGTGCTCCAGTGAGCTGATAAGGCGTTCGAACACCTCTTGCTGATCAAACGAGCCCCCCGATTCCAATTGAAGCGAGGTAGCCCGGGGGGCAGTAAAACTCACCTGATTTACATTCAGTCCGATCCCTACCACCGTATACTCAATGGCATTGCGGTTAATACCATTTTCAATCAGAATTCCAGCAGTTTTTCTATTGCCTGTCAATACATCGTTAGGCCATTTCACCTTTACATCAGACTGAGGTAAAAAATGGAACACAGCTTCTCTTACAGCCAGTGACGCAATCATATTCAGAAAAAACTGCTCCTGGATTCTCAGAAACCGAGGGCGCAGAATAATCGAAAAGGTCAGATTCTTACCTGCCTCAGCTTCCCAGCTATTTCCCCGCTGTCCCCGACCCTTTGACTGATCCTGACAAATTATGACAGTGCCTTCACGCGTGTCAGGTTTTTGAGCCATTTCACGGGCCACTCCATTGGTAGAGTGACAGGTTGGCATAGAAATGACCTCCTTAGCCAGAAATAATGTATTAGCAAGATTTTTGTACAATGAATTTTCGTAGTTTTACACACAAAGAAAAAGAAAATTTGGCTTAAAAAACCTGAATGAATTCCGAAGCACTGAGTAAAATCATCATCAATGGAATGGAGGAGAAAAAGGCGTCAGACATTGTGCTGATGGACCTTAGGGAAGTGAAAGGCGCGGTGAGTGATTTTTTCATTATTTGCTCCGGTAACTCCGACACGCAACTACAGGCCATTGCCGAATCCATAGAAGAGGAAGTAGAAAAAAACTCTGAAGAGCGCCCATGGCGCAAAGAGGGTTATACAAACAAGGAATGGATTCTGTTAGATTATGTGAGTGTAGTTGCCCACATCTTCAAAAGTGAAAAGAGAGCCTTCTATGCCTTAGAGGAACTTTGGGGGGATGCAAAAATCACCTCTATTGCCGAAATGGCCTAAGTTAACCTTATAGTGTAAAGCGCGTTATATCTTAGATTCAAAAATCAATTGAAATAGAAAAATAGTAGAATGCCAGATACTCCTAGAAAGAAAAATATTATTGGAAAACCGGGTGGTGGTAAGCGACCGAATAATCAGGTATGGGTGTTTATTTCACTCATAATCCTCGTTTTTGCCATCTCGTTTTTCACTAATCAAGATACCGGCACGCCTGTTACCATTGCCAAATTCGAAGGAATGCTGAAAAGCGGTGACGTGCAAAGAGTAGTAGTGATTACAGATAAGGGTTATGTTGAGGTTTATCTAAAACCTGAGGCCAAACAAAACGCCAAGTATCAACCGGATCTGGACAAGAAGAGCCCTTTCAGCTTTGGAAGCGGCCCTGACTATGTGATTGAGGGGATAGAGCGTGAGTACTTCCTGAAGAAGTATGATGAGTTTATAGAAAAGCAGAACATTGTCGATGCTCCTACGCCCAAATTTGAAAAGCGTCCGAATGTAATGGACTTCCTGGGAACCTATGGTTTCCTCATTCTGATCATTGTACTCTTCTGGTTTATGATGAGAAGGATGACCGGCAATGCGGGTCCCGGTGGTCAGATCTTCAATATTGGCAAGTCGCGGGCAGCTCTTTTTGATGCAGAGAATAAGGTGAAGATCACCTTTGATAATGTAGCGGGACTTGACGAGGCCAAAGAAGAGGTTCGCGAGATTGTAGAATTCCTGAAAAACCCTTCAAAATTCACCAAGCTGGGTGGTAAGATTCCTAAAGGTGCCCTCTTGGTAGGCCCTCCCGGTACCGGTAAAACATTGCTGGCCAAAGCCGTAGCGGGTGAAGCAGCCGTTCCCTTCTTCTCTCTGTCAGGTTCTGACTTTGTGGAGATGTTTGTAGGAGTAGGTGCAGCCCGTGTAAGAGACTTGTTTAAGCAGGCTAAAGAGAAAGCTCCCTGTATCGTATTTATTGATGAGATCGATGCCATCGGTCGTTCAAGAGGTAAAGGACAGATGCCGGGCTCCAATGATGAGCGCGAAAACACGCTGAACTCACTGCTGGTAGAAATGGATGGATTCGCTACGGATTCCGGAGTGATTATCCTGGCCGCTACCAACCGACCTGATGTACTCGATAATGCCCTCTTAAGACCAGGCCGTTTTGACAGACAAATCAGTATCGATAAGCCGGATATTGTAGGAAGAGAAGCCATTTTCAAAGTACACCTTGGCCCTATCAAAATGTCTAAAGACATTGATGCCAAGAAGCTTTCAGCCCAGACCCCGGGCTTTGCCGGTGCTGAAATTGCCAATGTTTGTAATGAGGCAGCACTGATTGCAGCCAGAAGAGACAAAAAGGCCGTTGACATGCAGGATTTTCAGGATGCTATCGACCGGGTAATCGGTGGTCTTGAGAAGAAAAATAAAATCATCTCTCCTGAAGAGAAAGAGATCGTAGCCTATCACGAGGCGGGCCATGCCGTAGCAGGCTGGTTCCTGGAGCATGCTGATCCGTTGGTTAAGGTAAGTATTGTTCCTCGTGGCGTAGCTGCACTGGGTTATGCTCAGTACCTGCCTAAGGAGCAGTTCCTGTACCAGACAGAACAGCTGCTGGACGAGATGTGTATGACCTTAGGTGGCAGAGCTGCAGAAGAGATCATCTTTGGCAAGATTTCCACAGGTGCCCTGAGCGATCTGGAAAGAGTAACCAAAGTGGCTTATAGCATTGTTACTGTTTATGGCATGAATGACAAGATCGGTAACGTGTCTTTCTACGATTCTAAGCAAAATGACTATGCCTTTAACAAACCTTATTCTGAGGCTACGGCTAAGGTAATTGATGAAGAGGTGAAGCAGATCATTTCCGGTGCCTATGAGAGGACTAAGAATCTGTTGACAGAGAAGAAGGAACAATTGGAAATCCTGGCTCAGGAGCTTCTGAAGAAAGAGATCATTTTCCAGTCAGATCTCGAAGGCCTGATAGGTAAAAGACCATTTGAAAAGCAAACAGCTTATGAGGCTTTCACCAATAACAATGGTCAGGATAAGCCCGCAGAAAGTGCTACGGAAGCAAAAGAAGAAGCCGTAGCGGAGCCACCGGCTATACCAACTCCTGATGCTGATTCATCTGATAGTAGCAAAGAAACGGAGTAAATACTTTCAAGCGACAATATTGAAAAATCAGGTCATCCGACCTGATTTTTTTATTGCCTTATGTTTTGCAAATTTGGTCAGCATTTGATTTATGAAGCTTCAATTAAAGCCTGGTAAAAAAGTCTATTTCGCTTCTGATTTCCACCTGGGAGTACCCACTCCGGAAGCAAGTCTCAAACGAGAGAAAAAAATCGTCCGCTGGCTTGATCAATGCAGCCGGGATGCCTCTGCGATCTTCCTGGTAGGCGACCTGTTTGACTTTTGGTTTGAATACAAAACGGCTGTTCCAAAAGGCTATTCCCGTTTCTTAGGTAAACTGGCTGAGCTTACCGATGCAGGTATAGAACTGGTGGTTTTCACGGGTAATCATGACATGTGGATGTATGGTTACTTCGAAAGAGAATTCAACGCCAGGGTAATTCATGATCCGATACAACTCTTCATCAACGATACTAAAATTTACATAGGCCATGGTGATGGCCTTGGCCCCGGAGACAAAGGCTACAAGTTCCTGAAAAAGGTGTTCAGAAATCCCTTTTTCCAATGGTGCTTTCATTGGTTACACCCTGATGTAGGTATCGGAGTAGCCGGCTACTGGTCGAGACGAAGTCGCGCCTCTCAGGCCGATGATACCGAGAAGGTATTTATGGGTGATGATGAGTGGCTTTGGAACTACTCTCGTGAGATTGAAGAAAAAGAACACCATGATGCCTATATATTCGGGCACCGACATTTACCGTTAGATTTAGAAGTAGGAGAATCGAGTCGCTACTTTAATCTTGGAGAGTGGCTTTCTTCCTATACCTACGTTATCTATGATGGTACCGATTTCAGTCTGAACACCTTTGAAGCTTAGATTCACGATACTGATTCCGATACTCCTGAGCAGCTTTCTGCTACAGGGGCAAAGCCTGACAAAACTTAAATCACAGAAGCTTGAGCATTCTGTGGTAAACGCTTCCATAGACCGCCAGGGCAACATCTATATAGCGAGCAATAACGGAGATGTTGACCGCTTTGATCGGAACGGTAAACTGGCCTATCACTTTTCGCCTGATAAAAAAGGAAACGCCTCTCTCATAGAAGCCTGGCAAGGCCTCAGGACCTTTGTATTCTACCGGGACTTCCAGCAATACCTCTTCCTGGACCGTTTTCTCAATAACTCAGTGCCCTTTGATATAGGCAATGGACTTTCTACCTATTTTGACCTGTGTACTGTAGCAGGAGACAATAACCTCTGGCTGATCGATCAGCAGGAGCTGACCCTGAAAAAGCTGGACATTGAAATCAACGAGTTTCTGATCGAGACTCCCTTTAACCTCAACCTCGATCCGGATGATTTTGAACTCACCTTCATCAGAGAATACCAGAACCTGCTTTTTATTTCTGACAAGAGCTCTGGCGTTTTAGTTTTTGACAACCTGGGCAACTATATGGAGAGCCTGGCTGTAAAAGGACTGAATCATTTCAGCTTCTCTGATAACGAACTGATAGGACTTAATAAAACAGGGGATACAGTAAGACTTATTGATATCTATACCAAAAAAGAAAGAGAGATCAGTTTACCTGACCTCTCCTATCAATTTGTTTTTATGGAAAACAGCCGTCTGTACTGCATTGCAGCCAAACGGATTGATATTTTTAATTTGGATTAGTTCCCGCCATCACCGGAAACATGCTGCCCCATGTAGAGTTTCAAAATAAAATCTCTGATCAGGAAGGCATACTTGGCATTTGACAGCTGCAATTCTCCCTGGTTTTTGGCATTCAAGTTTTGCAGATAGGTAACAAAATCGATCGTACCGCTTTCATATCTCCTCTTGGAGAACTGGAAGCTATTTTCAAGGGCTACCAGGTTCTCACTGGCCGCTCTATATTGGCTTTGAGCATTTACCAGATCCAGGTAAGCCTGCTGTATCAGGTTAGTCAGTGTGTTTTTTGTCTGCTCAAGCTGCAGGTCACTGTTCAACTTGTTCACCTTGGCCTGCTGTATACGTCCGGAAGTTCTTCCGTTGTTGAAAATCGGAATATTCAGGTTAAAAGACATCCCCTTGTTCTGATTCAGATCGTACTGATCGAAAAAGCTCTCGTCCGTTGAAGAAGCCCATCGCGTACCATAACCAGCTGAGGCTGACAATGATGGATATCGTGATCCTTTAGCAACACTTACCCCTTTTTCGGAAGCCTTCAGTGTTTTTTCCTGAGCTTTAATGGAAGGAGAAAAAGCAACACTTTTATCAAACACCTCAGAATACTGAGGCAATTCAGAATTTAATAACTGCTCAGCCACCGTCAAGGGCTGAATCTCATAGCCTTCAGCAGGATCTAAAAGCAGCAATTGAATCAAAGCCAGTTCGTTTGACTTCAGCTGGTTTTCTGAGTTTACATAGCTCAGCTTTTGGTTGGCAACCTGAGATCTGAAATTGTAGACCTGCTCCATGTTTCCCACTCCGGCAGCTTCTCTCTTTTCTTCTCTGGCCAGTTGCTCTTCCAAAATATCCAGACGCTCCTGAGCGATTCTCAGATTTTCTTTGCCCTGAATCACCTGAAGATAGGCAACCACCACACTGATTTTAGTGGTGAGGATATTGTTATCAATATTATCCAGCGCGGCTTCGTAAGTAAACTTACTCTGTGTCAGACCATTGATCGTGGCAAAGCCATTGAAAATATTCACACTGGTGTTAAGAGAGCTACGTGCACTCCAGTTATTTACCGAAACCCTTTCAAAGGCTGTGTTCAGCGCACTACCCTCACTCCAGCTGGCACTACTTGAAGCATTCAAAGAAGGTAAAAAACTTAGCTTACTTTGCATTAACCCTGCCCTGGCAGCAACAGCATTGTTTCGTGACCTTTTAATATTCAGGTTATTGTCGAGTGCAATGTTAATACACTCCTCAAGCGAAAGCGACTGCTGAGCCTGCACAGAAAATACTGTGAGCAAGGCAAAGAGTGAGGAATAAATTATTTTTTTCATGGTATTGATTTTCTATCCTTTAGGCAATACTGTGGTAGGGTACCTTTCGGTACCAGGTTGAAGTGACCACATGCAAGCGTTGTTAAACGCTGGCATGTGGCGATATTTTGAGTTTGATTAAATGAGTGACTCTTTGCTTGAATTGATGTTCTCAGATACAATCTGCCCATCAAACAAGTTGATTACTCTGTGAGAGTATTCTGCATCAGTAGCAGAGTGAGTTACCATGATTACGGTAGTTCCGCTCTCATTAAGATCTGTAAGAAGAGTCATCACTTCCTGGCCGTTAGTAGAATCCAGGTTACCAGTGGGCTCATCCGCAAGAATCAGGTTTGGCTTAGCTACTACCGCTCTTGCCACAGCTACCCTTTGCTGCTGACCCCCTGAAAGCTGCTGCGGAAAGTGATCTTTTCTGTGCATAATCTGCATTTGCTCAAGTACCTCTTCTACCCTCTTCTTTCTTTCAGCAGATGGGTATTTCAGGTAAATCAAAGGAAGCTCTACATTTTCAAATACTGTGAGTTCATCGATGAGGTTAAAGCTCTGGAATACGAAACCAATGTTTCTTTTTCTCAGCTCAGCTCTTTGTCTTTCAGAATAATTTGAGACCTCTTCATCGTAAAAATAGAACTCGCCCTCAGAAGGGTTGTCCAACAGACCTATGATATTGAGCAGTGTAGACTTACCACAACCGGAAGGTCCCATTACTGCCACGAACTCACCCTCTTTAATCTCGAGGTTTACGTTACCCAGGGCCGTAGTTTCAACTTCATCAGTATAGTAGAACTTCTTCAGTCCCTTTGTCGTGATGAGTTTTTTACTGTTTTCCATGATAATAAAAGTTAAAAGTTGTTGTGAATTAATTTATTGTTTGATTATTAATTTATCCTTGTCTTCGTAACCATCGTAAGAAGAGACAATTACCTGCTCTCCAGGTTGCAGTCCTTCCAGTACCTCATACTGACGGGTGTTTTGGTTACCAATTCTGATATTACGTCTTGTAGCGAAATCTCCAGACTCATCTACTACAAAAATCCAGTTACCACCGGTAGTCTGAAAAAAGCTACCCCTTGGAATCATCACAGCCTGACGCTCTTCACTGAGTTGCAGACGAATAGAAATGGTCTGACCTCTTCTGATGTTCTCAGGTACTTCGCCCTCAAAAAGCATCTCAACCACAAACTGGCCATTGATAATTTCAGGGAATTTCTTTCTAATAATAAGGTTAAATGTGCCGCGGTCAAAATCGAATGAGCCTCTCAACCCTTCGTAAACACGTGGCAGATAGTGCTGATCTACTCTGGCTTCGATCTTAAAGCCATCCAAGTCGTCAATCTGAGCGATGGTCTGACCCTGACCTACGTTCTGTCCTAACTCTACATTCACTGTAGATAACAAGCCCGAAATAGGAGCTGTTACCCAGAGGTTATTCAACCTACCTTTTACAATCTCCAAACTTACTTCTGAAGTAATAAGGCGAGTCTTATTTTGCTTGATAGTCGTCACTGAGTTGATAGAATCAAATTCCATCTGCCTGATAATATTACTTCTTGAAGCAATCAGTCTGTCATAGGCTCTTTTGGAGTTCAGGTAATCCTGCTCAGAAATAACCTTATCTGCCCATAGCTGGGTATTTCGGTCATATAAATCTTTGGCAGCATCAATGTCATACTCCAGTGTGATTACAGCATTCTTAGAGCGGAAAAGTGCCTGCTCAAGGCTGTTGTTCGTATTTTCAATATCATTTCTCAAACGATTGGTTTGAGTTTGCTCATTGATATAGCTCAGTTGTATTTGGCTATTCTCAAGCTTCAGGATGGTATCTCCTTTTTGAACCTCAACACCACCTTCAAGGAACCTCTGCTCAACATTTCCTCCTACAATTGCATCCAGGAAGATGGTTGCTTTGGGTTGAACTGTTCCTTCAGTAGGGATAAACTCCTGGAAGGCGCCTTGTGTAACGGCCTCTATACTAATTTTATCCGCATCTACGTTGAGCTTACTACTGTTGTCTGCAAAGACAAATACGTACAGAATAAGTACGACAATACCCGCTCCGCCCAGTATGGTAAAAATGCGCTTCGGGGTCCAAACTTTCTTTTTGATTTTTCGATCCATTGTATTGTGTGGTGTTTTCTAGTCCGAACAGCCTTACTCAACAAGAGTGCCACAATTACAACCAGTTGAATTACAGCAACTTAACAAAAAATAAGACATTCCAGCATTAGGCGAAGTGTACAAAATTAGAACAAGAATTGAACGATAATGAACACTTTCGAACACTTTTCATGTTAAAACAACTATCCTCAACCAGCACTTTCCGTATCCGTTCAGAACTCGTGCAGCCTCGTGTCCCTTTGCCATGTTCAACGCACTTAGTCATATGGGTTCAACACGCAATACCAGAGTGCCTGTTAACGAAAATACCTCCCAAAAATCTGCTCTGATCTTTGAGAGGTAAGTCCGTAGCCTTTGCCAGCTAATTCCTGCTACTTCTGAATGATAAGCCTGTCCTTGTCTTCATAGCCATCATAAGATGAAACAATGACCTTTTCTCCCGGCTGCAAACCTTCAAGCACCTCATACTGCCTCGTATTTTGATTGCCAATTCTGATATTGCGTCTTACGGCAAACTCCTCCGACTCGTCCAGCACAAATATCCAGTTGCCCCCGGTCGTCTGAAAGAAGCTGCCCCGGGGTATCATTACCGCCTGACGTTCTTCGCTGAGTTGTAAGCGGATAGAGATCGTCTGCCCTCTTCTGATATTCTCCGGTACGTCTCCTTCAAATAGCATTTCCACTACAAACTGTCCGTTAATGATTTCGGGAAACTTCTTTCTTATGACGAGATTATACGTACCATTATCGAAGTCGAAGCTTCCTCTCAGTCCTTCGTAGACTCTTGGCAAATAGTGTTGATCCACCCTGGCATTAATCTTAAACCCATTGACATCATCTATCTGGGCAATAGTCTGGCCCTGACCAACCCGCTGCCCCAACTCTACATTTACAGTAGACAACAGACCGGAGATAGGAGCCGTCACCCAAAGACTGTTCAACCTGCCTTTAACTATCTCCAGACTTTCCTCTGAGGTGACCAGGCGTAGCTTATTTTGCTTAATGGTAGTGGCCGCATTAATAGAGTCAAACTCCATCTGCCTTATGATATTATCCTTCGAAGCAATTAACCGGTCATAAGCTCTTTTGGAATTAAGGTACTCCTGTTCCGAAATCACCTTTTCTTTCCACAAAACCTGATTCCTTTTATACAGGTCTTCAGCCGCATCAATATCATAGCCCAGGGCAATTACCGCGTTCCTGGAATTGAACAAAGCCTGCTCCAGAGAATTGTTGGTATTCTCAATATCATTCCTCAGTCTGTTCGTCTGAGTCTGCTCCCGGATATAGCTCAATTGAATCTCACTGTTTTCCAGCTTCAGAATCGTATCTCCGGCCTGTACCTGAACACCTCCTTCCAGGAACCTCTGTTCTACATTTCCTCCAACTACAGCATCCAGAAAGATGGTGGTTTTCGGCTGAACAGTACCTTCTGTAGGAATGAACTCCTGAAAAGCTCCCTGAGTCACCGACTCAATACTAATCTTATCCTTGTCTACCCTGAGACTCTTGCCTTTATCTGAAAAAACAAAGACTGATAACATAAGCGCAACAATCCCCGCTCCACCCAGTATGGTGAATATGCGCTTCGGGGTCCAGATTTTCTTTTTGATTTTTCGATCCATGGTGTTGTTTTGATTTCTAGTCCGACCCAGGCATGCCAACAAGAATGCCACAAAATCAAAACACTGAATATCAGGCACTTAAATAATTCACTAGTAAAATCAATAAAGGGGGAGTGTATTTATTCCGTTCAAAAAATGAACGTTAATGAACAACCGTAAGGAAGCTTTTGAGCATAAAAAAAGGCTCGGTTTGGTCAGAACCGAGCCCAAAGGTCAAAAACTCAAAATATCTGAATTAATGTCTAAATTAATTCAAAACAACGTGTGCAATATAACACTTCTTTAACTTTTACAAAACGCTGGCTCTCTAAAATTGCTCTTTTTTTTGTCAGGAGGTTAGCAAACACCTGTAGATACAGCTATCTCACATCAGATACCAGAACGGAATTAAAAACCATCTCGATAGTTTCATGAAGTTCCTTAATGTTTTTTCTCTTATATTACTGTCCGAAATCGTTACACATTTTGAACGATTGCGAACAACCAACCGAGTGTAATTCATTGATTTACTGACAATTATGAGATTGGCACTATTTAGGTACGCTATCGCACAGTTGTTTTAAAACACATTTTTCGTGGATAAAGAATTAGGTAAAATTCTCATCATTGATGATGATGAAGACGTATTAATCGCTGCTAAACTCCTTTTAAAGAAGCACGCCAAAGAGGTAATTATCGAGAAAAACCCGAAGAAGATTCCCTTCTTAATGAACAACGGGACCTATGACGTGATTCTGCTGGATATGAACTTCAGTAAGGATATTACCAGTGGTAAAGAAGGATTTTATTGGCTTCAACAGATTCTCGAAGCAGACCCCTCGGCTGTTGTTATTCTGATCACGGCATTTGGTGATGTGGAGATGGCAGTACAGGCACTGAAAGAAGGCGCTACGGATTTTGTTTTAAAACCCTGGCAAAACGAAAAACTCATTGCCACCCTCTCAGCAGCCATCAAACTGAAGCAGTCTTACAAAGAAGTAGACAAGCTGAAGAATGCGAAGAAGCAATTGGAGGCAGATATCAATAAGCCTTTCAAAGACATTATCGGAGACTCCCCTGCCATGCAGAATGTCTTTTCCATTATAGATAAAGTAGCCGGTACTGACGCCAATGTGTTGATCCTGGGAGAAAACGGTACAGGTAAAGAACTGGTATCCCGGGCCATCCATCAGCGCTCACTGCGCAAAGACAATGTTTTTGTAGGTGTGGATATGGGAGCGATCACAGAAACCCTGTTTGAAAGTGAGCTTTTCGGACATAAGAAGGGAGCTTTTACAGACGCCAAAGAAGACAGAGCCGGGCGCTTTGAAGTCGCTTCTGGCGGATCTCTCTTTCTGGATGAGATAGGCAACCTCAGCATGCCTCTTCAGTCCAAACTACTTACCGCCATACAGAGGCGTGAAGTGACACGTATCGGGTCCAACAAATCAGTACCGATTGACATAAGGCTGATTTGTGCAACCAACATGCCTGTATATGATATGGTGGCCGAAAACACCTTCAGGCAGGATTTGCTTTACCGGATCAACACCGTAGAGATACACCTGCCTCCCTTAAGAGAAAGACAGGACGACATCTTCCAGCTCACAGATCACTTTGTAAAAGTGTATTGCGAGAAATACAGAAAACCACCGAAAAAAGTAGCGGCTGCTACTTATAAGAAATTACAGAAGTATAGCTGGCCTGGTAATATTCGCGAGCTGCAGCATGCCATAGAGCGCGCCATCATCATGAGCGAAGGCAATACCCTGGCTCCTGACGACTTCTTCTTCCTGGTACAAAAAGTAGACAGTAACAATGATGCAGTCGATAACTTCAACCTGGATGAAGTAGAAAAGAACGTGATCACCAAAGCTATCAACAAGCACTCCGGCAATATCTCCAAAGCTGCCAAGGAGCTGGGCCTCACGCGTGCTTCGCTCTACAGAAGATTAGAAAAGCATGGGCTTTAAGAATTTAAAGCTGATTATTTTTTTCCGGGTGATACTGTTAGTGGCCAGTATCATTGTGCTCTCTTATGTCATATTTGAAGCGCCCAACCCGGTAAATACCGTCTTTCTGGTGGTATTCATACTATTACAGACCTACCTGCTGATTCGCTTACTGGACAGAACCAATCGCGAGATAGCCGGCTTTCTGAGCTCTATTAAGTATGATGATTTCACCACCACCTACCCTACACGGGGCCGGGGCTCTTCCATGGATGCACTCTATGCAGAGTTTAACAAGGTAATCAAGAAGTTCAGGGAAATCAGAGCAGATAAGGAAGCCAACTATCACTACTTCCGAACCATTGTACAGCATGTCGGGATCGGGCTTATCACCTTTAATAAACTGGGGGAAATACAGATCATCAACAGCTCAGCCAAAAAACTGATAGGGATCGATTCTATCAACAGCATTTTTGAGCTCAGTAAGGTAAGCCCCAAACTCGTAGAGTCACTGATCAAGCTGAAAACAGGAGGAAGTGATCTGATTGAATTTACCCGGGAGGGTACCCGAGTACAACTTTCTATTTATGTGATAGAGCTCGTGCTGCGAGGTGAAGAATTCAAGCTGGTTTCCATACAGAATATCCAGTCAGAGCTGGAAGAAAAGGAGATGGATGCCTGGCAAAATCTTATCAGGGTACTTACCCATGAGATTATGAATTCTGTGACCCCCATCTCATCTCTGGCTGCCACGGTAGATGGCGAGCTGGTAGAGCACCTGAAGGAGGAAAGGCATATAGATCCGGAAGATCTTGAAGATGTGCACCTGGCGGTACAAACTATTCAACGGAGAAGTGAGGGACTCATACGGTTTGTATCAGACTTCAGAAACCTCACCCGGATTCCAGAACCCAAACTGGCCGAAGAGTCCATCAGCAAGGTGCTGGATCATATCTTCATTCTGCTCAATCACGAGCTTGAAAACAAAGGCATAAAGCTGCATCTGGATATCAAGCCCAAAGACCTGATGATCAATATGGATAAGGAATTGATTGACCAGGTATTGATCAACATACTCCAGAATGCTATTCACGCCCTGGCAGAAAACACGGGTGAGAAATTTATTATTCTCAAAGTCTTTAAAAACGAGTATGATCGTCCTTGTCTCGTGATCAGAGACAATGGATCAGGCATAGACGAAGAAGCACTTAGCAAAATCTTCATTCCCTTCTTTACCACCAAGAAGCAGGGGTCAGGAATAGGGCTGAGTTTGTCCAAGCAAATCATGAGAAAGCACGGAGGTGCTATAAGCGTCAAATCGGTTATGAATGAAGGAACCGAATTTACACTGAGGTTTTAATTTTTATTTAAATCGACTATCTTCCGACCGAATCCAGCGATCACCACCCCATGAGCGACATCCAAGATACCGTAACGCAAATACTAGTCGAAAAAATAGGTATTGCCCCGACAGAAGCTACCCTTGATGCCAACTTCATCAAAGACCTGGGCATCGATTCTCTGGACTATGCCGAGATTGTTATGGAATTCGAGCAGACCTTCAATATCAGAATTCCGGACAGCGATGCAGAAAGATTGCAAACCCTCGGTCAGGCAGTCTCCTATATAGAAGAAAAGACTACTGAATAACATCTTCCTATTCTCTCTAAGATTAAGTCAAAATTACCCGGGCACAATGAAGTGCCTTTTTTTATATCATTAAGATAAAATAGCCTTTATCGTAAGGTGATGATGCTTTTGTTAATTGACTAAAGCCCCCTCACCTATGAAGAACACTTGTAAAACTATCGTCATATCAGACGTTCATCTCGGAACTAAAGGCTCCAAGTCAAGAGAGCTTGTCAGATTCCTGAAACAGTACAAATGTGATAACCTGATTCTCAACGGAGACATCATTGATGCCTGGCAACTTAAGAAGTCCGGAAAGTGGAAAAGGAAACATACACGTTTCTTTACGCGCATTCTTAAGATGATAGAGCAGGACGGTACCAAGGTGACCTACATCCGTGGGAATCACGATGATTTTCTGGACCAGATCCTGCCATTCACTATGGGTAATCTCACCATTCAGCGTGACATGGTGTATGAATCCCATGGTAAAAAATACTATATCGTTCATGGTGATGTATTCGACTCTATCACCACCCAGTTCAAATGGATTGCCAAGCTGGGAGATACCGGTTATACTTTCCTGCTCTGGCTCAACAGACAGTACAACTACCGGAGAAAAAAGAAGGGGCTGCCCTATTACTCTCTTTCGCAGGCAATAAAATCAAAAGTAAAAAGGGCGGTAAAGTATATCGGGGATTACGAGAAGCAGCTCGCCTCTATGGCCCGGTACAAGAACTGTAATGGCATCATTTGCGGGCATATTCACCAGCCGGCCATGAAAGAAATTGACGGAATTCAATACCTGAACTCCGGTGACTGGGTAGAATCTCTCACAGCCCTGGTAGAAACCCATGACGGTGAATGGAGCCTGGTGTACTATGCAGAAACCCAAAAAAGCAAACCTGCAATGACCACTGACAGTCTGAGTGATGATCAGCATGAGACAGAGGCCGGTACCCCGATCGATTTGCAAGGCTACTTCGCAGGACTGAACCTTCCCTCACAATCTGAAGCAGTTTGATATGAAAGTATTATTCATTGTTCAGGGTGAAGGCAGGGGCCATATGACCCAGGCACTGGCCATGGAGCAAATGCTTCACCGGGCAGGACATGAAGTTGTCGCTATTGCCATCGGCACCTGTAAACGCAGAGAAGTTCCCGGGTACTTTACATCCAAAACCTCAGCAGTCGTTCACAACATACAAAGCCCGAACTTTTACTATGACAAAAACAGTCGTTCTATCAACCTTTGGAAAACAGCCATCTATAACTTGATTGCGCTGCCAAAGTATGTGCATGAGCTAAGGAAAATCCACAGACTAGTCAAAGAAACTCAGCCACAAATTGTGATCAATTTCTACGACCTGATGGGAGGTGCCTACTTCGCGCTATTTAACCCGCGGGTCAAGCGAATCAGTATTGCACACCAGTACCTGGCCCGGCATCCGCATTTCCCCTTTGCCCTGCACAGCTTTATGCAAAAACAACTCTTCAGACTTACCAATTTTGCCACCGGTCTGAACAGTCACAGTACCATTGCGCTTTCTTTCCGGGACTACGCCTTTCCAAAAAAGAAACTCACAATTGCACCGCCACTCATGAGAAGAGAAATCTTTGACCTCACTCCGGAAACAGGCGACTATCTCCTTGCCTATGTTGTCAACAAGGGGTATGCGCAGGACCTTATGCAGTGGCATGACAAGAACAAGAAAATCAAAATCCACTGCTTCTGGGACAACAAGAACCACGGTGAGGAATGGTCGCCCCGCCCGGGACTTACCTTTCATTATATAAACGATCAGAAGTTTCTGAAGCTGATGGCCGGCTGTATGGGCTATGTCAGTACTGCGGGCTTTGAATCTATCTGTGAGGCCATGTACCTGGACAAACCCGTAATGATGGTACCGGTAGCACAGCAGTACGAGCAAGCCTGCAACGCCCTGGATGCCGTACAGGCAGGAGCCGGCATCAGCTCTGACAGATTTGAGCTGGGGCCCTTTTTGAATTACCTCTCCACGAGAAAAAATGAACACAATCGCTTCAAAGACTGGGTTCACCTTTACGAAACTATTTTACTGAAAGAGGTGGAAAGCTTCGTGCCCAATACCCGGAGAAGAGCCTTTAAATACTGGCCGGGTCTGCCCGGCTTAAGTATCAGTAACAGATAATTCCCTCGGGAAGACTCCCCAGTATACCAGCCTGGTCAGCTGCGTATTTCCGGCCTATATGCAAGGCCAAAGCGGCATCAATCTGGTGTCCGGTGAGCTTTTCGTATCGGCACAGGTCAATGCCTGTTTTCAGATGAAGTTCCCGGAACAGGCCATCCAGATCGGGTTGTTTGTCCCGGTAACCAAAGCGCTTAAGCCCCAGATCATTTCCCGCTTTTACCGGATAAGCCTCAATTACCTGTATCCCCTCAGCCTTCAGCTTAGCCGCCAGCTTCATAGCCCTTGCCGTAAGCCCCCCCAGAAACATGGGAGACATCGCTTTGGTCAGTTTATCACATTCACGATAGAAATAGTCAGAGCATCCTTCAATACCTGTATAGACCCCCGGTAGTGATAAGGGAGCATCAATGGCCACCAGGTCAGGGTTCAGCTCTTCGACCAGACTGAGAATCATCAGGTCAGCATCTTTTCCTTTTGCCGAAGACGAGAAAATCACCTGGCCTTCAGCCTCATAGGCTACTACCGTAGTACCTGCCATTTTACTGCCATAGTCTATCCCAAAAATTCTTTTTCCGGTCCTCATTGATTAACAACTATAAAATACGTTATATTCCAAAAACCTTAGTCATGCGCTACTACCTCTCCCTCTTTGCTGTGTTGCTGGTCACCATGTCCTGCACAAAAGAAGAACAAGTTTCTGAAGTCGAAAAGGAAAAACCCAACCAGATTGTTTTGATTTTCAACAAACCGGTGAAAAATGGTTTTGCCATCAACCCGGAAACAGGTAAAACCAGCCATGGCCGCACTAACAAGGGAGATGAAATTCAGGTCATTGACGACCATTATATGGCGCATCGGCTGACTTTTGAAGAAGGTGCAGAATACGACACCGTGGTAATTCACAGCAAACGCGACCTGGTAGAAATGAAGCTGATGTACAAGGGCATCGATGATCTGACCTACCTTTTTGAGAACGGAGATTCTGTACTGTTCACATATGAAGGCATCAAACCAACAGCCAGCATTTTAAATCGCAAAGCTCATGCTGAAGTGGTCAATTTCAGTCTCTTTATCAGGGACAGCCTGGCATTCAGCGATCACCTGGCCATTACGCTGCTGCAAAACCCGCTGCTGAAAATGCGGGAGATGAGAGACTCGAAAATGAGCTTTGATGAATTCTTTGCCCAATTAGACAATGAGGCTTCTGCCAGGGTGATAGAGGAAACACCTCTCTATTATGACTTACTAGACCAGTGGAAAAAAGAGGGGCTCATCGATGAGCACCAATACCGGTTCAGGCTTGAAAACATTGCGCGAACCATGCAAATCTCAGACCTGAGCCTGAACAGGCCTGATATGGAGCAGCAAAGCCCCGCAGGTAAAAATATCCGAAAGGCCCTGGAGGATTTCAAAACACGTTACCCTGACATCGAAGCGGGAAGAAGCGACTCCCTGCTTTATAACTCAGTCTATCAGCGATACCTGGCCACGGCCATTGCCATGCAGTACAGAGGAAAAATAGAAATGATCAGTCAGGAAGGTCGTGGAGCCGGGGCCAGAACCCTCAATCACCTGCAGCGCTATGATTCCATTCGGGCTACCTCTTTTATGAGCCCCCTTGAAAAGAAGCTCATTCAGTACCAGACCATGAATGCCATGCTCTCACAGCCCAATTTTTTCTCCATTGCCAATCGGCTCAAATACCTGACCCGGTTCAGAAATGATTTTCAGGACAGCGCCATGGTACAGAGCCTGATAGCACGCTATGATATCAAGTTTGAAATCGAAGATGAGGTAATGCTGGAAGGAACCAACGGGGAGATCATTTCTCTGAACGAGTTGGTGGCCTCTCACAAGGGCAATGTCATTTATGTAGATTTCTGGGCGAGTTGGTGCGGCCCCTGTATCAGGGAAATGCCCAATTCCAAAAAGCTGCAATCAGATATGGAAGGCAGGAAAATCACGTACCTCTATATCTCTTCAGACCGAAAAAGGAAACCCTGGAAGGCTTCTATGAAAAAGCACCAACTGGATCAGGGACTCCATTATCGCATTACCAATGCCAATACATCTAAAGGGCTGGAGGACATGAGGATCATGTTTATTCCACGTTATATGATTTATGACACAAATGGAAAGCTCGTTAATGAGGACGCTCCACGTCCGGGAGAAATTGACAAGCTGAAAGCCGAGTTCGGACGCTATCTTTCAAGTCAGGGTTAAACTTTTTAAAGCAGCCTTTTGTTCTTTACCCGGAATCAAAGAACAATTATGCTTACCTGGACAGACGTTATCAAATTTGCAAACAATGGCAACCCCCAACCTGACCGCAGAGTCGAGAAGAGCGAGGCGGAATGGAGAGAAATACTGAGTCCCGAACAATTTCAGATCGCCAGGCTCAAGGGTACCGAAAGAGCCGGAACCGGTGAATTTTGCGAACGTCATGAACCCGGTCTGTATGGCTGTGTTTGCTGTGGCACACCGCTGTTTGATTCAAGAGTGAAATTTGAGTCTGGCACGGGCTGGCCCAGCTTTGGTCAACCGGTTAAGGAAAATGCCATCAAGTACGAGAAAGATACCAGCTACGGTATGGTGCGTGTAGAGGTAATGTGCAACACCTGTGACGCACACCAGGGACATGTTTTCCCTGACGGTCCGGAGCCCAGTGGACTGCGCTACTGTATCAACTCTGCCTCTATGCAACTACTGGAAGACAATACCAGCGAAGCCACGGCTGTGCTGGGCGGAGGATGTTTTTGGTGTACCGAAGCCGTTTATCAGCGTATTGAGGGAGTGAGCCATGTTGAGTCGGGATACAGTGGCGGTACCATCAAAAACCCTACCTATCGCGAGATTGGTACAGGCCGCACAGGACATGCGGAGGTAATTAAAATCACATACAACCCGGAGGTACTGAACTATGCCGATCTGTTGAGAATCTTCTTTTCTACCCATGACCCTACCACACTGAACCGGCAGGGCTATGACACCGGAACCCAATACAGGTCCGTCATTTTCTATCAGTCAGAGGAGGAAGAAAAAACAGCCAGGGAAGTAATAGAAGAAATGTCCGATTATTTTGATGACCCTATTGTAACGGAAGTCAGCCCGCTGGGTGCCTACTATCAGGCGGAAGATTATCATCAGAATTACTATAACGACAATACAGGACAGCCCTACTGTCAGGCTATCATATCACCTAAGCTGAACAAGCTGAGGGCCCTTTTCAAGGACAGACTTAAGGCAACGGCCGAATCTTAAAACAAAATTATACCCGGCTTACAACCTTACAGCAGCATGGGTGTGTCAGATTACAAAAGGCACACTCATGAAGCATTTTACAGGCACACTCACACTTTTTCTATGTCTACTACTCGCCATCTGGGCTTGTGAAGACACGATACCCGATAAAGACACCAATACAAACCCCATCAGCTTTAGCAGCCCGCAAGTAGGGCAAAAAGCTTACTTTCAGCGATACACCACCACCTGTGGCAATCTGAACCTTGACTTTGAGCTAAGCGGAGATACCCTCGAGGTAGAACTGATACGGCAGAATGGTGCATATTACCTGGAAGAACGTTTTACTCAGGGCTCACCACTTTATGAACAAGGCAACACTGACCCGGTGGCTCACAGAATTGTCTTCCGTGACGACTATGTTCTGATTCCTGAAAGAACCCGTTCCACACTATTCTTCTTTTACGGAAATGACACCATCCATATTAAACCCGCACAAAGAGAAAACATGACACAGAGCGCCTGTCGTATCGACTTCCAGGGACAGACTTTTGTCGGGAATGAAATCGGTAATATCAACAGTTTTCAGATCGGGCCACTGAGCGAGAATAACAAGACTGTGGTTTCTTGTGTGCCCATCATATTAGACCTCGATGCTTACCTGATTTACGATGAAAATCAGTTGCTGATGAGCCATACCATACTGGGCGATGGTTCTGTATCGGGCTGGCATCATATAGACTAAAGACACCATATGTAGTATTGACCATTAATAAGGTTGATTTTTAATTAGTGATTGGGCCTGACTGAAGAGTCGGGCCCTGGTTTTTTCAAGAAGTTTCAGCCAAATTACTGCCGGATTCGTTCAATCTATCAACGATGCTCATCCATCAGTTTCCAGATATTCAGTGGCTCAAAGCAAAAATCAGAGAAGGCTTCAGTGATAAGAAAGCCATCAATGATATTCCTCTAAAACATCGCGGCTGGCCCACGGTGGTGCTCAACACGAAAACCAGATTGGCAGACCGCAGAGATATTCAGGGGCCGTTTTCACTTTTTGTCAACTTAACAGGCTGCAGCACCATTGGTATTGAGGGCAAACAGTATAACATCAATGAGCAATGCTATACCCTTAGCAACTCAGGTCAGCACTATGATCTGATTGTAGATAATGCTCATACCACTGAAACACTCAACATTCACTTCGGAGAGCACTTTTATCAACAATCCCTCAAGGCTCTTTCTGTTTCGGATCAACACCTGCTGGATGATCCTTTCGAGCCTTTAGCCGACAGCCCGCTGATAGCTCCGAGATCTTTGCTAAGAAACACGGCCCTGGATCAACAGCTTGGCTTACTCCTGTCAAGCTATAAGAAGGGAGAATCTTCAGAAGAACAGGAGGAAACCCTCTTCGAAATACTGAAGCAAGTGATGACGGCCAATTCACGGGAGATCCAGAAAACGGTATCGCTACCCATCAAATCCGGAGCTGTGAAAAAGGAAATTGCGGCACGCCTCTTTTTGGCCAGAGACTATATTCATAGCCACTTTGATCGGGAGATAGGACTGGAAGAGCTAAGTAAAATCAGCTGTTTGTCCAAGTTTCATTTTCTGCGGCTCTTTAAACAGGCCTTTGCTCAAAGCCCCTATCAATACCAAAAAACCCTTAGAACCAAACGGGCCATGTCGCTGTATCAAAGAGGCATTACCCTTGAAGAGATCGCCAGTCAGGTCGGGGTTGAGAATGCCAGTTCTGTCAGTCGTATGGTCAGAAAGCAACTGGGCTTCTATCCTTCTCAACTGGTACAATAGCAATTTTGGTTATGGAGGCTGAAGAGAACGGTTGCGTACTTTGAAAGAAAAAACATGACACTGATCAAAGCAGCTTATTTCCTCCTTACTGCCATCTGTCTTTTTCTAATAGTGCGTGGATTGCATTTCGGCCTGGACAAGAGTGACTTGCCCACAGAAAAGAAACAATCATTCAGTCGGGGCTTTTATCTGATTGTCGGGATCTGGATCGTTCTGATTTCTGTTCTCTCCCTTACCGGCTTTTTATCCAGCTTCGAGAACCTTCCTCCCCGCATCACACTCGTGCTGGTCCCTCCCATGATCGCCATGCTCGTTTATACGATTCGGTCAAAATCTTTGAAAGTACTGCTCAGGGCCATTCCCGTTCAGTGGATTCTCTACCTCCAGGGATTCAGGATAATTGTGGAGCTAATGTTATGGTACCAATATGAGCTGGGCCTGACCCCCATCCAGATGACCTTTGAAGGCAGAAACATAGATATCATAGCCGGTATTACAGGCCCGATAATAGGCTTAATCTATGCTCGGAGGGGTAAAAGCATGCGCAGGCTGGTGCTTGTCTGGAATTTTATAGGCTTAGGCTTATTGTTCAATATTCTCATTGTGGCTATCCTGTCTTTTCCTACCCGGTTCCGGTATTTTATGAATGAACCCTCCAATTACCTGGTTACTGAGTTCCCCTTTGTATGGCTGCCGGGAATACTGGTAGCGATTGCTTACAGCATGCACTTCTTTTCACTTAAACAGGTATGGACTCCGGAGAAGCAGACAGAGATCAGTTGATCTCTTCTACATATGTCAGCTCCAGGTAAAAGAACTCCTGTCCGCCAAAGGCTTCCAGTGGATGCAGACTGTCCTCGTCATCTCTGAAGTTACCGGAGAATCTTACACGGGTATTCTCACCAATTTCAAAGTCGGGAAACAGATCATTGCATACCACACCTGACCAGGCTGAGTCTATTGTACCGGGCACAAAGTAGGTGATGAGGATGTCGTTTGTGTCTTCATACCTGGTCACACTTCCCTCTACCTCTTCCACAGTATGAATCACTTTTCCTCCACGGTCACAACCCGGAGTTGTAGCCTCATCGCAGCTTGTTGTAAAAACGAGAATAGCGGCAATCAGAATACCGAGGAGCAGTTGATACTTTCTTTTCATAGCCATGGGGTTTATCTCTCTGTATTCGACACCGGAGATTACCCAAAGGTTGGAAGTGTTTAGAAAGGGCCACAAATTTCACTAGTTTGGCTGTCTGTCTACCATAAGCCATGAAATATAAAATCCTGGGTGTGTTAATGCTCTTATTCGGGTTTCTCTTCCTGAGTGTGATGATAGGCGCCTTTATGAAAGGCCTGCCCGAATTTACCGTGGAAGAGCGCGGCACCAGGTTCAACATCGTTTACCTGATAGGACTGATTGGAGGCATGCTCATGATGGTGCTGGCCATTTATGTACTCTTCAGGAATGGTATCAGAAACCTGAGAAAATAACAAACAGCTCAGTCATCTCCCTCTTTCTCCAACACGGTAAACTTTCGCTTCAGGCTATTGCCCTCATTATCGGTAACGGTTAGCACATGATCTCCGGTGGTCGGTTGTAAATTGAGGTGATGATCCCGAACCGTGGTACCCACGTAATAATCATCCAGGTGCCAGTGCAGCTGACTGTCTTCATCCCGGTGGGCCACTTCAAATACAACCTCTCCTTTGACTCCATTCAGTTCGGTAGGTATATAGAGGGTGGCATCAGGCTCAGGGTACAGCATGTCCATCACCACCAGATGATCCCGCTCTCCATAACAGTCAGATCGCATGGGAGGCAGCTCCTGATAGGTAGGATGTAACCTCTTGTAATAAAAGGCCTGCTTCGGAGGGAGCACAAACCAGTTTTTGGAAATGAGATCATTAACGGATTCACAAGCTCCTGTCACTCTGAATGTGCCGGTTTTATCTAAATGAACACGCTGATGGAAGGGGCTGACGGCCGTTCGCAGACCGCTTCTGGGAATAAGCAGTGTATCTACCTGATTGGAATAAGAGGAAGCCAGGTAACCGCTCTCACGGTCTATTGCGGCATAAGTCAGTTCATCCATTGGCTCCCGGAACCAGTCGCTTTGCGGTAGGAGGTCAAAAATATCGAACATAATGGGCGCTGCTGCTTTGATACCTGTTAGGCCCGGGCGACCTTCTCCGTCTGCATTACCGGTCCATACCGCCACCACATAATCGGGCGTAACCCCAATAGCCCAGCCATCACGAAAGCCAAAGCTCGTCCCGGTTTTCCAGGCAATCTTTCGGGAGCTGCCATAGAGTTTCCAGGCAGCATCTTCATCAGGACGGTACACCTCCAGCATGGCTTTGAAGGTAAACCAGATGGCGGCTGCACTCAGGTGCTTCCCGGGCTTGTTCTGAACCTTCCGCAAGCCTTCATTTTTGTGACTGTCTGTGAGAACACGATATGCTGCCGGCTGATAGTTAGATGGCGCATAACGTGCAGGCGAAGGGCTCCTACCGAAGGTATTCAGGGTGCGCGCCATGCTGGCATAGACATTGGCCATATCCCAGAGCGATCCTTCGGAGCCTCCCAGAATCAGACTCAATCCATAATGGCTGGCAGGCTTGTTCAGAGTCGTCACCCCTACATCCCTCAGCTTCTGATGAAAACGGTTATAGCCATATTCCTTCAGCAAATGTACGGACGGAATGTTCAGCGACCGGGACAGTGCCGTGTTGGCGTGTACCGCTCCATCGTAGGTGCGTGAAAAATTGCGCGGAGCAAAGCCTCCGAAGAAAACAGGTACATCCGGAAGTAAGGAAGAGGGTAAAATCAAGCCGTCATCCAGTACAGAAGCATACAACATAGGCTTGAGCAGGCTACCGGTACTGCGGGGAGCCTGCACCACATCCACGTCCTGCCCGTGTTCAAAGCCCGCACCGGGAGCATTGCCGGTATAGGCCATGACCTCTCCCTTTCTGACATCAATCACCAAAGCAGCTGCATTGTGAATCTCATCCGTTCGCAGGAGTTCATGATGTGCCCTGACTACTTTATTGACCCGGGACTGCAAATGATAATCCAGGGTAGTCAGGAGTTTCTGCTCTCCATACCCTTCTCTCACGCTCCTGTCAAGCAGGTGGCTGGCCTGCATAGGAAGTGCCTGGGGTCTCTCGGGAATAGGTTCTGCCTGAGCCAGCTCCAGAGAATAAGCATCGAAGTGCCCTTCCTCATACAGTCTCTTCAAAAGCCGGTCCCGCTTGGCTTTCAGGGGAGCGCTGTTTCTACCGGGAAAGAGCAGGCTTGGCTGGTTGGGCAGCACCGCAAGCAAAGAAGCCTCTGCCCAGGACAGCTCACCGGCATTGCGACCGAAGTAGCGCCAGGCCGCTGCTTCCAACCCCACCGTATTACCACCGAAAGGAGCATGAGAGGCATAGAGATTAAGAATTTCATCTTTGGTATAGCGTAGCTCAAGCCTTGTGGCCAATACCATCTCTACCAGCTTTTCCCACAAGTTTCTGGACTTACCTTTCCGATGCAGACGGATGACCTGCATAGAAATAGTACTGCCTCCACTGACCACCCTGCCTGCCCGGATATTCTGTCGGGTAGCCCTGCCCAGGGCCAGCACATCAACTCCCGGATGTCTTCGAAAACTCTTGTCTTCAAAAGTGATCAGCGCCTTTTCATACTTGTCAGGAACAGAAACAGATAAGGGAAAACGCCACTGTCCGTCTCTGGCGATACGGGCAGAGAGCAGTTCGCCATTGCTGGCATTCAGAACCGTAGCATAGGGATCGTCAAACAACACCTGCGGCAGACTATAATAATAGCCCACAGCCAGCCCCAGCAACAGAACCATCAGGTGATAGCGATATTTAACGATGCGTTTTTTCATTTTCTGTCCCCTGCTTAAGAGGCTTCAACTCTCCTCAGGGTCATGCTGAGCAGAGGCCCCGGGGGAGATTTTTGATTTATTAATTCACCCTTTTTACTTCTACCCATTTTCCGGGAACCCGTGCATTGACCGTATTATCATACATAGCCTCCACATTAACACCCGGTAAATAGTATCTGCCGGCATAGGTGGCATTCAGGGCCACTTTAAAAACCTTTTGCTTATTGGCTCTCAGATTGAAGTAGGTGTAAACTCTATCGTCACGGATATCCTTGTAATCAAAATTCCTGGTGTTGGTAGAACCGGGAATATCATTCAGTCGCTCATTGAGGATTTCCCAACCCGAAGGGAAGATCTGACTCAGTGCCAGATCGCGGTAGGTACCTTTTGTACCATTGTTGTAGACCGTGATCTCAGCGAAGAAATCGGTACCCTGACTCAGGCTTACCGGATCAATCGGATTGCCATTCCTGTCAGTATACAGCACCTTCAGGGTCATACCACTGGCAGCCGGAGTCTCGTTTCCTCCCAAGGGCTGCCCTGTCTTGATAAGCCTCACAAAAAGCACACCCTCACCGGTATTGGTCACATCGATACTCCCCTGCTCCACACCGCTGACAGGCACCTCAATTATCTTCACGGGTTTGGCTGTCTCCAACTGCTCAGCGCTTCCTCCGTTAATCGCATAGCGCGCCAGCAAGCCATTAGACTGATCTCCCACACCGGAGAACTTAATCACTCCCAGCAGTGCATAAGCCGTGGTCTGGGTACTCATCCAACGGCTTTCGCTCAATTGATCGGATACCTCTCTCAAAAGTGTCAGCCCCTCATTTCTCATTTTCATCAGGCCCAGCGCCTCCAGAATCATGGCATTATCGCGTGTTCGTGAGCCATAGTAGTAGTAATTGGATTTTCGGGGTGATTCCTTGGGCACCCTGTTCACCAATTCTCTGGCTACGTTAATCCGTCCACTGATGGCATAGGCAGCGGCCAGTCGCCATTTGGCTTCAAGAGACAGTTTTTCATCTTCTCTCAGTCGGTTCATCGCCCCCAGCTCAGGACTCTGCGCCAGGGCCAGAGTATACAAACGATAGGCCTGAACGATATCATCATTATAGCGGTCAGCACGGCTCCATCTGCGGGCTCTTTTAGACTGATAAGACTTCCAGTTTCGGAATAAGGTAGAAGGAATGGAATACCCCTTATTTTTCGCCTCCATCAAAAAGTGACCTCCGTAATTGGTACCCCAGTCGTTATCATCACTCTGACCAGGCCAGTAGGAAAAGCCTCCTTCATCTGTCTGAAAAGTGCTGATACGGTCAATTCCTGCCTTAATATTCTTTTCAATAATGTCCTTTCTGGCTTCCTCCAGGTCCATGATATCTGCCAGAAACAGCTGAGGAAAAACAGAAGAGGTGGTCTGCTCGATACAACCATGAGGATAACGCATAAGGTAATTCAGTCGCTTACCCAGGTTGATAGGAGGAATCACAGAAAGTTCCAGTTGTACCTCATTGGTACCGGCCATACCCACCTGATCAAAGGTCTCCTGCCAGGACTGGCCGGCCTCCAGTGCCCTGGCCACTACATCCGTCATACGCGGATTCGGATTTCTTACCTGAATCTCTACTTCATAAGTGGCTCGCTCGTTACCCGATTCAGCCACAATCTGCACTTTGCCGACTCCCAGTTGTTCGGCCACTTCGAATTCAAAATCGACAATCTGGTCTCCCAATCTTGTAAACTGAAGGTCAGAGGTGGCTGAGCCACTGTTTTGCAATAGTTCATTTCCTGCCACGGATACCTTTACATCCCTGATCTTATCATCCAGTACAAAGACACTGACCGGTAGTTTCACTTTCTCACCCGGGCCGATCACGCGAGGCAAAGTGCCCAGCACCATCAGCGGCTTTCTGACAGGTGTCGCTTTTTCAGCGCTGCCATAGGCACCGTCATCACCGGCAATGACCATGGTACGTACCGACCCCACATAGTTGGGCATATCAAAAGAGTGTGTAGCGGTTTCTCCGGCCGCCAGCGTGAAAGGGCCAAGGTGTTTGACCACCGGCTTGAAACGGTTTGCCTTCGCCTTTTCCGGTTTGGCAGCGCTGCCATCTCCGCCAATGGCGAGGAGTCGAGAGAGATCTCCGTTGAGAGCCCCGCTCACATCATCATACAAATCCCAGGTTTTCACGCCCAGAGCCTGTCTGGCATAGAAGGTAGCCCAGGGGTTAGGTGTACCGAAACGGGTGATGTCCAGCAAGCCTTCATCTACCACTGCCACGGTATAGGTCATGGGCTTGCCGGCAGACTCACTTACCGTCACCGACACTTCTGATTCAGGTTCAAATACCTCTGCTGTGCTGATCACCGGATTGAGCTTCGTATTCGGGTCACTCACATTGATGGGCACCACACCATAGAGTCGCATGGGCAGGTCATTTCGGGTCTGAGCATGAGGCTGTAACAAGGTGGTATGGATATAGGCGTTGGGTACCATCTCTGGCGTAACATCAAACTCGAAGGTAGTCTGCCCTTCCTGTGTCTCCACCCAATACGAATCCACAACCTTGCTTCCGTTTTCTATGCTCACAAGCGCCCTGCCACCGGCACTACCCGGAATCTGAAGCTGTACCTTTTCTCCCATTTCATAATCTTCCTTATCGGCTGAGAAAGCAAGTAGGGAAGCTCCTCCCGGGCGGTTGGCATCCTGTGCCCAGCCCGGCCAGTCAAAGTAGATGACAGAACCTGAAGAGTGCCCCGAGCTCAGGTCCATGATTCTTACATAGTAGCGCCCCCAGCGGTCATCGGGAATGCTGACGCTCACTTCTGCTTTGCCTCCTACCGTTTTTACCTTTTGACGGTTGTATGCCGAATTGTAGTTTCTGCCCACATAGTTGGCCAGATTGTCTCTGCTGCGGTCCCACCACCAGCGCCAGTCCAGCTTGTACACTTCAAATTGCAGATCGTCACGGTCTACCGGTTTTCCTTCTGAGTCAACAGATACAATTTCTATCGTATGATTTTTATCTGTGAGCAACTGACCTCTCCTGTCTCCTTCAGGTCTTCTCAGTCCCACGTAATGAGTATAGGGGAAGAAAGGGATGCTGAACTGGTCAATACTAAAATCACCTCCCGGCTCATACACTTTGCCACTGAAGGTAGCCGTAAGGGCCCCTGGGGCATTTCTCTGTTTGTTAATAGCCAGATTTACCTTAGCGAAACCGTTTTCATCAACATTACCTGAAAACACCCTGGTCGTCTGACTGCTGAATCGTTTGGCAGCATCGTCAAAGCTGTAGCCGGGAAAGTCTTCAAAGCGGGTGCGTCTTGGTGTCAGATACAGATCAAATTCTGCTTTCAGGCTTCGGGCGGGCACACCACTGAGCCATTGCACATTCAGGTCACCACTGATAGAAGAAGTACCCGCCAGAATCTTGTCTCTGCCGAAATCCAGATCGATTTTCAGGCGATTCGGCTTGACAGTTTCAATTTTAACTCTTTTGGTAAACTCAGCCCCACCCACTGTAATTTTTGCCAGCCAGTTACCCGTAGGGTCGGAGTCTTTGGTACTGGTAGGAAAACTGTAAAAATCACCGATGGCCCTGGTACGTACAATTCGGTTTTTCACCGAACCGGAGGGGTCGATCAGTTCGAAAACTACCGGATGATCGGCAGGCAGATTGTCGTCCTTATCTTCGAGAATAAAATTGAGGTAGATATCATCTCCCGGACGCCATACGCCTCTCTCACCATAGATAAAGCCTTTCAGCCCTCTTTTTACCCGGGCTCCGGCCACGTTGAAATTACTCATAGACAAAGAGGAACCATCATCGAGCTTCAGATAGCCATACTCGGCTCCCCGATTGGCTACCATCAGATAAGGCTTTCTGGCCAGGTCTATCTCTATCTTACCATCGCTGTCTGTTGCCATGGTCTCCAGCAGGTCCTGCTGATAGTCGAAGACCTCTACATTGATCCCTGATAAAGGTTCAGCAGTACGCAGATCGGTGACAAAAGCTGTCATTTTTCGATCGTTGCCGATTTTTGCAATCAGACCCAGGTCAGAAGCTACCACATTGCGACTCACTGACCGGTTTCTGACATAGTAAGAATCAGTGCAGGGGTTATCACGATCACTGTAGCGATAGTTGCGCGGATAATAGCGGCCATAGTAACTGTCATACTGACCATAGCTGCCGCCATCATAAGTGGCCCAGTCATCTTCCTCAATCTCCCCTGTCAGGCTGACTTCTTCATCATTCGTCTCACCACAGCCATACATGGAATAAGCCCTTCGGAAACTAAGCCTTACCTGATAAATGGCTCCGGGCTCGGTGTTCATAATTTCAGAGAGGTCCAGCGAAAAGCGGTTCCAGCGCCCGAGGTCAAAGAGCCCGGATTCATCCAGTGCCACTCTGGTTTTTACAACAGGTCTGCCGACTCTCCTCAGCTGCTCACTTCCATTGAGCTTGTTTACCTGAAGGAACTGGAATACGTTCTTTTCAAAAATCTTAATAACCGTGACATCCACGGCATTCAGGTTTACGGCTTCGAAGGGGAAGATCAGTCCGTCAGTACCGGGCAGGATGGTGCCTTTGCCTGCCAGCCTCACTGCAGGTTTGATCTGAGAAAAGCTCACATTTCTGGCAAAGCCATTCTTCATTCTGAAATCGAGCTTGTTGCGAATTCCGGGATAGACATTGAGACGCTTGCTGCCATAGTTATTCCTTCCCAGATAGACCTTCACCTCATTTTCTTCCACATCAAAGCGCAGGTTGTTTTCTCCTTCCAGGGTAATGAAGCCCTGCAGGTCCTGGTTGTCTTTCAGGGGGTCGGAGAAGCTGACCAGCACATAGGGATTATCATTACGAACCACCCGGGTTTCCAGCACCTTGAAATCGTTCAGAGCGGGTACCTCCACAGCTCCGCGCTGATCGCGCGATACCCCTATAGCCCTGCCGGTTACCTTATAATCTACTTCCGATAACTCTTCTTTTCGCTCTACCCCGGAAACGGTAAAGCGGTGGTTCACACCAAAGGTCCGGTCAAAGGTCCATTTGATCTTCAGGTCTCTGTCTGACTGAGTAAAGCTCAGAGCCTTCACCACCTCGGTACTATCTGCATAATCTGCTGTATGAAACTCTCCGCGGATCAGTTGTTTTCGCATAGCATCAGACTCGTCACTCAAAAGTCCCTTAATTTCAATATCATAGTTCTGTTTGAGCACCTGAAAACCGAAAGCAAAGGTCTTATGCTCTTCATCTACAGGAAGTACCTTATCGAGCTGAAGTTCACCTGTGTATTCTGTACCAGAGGTCATGGGTCTGTCTGGTGTAAATTCCATCACACGGTTGGTGATCCAGCGGGCCTTTCCCTTGATTCCCGGACTGAAGCTTAGCACCGTGGTAGGGTCTACCGTATCTCGCACTTCTTCGCTGACGTCTTGTGCCAGTTGTACTGTAATGGCCGATCGGCTTGGTAGCTTGCCGCTGGAATAGCCGGCAATGTATTCAGTAAAAGACTGGTCGGCCCGTCTGTCGAGTTCAGCAGCAGGCTGCTTCTTGTTATCAGAACAGGCAAAGGAAAACAGGATAAAGAGCAGGCACAGAAAGCGGCCAAATTGAGACGGTTGCATAACGATTAACACTTAGGATTGAACGATCGGGTAAGGCTCACTAAAGATAAAAAAATCAGTTCGCCTACATGAATAACTATAGAACTAGTTTTTATTGTGCAGCAAATTTTATTCAGGTCATATTTTTCTGATTTTTTTCGGATTTTAGAAAAGGAAAGCTCCTAAACCATCAAATGATAAAGTCATGAAGATCAAGCTGGTACAAGGTGATATCACAAAGCAGGAAACTACAGCGATTGTCAATGCAGCCAACTCCAGCCTGCTGGGAGGCGGTGGTGTAGATGGCGCGATACACAGGGCTGGCGGCCCCGGGATTCTGGAGGCCTGTCGTGCCATTCGTAACCGACAGGGTGGCTGTGCTGTTGGGGAAGCAGTGATCACCACAGGTGGCAGGCTTAAGGCCCGGTACGTGATCCATACCGTGGGCCCGGTCTGGAATCACGGCAGGTCACATGAAGCCCATAAGCTGGAGCAATGCTATGTTAACAGTCTCAGACTGGCAGAGGATCATCAGTGCAAAACCATCGCTTTTCCCAATATCAGCACGGGCATTTACAGATTCCCAAAAGAACAAGCCGCAAAAATCGCTGTAAGGGCCGTGAGGGACTTCAAAAGCACAATAATAGAAGAGGCAACTTTCGTGTGTTATGATCCGGAAAACTATGCTCTGTATCAGCAGGAGCTTTCCGGTACTCCTTAATACTTTTTTATCGGGTCAGAACCCTGCTTTATTCTCCTCAACCCCGCGTTTATCGGGTATTCTTATTCCTTCTTGTTCAAGGGGTTAACGAATGGCATATTGATTTGCTAACTCAGTATAAAATCAAAAGATACTGCCATTTTTTCAGGACTAAATCAACCGACCCATGACTTTAGAAGAGAGACTTCATTACTGCAAAATCTGTACTAGCCGCCAAATGGACCAGGCTACCGGAATCGTCTGTAGCCTTACAAGTGCCAAACCTACTTTCGAAGATACCTGCTCTGACTTTCAGGCCGATGAAAAGCAGATTGAATACTATAAAAACAGAAAAGAAGCAGAAGAAAGAGAAGCCAGTGAGACCGGTGGCTTCTTCGAACCTGAGAAAAAGGGACTACAAAAAGGAGTACTGGGCGGTTTGGCCATGATGGCCATTGCTGTAGTCTGGTTTGTGCTGGGCTGGCAGGCCGGCTATATCTATTACTACCCTCCCATCTTATTCATTATCGGCCTGGTGGGACTCATTAAAGGAATTGCCCAGGGGAATCTGTCGGGCAAGAGCTAGCTGGCTGAAAAACTACCATTTTACGGGGATGACGGGCCATCCGATTTTGGATGTGCCCGCTACAAAGAAGGCAGTAACGAAAGTTGCTGTCTTCTTTTTTTAGCATCAGTCCTGTTTTTTCAGAATCTAAATGGCGAGACGGGGCTCTTTATCAGCCACCCAGACACAAGAATACAGATAGCGATACAGCACCAGGCCTACTCCCAGATGCAGGAGGCTCATACAGAGGTAGCCGAAGCTTACCTGATTGGCAATATTCGCCTCTACTCCGGGCCCGGCCAGCTCTACCAGTATATGCAGTATTACCCTGGCAAATCCATAGAACATGAGCCAGGCCGACCAGATACGAATAAAGAAGGTGACCCAGGCTTTGCCAAAGTACAGACCATAGATGATAGGCAGGCCCAACAGGTTTATGACAATCATGGGCACATAACTTCCACCCTGTACGTGCAACATTCCTTTGACCAGCAATGGCAGAAAGCTCATAAACAGCACGTACAAATAAGCCATACTCAATATTTCTATCCGTTTCATATTAGTTGATTTGAGGGGTTTGTGCCAGTTGCTCCATAGCTGACCAGACAAGTCGCGTGGCATTCATTAAAAAGATATAGTCGACCGTTTCAGCGGTATCCGTGGCCTTGTGATAATGTGGTGTGGAATCACCGTTAACATACTCTTCTGTCAGTCCAATGGCCGGGTAACCCAGCTCCCGAAAAGCTTCATGATCAGTAGAGGTTACCTGCGTTTCATGCAGAGGAATCCCCAGACCTTGAGCCGCACGATGATACAAAGCCTTCAACTCCCTGGTGGGGTACTCCAGCTCAATGGCTCCGTCCTGATCAGCATCCCAGCCCAGCATATCTGCTGTATGAGCCGAGTGAATGTGTTTACCTTCCTTCATTATCTTTCGGGCAAAGGCCTTACTGCCCACAAGATTGTCTTCTTCCTGATCAAAAAAGACGATGATGAAGTGCTTACCCCGATAGGCTGCATCGCGTAACTGCAGTGCCACCTGATATACCAGAGACACTCCGGTGGCATTGTCATTGGCTCCGGGACTGCCCGGCTCCGAATCATAATGTGCTCCGAGCAGAACGTACTCGTCAGTCGGTACGGTAGCCGGCACTATGGTATAGACATTTGTTCCCATAAACGGGTTGAAGAAAAGATCAAGCAAAGGGATTTTGTTTGAGACTTTATAATGGTGCTTCTGTACAGTAAAACCGTCCTTTTCCAATGACCGATAAAGGAAACCGGCTACCTCTCTTCTTTCTTCAGGTGTGCTGCGGGCACTCAGATAGACCTCTTCTCTGATAGCCTCGACACCGGTGAGTTTTTGAATCATTTGCCTTTGGGCTCTTGTAACCTCCTCCTCTAAAAATGAATCTGACTGTTGCGCATTGACCTGTTGCGCAGAAATGAACAAGTTCAGTACAATCAGGGCCATCTTACCTGTGTTGGAAGGAATTTGAATAAGCTTGGTTATAGACCAGAACATGGTGTTGTTTTTGTTGACTGGTCGAACATAGCCAGACAAAAAGGGCTCATATAATTAATATGACAGCCCGCCCTGTTTTGGACTTACAATGCCTGATTATCAGGTTCAATCGGGTTCACCCTAAAAAAGCCTATGTTTGAATTGATTTTGCCTGTGTTGATCAAGATTTTTCGGTGGGTCAGCTGGCTTCGGTAACTTTGAGCATGTTTTCATTTATAAAACGCCATAAGCGGAAGTTTCTCTTCCTGATAGCCTTTGTCCTTTTCCTGTTTGCCACAGCTTTTGGTGGCAACAATATGGTACCTTCTATGGTGCTGTCAGGCATGTTGAGTGCAGCCATTGTGGCTTACCTGATTCTGTCCTGGATATTCTCACAAATCCGCAGTATCAGACAATTGCGAAATGAACGGGGCAAGGCAGAACTGATGATGCTTAAGAGTCAGGTAAACCCTCACTTCTTCTTTAATACCCTCAATAACCTCTATGGCCTTACAGTAGAAAAATCTGATCTGGCTCCTCAGGTAGTACTCAAGATTTCGGATATGATGCGCTATACCATCTATGAAGGTAAAAAAGACAGAGTTCCTTTAGCAGACGAACTGGAATACCTGAAAAATTTCATCGAGCTGCATAAAATGCGTTATCATAAAAAGGTAGACATACTGTTCAATCATCAGATTCTGGACGAGGACCACCAGGTGACTCCGCTGCTCTTTATCATCTTGCTGGAGAATGCCTTTAAGCATGGGGTAGAGAGCCTGACCAAAGATGCCTATGTACATATCAGCCTTATTGCGGGTAGTGGAAAAGTGGCCTTTGCCATAGAAAACAATTTTGACCCTGCCGAACAAAGCAATCAGCCCGGCATTGGCCTGGAGAATCTGAAAAGACGTCTTGAACTTATTTACCCGGAGAAACATAGCTTATCTTTATCGATGAAAGAAAATGTTTACCAGGCTCAGCTTCAGATAGACACCCTATGACACGCTATTTAATCGTAGATGATGAACCCATCGCCCATCGCATCATAGAGCGTTACTGCGATGACCTGCCTCATCTGGAAAAGGCCGGAGATTGCTATGATGCCCTGGAAGCCATGCAATTTCTGAGTGCGGAACGGGTGGACCTGATGTTTCTGGACATCAATATGCCCAAGCTGAAAGGCTTCGATTTCCTCAAAACCCTGGCCAGTCCGCCCAAGGTGATCGTGACCACTGCTTACAAAGAATTTGCCCTGGAAGGCTATGAGCTCAATGTGTCTGACTACCTTTTAAAGCCCTTCAGCTTCGAACGCTTTGTTAAAGCGGTAAACAAGGCGGTGAGCCTGGAAACTCCTTCAGCCGCTCCGGTGGCCCATGTACCTGCTTCTACTGTCACTCCAGCCCCAGCGGGCAAGCAGAGGCTCTTTCTCAAAGGGGATAAAAAGCACCATCAGGTAGCTTTTGCTGACATTCTCTTTGTAGAGGCTTTCGGGAATTATGCCAAGGTCTACCTGGAAAACGAAATGATCGTGACCCATGAGAAGCTATCTACTTTTGAGCAACTGCTGCCTTCTGATGAGTTTATCAGAGTACACAAGTCTTTTGTCATCTCTATCGACCGCATTAACCTGATAGAAGGAAACCGGATCAAAATCAGCGACCACGAAATCCCTATTGGTCAGGTGTATAAAATGAATGTAAACAGACTTTTTGAGTAGCAGGAGTCTGATAATAGATTTCAGACTTCAGGCTCAGTTAACCTGATCGCTGAACCTTTCATCAGGGTCCGCCTTAGGGGGATCGGAGATTCATCAGGGTCCGCTGCGCGAGACCCTGATGGTGGGGAGCTACGTAAGACCCTGATGGTGGGGAGTGAATTTTAGAGAATAGACATTAGATTTTAGACGCCAGACTACAGATATTAGGCACCAGACATTATGTCTAACATCTATTGTTTAATATCTATCATCTCAAATCTACCCTTTCACCTCCAGTCCATTGTCGCAGAACACGTTGATGGCCTCACTGAGAAATACGGCCAGTCCTTCTTTGAAATTGTCGTAGTACGCAGTAAAGCGCTCATCCTGCACATACATCTGCCCTAAACCACGATAGCCCGGTATACCAAAGGCATGAAACTGGTTCATATAACGGTAATGTTCCTTCACTACCTTTTGCACCTCCAGTGCTGCCGGCTCTTTGTGCATAAGGTTAGCCAGCCAGCGGCTGATTTCATCTCCCTCCTGCTGTACCTCCGCCCATTGAGTCTTACTCATGCTTCGGATGGTGTTCTCTGTTGCCTCCAGTTTTTCAGCCCCCCAGCGATTGGTGACTTCTTCTTTGATTTTAGGCACATCCTCTTTCGGAAAGCCTGCATAGATTTCTTCATCGGTAATCATACCTTCTTCATTTTTAAGTGAGATAATTGTTTTATCGATGGTGTTTAAAAGCTGTTCCATTCTATCAGCTCGCTTCATCAACTCTCCTTTGTGATAATTCAGCGACTTAATGAGATCAAAGGAGGGGTTATCCAGGATTTCACCTATCTCCTGAAGAGGGTAATCCAGTTCCTTGTAAAAAAGAATCTGCTGCAACCGGTAGAGTTGCGCCTTTTCATAATAGCGATAACGAGACTCTCCCCGATGTGCAGGTTTTAATAACCCGATCTTATCATAGTGATGCAAAGTCCTCACACTCACTCCTGCGAGTTGAGAAAGTTGTTTGACAGAATATGTTGCTTTCTTTTTCACCATGACCTCAAAGAAAGGGTATGACGTAAGGTAAGAGTCAAGCAAAAATCTGAAAAAGTTCAGAGAATTTTCAGAACAGGCCGGAAGTAGAGACTGCCGTGCTTACTCCAGCTGTCTTTCTATTTGCTCTTTCAAGGCATAGGCAGCGTCCAGGGTGACTTTCAGGTGCGACATTTCCTGTCTGATATAAGCCGGCAGCACATACACATTGTCTCTGAAGACCGGATCAAACAGCCTGTCGATATTAACAAACTCATTGCTTCTGCCCATATATACACTCTCCTTGACAGGGTAGTAGTATTCATCCAGGCGATCGAGGTAATAGCCCTCCGTAGTAATCACTCCTTGCAGAAGCTGAAGAAAAAAGCGGTCCAGCTGGTTTCTGAGGCTATCACTTCGAATGGTTCTGTACTCACCTGATTGAAGTAGCGACTGGTAGCTGTAGTTGTCCATTCTGAACCGGGGGTTGGTATTGAAAGAGTTCAGATAATTTCTGAGGCTGTCGCGATCAACCCTCCGTCCCTGAGCCAGCAGTCCATCCAGCACCCTGGCTCCTGAAAGTTGAGAGCTATCACTGCGAAGATGGAATTCAAGTTGTGTGATGCTCCTTTCCACATCTCCCAAGAGGTTACTCAGATAAAACGCTTCAGCTTCACGTTCCTTCCTGCTTTCGCCCCAGTTGTTGAGGGCAAAAGCGAGGTAAATACCCAGTGTAATCAAAATCAGCTCCCGAAAGGCTCCTCCCCAGCTGAACTTATTGTCTCGTCTGTTCCTCATCAGCTAAAAGTTACTATTATTCTTAAGACGCAAAAAGTCCGATTTCATTTCAGGAGTCAGGTAACCGGATGATCATGTAAAAGTACCCGGAGCAACCAAAGGTTGCCCCGGGATCAGGAACGGCCGTTCATTAAAACCGCTCCTACTGCAACCGAATTAAAGATCTTTCACCCCGCTATAAGACATGGTAGTGATCAGCAGGGTTTAATCATGGTGGAGCGTGTCTGCCGGATTGTTCAGGGCAGCTCTGATACTGTGATAAGAAACCGTAACAAGGGCAATGCCGATAGAGCCCAGGGCCACCAGAATAAAGGTCAGCCAGTCTACTCCTACGGCATAGGCAAAGTTCTCGAGCCAACGTTGCATGCCCAGATAAGCCAGTGGCCATCCCACCAGATTGGCTATCAGAATCAGTTTCACAAAGTCTTTAGACAGCAAACCAACAATACTCATCGTAGAAGCTCCCAGTACCTTGCGCACACCTATTTCCTTCACACGCTGTGTGGCTAAAAAAGCCGCCAGACCAAAAGCCCCCAGACAAGCAATGAAAATGGCTAAGGCTGAAAAGGCTGTAAAGATCTTACCACTTTGCTGCTCTGCTTCATAAAGCGCCCCGAACTCTTCGTTGACAAAGCGATAGGCCAGTGGACGCTCGGACACAAAAGCGCGCCACTGCTCATCCAGAAAGCTGAGCGTTTCGGACAGATTAGCAGTATTCAGCTTCACTACCATCAGATTAGCCGGTTGCGCATCCAGGTCACGCGCAAAAAGAGCCAATGGTCTGATTTCCTGGTGCAGCGATTCGAAATGAAAATCTTTAACCACCCCTATTACCTGAAATACAGGCCCGTTGATAGGCTGCAACTGCTTGCCAATGGGACTATCCCACTTAAAAGTGCGGGCAGCCGCCTCATTGATAATCACAGCGGTTGAGTCAGTAACTATCTGTCTGTCAAAAGCACGCCCCTCTACCATTTCAAGGCCCATCGTGTTGATCAGGTCATAGTCGCCTGTAAGGTTGGGCATAAGAAAGCGATCGCTGGCATCACCGGTTACATCGGTAAAGGTTCCTCCGGTGATCTGTCTGCCCGGGATGCTATTGGTGCCTGTGACCTCCAGGATATCCGGATTTTGCAGAAGGGCGTTCTTAAAGGTTGTGCTCTGATTGGTGAGTAAGCCGGCCCTTTCGACTACAACCAGCTGGTCCTTATCAAAGCCAAGCGACTTGTCATTCAGGAACTGGAGTTGCTGATAAATCACCATGGTACCGATTACCAGTACAATGGATACAGCAAACTGAAAGATGACCAGACCGTTGCGCAACCAGGAGTTCTTTGCTCCGCCTTTGAGCCTTCCCTTCAATACCACTACCGGTTTGAAGGCAGAAAGGAAAACAGCCGGGTAAAGTCCGGCCACAATACCCAAAACCAGCGCAAAAGAGATTAAAATCAGTAGCACCAGGGGGCTCATGAAATCCTGCATGACAATGAGCTTACCAGAGAGTTCATTGAAAAAAGGCAGTATCAAAGCGGTCATCCCGATGGCCAGGGCCAAAGCCAGCAGGCACATCAACACGGATTCAATGAGGAACTGTATCACCAGCTGTCCTTTGATGGCTCCCAACACCTTGCGCATACCAACCTCTTTGGCCCTGTTGGCAGAACGGGCCGTACTCAGGTTAATAAAGTTGATGCAGGCAATCAGCAGGATAAAAGCAGAAATGCCCGCGAATAAGTAGACCGTAGAAAGACTACCGTTTGGCTCAAGCTCCCATTGAAGGGCTGAGTGTAAGTGGATATCATTAACAGGCTGGAAAAAGTAGCGATGTGCATTGCCGGCCTCCTCATATTGCTGCCAGCTGATCCCCAAAACGCTTTGTATCTGTGGTTCCATATACCGTTGCAACAGCGGCATCAGCTTATTCTCTACCTCTGCAACAGATTCCGGTGCCATCTTCACATAGTTATACAATGTATAACCACCCCAGAACTGATTGTTGTACAGACCCGGCATGGTGTTTAGCGAAAAGAGAAAATCGAAATGGAAATGAGCGTTGGAGGGCATCTGCCGGGCTACCCCTCTCACCATCATCTGCCCGATATTCTGTATCTCCAGCTGCTTGCCGAGTGCCTCTTCCTTACCAAAGTATTTGGTGGCCATAGCCTCGGTGATGATCAGTGAATTGGGGTCATTTAAAGCCGTTTCAGGGTCACCAGCCAGCAGCTCCACACCAAAAAAGTCAAAGAAATTGGAATCTACCGCGATGACATTGCGCTCATCAAAATAGCGGTCTTCGTATTGAAAAGTGAGAGAGCCAAAGGTATTGAACATGCGGGTAGCCGCAGTCACTTCAGGAATTTCACGAGCTACCGTTGGGCCCATCGGTACAGGACTCCGCGCATACATAAACTGGTTGTCAGGAAATTTCCTGTCCAGGGCTATCCTGAAAGTCTGCTCTGTATCAGGATGGAAGTTGTCATAGCTGAGCTCATCCAGAACATAGCTCACAATAAGCAGGCAGCAACAGATGCCAATGGCCAGGCCTGATATGTTGATAAAGGCATAAGCTTTTTGCCGGAAGATATTGCGCAGGGCTACCTTGAAATAATTCTTAAGCATAGAACATTCGGATTTCGGTCTACCTGAATATAACAGGTAGACTTCTGGTAGTTCTTGCGCTTTTTACCGAAGGAAGAGCAGTACGACTACTCCATCCAGAAGGGAAGTGCGGCAATGAGCTTCATACTCATCTTGTCACGGGTCACCTCCTGCATAAAGGGAGCCCCGTTAAAATCGAGCCTTTTCACTTCCAGTATGTGCTTTTTCCTTTCCAGGTCATGCAGATCAATCATCACGAAAAAGCCTTTCTCGCCCTTGGAAGGATGGATTCTGAACATGTACTCCAGATTTTCCTGTAGTACACCATCAATGCGGACCTCAAACATCTGAGTCAAACAATTGACGGCCTCTTTCAGGGTGGCAGAGTACTCCCCGGAAGCAATGCGGTCGGGTACCATTGATATCGTACTGTCTCGCTGAGCAGCCATACCAGCATTAAAAGCTTCTATAAAAGAACGACTACCATTCATATCGACAGTACCGGGGCACAAAAAGGTCATGACCGCATTCTGATTAGGACGATAGCGAATAAAAAGCTCCAGGTAATTATTCTTCACATACTTTGAGGGTATACTCACCAGTTGAATATGGCTGTCACCCCGGGCATCATCGTAAAACCGGTTCTCCATCACATAAGCACTGGTACCGTAAGATTCCGGGTAGTGACTATGGTTATCCCAGTCTGAAAAGAGCCTGCTCATGTAGAATACCCCCAATAAACCCATCGTCACCATAACGATTTGCTTACGCTTATAATTAGTGATAAGGTGATAATAGATGGATCGGTATAAAAAAGATAAGGTGAGTACAGAAAACAGCCTGTAGATGGGATAAAATACCGGATTAAAGTACTTAGATCTTTTAAGCGAGCTGAAAGTAAGTGTATCGATAAAAAAGAGCAATGCACAAAAGGCAATCAACATAATAGCCATGATGAGTATCACACCCAGGAAGGCGTAAATCACGCTTTGCGATGCCATACCCATCAGAGAGAACCCGGCTCCTGACAGGGCAATGATCATTACAAACACCAGCATGACAGAGATGATGGAGAAGACCAGCAGATAGGTATACGCAAAAATAACACTGGACATTTTATCCAGATATACAATCAGCTGATCCAGAGATTTCACCCGCTCCGGCAGAAGCTTTCTGAATTTCCCTTTAAGCTTGAGCTTGTCGTAATGGATCTCGGATGAAACAGAGCTGAGCCCTACAATACCAATCCAAAAACCCCGCAGCAGGAGGTGAATCAACAGGTTGATCAGGAAAAACCGCAGGGCCCAGGGTATGGTGTTCAACAGCACGATGACCGAGATAGCCAGCATGGGATTAGATGAATCCGTGCTGGGAGCCAGCCTGTTATGCTCAATATAACTGCGGAAAGCATCGTATTCATCCAGACTCGTTGCCAGAAGGAATATCGAAAAACCCGTAATAAGCAACTCCAGCTGCCAGCTCTCCAGCTGGAGATTTGACACCCAACGTCTGAGCTTATCTTTTTCTTCTACAGGGTTACTATTGTCAGAGGTTTCGGGTCGCATAGTGAGAGTTGAAAGGGTGAAAATAGTGATTTTCTCTCAACCCAAAGGTGAGCCTTACGAGTTTCTAACAAACAGGAATTGTCTTTGTTTGGCTCTACTTCCCAAACCTGGATATGTGCCGTTTTCGAAAGTCTTCAATAAAATCTGCCGACATATAATAGATATTCTGTTGTGCATTGTCTGAGGTACCGAATTTGTCCTGAAATTCAGCTATCGGGGTCCCGGATTGGAGCGGATAGGGTTCAGCAAGCCGGTCGCTGCTGAAAATAAAGAACCGGCCATCGGTTGTGACATAGGGGCAGACCTCCTGTGCTGTAGAATTGATTTCGCTTCCCAGGTTTTCAGCAGGTGTCCATTGACCATTGAGGCGGAAGCTGATAAACAAATCAGCTCTTCCGTAGCTCCTGTCGCCATAGCCTCTGAAAATCAGGTAGCTCTCGTCAGGAGCGATAAAGGGATCCAGCTCACTTTGAAGGCTATCCAGCATTTGTACAAGGGGCTCTACCTGATACTTCTCTGCTGTTTTGCGGGCGCTGTAGAGCTTACCGGGACTTCCCGCATTGAAATAGACCTTTCCTTTAGAAGTAACAGAGCTGTAGAAAGCGGACAAAGCTCCCAGAGGAACATAAACCGGATCAGTCCAGCCATCGTGCATTCGTTCAACAAACCAAATGCCACTACTCCCTTCACTTTTTCCCGGAGCTGGTCTTCCTGAACTAAAGTAAAGCCTGTTTCCGTCAGGCGAAAAGAGCGGATCATAGTCTGAATAAGCGCCTGAAAAAGCAGCCAAAGCCGGAGCTGACCAGCTACTGTCAGGAAGCATCTGCGTGTGCACGATCATTCCATGCCGGGGAATATCCGTGGTATAGTAAAATTCGGTACCCTCCGCATTAAAAGTCCCGTTAAATTCAATCATGCCTGAGTTGATAAATCGCGGAAGTAACCGCGGCTTATCTGTCGGGGTAAGCCCCAAAAAGACACCACGGGGAAGCGGCTGCTTTCGAACCTCACACGCACTCAGGAGTACTGAGAAAATGATCAGAACCAACCAGCTCTTATTCATACCGAAGACTCCGCGTAGGGTTATCTGTAGCAGCTTTCAATGAATGATAGCCTACGGTCAACAAAGCAATGACACCTGTCAGTAAAATGGCATATATATAGTAGTACCAGCTGACTGAAATATGATATTCAAAGTTCTGCAGCCAGCTTCCCATCAGTAAATACCCTAAAGGCGCTGCGATAAGTACAGCCAGGCCGATCAGCTTCAGGAAGCTGGAGCTTAGGAGCCAAAGCACACTGCTGACACTGGCACCCAATACCTTTCGCACACCAATCTCCTTAATGCGCAACTCTGCTGTGAAAGAAGCCAGCCCCAGCAAGCCCAGACAGGCCACAAAAATCGCCAGGAGGCTGAAAACACCAAACATATCTCCGAACTGTTGATCGGTCTCGTATTGCTTTTCAAATTCCTCATCGATAAAGAAATAGCTGAAGGGATTTCCGGGAAACAGGCTTTTGAAAGTGCCTTCTGCCAGGTCCAGTACCTGACTCACTGTTCTTCCGGGATCGCTACCGGTATTGAACTTGACCATATAGTACCTGCGAACAAAGGGATCGTAGCGTGTAATCTGAGGTGTATGCTCTACTTTGGGTGACAACTGGTGGTAATTATCCAATACCCCTACAATTGTCATTCTGTTGCTTCCATCACCTCCTGCAAAAGTGATTTCCTTATTTACCGCTTCTTCAGGGCTGCTAAAGCCAAATTGTTTGCAGGCTTCCTCATTGATAAAAATAGATTGTCCGCGGTCTTCAGGGCTGAAATTCCTTCCTGCCAGTAGTTTTACTTCCATGGCTTCCAGAAAATCATGATCTGCCCGTGACTGTACACAGAAGATGCCCTCCTCTCTGGTTTGGTTGACTCTGCGAAACCAGGTGGCTCCATTGACCTCTCTCCCCGGTACATCAGAGGCTGCCACCACGTTAGTAACCAAAGGGTTTCTTTTCATCTCAGTCTTAAAATTCCTGATTCTGGAGTCATAGGTAGAATCAGCAAGTACAGGAGCTCTGAGAGCTATGGCATGATCGATATTGATCCCCAGGTCTTTATTGCGCATATGGCTGATTTGCAGAAAGACCACAGCTGTACCAATAAGCAAAGCCACAGAAGCTGTAAACTGGAATATCACCAGAGCTTTTCTCAGTATAATCCCCCGTTTATTCCCGTAAAAGTTACCCCGCAATACCGATAAGGGCTTATAAGAAGAAAGCGTCAGAGCGGGATAAATGCCTGAAAATAAGGTTCCAAATACCCATAGTGCACTAACCACCTGCCAGAACCTGCCACTGCGCCAGGGCTTAATGCTCAACATTTCAGCCGCACCAAACTGTACAAACAGACTCTGAGAAATCATCACAATGCCCAGCGCCACCAAAACAGCAAGAAAGTTCATGATAGCCGATTCGACCATGAATTGCCAGATCAGTTGTCCTTTCAGAGAGCCCAGTACCTTCCTCACCCCTACTTCCCTGGCTCTTTGTGCCGCCCTGGCAGTAGACAGATTAATATAGTTGACCCAGGCAATCAGCAGGATCATCCCTGCAATAATGGTAAGGTAAGTCACGGTACTTTCATCTCCATTCACCTCGGCCTCATGCTGAATATTAGACTTCAGGTGAATATCTTTCAGGGGCATGGGGTAGAGAAAAAGCTCGGTGCCCTCAGGCTGGTTTTGCACAGACCAGATAAAATCATCCACGAACTGTGGAAATTTAGCAGACAGGCCCTCTGCCGTAGTGCCAGGCAGGGTCTGAATGTACAAGTGCCCGTGAAAGGAGGTCATATTGGTAGGTGAATAGTTTCGCGATACAGCACTGAGCGTTTCATGTGATAGCAGAAAATCGAATTTCAGGTGAGCGTTAAGTGGTGTATCCTCTATTACTCCCGTTACCACATACTCCTGATTGCGTCCCCTTCTGAAGCTTTTACCGAGGGGATTCTCATTACCGTAATATCGTTTGGCGGTCGACTCAGTGATCACAGCAGTAAACTGTCGGTCTAGTGCTGTTTCGGGGTTTCCCTGAAGTAACTTGAAGGAAAACATCTGAAGATATGAAGGGTCGGCATAATAGACCCTGGTCTCTTCAAAGGTCTGATCTCCTACCGTAATCACCGTACTCGCATTGAGTGTGGCAACAGGCCGAAGCCGCGCATAATCCAGCACTTCGGGAAAGTTCTCTTTTAAAGCCGGCCCTACTCCCACATAACTCAGTACGGTATGAAATGACTCCACACCATCTTTCTCTTTTGAATAAGTTACTCTGAAGATATCATCACCCTGCTCATGGAAGTCCTCGTAGCTCGTTTCGAAGGCCACAAACTGGAGAATAAGGAGACAACCTGCCAGACCAATGGCCAGGCCGATGATATTGATAAAGGTAAATGACTTTTGCTTGATGAGACTTCTGAATGCCGTCTTGATGTGATTGAATAACATGATTCCCTGTTTATGACCTCAATGAATATCGCCAGGCCGTCAGTACAAACACAACTGAAATGACGTCAGGTTGCACCAGAGGTTGATCAATGGAAGGTGGATTATTGCTAATTAGAGATCAGGGCTTTCTAATACGCTTTCGCGACCTCAGGGCTGCTCATCATCCGTCTGACCTGTGGTCTGACGGGGTACGCAAGGCCCGGGGCTTGTACCTAAACAACCATAGACCATTAACTCATGACCGGCTAATCCAGCTTAATGCGTCTGATTTCCAGGGGCTTCACTTTCGAGGGGTCTATTTCCTTGTTCTCATCATATGCTCCCCAGGGACTGTTGGCGATATAATAGAAATAACCATCCTTGACCAACCCGTTAGTAGGTTCTCCCAGTGAATCACCTCCCCGGTTGATAATCCGTTCCATCAGAATGTTATCACCGGTCTCATCCAGAAAGTACTGGATAATGCGATAGGGTTTTACACCATTATGAATGGCTATCAGGCTGGTATTGTAATGGTACAGGCCATCAATTCCCTTGAGCAGTGAGGTTGTGGGGGCCAGTACGGGAGTAATGTCATCAGTTCTGACATTAAGTTTATGAATACCGGAAATGTAATCCGCGAAATAGAGTGCTGACTCATCTTCGTTCAATGTCAGTCCCTGCAGGTTAAAATGACTCACTCCCAAATCATACTGTTTCCTTACAAAGGCGCCTACATAAAAGGTTGAATCCGTTACATCACGGCTGAGATAAGGGATCATGCTGTTTGAGAGCCAGATACGGGATTCCTTGTCTAATTCAATATCCCCAATTGTGGATTCGTCATCAAACTCGATTCCTTGGAGCACCGCTCCATTTGCGAGGCTGATCTGGAGTATTTCTGATCTTCCCCGCATGCCCGGCTCATATCCTTCCATCTCAGGCATGGCTGCTGTGGAGACCCAAAGGGCACCCCGGTGCACCTCCATACCCAATACTGAGTAGTCGGTATCGAGCCAGTCGCTTACCTCTCCCTGCGGATCAATCCGCACAATCTTTTTCTCACGAACACTTCCGAGTAAAATAGTACCATTATCCAGCAGTACCATACTTTCCGGGTGGATAAGCCCAACATCTACCGTTAGATACACTTCATCATGAACTTCCTTTTTGCCCAGACGATCCTTGAGTGCCACCAGCTTGTCGTAGCCCTTGTACCTTCTGATGTTGTCAAAATCTTTATCACTTTCAAAATCAACGGTGGCGTCCATCAGCAACAGTTGCTGCAGGGTCTGGATACTACGGGTCTTACGCTTGTTCAGCGCATAGGCTCCGGCCAGTTTGTATACCACAGAGGGATAGTTAGGTCGTCTATCATTAAACTCCCTCAGCACCCCCAGGTAGGTTTTGAAGTCCCGCTTCTCATAAGCCGCATTGCTTTCATCAAGCAACTGTCTCAGGCTTTTTTGAGGAGCCTGGGCTGCAACAGAAAATGGCAAAAAGACCAGTACTGAAAAGACGATGACCCTCATAAACTATAGATTTAGTCTAAAAATAAGAATTCCAGCCAGAAGCTGGAATTCGATAGGTAGTTTAAGCGAAGAATATATTTCTCCGAAATGTCTGTTGCCTTATTAACAACCAGGATCGGCAAGACCCTTAAAGCACTTTGAATCTTTCGTAAGCGGCCCTTTCGAGTTCTTCCCGATGATCGGGATGCGCTATATCAATCAAAGCCCGGGCCCTCTTTCTCAAACTCTTGCCATACAGGTCTGCCACCCCATGTTCTGTCACCACATAGTGCACGTGGGCCCGGGTAGTTACTACTCCCGCTCCCGGTTTCAAAAATGAACTGATCCGGCTTTCTCCCCTTCTGGTGACAGAAGGAAGAGCGATAATGGGTTTGCCACCTTCTGAAAGAGAAGCTCCCCTGATAAAGTCCATCTGGCCTCCTACTCCCGAATACATGCGGGTACCAATAGAGTCAGCACATACCTGCCCGGTCAGATCTACTTCAATGGCACTGTTAATACTCACCACCTTCGGATTCTGCCGAATCACTTTGGTATCATTCACATACTCAATATCCAGCATGCGGATAGAAGGGTTGTCATTGACATAATCATAGAGTTTTCTGCTGCCTATCAAAAAGCCTGACACCAGTGTATAAGGGTGCTTCTTCTTCAGTCGGTTATTGATTACCCCGCTTTCTAAAAGCGGAATGACCCCATCCGAGAACATCTCAGTATGTACTCCCAGATCTTTGTGATTTCCCAGACAACTCAAAACCGCATCAGGTATAGCACCTATCCCCATTTGCAAGGTTGATCCGTCATCGATCAGCATGGCAATGTGCTCACCAATGTGTTTCTCCGTTTCTGTCAGTGCATGGGGAGGCATCTCAAAGATGGGCTCCTCACTCCATACCATGGCATCGAAATTTCTTACATGCACCAATCCGTCTCCATGGGTACGCGGCATATTGGGGTTTACCTGAGCAATTACCTTGTCGGCCATCTCAACAGCAGCCAGCGCAGCATCTACCGATACGCCCAAAGAAGTAAATCCATGTTGGTCCGGTGGTGAAACCTGGACAAGCGCTACATTGATGGGAATCACTTTTCTGCGAAACATAATCGGTACCTCACTCAGGAAGCAGGGAATAAAGTCAGCAGCCCCTGTACCTACTGCACTGCGGCAATTTCCTCCGATAAACAGGGAGTTCGTGTGAAAGCTTTCTGCTAATTCCGGCTTTGTATAACGCGCCTCTCCTTCTGTGTGCAGGTGAAATATCTCTACGCCCCTTAGTTCATCTGCACGATCCACCATGGCATTGACCAGATCATTGGGGGTAGCCGCAGCGGTGTGAATGAATACACTATCTTCTGATTGAATGATTTTGACAGCTTCAGCAGCTGATATATAGTCTGACATATTTTGTTCTTTTTGTTGGCACAAAGTAGCTGCTTAAATAACAGTCTGTACCTGATAGAGTTCTGAAATAAAACTGATATAAATCATATCAGGCGGGACCAACCGGTTCTGGAAATTAACGTAGTTTCTGCCGGTAATTCTGGTCAGGGCTCCCCCTCTCTTTCTTAAATCGTGATTATGGTTTACAGGCGCTTTGAGGCTGTATCCTGATACCTCCAATCTGTGGCACTGTTCCAGTGGCTACCGGGGTTAATTCCTTATCTTTCATAGCTATCAGGCGAACGAGACACCTTGAACAAATTTCAGAATATCCCTCTGCTTATCAGGACACAGCCTCTCTGGTGAAAGTAACCACTCATATAATCTTCGCACGGCACTTTTGTACTCCCCCGCTTTTGGAGTAATTTCAAACGCTTCAAACCCTTAATTCCGACAATGAACCTGACCAGAAAAATCAGAAGATCACTCTTTTTATTAGCAGTGATAGCAGTAGCTGTAATGGACCTTCCGGCACAGCAAATTCCGGCCAATGTAGCCGATAATATACATTTCCGATCCATTGGCCCCACCCGTCAGGGCGGGCGTTATGTAGACTTCGCGGTAGTAGACAAAGCCACCAAGGTTTTTTATGCAGCCACCGCCTCCGGAGGACTCTGGAAAACCGTTAACAATGGTATTTCCTGGACTCCTGTCTTCGACAATGAAAACATCATCTCTATCGGGGCCGTAGCCGTAGATCAGCGCGATACAGCTACCGTGTGGGTAGGTACCGGAGAGGCCAATAACTCCCGTAGTTCTTACTGGGGTAATGGTATTTATAAATCTACGGATGGTGGTAAGTCCTGGAAGAACATGGGGCTGCCTCAGTCTGGTCATATCGGCCGTATCCTGATTGACCCTAAAAACTCCAATACGGTATATGCCGCAGTATTGGGCCACCTATATTCTGATAATCCGGAAAGAGGCCTGTATAAAACCACCAATGGTGGTCGTACCTGGAAGAAGGTGCTGGAAGTAAAGCGCGATGACGGTAAGTTCATTGGTGTGGTAGATGTGGCCATGAGCCCTTCTGATCCCGGAACGCTGATCGCAGCAGCTTATGATAAAATCAGAACTCCCTGGACCTTCAACGAAGGTGGCCATGGCAGTGGCATTTACAAATCAACCAATGGCGGCAAGAGCTGGACAAAACTGGAAGGTGGCCTGCCGGGCGGTTTCCTTGGAAGGATTGGTGTGGCATATGCCCCTGGAAACTCTAAAGTAGTCTATGCCAACGTAGAGAACGTCAATGTTGAAGGCATAGATTTCGAAGAAAGAAAACGCATGCTTGAAGTGGGTATCCCTCTCAAGAGAGGTCAGAAGGTAGTAGGTACCGAAATGTACCGCTCTGATGACGGGGGTAAAAACTGGAGAAAGATCAACCCTGACGGAGAAGATGTGGGAGGATATCCCTCCTATTATTACCAGCAGGTACGCGTAGACCCGAATGATGCGGATCACGTATATGTGCTCGGTATTCGTGTATGGGAAACCACAGATGGTGGAAAAACCTGGGTACGCCCATTCAACTTTGGTGGAGACAATCACGCGATGTGGATAGACCCTGCAGACTCCAGACATATGCTGTTGGGCTATGACCATGGAATGGGTATTACCTATGACGGTGGTGAAAACTGGTACCACCCGGATGAGCTTCCTCTTGCGCAGTTCTACCAGGTAGATGTAGACATGGCCTATCCCTACAATGTATACGGAGGTCTTCAGGACAACGGGTCTGTGAGAGGTCCGAGCACCAACAGAACGGGTGGTCCGATCAGAATGGAGCACTGGATGCGCACCGGTGGTGGCGATGGTATGTACAATGTACCTGACAAGTCGAACAACCGCTACCTGTACAATGAATACCAGTTTGCTCCTATTCAGCGGGTGGATATGAAAACCGGAGAAACAACCAGTCTCTCGAGTGCTACTCACAGAAAGATGCGCTGGAACTGGAACTCTCCTATCATTGTGTCCCAGCATGATTCAGATGTGATCTACCATGCCGGTAACAAAGTACTGAAGTCTACCTATCGTGGTGAAAACTGGGAGGTGATCAGTGAGGACCTGACCACGCAGGACTCCATCAAGATTCAGGGTACGGGTAATATCCAGTACTGTACGATTACGGCATTGGAAGAGTCTCCCATTGATGCCAGAGAGCTTTGGGCCGGTACTGATGACGGTAATGTACATGTGACCACCAACGGAGGACGTACCTGGAAGCTGTTGAATGACAACATTCCGAATAATCCGGGAGCCTGGGTAAGTCGTATCGAAGCTTCTGCTCATTACCCCGGTACAGCCTACCTGACCTATACTGCCATGAGAAGAGACAACTTCAAGGCTTATGCCTACAAAACAATTGATCATGGCAAAACCTGGACTTCTATCACGAACGGCCTGCCCGATGAGCCGGTAAACGTAATCAGAGAAGATCACAAGAATCCAAACCTCCTCTTCCTGGGAACTGATATGGCGGTTTATGCGAGTATTGATGCAGGAAAGAACTGGACAAAGCTCTCAAACAACCTGCCTACCAACCCTATGTATGATATGGTGATTCATCCAAGGGAAAATGAACTGGTAGTGGCGACACACGGCCGTGGTATTTTCATTGCAGACATTACGCCTCTGCAGGAAATGAGTAATGCCGTGATGGGCAAAGCTGCTCATATGATGGCGATTCAGCCGGCCGTTAAGTGGACACGCGGTATGAGTAATAACTCGGCCTATACCAACTACAATGGAGAAAGCAGAGCTCCTGGTGTACATATGTACTTCCATGCACAGGCAGCGGGTAAGGCTAAAATCACAGTATACCAGGGCACACGGGAGATCAACAAGTTTGAGATCGATGCAAATGCCGGACTAAATCATCAGATCTGGTTTATGAACAAGATTGTGAGAGAGCGTTCTGAGCGGGAGCTGGAAAGGATGGCTGAACGTTTCAAACGTTTCGGCATGTCTGACCAGGCTATCAAAGATCGTGTAGCACAGTCTAAGTATGTTTACTCTCCTGTCGGACCGGGTGATTACAGCGTAAAGTTTGAAATGGCCGGAGTTGAAATGACACACAAGGCTACTATTCTGAAAGATTTCTGGAACTAGGCAGCCAGACTGTTTAGTCCATTTGAGGTTTCATGTTCCGGGCCTGTACGTCCGGAACATGAAACCTTTTTTTTATGAATGAATCCTGGTTATTCCTCAGTAAGGTCCTGATTCAGCTTTGCAAAGGAACCAACGGATAATAGGCTGGCCATGACTGCGGCAATCTCTTTGTCACGACATCCGTACTTCAATAACTCGAACACCTGAAAGGGACTACCTTCCTTTGACGTGGACATAGGGTTGACATCCTGATATTATCGGCCTCCCTCCTCAGATCAGTTTGTGTATTTCATCACATTTGCGCTCATAACCTCTAAAACCAAATAGGAATGAAAAAACTAATTTGCCTTATGGCCATGTTATGCGTGACCTTCAGCTGTGATAACAGTAGCAGCGAGGAGCCGGAGCTGACATTTGAAGAAAGACTCGAAGGAGACTGGAGTCTGACCCAAGTAGATTATACATTTGAAATACCGGCCGGATTGGTAGGCCCAACAGCGATTACCATTGAAGGTACTGCTTCTAACGTACAAGGGGATTTCGAGATTGGCTACAATCCCAACACCATTTCATGGGATTATCAGTTTGACGTGACCATCACGGGTATCGGACCGATGAATCTTTCTGACCTGCGTGAAGGCACCTGGGAATGGGATGAAGACACAAATACGGTGACTTTCACATTTACGGATGGATCTACCACCACCATGGAGGTTCTTTCAGAAACAACAGAGGAGGTTGTTCTGAAGACCATCGTATCGATTACAATACCGAATACAGCCACCTTTGATGTAGATGCGAACCTGACCCTGGTAAAGCAATAGCAACTTTAACCTGACAGAACCCTAACCCCGGTGATAGTGAGAAATTTGTACTCTCTTTCTCCGGGGTTGTCTGTATGCCCCCGAATATCCTATAAACACAGAAAAGCCGGTCTTTCGACCGGCCTTCTGTACAGTGACTTCCTCCTCTATTGAAGTCAAAGGCGCCAACCGGATTCACACCCGGAGAGCTATGTTAGTAGTTACTAGTAGTGTATTTGTATTGATAATTCGGTACTATTAATTTCTTTATTCCAATATCTGCTCTACCAGTTTTGAAAAACCTTCAGGCCCCACTCCGGTGAGCCCCTTGGCTTGTACCAAATCTAAATCTATCCATGAATTATCTGGCCGCTGCACCAGATACGGGTGATCTACTGCTGCCAGCATGGCCTCATCGTTCTTACTATCACCGAGGCCATAGGTCAGTATTTCTCCGAAGTCCGCCTTGTACAGGGCACTAAGCACATTTACAGCTCTCCCCTTATCCGCTGTTTTGCTCACAATGGTCTGGAATTTACTTCCCGGAATGTTATGATATCCCTCTACATCCAACTGCTCCAGAAAACGGCCGTTGACTTCACCTTTCAGAATGGTTTCTGAAAAATCCCGTTGCATGGCCCGGACCGAACCCTCTTCATTCAGACCAGTAAGATCAGCCACGGCTTTCACTGGTAAGTCAGCATATACCACAAAGTCGAGGGCCTGTTCGGCACGCTTGCTGCTGATCGCTTTTCTTACATGTGAAATGCTCTTGCCGAATGGAATGACCTCATACCTCTCGGTAACGTAGGTATTCCATGCAATGGGTTTGTGAAAATAGCCCCGGGGCATGAAAATTCCGGAGCCATTTTCAACGATGAAAGGCTCATTCAGCCCTAGTGCCTGCTGATAATACTCCTGCTCCGCCCTGGTCTTGGAGCTGCAGAAAACCACCGGAATACCGGCTGCCTTCAAATCCTCGATTGCACTCAAAGATTGCTGAAATGAGTAGTTGTTCAGCGACAACAAAGTGCCGTCTAAGTCTGTAAAAAGTATCTTTTTCTTTGTCATTGTTTTGATCAGATTGAGCGGTTCCACACCACCATCCAACATTCAGTATTTTTGATTCAATTATTTATTTCACTTCCAGGTAATTATCTCCCTTGGGTAGGTGATCCATAGTCACCACCTTTTCCCTCATAAGGCCATTGACACCGTTGAGGTATTTATATCCCTTAAGATTCAGTTCCAGATACTCAGCATAGGGCTCATCCTCGATTACCTTTCGGAATTTGCGCATATCTACCTTGGTCAGCGCGGGATAGTAACGTATGGTCTCCGACATCTTTTCATTCTTCTTGAGTATGCCACGGTTTCTCAGGTCATCCAGAATCTCCTTTTTAAGCTCATCCGGACAGATCGGAGAGCGATAGATACACTCCATAGCCTGTCGGCTCATTGATTTCACATGTTCCTCTCCTTTCACCTCATGCAGGTGTGGATTACGTGATTCAATCTGAAAAAACTCGATTCCCTTCTTCATAGCAGCCTGTGAAATGGGGCTCTCCACAATGCCACCAAAACGCTCCAGTACATTGATATAATGGAATGGCTCGATTGAGTAACCGGAAGAATAATCTATGTTGAGCGCGAGTTCCATACTCATGGCATGTTCTCCTGCATTCCCTGTCTTTATAATCTCCGTTCCATAGCCGGTATAACTGCTCAGGAGGCTGTTCAGCATCTTATTGGTATGCTCAGAAGCCCGTCCTCGCTTGGCAAAGAAAAGATGCGACTCTACGATTTTAGGCTTACTGTGCCAGGCGATCCTCACCATGGAGTAGTCTGACTTGGCATGCCTGAAACCTGCACTGTACTCCTGCACATATTCATGTACTGCTCCGGGGAAATAATTATCTGAGTCAATAAAGCCTATGTACTTCTTACCACAAAGATTGGCCAGAATAGTACTCAGGATCATTCCCTCTGCCTTTCCGTTTCTTACCAGGCCGTCATCTCCCAGTATATAGTCGTAACCAGATTCTTTACAGGCTTTGGCCAGCTTAGGGTCTTTCTGATGGACCACAAACATATCTTTCTTGGTAAACCTGCCAATATGTTCCAGGGCCTCCTTTTCGATTTTAAAACGGTCAACCCCCTCTCTTTTGCTGTTAGAGACGATGATGACCAGACAATGATGAGGGATACCGGAAAGCACTCCCTCTATCAGCTTGATCTTTTCATCTTTAATGGGCACCACAATGGCCATCTGCTCCTGTACATTCTGGAGAGATTCGTAGGAAATCCTTCGGATTACCCTCCTGTCGCTGTCTTTAGACTCATTACGCTTGTGTTTTAAGCCCGCGTCCAATTCATATACTTTCTGTACGTCATGGAACATTACATGTCCAAAACGCTCTACTTCTCTGGGTATCTCGATTCTCATACTGTAAAAGTAGCCCAAACAAACCTAAATCTTAACCACTTTCATATCTTTTTACGCAAACGAATTCAAAACATGATAATTTTTCACCCTCAAAATATGATTCAAACAAAACAATCAGACCAAACAGACATTTTTACACCCTATAAATCGAGAATTCACAAAAACAATGAAAAGTCAGATTGACAAATAAGGGCGATTCACACAGAGGGAAGATCATTCCGGTGAATTCCTCTTTCCAATGAGGTGCACGTCTCCGAAATCTCCTTAAATTGGTCTATGGCAAAATCCTGGGAAGAAAAATTCAATTCAGACAAACCTCATCAGATCAAGCAAATCGACAAGGACTTTGCCGATATCCCGGCCGGGGCTCAAATGCTTATTGCTACCCCCCAAATTATTGCAGATCATTTGAGCCAGATACCTGAAGGCTACAGTACAGATGTAAAGAAGATCAGAACAGACCTGGCCAACGAATATGGTGCTGAGTATACCTGTCCGGTGACTACCGGTATTTTTTTACGCACAGTGGCGGAATTCGGGCACGAACAGATCAAAGGAGGCAGACCTCTCAACGAAGTGCCCCCCTTCTGGCGGGCTATCGACAGAAAATCGAATACCATCAAGAAACTCTCTTTCGACAGAGAGTTCATCATAGATCAACGACAGGCAGAAGGACTGCCTGCCTGAATTTGGAAGCCTTAGCCGGCTCCTGCTATTTTTCCTCCCCGGCTGGTACCTCTATACCCAGCTTTCCCAGCACAGGCTCAAAAATGTCCTCGGCATTACCTATATAGAGCATGGTCTCAGCGCGAAAAACCTGCTGGTAGCCCTGCTCTTTGGCTACGGCATCGATAGCCTCCTGAATTCGCTGATAAACCGGCTCCATCAGCTTGTTTTCTTTTTGTGCAGCGGCCTGCTGTGCATCGGCACGATATTTTTGAAGATCCCGGTCGAGATCCTGAAGCTCTTTTTCCCTTTGTAATCGGGTCTCCTGATCCAGGTCTTCCGCTAGCGTTTGATAATCGGCTAATTTCGTTTGAAAGGTCTCATATTTCGCCTGTATCTGGCTATTGATCTTTGTCTGGAAGTCCTGCAGCTCAGACCTGACGGCATCCATTTCAGGCATTAAAACAAGAACGCGCTCTACGGCCAGATACCCCATCTTCGGAGACTGGGCATTGACATTGGCACAGTAAATGCATAAAAGCATAGTAAAACTGAGTAGTAAAGACTTTTTCATAGGGCTGGATTTTAGTTTGGATAAAACTAGTTGATCCCCTCCTGAAAGGTCTCTTAAAAAGGGTTAAAGCAGGTTAAATCAAGTTAAGGATTGTGAAAACTTCCCCGTTGCAACCCGGTTTAAAATCAAAAGTCACCTGACTAAATGCAGAAAGCGTTTTTTTTAGTTAATTCGCTGTCTGTATCAGTCACAACTGAACGACTCTATGAAACTAAAGACTCTCTCACTGGTACTCATCGCAATATTTGCCTTGGGAAGCTGCAAAAAGAAGAACACACCTCAGAAGGAAGACTTTTTCTTTACGTATAAAGTGCGCATTAAGAAGAACATTACCGAGCCGACCATTATCTCTGGTTTTTATGGTAAAGTAATGGAATATGAAGGTGACTTTATGCCTTCACCCGATGTAGAACCCCGACAGCCGGAACCGGCAAGAAATGAGATTCTGGTATTTACAGGCGACCTGAAAGAGAAAATAGATGAAGCTGCTTTTGAAGAAGAGGGAATCACCTTCTACAACCTGAAGAAGCTCAAAAAAGCGAATGTTGCGCCCAAATACATTATCACCCCTAACAAGAGTGGTTTTTATCAGATGGACCTGGGAGCCGGTGACTATTGTTTCCTGATCAGGATAAAGAAGAACAGAGCCTATATCAATGGCGGTGCACAGGTAATCACCACCGTAGCGGGTGAGTTGAAAGAGCAGGAAATGCGTGTAGACTATAAAGCAACCTTTTAATATGTTGTGAAGGCCTTTGCCCAGTTATTTTCTGACCTGGATCAAACCAACAAGACCAACGCTAAAGTAGCCATACTCAAAGACTACTTTGGTAGCGTCAGCGATCAGGACAAACTCTGGACCCTGGCCCTCTTTACACACCGCAGACCGAAAAGGCAGGTCAACACTACCTTGCTTCGTACCTGGGCCAATCAAATGGCCAACCTGCCGGAATGGCTTTTTCAGGAATCTTATGACACTGTGGGAGACCTGGCAGAGACCATCGCTCTGCTGCTGCCTGCCCCTACCGAAAGTCATGATGAGACTCTAAGCAAGTGGATTGCCGACCTGAATGATCTACAGGACAAGGAGGAGGAGTATAAAAAGGCTTTTATTCTTTCTGCCTGGGCCAAACTAAGCAGAGAAGAGCGACTGGTTTTTAATAAGCTGATTACCGGAGGCTTCCGTATAGGCGTTTCGCAAAACCTTATAGTAAGAGCCATGGCGGAGCAATTTGACATTGACAAGGCTGTGCTGGCTCATCGCATTACCGGTAACTGGACGCCACTTAGCACAACTTTCAACGACCTTATTCTGAGCGAAGGAGATCACGATGATGACTCCAAACCCTACCCCTTTTACCTGGCACATCCTCTGGAAATGGCCCCTGAGAAACTCGGTACACCAGATGAATGGCAGGTAGAATGGAAATGGGACGGTATCCGGGGACAGGTGATCATTCGCAATAATGAAATCTATATCTGGTCACGCGGGGAAGAACTGGTCACCGAGAAGTTTCCGGAGCTGCATATACTGAAAGACCATCTCCCACATGGCACGGTACTGGATGGAGAGATTCTGCCTTTCAAAGACGGAAAGCCTCTGCCCTTTTCCTTATTGCAAACGCGAATTGGCAGGAAAAATCTCACTAAGAATATTATGCAAAAGGCCCCCGTCCACTTTATGGTGTATGACATCATGGAGTTTGGTGGTGAGGACTACAGACAAAAATCAATGCAGGAAAGAAGGGACTTGCTCTCGGAAATCCTGACTGATGATATGCCCAGGGCTATGCTCTCACCCCAGGTAGAAGCGCAGAGCTGGGCAGAACTGGCTGCGCTGAGGGAAACCTCAAGACAGCAGCTGGCTGAGGGCTTTATGCTCAAACGCAGGTCCTCCGTTTACCAGGTAGGTCGCAAACGCGGTGACTGGTGGAAATGGAAAATTGATCCGCTGACAATAGACGGAGTTATGATCTATGCTCAAAAAGGTCATGGCCGAAGGGCCAACCTTTATACGGATTATACTTTTGGGGTATGGCAGGGTGAACAGCTCGTCCCCTTTGCCAAAGCCTATTCCGGATTGACGGATGCCGAGATTAACCGGGTAGACAGATTTGTAAAACAGAATACGCTGGAGCGTTTTGGTCCGGTGCGTACTGTAAAAGCTGAACTCGTATTTGAACTGGCCTTTGAAGGCATCAATGCCTCTTCAAGACATAAGTCGGGAGTAGCCCTGCGCTTTCCCAGGATCGCGCGCTGGCGGGAAGACAAAAAGCCGGAAGATGCCAATACCTTGGAGGAATTGAAGGATTTGCTCAAATTGTATGGTTTGGAAGGCACATGAGTCAGGATATTTCTATTGCGGAAGGTTGGTTTAAAAAGAAAGGCTGGACGGCCTTCCCCTTTCAAAAAGAAACCTGGCGCGCTTATCTCGATGGTAAAAGCGGCCTTCTCAATGCCCCTACCGGAAGTGGTAAGACTTATGCCATATGGCTGGGTTGTGTGCTGGAAGCCATGGCTTCTGCCAAAACGGCCAAAGGTTTACAGATCATTTGGGTAACACCTCTGAGAGCACTGGCCAAAGATATTTGTGCAGCCATGAATGAGGTCAACTTTGACCTGAATCTGGGCTGGAACATAGCACTTCGCACAGGTGATACCTCACAAAGCGAGCGGCAAAAGCAGAAGCGCAATATGCCGCAGACCATTGTTACCACACCTGAGAGCATTCATGTACTGCTAAGTCAAAAAGATGCAGCCAGGACCTTCGGCAATGTGAAGGCCGTGATAGTGGATGAGTGGCATGAACTGATCGGAGGAAAACGGGGTGTACAAATGGAGCTGGCTATGGCTTATATGCGTCATTTACAGAAAGACTCCATTAAGACCTGGGCCGTATCGGCTACGATTGGCAACCTGCAACAGGCAGCCAAAGTACTTCTGGGAGACCTTTTTGAAGATGCTGCGATTATCAGAGCCAATGTAGATAAGCAGATCGAGATAGAGTCCATTCTCCCGAAATCAGTCAAATCGCTTCCCTGGGCCGGCCACCTGGGTATAAATCTGATGCACCGGATCAAACCGATTATTGAGGAGAATACGTCCACGCTGATGTTCACCAATGTGCGTTCTCAAACGGAGATCTGGTACCAGAAAATGATGGATAAGATGCCAGAGTATGCCGGCCTGGTAGCCATGCATCACGGCTCTCTGGATATCGGGGTACGTCAGTGGGTGGAAGAAGCACTGCACGCGGGCAAGCTCAAATGTGTGGTTTGTACCTCCAGTCTGGACCTTGGAGTAGACTTCAGGCCGGTGGATATGGTTATACAGGTAGGCGGTCCGAAGGGCATTGCCCGGTTCTTTCAGCGGGCAGGCCGAAGTGGTCACCAGCCGGGGGCTACTTCTAAAATTTACTTTCTTCCCACACATTCACTGGAACTGATTGAAGCCTCTGTACTCAAAGAGACTATCGCCAAAAAGGAGTTTGAAAGCCGCATTCCTTTGACCAAATCTTTTGATGTACTGGTACAATACCTGATTACCCTGGCCGTAGGGCCCGGTTTTTATGAAGAGGAAACCTATGCCCATATCAAAACCAGCCATGCCTACCAGGACCTGACCCTGGCTGAATGGCAGTGGTGCCTTGAATTCATCACGACCGGGGGAAATTCCCTCAGTGCCTACGATGAGTATGCCAAGGTAGAAATAGAACCTGACGGTAAGTACAAGGTAAACAGCAGGAAAACGGCCATGAGACACCGCATGTCGATGGGCACTATCGTATCAGACCCCATGATCAAGGTGCGTTACCAGACGGGCGGTTATATCGGTACGGTAGAAGAAATATTTATCGCACAGCTCAAGCCCGGGGATACCTTCTGGTTTGCGGGCCGCAACCTGGAACTGATCAGAGTAAAGGACATGACAGCCCAGGTAAGAAAGTCAAAGAAAAAGACGGGTCCTATTCCGCGCTGGGGAGGCGGCAAAGCTTCTTTTACCTCTCTCCTCTCAGCCGGTCTCAGACGCAAGCTGGAAGATGCCTCCGGGGGTATTTATGAGGGACCTGAAATGCAGGCACTGAAACCCTTGTTGGAAAAGCAGGCAGAGATGTCGCTCATACCAAAATCACATCAGCTACTGGTAGAACAACTGCGATCAGATGAAGGAACGCATATTTATATCTATCCATTAGAGGGTAAATATATTCACGAGGTACTGGCTGCGCTCCTGGCCTATCGCATCAGCGTCAGTCAGCCGATTAGTTTTTCCATCGCTTCCAATGACTACGGGCTGGAACTGTTGACAGACCAGGAAATAGAGATTGAAGACTTTCTGGAGCTGGACCTCTTCTCCCAGGACAACCTGCTGGACGATATCTATGCAAGCATCAACAATACGGAACTCGCGAAACGCAAATTCAGGGATATAGCCACTATAGCTGGCCTGATCTTTCAGGGCTATCCCGGCAAAGGAATTACCAGCCGACACTTACAGGCTTCGTCCAGTATGATTTTCAAGGTATTTCAGGATTACGATCCGGAAAACCTGCTGATGAAACAAGCCCAGGAAGAGGTACTTTCCCTGCAATTTGAGAAATCAAGACTCACCGAATCTCTGGAAAGGATCAATGAGCAGGAGATTATCGTGAAAAAATTACTGAAGCCTACTCCGCTTTGCTTCCCCATTATGGTAGACCGCCTCAGAGAGAAGTTTACCAATGAGCGCCTGTCAGACCGCATAGAAAAAATGCAGATTGATTTTGATGAATGAGGTGTTTAGGTGTTTAGGTGTT
>DIYF01000003.1 GCA_002427745.1 Roseivirga sp. UBA6061 | reverse complement strand
TGATGCCTTCAATCAGTGGAAGGAGTTTAGTCAGCACAGTCCGAAGTTCAATATCGGGAAGGTGATTGATATGGCTACTGTGGCTCCATTGACTGAGGAGGTACTGGCAGCCTACAATGCCCCTTTCCCTGACGAATCTTTTAAAGCAGGTGCAAGGCAGTTTCCGGCCCTGGTACCGGTGACTCCCGATGATCCGGCAGCTCAGCCCAACCGTGATGCCTGGGGCATTTTACAACAGTTTGACAAGCCTTTTCTTACTGCCTTTAGCGACAAAGACCCCATTATGTCAGGCCTGGAGGGCATTTTTCAAAGTATGATTCCCGGGGCCAGAGGGCAGGCACATACCACCATTCAGGATGCAGGCCATTTCCTGCAGGAAGAAAAAGGAGAAGAACTGGCCGGGGTAGTCAACCAGTTTATCGCTGCCAATCCACTGTAGCTTTTTATTCTTTGGTGAACTTGAAGCTACCACCTCCCTGTTTCAGGGTAAAAGTACTGTAGTCAACTTTGTCTCCCTCTGTAGCAAAAACCATAACGATGCCAGCAGGATCGAAGCGAAACTCTGAACTTGAATAGGGGGTGAGGTTAAAAGCATTCTGGCCTGTAGCCTGAGCAGTGAGATTTCCGCCAGCCACCTTGATCGTGATTTTGAGCGGTATGCCGGCTGAGGCAAATGTACCTTCATACTGAGCCATATCTTCCTCTGAAAGCTCAACCGGCTTTTTGTTAAAATCAGGAATTTCAAAGGCCATACCATTGTAAATACTCAGGATACCTATCAGAATATCGTTCATGGTATAATCCATACCGTTGGAGGTTATGGCCACTGCCAGTCCATCTGCCTCGAAATAACCAGAGTTGGAACTGAAGGCATCTATACCTCCTGAGTGACCATAAGCCGTTTTACCATGAAAAGGAAATTGAAAAATTCCACGACCGTAGCCATCTTTAAGCTCTTTCATCCTGGTCAAAGATTCGGCAGAGATCAGCTTACCAGTCATCAAACCAGTAAGAAACTTACCTATCTCCGTTGGGGTAGAGATAATCGCCCCGGCTCCGTGAGGAATGCTCATATCTGTCACGGTAGCAGTAGCCCAGGTGTTGGCACTTCGCGTATAAGACTGAGCCTGGTTATCAGCGGCTTTGATGGGGCCTCCATAGGCGGTTCTTTCAAGGTTTAGCTTTTGTGCGATGCGTTTTTGCAATTGACTGGCATAACTGTCTCCTGTAACATCCTCTATGATAAAGCCCAGCAGCACGAAAGCACTGTTGGAGTAGTCAGCACGACTGTCCGGCTCAAAATCACTGTCTAGACCTTCTATTAAGCCCACCATTTCCGCCTTGCTTTTAGGCTGGGTCATATAGAACTGATAGGCCCGGTCATTGGTGAAATTATGAATACCGCTTCTATGATTGAGGAGCATAGAAATGGTGATTTTATCCGCGTTCTTCACCTTGGGATAGTATTTTGAGAGGCTGGTGTCCAGGCTGAGTTTGCCCTCATCTATGAGTTGAAAGATCATAGTTGAGGTGAATACCTTCGTAATAGAACCGATGCGATACTGCGTATTGCTGTTGGCTTTTTGTTTACTACCGGCATCCGCATAGCCGATGGATTTCTGATAAACTGCGTTGCCGTCCTTTACCAGCCCTACGCTCATCATAGCTTTGTTATGAGCCTCAAGATTTTCGAGATATTGATCCAGTTTAACCTTATCAAAAGTCTGAGCAGAAAGGGCAAAGGCGGATAAAAGCAGAAAGAGACTAAAAAGTTGTTTCATGACCTGTGGTTTTAGATAGCTCAATTTAGTTAAGGTCTATGACAGACGGTCTTTAAAATGATAAAAGGCTTCACTCAATTCTGAATGAAGCCTTTTATGGTTGGATGCTGTCAAAAGGAGTTAGAAGCCTCTGGCTGCATCGTCACCCCTGGGGTCAGCACCACCTTCCAGTCTGCCATCAGGCAATACAAGAATGGCATCGACACGTCCAATGCCACCTCTGCTGACAAATTCGTGTCCCATAGCTCCGAGGTTGGCGAGTAATGTGCTGTCAGCACCTGCTTTTTCGAAAGCCACTACATCAGGCAGCCACTGATGGTGAAACCTTGGAGCAGCCACGGCTTCCTGCATGCCCATCTCAAAATCTATCACATTGATAATTGTCTGGAAAACAGAAGTAATAATAGTAGAGCCACCGGGAGTACCCACTACCATAAACAGTTTTCCGTCTTTAGCCACAATGGAGGGAGTCATAGAGCTGAGCATTCGCTTGCCGGGCTGAATAGAATTGGCTTCTCCGCCTACCAGGCCGTACATGTTGGGCTCTCCGGGTTTTACACTAAAGTCATCCATTTCGTTGTTGAGCAGAAAACCTGCTTTGCCTACAAACACTTTTGAGCCCATACCACCATTCAGGGTAGTAGTCACTGAAACAGCATTGCCATCACCATCTACAACAGAAAGGTGTGTTGTCTCTTCGCTTTCTTTCGGAGCCGGAGCTCCTGCACTTACATCGGCACTTCGGCTCGATTTATCGGGATTGAAATCTTTCATTCTGTCTGCCTGATAGCTTTTCTTCAGCAAACCAGCTCTGGGTACATTATAGAAATCAGGGTCGCCCAGATGAGCAGCCCTGTCTGCATAGGCTCTGCGTTCAGCTTCCACTATGAGGTGAACCGCTTCTTTGCTATGAAATCCCCAGCTGTTGAGGTCATATGGCTCTACGGATTGCAGCAGTTGTGCCAGAGCAATACCTCCGCTGGATGGGGGAGGCATAGACGTAATTTCATAACCTCTGTAGCTTGTTTGCACAGGCTCTCTCCATTGTGCTTCGTATTGCTCCAGGTCTTTCAGTGAAATCAAACCACCTCCGCGCTTCATTTCTTCCACAATCAGTCTGGCTGTCTCGCCTTTATAGAAACCATCCCGGCCGTTGTCTCTGATACGCTCCAGCGTTTTAGCCTGATCAGGGTTTTTTACGATGTCTCCTTTTTGCCATTTCGTACCTTCAGCAGCCAGAAAGAAGTCCGGAGCCACTGTGTTGTACTTGATGAAATTAGCACGGTTACCATTAAGCTTACCTGCTTCTTTTTCGGTGAGCTCCCAGCCGTTGGCAGCAATGTCAATGGCCGGCTGTACCAGCTCTGCCCAGGAGAGTTTACCAAATTTCTTATGGGCCGCTTCAAAACCCGCTACAGAACCGGGAACTCCCGCAGCCAGATGTCCTCTGGTGCTAAGGCCTTTGATGACATTACCATCCTCTCCGAGGTACATATCTCTGTGGCCATTGAGAGGCGCTTTTTCCCGGTAGTCCAGCGTAGCCACTTCGCCATCTGCCATGCGGGCTACCATAAAGCCACCACCACCAATATTACCAGCTCCCGGATATACCACAGCCAGTGCTAACTGCACGGCAATCGCAGCATCCACAGCGTTGCCTCCTTTTTGCAGAATCTCTTTTCCAACATCTGAGGCGAGGGGATGAGCAGAGACCACCATGGCCTTTTCAGCAATAAGGCCTCTTTCTATGGTGCGTGCTTGTTCCGGGGGTGTGCTTTGGCAGGCTATGAGGCCCAGCACGAGTAAGGCACTGATTAATCTTTTCATTTTCAGTTGTTTAAGGTTGATGAGGCAAGCAGCTTATTGCTTCCCTATGGTATTTTCAAATAATTTCAGAATTCGTTTATACTCATCCGTCCAGCTGGAAGGAGTTGTAAAACCGTGACGTTCCATAGGATACACGGCCATTTCCCAGTTGTCTTTGCCCAGTTCGATCAGTCGCTGCGCCAGTCTTACCACATCCTGAAAATGCACATTGTCGTCAATCATTCCATGGGCAATGAGCAGATCACCCTGCAGTCCTTCAGCAAAGTAAATGGGAGAGCTTTGCTTAAAGGCCTTCGGGTCTTCTACCGGGGTGTTCAGAATGTTGGATGTGTAACCGTGATTGTAATGTGCCCAATCAGTTACAGATCTCAGGGCAGCACCTGCTGCTATGACATCAGGATGCTTAAACATAGCAAAGAGCGTGATAAATCCGCCATAGGATCCACCGTACATTCCTATACGTTTCGGGTCAATATTATGGCTTTCTACCAGGTATTTGGCTCCGTCAATATTGTCTGACAGGTCTTTGCCTCCCATATGCCGGTAAATGCCTGTTCTCCAGTCGCGACCATAACCGGCACTCGCGCGATAGTCGATGTCCAGCACTGTGTAGCCTTTAGACATCAGTATGTTATTGAACATGTACTCACGAAAGTAGCTGCTCCACCAGGAGTGTGCATTTTGAAGGTAGCCGGCACCGTGAACAAAGATTACCGCAGCGCCATTGGGCTTTTCCGGCTTATAAATTCGGGCAGGTACATCTGCTCCGTCCTCAGCCTTGAAAGTAACCAGTTCCGGTTCATACCAGTCGTAGCGTTCAAACTCCGTGCGGGTACTGTTGGTTAGCTGCTTTGCTTCTGCTCCGGCCTTGTTTGGCTGTACATAGAGTTCCCAGGGTTTATTGGAATAGGAATAGCGAATGGCCAGGCTTTTCTCATCAGGCGACAGTGTCACTTCGTTATTACCATCCATTGAGGTAAGCTGTGTTACCTTGCCACCTTTGGCCGGCATAGAGTAGAAGTGCCTGATGCCCGGAGCTTTTTCATTGGCCGTGAAGTACCATTTTTTACCATCTTTTGATAGGGTAGGGTTGTAAACTTCATACTTTCCTTTGGTGAGCTGTTTGGTAGCACCGTTGCTCAGGTTATGTGTATAGAGGTGAGAATAGCCCGTTTTTTCTGACTGGTAGTAGATGGTTTTGCCATCAGGCATGAAACCGAGCGTACCTGAAAAGTACTCCTGTCCGATACCCGGGCCTGCTATCCAGGCCTCATCTCTTTGTCTGTCTATGGTGATCAGGTCACCCGACTCAGGTAAAAGACGCATAATCCAGCGGTCCTTATTGTCCACAGAGCCAAAGTGCAGTACGACATAGTTTTCTGTAGGAGACCAGAAAGCCCCTGTAGCAGATACCACCCGTGGTTTTTTCTCAAAGCTGCGGTCCTGATACTCCTTCACGTAGTCAGGCAAATCCGTGATACCCGGCAGTTGTTCTGTATCCACAATGTAGAAGCTGTCGGCCTTAATATTGTAGATGCCTATCTCACTGTATGAGCGCTCGCCACCAACTTTGGGTCGTGCATTTATCTCGGTCGTATAGCCGGTAGAGCTGACATAGTTGGGGACAACCGTTCTTTTTGACGGATTCTCCGGTCGCCTGAAGATGCTGAAGCTCACATAGTTGCCGTCTGCCGAGAGCTGCAGATTGCTCACGTTGGGCAATTCTATCTCCTCCATTTTATCCTCCATATTGCTCATAAACCTGCGGGCCTGAGCTGAGCGACCTCTGGGTCGGCTTCTGCGGTCTCTCAGAATTTCCGAGGTTACTACCTGGTCGTTTCTCAACCACCGGTCCTGCTCGCGATTACCCTGAATGGTGCGACTTCCGCTTGAAGGCTTTTCCTCCTCTTCTTCAATCGTGATATTGGTTAGCTGTGAAATAAGGCCCGTTCTTGTATCAATAGAGAAGAGGTTGTTCTCACGCATGAAAGTGATGATGGCTTCATCAGTATGAAAGGCAGGATTGGTTTCCCTTCCCTGAATGGCTGTAATTCTTGTTTCTTTTTTGGTTTTGGCATCCATCAGATAGATGTCTCCCTTTCTCTCGAAGAGCATGGTGTTCCGGTCTTTGCTGTAAACCGGGTTTTCAGGATAGCCTTCGTAGCGATCGTCATCGGCTGTGGCGGTACCTCCTTCGATGCTGATTTTATGTACCGAGGAAAAGCGATCTCCATCCGGGTTCCAGGTAAAGAAAATGGTCTGTCCATCACGGGACCAGGAGATATTATTGGGTGCCGTTCCTATCCAGGAAGCAGGCTCTCTCATGATTTGCTCCACGGTAAGGTCAGAAAGGGGGAGTTTCTGCTGAGCGTGAAGTAGGGGAAGAGTCAGTATGGATAAGGCCGTCAGACACAGTAATCGCTTCATGTTTATCATTTTTCGAAAATAAAGAAATCGAAGATAGGGCATTTTCAAATTCTTATAAGAGGTAAGATGAGGCTTTGGCTGTCCAGGAGTGGGACATAACGTCTTGCTTTGGGAATGAAAAGAGAGTGTTTTGCACTATAGATATGAAAAAATGTTGTTTGCAACCGTTTTCTGGCTGCTGGCACTGGTTTTTTGTTGTCTTGGCATGGATTAGGCAATAGGTGGGCAGTTATGAAAAGGCGAATTCTTATTGTAGAAGACGAGCTGGGCGCCAGGAGATTGATGGAATACTTACTTGGTGCCTACTATCAGGTTGCTTCGGTAACCAATGGTAAAGAGGCCATCCATTGGCTGGATGACGGAAATAAGGTGGACCTGATCATTTCGGATATTGAAATGCCGCAAATGACGGGTCTTGAGATGGTAGCCTATATGCAGGAAAAACCAGTGTACAGTACGATACCCTATTTGCTGGTTTCCAGTAGAGAAAGGTCTTCTCTGGCAGAAGAGTTTTCAGGATTAAGGGATATCAACTATCTGAATAAACCACTGCAGCCCAAAACACTATACTGGAAGGTGGAAGAATTGCTGATGAATTCGGTCAGGTATTAATCTTCTTCCATTTCTTTTAAATATCGGTAAATGCTGGATTTACCGATATCCAGTTTTTGGGCCACTTTGATGACGTTATCGTCATACTTTTCAAGGAAGTGGCGGATGATCTTAAAGGTGTATTCTTTGAGCGTCATTTCCTGGAAAAGGAACTCTCCCTCTTTTTGCAGCGTGTTAAAAGAAATGTCCTCTACATCGATCACATTATCTTCGCACATCACGGCAGCCAGCTCTATGATTGATTTCAGCTCTCTTACGTTACCCGGGAAGGAGTAGCTCATAAGTTTGGTCTGCGCTTCTTTGGAAAGGCTGATCTTACCCAGGTTATTTTCCTTGGCAAAAGTGCCGAGCATAGACTTGGCTATGAGCAGGATGTCTTTATCACGATCCCGCAGAGCCGGTAGCTCAATCGGGATACCCAGCAACCTGTAGAAAAGGTCTTCGCGGAAGTTGCCTGATTTTACTTCTTCTGCCAGGTTTCGGTGGGTGGCTACAATCACCCGCACATCAAACTTGACAATTTCGTTACCCCCCACACGTGTCAGTTCACGTTCCTGCAGTACACGCAGTAGTTTGGCCTGCAGGTTCAGGTCCATCTCACCAATCTCATCCAGGAAAATGGTTCCGCCATCAGCTTCTTCAAACTTTCCTTTTCTTCTGGCCAAAGCTCCTGTAAAAGCACCTTTTTCATGACCAAACAGCTCACTTTCAATAAGGCTATCAGGGATAGCAGCGATGTTGACCGCCACAAAGGGGCGTTGCTTCTTCGGAGAGTTATAGTGTACTGCCTTGGCTACCACTTCCTTACCGGTACCCGTCTCTCCCGTAATGGAAACCGTGATATTGGTTTTGATGGCTTTAGACATCAGTTTAAACACCTTTTGAATGGCAGCGCTCTCACCGATTATACTCTTTTGGAAGTCGTACTTCTGGCCAATCTCTTCGCGCAACTCACTGATCTGCCTTTTCAGGTTTACGTTCCTTTTGGCATTATTGATTGCGTTGAGCAGCCGCTCGCGGGTTTCATCATCTTTGGTGATGTAATCGTAGGCGCCCACCTTAAGCAATTGAACAGCCGTATTGATGTTTTCCTGAGAAGAAACAATGATCACATTGATCTCAGGATTGTAGGCTTTGATTTTTGTGAGAACTTCTTCCCCTGACATATCAGGCAGGGAATAATCCAGCGTTACAACAGTAGGGTTCTCGTGAAGGTGCTCCAGACACTCCCGGCCGGAAGTGAATGTTCTTACTACGTGATCCGGGTTGAGTTCAGCTACATAGTTTACCAATTTCATGTAAAGAGGATCATCCTCGACAACGAAAATTTTAACCGGATCCGGAATGTAGCTCATACAGTAGTATTCTATGGTTAAGGTGGTGGCGGTGAATATATCAATTATTAAATCTTTAAAAAAGTTGCTCTTTGATTATGGTAAACTCTTTTTGTCTATTTTGAAATCCAATATCAAAAACCCCAAATGCTTAAGTTTTTTCATCAAATCCACCTAAAAGAGCATGTGCTGGTGCGCAAGGGGGAAACCAAGGTTGGAGAGCGTGTGAAGACACTGAGAAAGAACGAAACATTAAACGCACTGAAGGGCTACAGAGAGAGGGGAGTGCGCTTTGCCGTCCTGGGCATACCCGAGAGTATAGGAGGGGTGGCCAATATGGAGAAAACCGGAGCAGAAGCTGCCTGGGGTGTGTTTTTAAGGAGCTTTTTAAACATTCAGTCCAATCGGTTTTTTGATGGTAACCAGGTATTGGTACTCGGGCAGGTGGACACCGCTGAGCTGCAAAAGAGAGCAGAAGAGCTGGACCCCAAAACTGCCTATTACTACCAGAAGCTACATATACTCTGTGCTGAACTCGATGACCTGGTAGCTCCGGTTATTGAAGCGGTGGTCTCTGCAGGCCTGATTCCCATCGTTATCGGAGGTGGTCACAATAATGCCTACCCTCTGCTTATGGGCACAGCACTGGGGCTTGGCCGCAAGCGAGGTATCCACGCTATTAATTTTGATGCACATGCGGACTTCAGGGCACTTGAAGGCAGGCATAGTGGTAATGGTTTTTCTTATGCCAAGGAAAGAGGTTATCTGCATAAGTACTTTGCTTTTGGTCTGCATCAATCCTATAATCCGGAGAACATGCTGCTTACCATGGACAGCAGCAGAAATGTGAAGTACCAGTTTATGGATGACATTACTTACCTGGATAAGCAGTTGATGGCTGCCATTGAGTATGTCTTTGATGATCATGTACCCTGTGGCATAGAGCTGGATATGGATGCCATACGCATGATGCCTTCGAATAGTACTTCTCCCAGTGGATTCTCACTGGAACAGGCGCGCCACTTTGTGAGGAAATGTGCCAAATCCCTGAAACCTGCTTATCTGCATTTGCCGGAAGCGGCCCCCGGGTCACCACAGCAGGATGAGGTAGTGGGGAAGGCCCTGAGCTACCTGGTGACGGATTTTATTAAGAATATTACTTCGTGAGAGACAAAACTGATTTTGGCTGAAAACCTGGAGGTATCTTCGGAGAGCCAGAAAAAATAAAAAGCCGGAGCAGAGGCCCGGCTTTTTATCGTATGGGGACAGATGAGCTGTCTTAATCCACAATTACAATTTTCTCGATTTTGTCTCCCTGACGGATATCGTCCACAACTTCTACTCCTTCTGTCACTTTACCAAAGCAAGTGTGGTTTCTGTCGAGGTGAGCAGTGTTGGTACGGCTATGACAGATGAAGAACTGAGATCCTCCTGTGTTTCTTCCGGCATGTGCCATGGAGAGCACACCTCTGTCGTGATATTGATTGTCACCATCCAGCTCACAATCGATTTTATAGCCAGGTCCACCATTGCCGATACCGTTAGGGCAGCCTCCCTGAATAACAAAATCAGGTATCACGCGGTGGAAGGTCAGACCATCGTAGAATCCTTTTTTAGAAAGGTCAACAAAGTTTTTTACCGTGTTGGGAGCATCCTTTTCATAAAACTCCACTTTCATCAAACCTTTCTCGGTATGTATTTCTGCTGTCATTGATCTTATTAATTAGATTGAAGCTCAAAAGTAAGTAATTAACTATTCCATGTTCAAACTTTCAGCCCGACAAAAGCTAAAACTTATCAGTTATTATCCTCCCTATCTGGGGGCGGGTATCAGGCTCAAATCGATCAGTGAAGACTTTCTGCGGGTAGAACTTGAAATGAAGCTAAGGTGGTGGAACCGAAACTTTGTGGGGACACATTTTGGTGGCTCGCTGGCTTCTATGGGCGACCCTTTTTATATGTTGATGCTTATGCAGATACTGGGCAGGGATTATATTGTCTGGGACAAAGCCAGTACCATTCGTTTTAAGAAGCCGGGTAAGGGCACCGTACGTTGTGTCTATGAGCTCAAAAGAGAGCAAATAGATGATATTGTCGCTCAGGTAGCCGAACTTGGAAAGCAGGATTTCGTGTTTCCGCTCAACATTGTGAATGCCGAGGGAGAAGTCATCTGTGAGCTGGAAAAGACGGTATATGTGCGAAAAAAAGAACCTAAGAGTTGAAGTGATACAAGAAGATCAGTTCACCCGTAAAAGCGGGTTTAGGGTTGTCTTTGATCTCCAGTTTTACATTCAGCTGACACTTGGTAATTCCTCTTAAATCAGCCAGAGAAGTGAGTTTTACGCGTAGGCGCACTTCATGATCTACAATTACAGGCTGATTGAATTTGAGCTTTTCAATACCGTAATTGATCATCATTTTGATGTTACGGATATCAGCTATTTGCTCCCAGAGAAAAGGAAGCAGAGAGAGCGTGAGATAACCGTGGGCAATAGTATTGCCGAAAGCGCCTTCAGATTTGGCTCTTTCCGGATCTGTATGAATCCACTGATGGTCGATAGTAGCTTCAGCAAAAGCATTAATTCTGTCCTGCTCGATCTTCAAAAAATCTGATACGCCTAATTCCTTACCAATATGCTGGGCGAATTCTTCGTGGCTACCGATAATTAGTTTACTCATAAGAGGTTTAATTGAATCGCGAAGTTAAAACAATTCACTTACTTCTCTACTCAAAAAGTCAATCAATTCGCTCAAATAGGGCTTTTTTCAATACTTTACATGAACGGTAGCAGCTGGCTGACCTTATGAATAGCCCATATCATGAAAGGTGAAACTTCACATTTCATGAGTTCTTTCTAAAGCAGAAAGGTCATCCGATGCCAGCAGCTTTAGTCAAAAAAAGTCTGATTCGGGTGAAAATCAGAAGTTTAAGGTGAGTTGCAAACCAGGCCCTTCTTTTTCTGCCTCTTCTCCGCCAAAATTGGAGCAGGTAACTCCAAGAAGCCGCACGCCTTCGGGAAAACTCTGCCAGTCTATATTTTCCAGAAGCTCAAAGCTGTGATCGGTGATCTGATCATAGGTAGTGAGGTGAGTGTCCAGGGTTATGCTACGTGTGATTTGGGTAAAGTCTTTGAATTTCACTTTGAGCGTAAGCGTTTTTCCAAAAGATTCGGCCTTTTCGAGCCTTCTCAATACTGTACTAATAATAGGCTCCAGGGCCAGTTTCATATCTACCAGCTCAGTGAGGTCATAGTCAAAAGTGTTTTCTGCTCCGAGTGATTTTCGAATCCGGTTTGGGTTGACAGGCCGGTTATCAATACCGCGGACGATATCATAATAAAAGCCACCAGCCTTGCCAAACTTAAGTTTCAGGCGTTCCCTGCTCCAGGTTTTCAGGTCCAGACCAGTATAAATGCCTTCATTCTTCATTTTTTCTGCGGTGACTTTGCCTACCCCGAAGAATTTTTCAATGGCCAGCTGCTCCAGAAATACAATCACCTTTTCCGGACCGATAAGGGTCATGCCATTGGGCTTATTGTAGTCACTGGCAATTTTGGCGAGAAACTTATTGACAGAGATACCGGCTGAAGCTGTAAGTCCGGTCTGCTCCATGATTTCTTCCCTGATCTTTTTGGCAATCCGTGTGGCGGAGAGCATCCCCTTTTTATTCTGGGTTACATCCAGAAAGGCCTCATCCAGAGATAGTGGCTCGACCAGGTCGGTATAGTTGTGAAAAATGCTGCGAATAATGTCAGACACTTCTTTATATCGCTCAAAACGCGGCTTTACAAAGATGATTTTAGGACACTTCTGATAGGCCGTCTTTGAAGGCATGGCAGACCTGACCCCGAACTTTCGGGCCTCATAACTGGCAGCGGCTACTACTCCGCGTTCCCGGCTGCCACCGACTGCCAGCGGTTTACCACGCAATTCGGGGTTGTCGTGCTGCTCTACGGAAGCATAAAAAGCATCCATATCAACATGGATGATTTTTCTTTGGGCTATGTCCTGATTTTCTTCCAAGGGATCGAAAAATACTAAAGGAAATGGTGAACTTTGTCGCCAGAACTTGATTTCTATTTTGTAGTTTATTTTCTGTTGAGTCGATTTAATGAAACGTTCTAAGAAGATTTTTGTGGTAGTCGGTGTACTTTTTATTGTCGGGGTTTGTGTTATGACCTACGATATTTTCACGCGGACATCTCCTCCCGGTTCTAAAAAGTATCTGAAGGAATCAATTTTACCTTCAGAGAATAAGAGCACAGGCGAACAGGACAGTACCTATGCCCCGGCAGATACGGTGGGCGTAACGGGTACTTCCGGAAACTAAAAGTGGCGTAGCAAACAAAAAGGCTGAAATTACTGTTATGGCGGAAGATTTGAACAAGACGGGAAAGAAAATAGATGTTGATCAGGTGGATATGGATCGAATGGCCGATATGGTCACAGAGAATCCGGGCCTGATAAGTTTTCCACATACAGTGGGCGGTGCCATGATCAAGCCTGAGGATAAGGGCAGGATCAAGGGCAGGGCCGTAGCAGCGATGCACGAGCAAACCGAAATGCAGGTGCAGCAAATCTATGAACAGATGAAGCTGCTGGCCGAGCAGGCCAATGCCATTAAAAAAAGGGTGGAGGTTTCCGAAAGGATCTACGCAGCAAAGATGAGCTTTGAACCATTAATTGGAAAAATCTATTATCTATATGAGCGACAGGATGGAACAGACCTTTTGTCGCTGGTCGCTCCGGAAGAATGGGGAAGGAGCAAATCGTTTTCAAGGTTTATTGCCGAGGTAAAATTACTGGCAGATCATACCTGGCAGATTATCAGAAAAGGTTAGAAACGACAGCATAAGGGCCGATTCAGGCTGATTAGAAGGTAGAGTTAACCCTGCATCAGGGTAAAGAGCAAAAAAAATGTCCCGATATAAAACCGGGACGAGTCAAGTTTTGATTAAAAAGTAGAGTGTCGTTCATTAAACTGTTCTCAATATAGGGGAATTTATTAAGAAAGAAAACCCATATGAGAAATGTTTAACTAAAGAGTCCATTCACCTCAAAATCTACTTTTTCCAAGATATATGCATAGTCCTCGATGTTCTTCACGAAATCGAGATTATTGACATCAATTACCAAAAGTTTTCCCAGGTCATAGTTGCCGATCCACTCCTCATAATGCTCATTGAGATTTTTGAGATATTCAATTCTGATCAGTTCCTCGTAGTCTCTTCCGCGTTTTTGAATGTTGCCCACAAGCTTGGGGATATCAGCTTTCAGGTAGATGAGCAGGTCGGGAGGAGCTACATGGTCTATCATGGATTTGAACAGCTCAAGGTAGTTTTGATAGTCCCGGTCTGTAATGAATTCTGACTTGCGCAGGTTGGCGGCAAAAATGTAGGCATCTTCATAAATGGTACGGTCCTGAATGGTACCTCCCTCTGAAGCGCGGATTTTGGCTACCTGACGAAAACGGCTGTTCAGGAAATACACCTGAAGGTGAAAAGACCAGCGATGCATGTCTGCGTAGAAATCGGCCAGGTAAGGGTTATCTTCTACTGATTCTAACTGTACATCCCAGTGGTAGTGTTTTCCAAGGTTTTTTGCCAGAGTGGTTTTACCGGAGCCAATGTTTCCTGCAATTGCAACGTGCATATTTTTTCAAATTTCGGGAAGCAATTTAGTGGTTTCGGCAGGGCTTTGAGTATGAAAACTTAAGAAAATTGAAAGTTGAAAGCCTTGGTACTGGTACCCAGAAACTTAGCAGGTGCCAGAGAGGCAGCCCCGCAGGTGAGTAGTGTATAAAAAGAAAAAAGCCTGCGCTTACAGACTCTTTTTCAACACCCAATAAATATGAAGAGATTTGATTCTTCTTTGGCAAGATACTTCACGTATTTGTCCTAATAATAACCTCAGAGTTAACAAAACATTAAGCCCTTAGAAGTTGGCTCTGAACGATAACACTGCATTAAAACCGGCCGCACTGATACCAGATGAATAAGGGCGATAATGGGTGTCGAGGATATTCTCTATGTTCAGACCTATACTGTACAGATCATTTAGCTTGTAGGAGGTGTTGAAATTGTATGTAACCCAGGGCAGAGCACCGTCAGTTGTATAAAGATGTGTTTTATTTTGTTCTGAGGGTGCGAGATCGTCAAAATCAATGCCTCCACTGTACCTGATCAGAAACTGAGCCGTCAGCTTTTTCTGCTTCAGTGTCACAGAACTTTGACCAAACAGGGGCACTACATGCCGCAGAGGGAGGTTGTCGATGGTATCTTCTCCCTCGGTATAGGTAAGGCTACTCTCAAAACTAATGCCTTGCCCCAGATCAATTCGGGTATTGAAACTAAGTCCCCAGATAAAGGCCTCACCGGCATTTACTTCCGCTTGTACCTGGCTGAGTGTTCCGTCAAAGATAATCTGCGACTGGCCGTTGAATGTGAAATTTCTTCTGACCAGGGCATCGCGCAAAAAGGAGAAATAGTTGACGAACTCAACATGAAAGCCTTTGCCGAGCTTGCGTCTGATGCCGTATTCAATATTGTAAGATGTCTCTGGTTTCAGGTTGGGATTCGGTACCACCACATTGCCCGGTTCGGAATCGAAGACCTTGCCGATATCATCGATATTGGGAGAGCGAAAACCTGTGGAGAAGAGTGTATTGATCTTCCAGTTTGCATTGGGTAGGTACACCAGTCCCAGGCTGCTGCTCAGTGCTCCGTTATTCAGCTTGATTTCGTCAAAGGGAAAGTCAAAAAAGGAGTGATCGTCAAACTCGGATTTGAGGCTGATATAGCTATAACGAATACCTGCATTCAGAAAAAGCTTTTTGGCCAGTTGCTGCTTGGCACTGAGGTAGGCTGCCAATGAATACCACCGACTGCCCCCGTCCGGGTAGCGGGTACTGGCCGGGCTTGTTTCTTCGGTATCCAGGTCCGTAGTAAAGGCACTGGACTGTACATTATTACCTACTAATTCAATACCATAGTACAGTTCATTGGTATCGCTGATCAGCTTCTCAAAATCTGCATTTAACGAAAGTACATCTACCTTTTCAGTACGTGTGGTCAGCAGGTCACTGGTGTATCTTCTGGTATTCCGGCTCTCCTTAATGGTCTGATAAGCGGCATTAATCTTCAGCTGATCGAAAAGCCGGGTAGGGTAGTAAAACCTGGTTTGTAGCTGATGCATCTGCCATTGCTGCGGACCATAATGCCATTCTGCGTTGCGGAGCACCCCGCCATCGCGCAGTATGAGCCGGTCGTAACGTGGAATATCAGAGCTGTTGCTCACATGGGCATTGTAGCTCAGGTCGGCAAAGGGGCCTATCTTAAATCTGAACTTTTGAAGAAAGTTGGTCTGATCATAACCAGAGCCGACCTGCCGGTTGACATTGTCGTTTGATACAATCATGTCCAGGCCATTCCTGCGCTCTATGTATTCAAAGCGCTTTCCGAAATCAGGAAATTTATCTGTTCGGTTATTACCAGTCCTCAAATCGTCAAACTGGCTATAGCTCAGGCTGGTGTAGGAGGTGAAAGTGGGGGTGGAGTAAGTGAACTGCAAGTTGCCGGTCAATTCGTTGGCAGCAGAGGCGTAGCGTGTCAGTATTGAACCTGACATCAGTTCAGTTTCTGAAAACCTGGGTGTTTTTGTGTGAAAATCCATCACCCCACCCAGTGCATCACTGCCATATATTACGGAACCGGGTCCGAAAACTACCTCGGCTTCCTGCAGGCTGTTGGCATCCAGCGAAATAACATTTTGAAGGTTGCCGCTTCGGTAAATGGCATTATTCATCCTGACACCATCTACCACGATCAACACGGAGTTGGCCGCAAATCCACGGATGATCGGGCTGCCACCTCCCAGCTGGCTTTTCTGAATAAAAACCTGACCACCGGCTCCCAGTGCGTCTGCCGTAGTAGCCGGATTGGCCAGGGCGATGTTTTCAGGTTTGATTTCCGTAATCGTATGAGGGATTTCATCCTTGTTTTGTTCCCAGCGACTTGCTGAAATCACCACATCCTCCATTTGCCGCACCCTTTCACGCATGCCGACCTGATAATTCATGGTAATCAGTTCCTGAAAACTGAGTGTGACCGTACGATAGCTTGGGTGACGAAAGATAAGTGTAGCTGTCTTTTTAATATGCGCTATACTGGCTTTTCCCTGTTCATCAGTAATTGCGGCTTTATCTTCATCATCGGACTGTATGGTGACTAAATGAATGGGGCTTTCACTGTTTTCATCTATCACTTTTACCTCCTGACCCACGGCTTTTGCCATGATCAGCAGATAGCTGAGGCTAAAGAGTATTGAGAATTTCCAGACCTTGGACATTAGTTGCGAAAATATTTCCATCCCCCGACTTTGAAAACAATTATTATCATATTGTTTTGGGAGCGCAAATAAACGGTGAAAAACCGGTTTCAACACATGCCCGTCATACCTTCCTCTTATAAAGGTCCGCCTTTTTACCTGATCAATGGTCATTTCGAAACAGTGATTCCCAGCCTGAGAAGAAAAATTGAAGGGGTGGTATATGAAAGAGAACGTATCGATACGCCAGATGATGACTTTCTTGATATTGACTGGGTCAGGGGAGGCAATGATAAGCTCCTCTTGATTTCACACGGTCTGGAAGGCAATTCAGACCGCCACTATGTGCTGGGACTGGCAAAACTGTTCCATCAACAGGGCTGGGACATCGTAGCCTGGAATAATCGCACCTGTAGCGGGGAGATGAATCGCCAGCGGATCATGTATCATCATGGAGCGAGCTATGACCTACGCACAGTCATTGAGCATATCAACAAGGTGGCTGATTATCAGCGAATAAGCCTGGCCGGAATCAGCATGGGAGGGGGGCAAACGCTTCGTTTTATGGGAGAGCACGAGGAACATCCTCTGGCCTCTAACATTCAGGGTGCTGTAGTGATCAGCGCACCCTGTTCTCTGCTTGATTCAGTCACTACGCTGGCGAAACGATCGAACTGGATTTACGAAAAGAAATTTCTGGACCGCCTGAAAGTAAAGGTGCGCAAGAAGGCAGAACAATTTCCCGATATCGATATCTCCGGTCTGGACCACATGAAAAAACTCAAGGAGTTTGATGATAAATACTCCGGCCCTTTGCACGGATTAAAAGATGCACAGGCATTTTACGAGTACTGCAGTCCTTATCCTTTTGTAGGCAAAATCAATCAGCCTGTGTTAATACTCAACGCCCTGAATGACCCGCTGCTTGAAGGGGACTGTTACCCACATGAGCTGGCTGAAGCCAAAGACAATCTCTATCTGGAAATGCCCAGGAGGGGAGGACATGTGGGCTTTGTGGTATCGGGCAGGGAGTTTACCTACAGTGAGAACAGGGCGCTGGATTTTCTCATGGATATCTAGAGAGAATCAGTCCTTACCGACTTACACGTTCGGCAATACATCGGAAGCCCAGCCATGGCTCGGGCCGGGTATAGTTTATTCGATCACCAATGCGATACTCTGAGGCATACAGCTGGTAATTGCCTCCAATAGCAACTCCCTTCTGGTTGGTCATTTCCGACAGATTCCCTTTGATATTACAGGGTTTCCGCTCACCTGCGCGCAATCGGCCGAAGTCCAGGCAAACACTCATAGGACCTTTTCCCATGCCGTAATAGAGTCCAATAAACTTATCAGAGCCTTTTTCAGGGTAAACTTTTTGAACAGCGCCCTTGTAGTTATAAGACGAGCCTACGTCCTTTTTTCTTTTACTCCAGTCTATGCTGTCCACTTCATAGTCTATTGCTTTAAACTCCTCAGCTGTGGGCAGTCGGTAGCGAAACCAGGAACTCCAGCCATGGCTAGCGGCTATGATGCTGTCACGGGAGGTGCGCCAGCGGCAGAACTTTTGGGCTTGCTCAAATGATACTCCCATAACAGGCGACTCCGTGTAGGTGATGATTTCCTCTTTCCCCTTCTTCCGTTTTATACTTTTGGGCTCTTCAGTAACACTCGGTTTTTTCACCGAAACGGGCCTCTCGAATTGGGTTAGCTGTGTAACAGGCCTGAAGAGCCAGGTATAATTCTTTGCCAGTGTTTTGTCAGGCAGGAGTGATGCGTCTACCTGGTAGTTTTGAAAGAATGAAAGATTCAGGGAATCCTGACGGGTATACAACTGAACATCCTGATAGTATAAGAACTCAAGCCAGTCGCTGGCCAGCACCTCTGAAGCGTCTATCCAGGTAGATTCATTAATTTTTATCAGACCGAGATAGGCTGTGAGCGGTACAGGTTCACCTTCCTTGATAAATTTCTGTCCGTATAACTGACAGCTAAGGCTTAGAAGAATAGCCAGGGAGATAATTCTCATAGTCTGTGAATTAGACACTGAATGTAAACAAAATTCAATTTTAGCTTTGTTTGGGCTGTGGAATTGTACCCGGCATTTGTACCCTGAGCGGTGTCGGTTGCCCACATGTGCCAGTTTTTTATTAAATTCTTTGCGGACATGTGATTTCGTTCCCGGAAGTGATTCCCGGTTCCATTCACAAAGTTTCACTGGGTTTAGAGGAAAATGCTTGCTTAGTTAGCGTTTGAACACCTCCTCTTCAAATAGATAACTATGGTATTACTACACATCATTTGCAATGACCGGCAGCAGGCGGATGAAATTGCCGATTTGCTGGTTTCTGAGAATCTGGTACTGTCAACAGTTACCTTTAACCCCATCTCTGTTGTACAAAAGGAGCGTAGTGGCAGAATAGGAAGAACTGAACAAACGATGTTGATGGGCCGTACGCGCAGTGTCTTGTTCAATACGGTTGAAGCCCGGTTGCAGGAGGCTTATGGGCTGAACATGCCCGTGATTTATTCTGTACCCATTGTAAACATGAACTGGCAGGATGCAAACATATTACCGGAGCCTTCTGTCATTACTGAAAGCTAGCATTCATCCGGCTACTCCTCCTCGAATACCGCAAACTGTTCGCGGATGATCTGATCTTTTTCCTGTTCTACATAAGCCAGATAGGCACTGGCAGCCGGTGAGAACTTTTTGTCTTTGAGCCAGGCGAGGTACCAGTTACTGATAATGGGTAACTCCGGTAAGTTCAGGATTTTAAGATCTCCTCTCTTTAACTCATTTCTGATGCCTATGAGGGGAGTGATAGAACATCCCAGACCAGCAATCATGGCTTGCTTGACGGCTTCATTTGAAGTGAGCTCGATTTTCTTCTGAGCAAAAATCTTATTCTGGGTGAGGAAGTTCTCCATGGCGTTTCGCGTGGCAGATCCCGGCTCTCTGAAGATCAGGGGGAGTCGCTGCAGCGCATTTTGTTCTGTAATACCTTCTTCTTTAATCAGCCTGGGACTGGCTACCAGAAAGAGTTTATTCTTCATCAGGGCCAGGTGTTCTATTTGTTTGGAATCCGGTAGTACCGACATCATGGTGAAGTCAGCCGTATTTTTATCCAGACTTGCCAGAACCGTACTTTTGTTGGTTACATCCATAATGAGATCCACCCCCTTGTGTTTTCGCAAAAAGCCAGACAGGAAATAGGGCATTACATATTTGGCCGTAGACACAACGGATATTTTCAACTGTCCCACCAGCTCACCCTGATAGGCCAGGGTTTTGTATCGTATTTCTTCTGCCTGGTCCAGAATGGTTTTGGCAGCCAGTGCGATCTCTTTTCCAAAATCAGTAACGTACAATTGCCTTCCAATCACCTCAGTCAGCGGAATATCAAACTGATCCTGGAATTTTTTTAGCTGAATAGACACCGCAGGTTGGGAAAGAAAAAGCACCTCTGAAGCCCGCGTAATGCTTTGGTTTTCAGCAATTTCATAGAACACTCTGAGCTGATGTAAAGTGTAGTTCATAAGGTTTGTTTATGATTATGATACAAAATATAAATAAAAATAAATGAATTCCAGTACCGATGTTTGCGTAAGCAAAAAGAACAAAGTCTCATGCTGCAGCTAAATGAACTGATCTGATGCTCAACACTGATAAAAAGAAAGATCGGAAAAATGGAAAGCAAGAAAGACATTAAGTTGATTGATAACTCGTATCTGCCGGGAGAGGCCAGAAACCTGCTTTTTGGGCTCATCAATGGCAAAATGAATTACAACAATCTTGAAATGATGAAGGCTCTGGAATATTCAGATAACAGCTTAAGCGACTGTACACAGGGCATGATTGAATTAAAGCAAACCAAAGAGGAAATCACGGCCATGCTGAATGAGGCGAATGCGCAGGGCCTGAAGGTACAGTTAAAAGGAAATATTGAAATAAGCGTACAGGGATAAGCTCTGTAACTGTAATTGAAATTCGGTTTACATTTGATGAACCTTAGTTTACTGGGAGAAAACCTGACCAACCCGGCCTTGCTTTTCTTCTTTCTCGGGATTGTTGCTGTTCAAGTGAAGAGTGACCTGGAAATTCCCCCGACATCGTCAAAGTTCATTTCCCTCTACCTCCTTATGTCTATTGGGTTTAAAGGAGGGCAGGAGCTGGCTCATAGTGAGTTTGATATGGAAATTGTCTGGTCGCTCTGTTTGGGGTTGTTGATGGCACTTTCGGTACCCGTTTATTGCTTCTTCATTCTGAAGAGACGCATGAGTATATCGAATGCGGGCGCTATTGCAGCGGCATACGGGTCTGTTAGTGCTGTAACCTTTGTGACGGCCGTCTCTTTTCTGGAGATGCAGCATATTCCCTTCGGAGGACATATGGTGGCGGTAATGGCACTCATGGAGGCTCCGTCCATCATCATAGGTGTTTTGCTGATGGCCCTGTTTGCCAAGGATCAGTCTCGCCAGGTTTCTTCTGTTGAGATTCTGAGGCATTCGGTAACCAACGGCAGCGTCTTACTGATCATCGGTAGTCTGATTATCGGCTTTATGGCCAGTGATGAGCAGGCTCAGGGAATTGCCCCCTTTACCACCGATATATTCAAAGGTTTTCTTGCGGTATTTCTGCTGGACATGGGTATCGTAAGTGGCAGGAGAATCAAGTCCTTTTTGGATAACGGATGGTTTCCGCTGGCCTTTGCCATTGTAGTGCCAGTATTAAATGGCTGCCTGGTCGCTTTTCTGAGTGGCTTTGTAACATCCTCTCCGGGAAACAGGTTACTCTTTGCCATACTGGGAGCGAGTGCCTCCTACATTGCGGTGCCGGCTGCCATGAAACTGGCGGCCCCCAAAGCCAACCCGGGATTGTATGTGCCTATGGCACTGGCTATTACATTTCCATTCAATATTACATTGGGAATGCCGGTTTACTACTGCATCATCGATATGATGTAGTACTTAATACCTGAATTATGACCAACAATACATTCATATAGTAGTTTAGTTTGGTAGTGCGAACTGTCGGAAGGTGAGAGATCCGACAGTTCTTTTTTTGCCTGTCAGAGAATAAAACCGATAGTACTATAAGCTATAATATTGCCCGAGCCATGGGCAATCCAGCCTGGAATGATACTGCCATCAGCCATTTTTTCATTGAGATACCCTTTGAAATAACTCGTGACTGTCGGGAAAATAAGCATAACACAAAGAAAGAGCACGTTGCTGGTGATCGTCAGGAAAATCAGGAGGTGAACAGCTCCGAAAATGATGGCCTGAATGGTATTTCCAACCCTGAACCCGGTTACTGAAATAAGTCGCTTGGCCACGAAGCCCCTGAAGAAAATTTCCTCTGTCAATGAGGTTTTGAGTACGGCTACAATCAATAAGCTAATGACTGTGGATGTACTGAAGCCCTGGGCTCTGAAATAACCTGTCACAGTTTTGGGGTCTGTCATGATTTCCCAAAACTCCTGGTTGATAACGCTAAGCAGTATCAGCGGGGTGGCTGCGATAACCATGACCAGCAGCGCCATCAGATTTGCCCTGGTGTTTGATTTCTTCAGGCCCATCCAATTGAAAAAGCCTTTGAGTGTTTTCTTTTTGATCAGGAAAACCAGGAAGGGAATAAACGAAAGCGCTACAAGTTGAAATAAAAAGTCGGTAAGATGAGTGATCATAATGCTGTTTTTATGTTGAGTCAGGTATATATTCCAGGATATCACCGGGCTGGCAGTCAAGGCTTTTGCATATCGCATTAAGGGTATTGAATCTGACGCCACGCGCCTTGCCGGTTTTGAGTAATGACAGGTTTGTGAGAGATATGCCCACTTCTTCTGATAGCTGGGTAAGCTTCATTTTGCGCTTGGCAAGCATTACATCTATGTTGACTACAATGCTCATACAATCATTCTTTGGTCTTCTGAAAGTTCTTTTCCTTCGCTGAAAATCTCAGCCAGCACCAGTGAGCCGATAGATAAGAGGAGAGGAGGGAATACCAGTTTGAAGTCCAGCTGAAAACCAGTATCGAGGTAACTGAAGTTGAAACAGCTTAGGATAAACCCGATCAGGGCCCAGCGTGCTATTTTTCTGAAATGCTCCTCATTCTGATCATAGAAGGTTTTTAATGAAGCCACAGACTTGAGAATGTAGTCCACCTCACGAATTATAAGCAGGGTTATGGCGAAGAAAATGGCAGCTCTCAGGTACAACCAGTAAATCATGGCAGCAGGCAATTCACTCAACTGAAGAGATGACTTGCCGGTTATTGTGGAAGAGGGGCGCCATTGAAAGGCATTCACTCCATAGCCGGCTTTGAAGCCGTCAGTTACTTCCAGCTGATTGTAGGTGTCAGGGGCTATATGCCAGTGAATGACAACGACCGTGAACAGTCCGAAAAACAAATAGCAGAGCCATTTTACAATCCTGCTCAGCACTTTGGCTGAAGAGATGATCTTGTTCCTTTTCATAAAATAGATTTATGTTAAAGGAAAATAATTTTATATAAAACGACAAATTTTGAAACTAATCTCTCTTTAAACCTTGAAGAACAGGCTGAGCATTTTGTAAAAAAAGAGGCTGCCAACAATTAAGTCGACAGCCTTTGTTTTGAAATTAATATCTAAAATCCGTGCCTGACTAGTTTTTCTTTTTAGCCGGAGTATTGAATGGGGGAGGCGTAATCTGTACAGGAGTCTGACCATTGAGAAGCTTCAGGACTTCCTGTACAGCTCTTTCCAGCTGAGGGTCTTTACCATCCGTCAGAGATTTGGCATCCTGTCTTACAGCAATGTCTGGTGCTACTCCTTCATTCTCAGCAACAAATACATTGTTGATAGGATCAAATACGGCATTGTCAGGGGCCGTTAAGGCTCCTCCATCCACAAGGCCGTAGTGTACGGAAGATTTTACCAGGCCACCCCAGGTAGTCGCTCCGATGAGTAAGCCCGCTTTTTGCTGACGGAACACCCATGGGAAGAAGTCTCCGCCTGAACCGGCTCTTTCATTGATCAGCAGTACTTTAGGGCCTAAAATACCGGCAGGCAGCCTCATGGCTTTACCGTTTGGTACTTCATTGGTCAGGCCGGCTCTGAGAGAACGTGTCATCAGGTCTACCATGTAATCGTCCAGCAGTCCGCCACCATTAAAGCGTTCGTCAATTACAGCTCCTTCTTTATCCTGCTGTGCAAAGAAATAACGGTTGAACGAAACGAAGCCCGGTCCGCCTGTATTCGGTACCCAGATATAGCCAAGCCTTCCGTTGGAAAGCTTATCCACCAGTCTTCTGTTATCTTCTACCCAGGCGCGCTGACGCAGGGCATTCTCACTGCGGATAGGCTCTGCTACTTCTGTCCATGAGCCTTCAAATTCAGCTTTATCATTAAAATGGAGTACGGTTTGCTGTCCGGCAGTTCCGTCCAGGGCTTCAAAGGGATTGTCTGTAGCGTTCAGCTCCTTGCCATTAATACCTACCAGATAATTGCCCTCTTTTACTTTCATGCCGGGTCTGTCGAGCGGACTTGTCAGACGTGGGTTCCAGCTTTCTGTGGTATAGATGCGCTGTATCTGCCATCTGTTCTTGTTGATCACCAGATCTGCTCCCAGAAGCCCCACACTGGAACGATCAGTAGAAGGGAAGTCGCCTCCGAAAACAAAGCTGTGACCTACGGACAGCTCACCGTTCATCTGGTCCAGAATGTAGTTCAGGTCACCTCTGTGCTTAACATAGGGAATCAGCGGTGCATATCGGTTGTAAACTACCTGCCAGTCACGGCCGTGAATTCCCGGATCATAGAAGTAGTCTCTTTCATAACGCCAGGCTTCTTCAAACATCTGCTTCCACTCGGCCATGCGATCGAGTTTCATTCTGAGGTTTACAGAAAAGCCTTTTCCACCTTTACCGCTCGGACCACCTGTATTAGCCACCTGCCATCTCGGACCGGCCTGTACTAGCATTTTCTTGCCATCATTGGAAATGGAGAACTGACGTACACCTGTCAGAAATTCAGTGGCTTTCCTCTTGTCCAGACTAAACTTCTGCAGTGTAATACCAGGGTTACCCGGCTTGAACTCGGCAATAAAAACTGATCCTGCCGGTCCGGTAGCGGTATTGAAATAGTTGGCAGTAGGCATGGGCAAGGCGATAGTCCTGCGGTCTATACCCTCCAGGTCTATCTTCATACCTTCATCTTTCGCCTTTTCGTCCTTATCTCCTCCTTTTTTCTTGTCTTTGTCCTTGTCTGATTTTCCTTTCTCTTCACCCTTATCCTCATCTTTTTTCTTCTCTACTTTCTCCTCGTCACTCTTAGGAATAAAAGGGGAGTCCACGCCTTCCTGCAATACAATTACATAAGCTGCATAGCTGGGGTTAGCCGTGATGGAACTGGTATTGGCCCAGCCCGAGCCGAGGGCTACATTGGTACTGGCCAGGAAATACAGGTGCTTTTTATCGCGGTCCCAGGAGGGAGCAAAAGAATCGGCAAAAGGGTCGGTCAGTGCATTGACTGAGTTGTCGTCTTTTGACCAGACCATTACTCTGCGGAAGTTGTTGGAGCCTGATTTGGTATAGGCCAGCTTTTTGGAGTCCGGTGACCAGGTGAGTCCCATTCTTCCTCTTTCCAGGTTGTTCCCCGCGTTATCAATAGTGCTGATATTACCGCTGGACAGTTCAACTACTCTGATGCGTGTGTCATCATCAGCAAAAGCGATATGCGAACCATCCGGAGACCAGGTAGGCTCCCAGGCCATTTTCGATTCTCCAATGCTGATTACTCTGGGGTTTGACATACCGTCCTGATTGGCCAGGTAAAGGGCATAGCCATTGCCTCCGGCATCCGAAAACCAGGCAATTTCATCACCTTTGGGAGACCAGATCGGAGCACGGTCGGCCGCATCTGAGCTTTGCGTCAGGTTTCTGGGGTCACCATTTTCGATGGGGATGGTGAAGATTTCACCCCTTGAGGCCATCAGAGCACGCTTACCGGTTGGGGAAAGAGAAGCCGATCCTGCGCGGTTGCTTACATTTTCCCACTTGGTTTCTGCCCAGGGGAAGTCACCTACTACATTGATATCAAGTTGTACCGTATTTCCGGAAGAAGGGTCTAACAGGTGCAGATAACCGTTTTGTTCGATAATAAGGTTGCCATTGCCGGCACTTAACCACTTGACGTCAGTACCTTCAAATTTCGTGATTTGCTTCAGTTCTTTTGATCTGACAGAGTAAGACCACACATTCATGTTCCAGTCTCTGTCAGACAGGAAATAGACGGTCTGACCGACCCATACAGGTTGTATATCGGTGGTTTTTTCGTTGGGAATCAGCGTCTCGCTCTGGTTATTCAGGTTGAGAATAATCAGGGGCGTGTTTTGTCCACCGCGGTAGGCTCGCCATTCCACATCCCAGCGGCTCATTTTATCTACTACCATTTGGCGACCATTCGGTGAGTAAGAACCATCAAAACCCCATTGTGCACTTATGCGGGTAGAAGGGCCTCCTGTAACCGGTACCGTCCATAGCTGATTGAAAGGTGAAGGAGCCGTACCGCGAGTCGATGCATAGAGCACCTTTTTGCCATCGGGGGACCAGCCTCTGGCAGAAGCTCCGGAAGGGTGCCAAGTGAGGCGTGTAGGGGTACCGCCATCTTTAGACACAATGTAGACGGAATTGCTACCGCCCCGGTTGGAAGTGAAAGCAATCCAGTTGCCATCAGGCGAGAAGTGAGGATCACTTTCTATGGCTGGCGTACTGGTAATGCGTTTTAGGTTTTTGCCGTTCAGGTCCGTCACCCAAATATCGCTGCCATAAGCAAAGGCAATATGAGTAGAGCTCATGGTGGGCTGCCTCAAAAGGCGGGTGCCCTGAGCAAACATAAAGGCAGGGCAGATTAAAAAAGCGGCAATAAGCGTTATCACCGGCTTGTATGATAGTTTCATAATTTAGACTGATTGATTAGATAATGACTCAACCCAATCTAGTCATTAATTAGTTGTTATTGCAACGGAATTTTACCCGCAGGTTGACTATTGACTCTGTTTTTCAGATAGATGACTTTTTTTGTGCCTGAACGGGGCCTTAGGACGTTTAGCGGAGCAGTCCAAATGGGCTGAGACAGACATCATGACGTCTTAATTATCATAAGAACAGCGGAAAATAGCAGGGTTTTACTGCAAAAGTACGCAGACTCACTACATAGGGAGGTCAGAGCTTTTCCGCAGCAGCCTCATCCATGAACCAGGTGATTTCACCGTCTTCCGGACGAATGTATGAGGCAGGATAGCTTTTCCATCCACCGGTCCGGTGGAAGATTTCATCGATCTTCTCTGTTTTACCCGCTCCGGTAACTAAAAAGCAGATCTCCTTTGCGTTATTGATCACTTTGCCTGTGAGTGTGATACGTTGCTGACCACTTTCAGGATGGGTGGCCACTTCGCAAATCTCATCTGAATCCAGGAGTTCGATTTCATGTGGGAAAATGGAAGCCGTATGGCCATCGCCTCCCATTCCCAGAATAATCAGGTCAAACCGGGGCAGGCCATTGGCTAATGGCAGGTTAGTTTCGATCTGATTGCCATAATTCACTGCTTCTTCAGCGGGCGTATTTTCTCCCAGCACTCTGTGGATGTTCTCCTCAGGGAAGTCAATTTTGGACAGCAAATGATCTACCGTCATTTTGTAGTTACTGTCGTCATCGGCAGGGGGCACGCAGCGCTCATCTCCCCAGTAGAAATGAATGTCAGACCAGTTGATATCCTGCGCATGAGAAGCAGCGAGCAGATCAAAGAGAATTTTAGGGGTAGAACCTCCTGACAGGGCCACATTGAAAGGTGCATTGATTTTGGCCTGTGCTATTAAGTGACCGGCAAAAGCTTCTGCTACGGCCCGGGGTGTTTTAGAAATATTTGTTTTCAAAGTCTGCTTCTGGTTTTAGAGTTCGCAATATATACCATCATCGGTCAGGTTGCTACAGGGATATCGCCAGATCATATTTTTTCCATCTATCAGGTCATCTGCATGCTCAGGTCCCCAGGTGCCGGCAGGATAGCCATATACGGGTATGGAAGGGTCATTCTCCCAGGCTTTGAGGATAGGGTCTACAAATTCCCAGGCGGCTTCCAGTGCGTCTCCACGTGAGTAAAGGGTGGCATCCCCCTGCATACAGTCCAGGATAAGCCTTTCATAAGCATCTGGTACGTACACATCTGTTAATTGATTGTACATGAAGTCCATATTGACCTGCTCTGTATTAAATCCTGCACCCGGAATTTTCATATCAAACTTTAACAGAATTCCCTCATCGGGTTGAATCCTGAGCACCAGCATGTTCTGCGCATTGGCCAGGGTAGAATTATTGGCAAACAGCTGGTGATGATTAGGCTGGAAGTGAATTACCAGTTCAGTTACCCGGGTTGGTAGTTTTTTACCGGTACGGATGTAGAAAGGAACGTCTTTCCAGCGCCAGTTGTCAATGAAGAATTTCAGGGCTACGTAGGTCTCCGTCTTGGAATCCGGATCAACCCCGGTTTCCTTCCGGTAACCGGCTACTTCTTCACCTCTGATGGTGGAGTCAATATACTGGCCCCGAATCACATTTTTGCGAATGCTCTCTTCATCAAGCGGGCGCAGTGATTGGAAAACTTTAAGCTTCTCATTCCGGATAGATTCTGCATCGGCTCTTACCGGAGGTTCCATGGCTACGAAGGCCACTAACTGCATCAGGTGGTTTTGCACCATATCCCGGAGAGCTCCGGAGCCATCATAATAGCCGCCTCGTTTTTCTACGCCAACACTTTCTGCAGCCGTAATTTCCACTCTGTTGATATAGTTCCTGTTCCAGAGGGGCTCAAAAATGGTATTGGCAAAACGAGTAACGAATATATTCTGAACGGTCTCCTTACCGAGGTAATGGTCAATGCGATAAATCTGGTCTTCGGTAAAGGAAGACAAGAGCTTTTCGTTTAGTTTTTTGGCCGAGCTGAGATCATAACCAAAGGGTTTTTCAATGATCATTTTTCTCCAGCCTGCTTCTTCCGTATTTAATCCGGCACTGGCCAGTCCTTCAGAAATTGTTTCATAAAGGCTGGGAGGGGTGGAGAGGTAGAAAATGTAATTGTTGCAGGTGGATTTATGCGCATCTACCTGTTCAAGTCTACTTTTCAGCTGTCCGTAAGTAGAAATATCTTTGGTATCTATCGATTGATAGAAGATAAGGTCAGCAAAGCCTTTCAGGTTTTCTTCCGTGGCACTTTCTTTATCCAGAAGATGCTCATTATCAAAAACCACTTTGTTTCGATAGTCCTCATCAGAGAACTCAGAGCGACTTACTCCCAATACGGCATAGCATTCCGGTAGCAGTCCACTGGTATAAAGATTGAACACTGCAGGGATTAGTTTTCGCCTGGTGAGGTCACCGGAAGCTCCGAAAATAACGAGTACCTGATTATCAGTTTTTTTCATTTAGTTTTTATTGATTCCGGCAGGTTGCTTTCTTTGTGGCGAAACTATTAAAGAAGCATACCAGCTTCAAAATAAAAAGAACATTTCTCAATGGAATGTTTCCCAACCAAATAAGGTTCATCCATAAAGGAAAAATATGTCAGATCAACAATATGATTTCGGGCTGGTAGGCCTGGGAGTAATGGGCAGAAACTTCATTCTGAATGTAGCTGACCATGGCTTTTCGGCTTATGGACTGGATACCAGCGATGATATGCTGGCCAGACTGAAAGAAGAGGGCGAGGGTAAACCCGTGGATGGCACCACTGAAGTGGCTGAATTTGCAGCCATGCTCAGTAGTCCCAGAAAAATCATGCTGCTGGTACCGGCCGGTAAAATTGTTGATATCGTTATTGCGGATTTGCTGCCTCACCTCGATGAAGGTGATATCATTATTGATGGAGGGAATTCGTTTTTTCCTGATACCGACAGAAGGTTCAGGGAGCTGGCAGAAAAAGGCATTCATTTCTTTGGTACGGGTGTCTCCGGTGGGGCAGAAGGTGCCCGTCTCGGCCCCAGTATTATGGTGGGTGGTAATGCAACACATTATGAACACGTACGACCCATTTTTGAGGCGGTATCTGCCAAGGTGGGAGAAGATTCCTGTGTGGCCCATGTAGGTAATGGTTCAAGCGGCCATTATGTGAAAATGGTTCACAACGGCATTGAATATGCGCTGATGCAGCTGATTGCTGAGGCTTACGATATGATGAAGTATGGCCTGGGCATGACCAACCTCGGGATTTCTGAAAAATTCGGAGAATGGAACGAGGGTAGGTTACAGTCCTTTTTAATGGAGATTACCTCAGATATCTTCCTCAAGCGGGATGAGCTTACGGGCAAGGATCTGATTGATGTGATTTCAGATAAAGCCAAGCAAAAGGGAACGGGCAAATGGATTTCGCAGAATGCTATGGATTTGGGTACGCCTATTCCGGCTATTGACGCTTCAGTAAGTATGCGAGCCATTTCCAGTTTTAAAGACGAGCGGGCCAAAGCCATGGCGCTTTATCCGAAGTCTCAGTGGGATCCGACCATGATTACTATCGAAGAACTGGAAGATGCGGTCTATTTTGGTTTTATCATCACTTTCGCTCAGGGCATGAAGCAGCTGGCGGAGGCTTCGGAGAAGTATGAATATGGCCTTAACCTTGAGAATATCGCTAAAATCTGGAGAGGTGGCTGTATCATCAGAGCCAAACTCCTGGAAACCATCACAGATGCTTATGGCAACGACCCGGACCTGACACATCTGCTGTTCCATGATGAGATTGTCAAGGACGTGAATGACCTTTGGTCCTCAGTGAACAAGGTGGTGGATGTAGCATTGAACGCGGGTATTTCTGTAGCCGGGCTCAGTGCCAGTGCCAATTATTTCAATGCTTTCCGTTCTGAAAGACTGCCCTTAAACCTGATCCAGGCGCAGAGAGATTATTTCGGCTCTCATACCTATGAGCGTATTGACAGGGAGGGACATTTCCATACGGAATGGTGATGTGGTTATGAATGATGAATGTTGAATTGTGAATGTTGGATGCGGCCACAGACAATTCAACACTCATCATTTGAATCCTAAAAACCACCTGAGGTTTCAGAACCTGCGATGACGCGAGAATCTTCAGGCATCCGACTAGCAACCTGACCACTCACATTCAGCCATTTGATTTCTACTCTGCGGTTGAGACTGCGTCCATAGGGGTGTTCGTTGTTGGCGACAGGCAATAGTTCTCCGTATCCGATGGAGCGTAATCTGCCTGGTTCAATACCCTGTGATACCAAATAGTTGGTCACGGTGCGTGCTCTTCGGCTGGAAAGCTCCTGGTTAAAAGGTTCAGTGTCAATATGATCAGCATGCCCACCGATTTCTACCCGCAGGTCGGGGTTTCTCTCTAAAAAGGCAACCACCTGGTCTAGTGCTGGTTTTTGGTTTGCTTCCAGTGAGGCTTCATTAAAGCCAAAAAAAACATAGTTCTTAGCGGTTGCCTCGGGTTCAATAGTTTTCAGCAGTGGGGTAGTGGGTTCATTTTCCTTCTGAATTTTCGTAACCGGTAAAGGTTCTGAAATGGTAGTGTCGGTGACCATGAGCTTGGCCAGGTAGATGTCACTGGTTCCGGCACGATTGCTGGAAAATACCACGGTGCTGTCCGGAAGCATGGAAAAGTAGGCGTCAAAACCTTTGGAATTAATGGGAGAAAGGAGCCTTTGAGGAACAGACCAGTTCGTCCAGCTCTGATCGAGCCTTTTTGCATGAAAAATATCGGTGTCTCCTGTACTGCTTCCCCGGCTGAAAAACAGATGCTGCTGATCTTCTGTAATAAAGGGAGATATTTCGAAGTCAGGTGTGTTGATGACCGCCCCGAGGCTTTTCGGGGCCGACCATTGATCGTCAGTTTCGCGGAGGGAGACATAAAGGTCTTCATTCCCGGCCACTCCTTTTGAAATCAGCAGCACCTTTTCAGAGGGGTGCATATAAAGCCCATAGAAACCTCCTTCAATATCTAAATCCGGTATTTTGAGTTTCAGGGGTTTGCTCCATTGCTCATTGACAAGACTCGAAAAAGAAATCCCCTTTTGTTCACGGAAGAGTTTGTTGTAAGTACCGAAAAGATAGAGGGTGGTACCGTCATAATTGAACCCGATTACAGCTGAGTTTAGTCCTGCATTTAAAGGCCTGGGCGCTTTTTTCACCTCCAGTTCTCCTCCTTCGCTAAAATTGGCGTACCATATCTCATGGAGTACTTTGTTTTTTAAAATAGAGGAAGACTGGTCATTGGTTCTTGTGAAGTAAATCCGTTTACCGTCAAGGGTAATAAAGGGAACGGCTTCTTCAAGGTCAGGTGTATTTATCTTGTTAATGCTCAGGGGAGGGGTAGAGGTAAGTCTCTTTTCCTGCGCCTGACTGGTCAAAACGATGATTGCACCGAGAATTGTAAAGAGAAAACACTTTTTCATAGCCGGGTTATTTATGGAGATTTGGGAAAAGGTTCATGCTCAGACTGAATTCATGGGCATTGATGCGATTGAGTGTATTGATGTTAGTACTGTGATCAAACGAGTACCCGAAGGAGAGCTGGTCAGAAACTACAACCCCAAACATGACCACCAGAGCATTTTGTCTGCGGTAGGAAAGACCAGCCCAAAATCGCTGACCATATTCTGCTCTCAGACTCATATCTATACTCGAAGCATGGTCATTGACATAGCGAATGAGCATGTGAGGGATGAGACTGATCCTTGGGCTTACAGAAAACCGGTGACCTGCCATGAGAAAATGGTGAGCCTGAAACTCAAATCCATCCAGTTCCTGTGACCGAAAACCTCTGTTTTGCGTCAGCTGTTCCAGGGAGTAGCCTAGAAAAAACTTGTCCGAATAGAGCCACATGCCAAAACCCAGGTCCAGCATACCCTGTCTTTGATAGTTATCAAGGAATTGTTGAAAAGGCTGATCATTTGGGTCAAGCACTCTGAGGTCGTCATTCAGAGAAAGGTGAACCCAACCTACCTTGGGAGACACGGAAATCCTCAACTGTTCAGTAAGCTGCATATGGAAGCTATAGGTGAAGTGGTTGGTTGTTTTCCGGAACAGGCCGATATCATCCTGCGTGATGATCATTCCTGCCACATGATTAGATTTTGGGGCCAGACTGGTGTTCAGTCGTGCCGTGTCGAGGTTGTCAGTAAGGCGCATGGCAGATTGCATGTGTTGCGAGGCATCTGGCCTGGAAAGTGGTGCATAGGCTGATAAATAGACAGTTTTGGGGCTTCCCTGAAAATCTGTCCAGTAATGGCGAAAGCCGAAATCCAACTGTAAGTTGTTTTGAATATTGGTGGCCGCTGAGTTCACCAGGAAGTAATTGTCCAGGTACTGGCTGTACTGAGCCAGCTGTTGTGCCTTAAGTGCTCCTGACAAGCAGGAAGCCACCAATATCAAAGAGTATTTAAGCAGCCACTTCATCGAACGATAGAGATTTTTCCTTTAAGAGGGGCCTTTCCCGCAGGAAACCGGATGATGTAGAAGAAGGTAGAAGAGGGCAGCGTCTTACCTTTATGCTTACCATTCCAGGGGGTGCGGTGATACCCGGTCTCTCTGAATATCAATTCACCCCAACGGTCAAAAATCGATACCTGCGCCTCCGGATGGTTCTGAATCCAGGGGATTTCAAAATAGTCATTGACACCATCGGCATTAGGAGTAAAGGCACTGGGGATCGAACCGAGCGATTCTTCCAGCTGCTGTTCAGGGCCTACTATGTACTGAGGGGCCAGTTCAAAATCAATTCCGCTCACCCAATTCGACATGGGGTCAGTAGGAGCTGACAGCGCTTCAGTTTTCAGTGACTGCCAGCGATTCCGGCTCTTCTTCCATATCTGATGCTTTTCTGTTTCTTCGTTCTTTTCTGCATCCAGAAAGTAAAAACGAAGCTGAACGTTCTGACTGACCGGTGCCCCGGGAATTACCCTGAAATACCTGGCTACGCTCATACCGGCAGGCAGAGACGAAGGGATATGTCCTCTCCGGATCTCTGTTCTGCCGAGATTTTCACTACAGGTGATTTCAATACCAAGGTTACCGGGGTTGTTACGGTTGGGGCTAATCAGCTCAGCGATTTTCACAATCTCTCCACCGTCTGATGCTGTAATTCGGTTTTGATTGCTTTCCCCGGTGATCCTTCCTGAGCTTTCACCTAGAAGGAGTTCAGAAGCCCTCAGGTCCAGTATACCAGAAACAAGCTTTAACTCTTCTCTGACTTCCAGGGTAGTAGCCAGATTGACTGTATGCTCTCTGGCTTCAATGGCCAGGTTTGCCACTGAAAATGCATTACCCTCCAGGTTGATATCCCCGGTTCGGGTCATCAGGTGAAGCGTGCTGTTTTCTGAGGTCAGATCGCCATGGTTTATGAGATGGGTATTCCGGATGGTGAAAGCAGTGCCTTCTGATATATTCAGGACCGTACCTTCGTCTATTACCAGATTTCCCTGCCCATATGAGTTGTTCCAGCAGATGAGAAAGATAAGCGAGCAAAGAACCGGGATATGTCCTTTCATGGTCATTCTACTTTACTTTTTCCTTCAGTGCGGTGAGTTCTGCTTTCAGTTCCGATATCATCTTCTGAAGGTCCTCGATCTGAGTTTGCTGTTCTTTCAGGGCTTCTACCAGCACGGGAGTCATACCTGAGTAGGAGACCGCATAATATCCATCAGAAGACCGGGACACCAGCTGGGGGAAAACGTCCAATACCTCCTGAGCGATAAAGCCGATCTGTGTTCCTGGTTTAAAACGTTTTTGAGGAAATTCATCGGTCTTCCAATCAAAGGATACACCTCGCAAACGCTGTATTTTGGCCAGGGAACCTGTGAGTTCTGTGATGTTCTTTTTAAAGCGCTGATCTGAGGTTTCAGTTAGACTGATCATTACAGCACTACCATTCACTTCCAGCTCATTGGTGATGCCGGAGGGGGAGGCAACCCCTATGCCCAACCGGCCATTGATATTAGTGATGTCATTGGCAAAATCGCCCCAGATAAGAGGTTTGTTGGTGTTTGAGTTGTCGATGTACAGTTTGTTGCTACCGGTTTCATTAAAGCCGGCATTGTAACCAATGGCAATATTACCCTCGCCCGTACTGTTTTGTCTGAGAGCACGGTACCCCAGAGCCAGGTTAAACCGGCCGCTGGTGTTTTGAAAGGCTGCCTCCGTACCTATGGCTACATTACCTGCTCCGGAATTATTCATGGCAGTGTTTTCACCAATGGCCACCGTGCCCAGGTTGTTGACAAATTCCAGCGTCTTGCTGTTGAGTCTTAAAGCTTCTGTGCCTCCGGCTATAAAGCGGATGATATTGTCATCGTTGTCGTTCTGATCTACCGTAATGGTTGTATTCTCATCGCTGTCAGTGATCTGTGTGGTGCTGCTTATGGCGCTGAGGTCTATGGACTGAGTAGTTCCATTTTCAGTGATTTGAAGTGTTTTGCCACTCAGTTTGAGTTGAGAAATGAGTTCGTTGGTACTGCTGAAATCTCCGTCAGGCTGGGATGTAAAGGAGGTACCATCCGTGAAATTGAAGGTAATGGAGCCATCGGGATTATCGGCAGAAGACTGGATGCCTACTCCCACCAGGCTGACACCGCTGTTCCAGGTACCTGTAGTTTTAGGGCCAAATAGTACTTGAGTGTTGGTATTGAGAAAGAAATCTCCGTCCACACCTGTTCCACTGGTGGGGTTTGTAGTGCCACTGAGAATAGTGCGGCCATCAGCACCATCCGTACCGTTTGACCCGTCAGCCCCGTCCAGTCCATCCTTGCCATCAATACCATTATTTCCGTCAGCCCCGGAGGCTCCGATAAGCGGAACTCCTGTACCCCAGGCTCCGCCTGTCTTAGGCCCGAAGAGAGTGGAAGAGGCCGTATTCAGGTAGAGGTCGCCATCATTTCCCAGAACGGGGTCGGGAGTTCCTGTACCATTGTGAATGGTTTTTCCATCAATACCATCGGTGCCGTCCTGGCCATCAGCGCCATTAATACCATTTATGCCATCCTTACCATCTGCTCCGTCTGCACCATTCTGCCCGTCCTTTCCATCATTACCTGGCTGACCTACTAGTGAAACGGCAGCTCCCCAGCCTGCACCTGATTTAGGTCCGTATAGCTCTGAGGTGGCGGTATTGATAAAGAAATCTCCTTCGTTTCCGAGACTGGCTGGGGGAGCTGTTGCGGCATGCAGGAGGGATTTTCCGTCTATTCCATTATTACCGTCTATGCCGTCCCTGCCGTTGGCGCCATCAGCTCCATCCTTACCATTAGTGCCATCTGCTCCGTCTTTGCCATCTGTACCTTTGGGCCCTACCAGGGAAACGGGCGTCCCCCAGTTTCCTCCGGTTTTGGGTCCAAAAAAGTTGAACAAGGTCGTGTTCAGGTAAATATCTCCGTCATTGCCAAGGGCATTGTCCGGGTTTGTGCTTCCGCTCAATATGCTGTGTCCGTCCAGGCCGTCTTTGCCGTTGGTTCCGTCCTTTCCATCGACTCCTTTTGGGCCTACCAGTGAAATCGGAGGACCCCAATTGCCGGTAGCCTTTGGCCCAAAGAAGTCGAATGTAATTGTATTGATGTAAAGGTCTCCATCGTTACCGGTTGTAGCGGCCGGGTCGGTTGTTCCGTTGTGAATTGTGCGCCCATCCAGGCCGTTTGTCCCGTCTTTGCCATGGGTGCCATCCTGGCCATCAAGCCCGTTTTCACCGGCCTTTCCGATCAGTGTAACCCCGGTACCCCAGCCAGAGCTTGTTTTGGGGCCATAGAGTTTTTGCAGGACAGTATCCAGAAAGATGTCTCCTTCATTGCCCAAATCACTGGCAGGAGAGGAGTTGCCGGTAAGGAGGGTATTGGCATCCTTACCGGCCGGACCACGATCACCTTTCGGACCTCTCAGGTCGGAAGTGACAAATGAGGTCCCATCATTGTAAACAAAAGTGATGGTCCCGTCTCCATTATCCACAGTCGACTCTAAACTGCGGCCGTTTCTGAGAATGGAAAGATCAACTGCACCTCCATTCTCAAGGGTGAGCATATAGTTTACCGGATCGAAGCTGATCAACTGATCGTCATCAACCGGAAGATTGTTTAGGGATAATATGGTCACCCATTGTGTGCCGTTGTAGTAGAAAAATCCCGGAGCCACATCGGTCTGATAAATCAACAGACCGGTTGAAGGCTGATCAATTCTATTACGCTGATCACTGGTAAGCCTGGGAATCAGGAGTCCCTTGGTGTCTGATCTAAGTTCAAGAATGGCGGAAGCATCGGGCTTGAACCGATCAGTACCTATGCCAACGGACTGGGCCGGTAGTGTCGACCCTATAAGGCTCAGGCAAAGTAAAATGAGTACAATCCGCGTGCTCATAAAGCAGGGTTTTAGGCTTGCTTGGCATTTAGTTGGATGGTAGGCAGCATTTCTGCCATTTCACATGCTCCTTTAAAGAAGCCTCCTTTCTCGATAAGAATTTCCAGGGCCCGGATATCGCCCTCTACTTTTCCTGTGGATTGTAAAGTGAGAATCTTCTTGGCATTGACACTTCCGTATATCGTTCCACCAATAACTACTTCATCGGCCTCGATGGAGCCGGTAACCACCGAGTTGATGCCTGTTACGATTTTATCTGTGGAAATTACGTCTCCTTCCAGTTCACCATCAATGCGGAGTGCAGAACTGGCTTCAAGGTTACCGGTGAACTTGGTACCCTGAGACAATAGACTCATGGTCTGAGCCTGACTGGGCTTAGTCTTGGTTATTTTCATCTATTTGGTATTTGAGGTGTAAGTGTCAGGGTCTAACGATCCTGACAAGACTAAGATGGGTAATAAATTAGTAAAATACAATTGTGATTGTGGTTGTATTGAATTTTGATATGTGATAAAATGATGTGATTTCAGCGAGAATGGCAGATTATCATATGTCAAATTCGCAATTTATGCTACAGAAAAAAGATCAATAAAATTATCTTATTTGCTGATTTTGAAGTTTTTATGATATGGAAAATGAATCCAGGCAGCTGATTCAGGTCGAAAGACTACTTATTTTAGTGATGATTGAATTACGGTTTTCTATTGTTTGTATATAAGAAAATGCCGTTGAGCTTAATTGGAATAGTACAATTTATGTGAGGTTAAGAGGGGCTGCATGGCCAGGTTGTTTAGAAAAAAGCGTCAGCGTATTGATCAAATTACAGATGATTTATAGAATCAAATGCTAGTTTTGCGCTATGATGCAGGAGGGAGGTTTTTCCAGGCTTGAATCAAGCTATATTCTTGGAGTTTTTGTACTCCTGGTTGTGGCGCTGTTCGTAAATCTGGGCATATACCCCTTGTTCCTTGAAGAACCCCGAAGAGGGTTGATTGCCCTCGAAATGATCTTTCGTGATAACTGGTGGGTACCCACTCAAACGGGCGACCTTTATTTTCGGAAACCTCCGGTATATAATTGGACGCTCATTCTGTCATACAAGCTTTTTGGAGAATATTCAGAATTTGCCACCCGTGTGGTATCAGTGGTGTCATTTATAGGAATGGGCATCAGTACCTTTCTTTTCGCCCGAAGGTACCTGGGCTTCAGGGTGGCCGCCTTGAGCGCTTTGGGAGTGCTCACCTCGGTCGATATTCTTTTCTACTTCAGTAGTTTGGGTGAAATAGACCTGTTCTATTCATGGCTGACGTTGTTAAGCTTCTTTGCTCTGTATCACTACGGAGAAAAGGAGAGATACTGGCAGCTATTTCTCATTGTCTATGGACTGTCTGCCGTGGGAATTCTTACGAAAGGGCTCTCTTCGGTTCCGTTTCTGGGTATATCAGTGCTGGTTTACTTTCTGTATGCCCGCAAGTTCAGAAAGCTGTTGAGTCTTGCACATTTTGGTGGTATCGCTCTTTTTGTATTGATCCTGGGGGGGTACTTCTATATGTATTCTCAGTATGAAGACCCCTCAGGGTGGTGGAGTACACTGGTAGGAGAGTCTGCCGGTAGAGCGGGTAGCGGAGGACTGTTAAAACATCTGTTGGATTTCCCGCTCGAAAACCTCAAAAACGTGTTGCCGGCAACGCTTTTGGTTCCTTTATTCCTGAGCAAGGGGCTGTCAAAGCGTATCAAAGACCAGAAACTGGTCATGTTTCTGTTCCTTTTGTTTCTGGCCAACTTCCTGGTGTACTGGGTATCTGTAGACGCAAAATCACGCTACGTTTATGCGCTCTATCCTCTGCTGATTGTTGGCTTTAGTTACCTCTATACCCTGCGTGAGGAGAGACCATGGCATGACAAATACTGGCGTATTTTGATTTGTATCTGTCTTGTTATCCCGACTCTGGGACTCCCTGTCTTTCCTTTTCTTGATTTACTGGATGTGGTAGATAACCGTATTTGGATGTCTCTGGGGCTGATGTGCTACATAGCCTTGCTGTGGTGGCTGTTCCTGAAGAGAAAGGTGAGACCCTACCTGATCCTGTTTGGGTTGTTGATTATGGCCAGGCTATGGTTTTCCATGGTAGTGCCGGTAACGCGGGCTGAAACTACCGGTGCAGCTGAAGATAAGGCACTGGGAAGAGAGATTGCTGCCATGAGTGAAGGGGAGGTGCTTTATCGGTATGGTGACGTAAGAATGTCTCTGACTATTGTCTACTATATTGAAGCCGGCAGGGAAGAGGTTTTGCGACAAACCAACCGCTTTGAAAAAGGCTATTTCTTTTGCTATCAAGAGGATTTGCCAGAGAGAAGCTATGAGCTCATTGAAGAGTTTCACTATCACCAAAAGCCTATCTTTCTTATCAGGGTAGACTAGCCTCAAATCATCACAATGCCGTAGGACTCCCTGTTTTCAACTACTTTTTTCAGCAGTGATTTTAGTGTATGAAAAGGTCTGAAGGCAGATTTGGGTTTACTGACCGCAGGACTGCTCATATATTCTTCGGCTGAGCAGATGACAGGAGTATCCGGCTGGATAGCCCTGATCTTATGGGCCAGATCGAGCTCTCTGATACTGGAGAATACTTTATCTACAATAATCAGGTCGAAGTGGTCTTGCTCAAGCCTGTTAAGGGTGTGCTCAGTGTTGTTTACCGAGCAATCGGAATACCCCCAACTTGTGAGTAGTTTTTGCATCAGGTTCAGGTTTCTGAAGGAGTCGTCAACAATCAGAATACGATGTTCTTGATGAGTAGTCATAGTGTTTAGGTCAAAGGTGAATCACTGCTTTTTTAAGGCGGTGAATTAACTTAATACCCTGTCTGACCAAATTGTTTAAAAAAATAAAAAGCCCTGACCGTAAGATCAGGGCTTTCACTTGTGCTTTTATAGCGATTTACTTGCGCTCCATTACTCTTTTAACGGCAGAAACAATGTTTTTGGCATCAATGCCATATTTCTCCATCAACTGAGCAGGGGTGCCACTTTCTCCAAAAGAATCATTTACGGCCACCATTTCCAGCGGAGACGGATTGTTCAGTGCCAGTGTTTGGGCAATGCTGTCTCCTAAACCTCCGTTCATCTGATGCTCTTCTGCTGATACCGCACATCCGGTCTTTCCTACAGACTCGAGAATAGCTTCGACATCCAGTGGTTTGATGGTGTGGATGTTGATCACCTCAGCCTTGATGCCTTCTTCTGCCAGTATGGCCTCGGCCTCAATGGCTTCCCATACCAGGTGACCGGTAGCGAAAATACTCACATCACTACCTTCAATCAGTTTCAGGGCTTTGCCTATTTCGAACTTCTGATCGGCAGGAGTGAAGATCGGCACTTTCGGACGACCGAACCTCAGGTATACCGGTCCGTGATGATCTGCAATGGCCATTGTGGCTGCCTTGGTCTGGTTATAATCACAAGGGTTGATCACGGTCATATTCGGCAGCATTTTCATCATGCCTATGTCTTCCAGAATCTGGTGAGTGGCTCCGTCTTCTCCCAGGGTCAGTCCTGCATGAGAAGCACAGATCTTTACATTCTTTTCAGAGTAAGCCACAGATTGTCTGATCTGATCGTAGACACGGCCCGTGGAAAAGTTGGCAAATGTACCCGTGAATGGAATCTTGCCCCCGATGGTCATACCTGCTGCCAGTCCTATCATATTGGCTTCCGCTATACCCACCTGGAAAAACCGCTCGGGAAACTCATTTTGAAAAGCTCCCATTTTGAGTGAGCCTATCAGGTCAGCGCAGAGGCCAACCACATCAGGATTGGTTCTACCCAGCTCAAGCAGGCCATCACCGAAACCTGATCTTGTATCCTTTTTCTCTGTATACGTAAATTTCGTCATGATCTCTGCTGCTTAGTAGTCTCCTAAAGTTTCTTCTAACTGTGACAAGGCATCGGCCAGCTGCTCATCATTTGGCGCTACACCGTGCCACTTATGCGTGCCAACCATAAAGTCTACACCATAGCCCATATCGGTCCTCATAAGGTTCATCACGGGCTTGCCTTTACCTGTCAGCGACTTGGCCAGGGTCAGGGCAGCAATGATCTCTTTCATGTCGTTTCCATTGCTCTCTATCACTTCCCAGCCAAAGGCCTGCCATTTGGCTTTGAGATCAGACAGGTTCATTACTTTGTCAGTAGGACCGTCAATCTGCTGGCCGTTGAAATCTACATTGGCAATCAGGTTGTCAATTCTATGGTGGGGTGCATACATGGCTGCTTCCCAGACCTGACCTTCCTGAAGCTCGCCATCGCCCATCAATACATAGACGAGGTTGTCATCACCATTCAGTTTTTTCGCTTGTGCAGCTCCACAGGCAAAGGAGAGTCCTTGCCCCAGAGAGCCTGAAGCTACCCGAATACCGGGAAGTCCTTCCTCTGTCGCAGGGTGTCCCTGTAACCTGGAATTGAGCTTTCTGAAAGTGGCCAGCTCTGAAACATCAAAGTAGCCACTTCTGGCCAACACACTATACCAGACAGGGGAGATGTGGCCGTTTGACAGGAAAAACAGGTCTTCATCTTTTCCGTCCATATCAAATGGCTGTTTTTTGTTTAAGATGTGAAAGTACAGGGCTGTGAAAAACTCTGTACAACCAAGGGAGGCTCCAGGGTGGCCGGAATTCACGGCATGCACCATTCTGAGAATATCCCTTCTTACTTGTGAAGCTACCTTCTCAAGTTCTGCGATATTGGGTTGGCTCATTTTGTATTATAGTTTCGAAAAATTAATTCAGTATTTGGGCGGTGTGATCTTTGGTTTTCACCTTGGCGATAATTTCAGTAATTACCCCGTTTTCATCGATCACGAAAGTTGTGCGGGCGGTTCCCATAAACTTTCTACCGTACATTTGCTTTTCTACCCAGGTGCCAAATTGCTCATGGATACTCTTATCCACATCGGCAATCAGCGGAAAAGGGAGGTCAAATTTATTGATAAAGTTTTGATGTTTCTTTTCCGAGTCAGAGCTGATACCTACTACTGCATAGCCTGCGCTGAGCAGGGCATCGTAATTATCTCTGAGGTTACAGGCCTGCAAGGTACAGCCCGGGGTGTTATCCTTCGGATAGAAATAGAGTACTAGTTTTTTTCCTGCAAAATCCGTCAGTTTGATTGGATCTCCGTTTTGATCTACTCCTTCAAAAGATGGTGCTTTGTCTCCGACTTGTAATGACATGTGTTGTTATAGTTTTAGTTTGAAAATTTGCTCGTTACCGGCATTGTCTGTCACTGTTAAAGCAAATTCTCCCGTCAAAGGTTTCGATTTATTTAGTCTCTCCGACCAAATAAGGTTTCTTTTTTTATCGTAGTTCATCAGAAGCCATTTTCCGTTCAAAGTGGCCTTGTAGGATCTGACCCCGGAGAGGTCGTCTTTGATGATAAAACTGATCACATTCTCCTTCAAATAGCGCTGATTTATAGTAGGGGACGTCTTGTCTTTCAGCAAGGTGAATTTGCCGAATGAAGAAAAGCCAAACCTGATTTTTTCACCCTCCCATTCACCACCGATAAAGCCGGGGTACCTGGGATTGTTAACCTGGTAAATGTGATAATCTTCCAGTGAGTCATAGCTCAGCAGAGGCTGCAGCTCTGCTTCGATTGTCCCTTTTAGCGGAATGTTGTCCTTGTTTACTTCGAGTATTTCCCTTCCTGAAGATTCCTCTACGATGTGTCTGGACTGAATGTAGATGGTATCGAAAAGAGTACGCTTGCTGAACTTAAGAGAGTAGCTGTCGCTCAGGAACGAGTGCTGCTTTCCTGCAGGAACCAGGTCACCGAAGTACAGTTCTTCCTTCTTGTTACTGTAGGCAACTTCCATGGGCAAAGAGCTTTTAAGGTCCCAGAGATAGACATTGGTTCTGCCATCAGAGTAGGCTGCCTCAACTTCTTTGGAGCCGTCAGGAGTGGACAGCACAATCTTATTCTCATCATTCTTTCTGTCGAATAGCATGAGTGTATTGTCCTGCACATAAGGCCTGTCATAGGGATTAATTCTTACCTGGGTAGTATTGGTAGGGGTAGCGCCTTTTACATTGAAGAAGATATTACGCTGGTTACCATAGGAGTCTACCAGGTTGATTTCCAGAGAATGTCGGCTGGTATCAGAAACCTGCAGGACACCGCGTTCATCTTCCTGTTCGTAAAAACCCAGCTTATTCCCGTCATCGATGTAGAGCTTATTGTACCTTCTGCGCGTCTCTTTGGTAGCCTGATAGTTGGTGTGAACCAGGATGTTCTTTTGTAGAGAGAAGGTGAGCTTTTCAATGTCCTGCTCAAAGAGGGTGTGGTCATTGTCTTTCAATACAACGGTAGGGATGCCGTTTTTATTCGAAGCTCCGTCCAGCTTGTCATGTGCCCATAATTCAACGCCTATGTGTCCGTAAGCCTCTATGGTGTCAGGTAGAAAGTACTCATTGCCCCGTCTTTGCAATATATACTCAAACCGTCCGAACTTCCCGTTTACACGGGAGTCGATGTCCATAGTCTTCAGCGCTACTCTTTGAGCAATGGGAGCGATTTTATCCTTGATCTGGTTGAATTTGAAGCGCAAAGGGTCGAGCACTTCCTGCTTTGAATTACGGATTTCAAAATGCAGGTGGGGACCAGCGGAAGAGCCGGAGTTACCGGAAAGCCCAATCACTTCTCCTTTTTTGAACGGAAACTGGTTTCTGCCGGGAAAAAGGTTTACCTCAAAGCTTTTGTTTTCGTACTGTTTTTCCAGCACGTATTTGGCAAGTACAGGGTCAAACTTTTGCAAATGTGCATACACGGTAGTGGTGCCATTGGGATGCTGGATATAGATGCAATTGCCGTAACCTCCTGTAGCCACCCGGATTCTGCTTACATAGCCATCTGCAGCGGCATATACATCCAGTCCTACACGACCGTTGGTTTTAATGTCAAGCCCCGCATGAAAGTGGCTGGCTCTCAGTTCGCCCATACTACCCGACAGGTAATTTGTTCTGTCTGGCTGTATAGGAAAGTCATAGTAGTCTTCTGCTATACCGTCATACTGGCCAAAGGCCACCGGTAGCGAGGTGCATAGTAATAATAAGGAAAGGGCGTATTTACTTAATTTCAACTTCCAGCATTTTTTCATCTTCAATAAACGCGGTGAGCTTATCACCAATAGCAACAGGGCCAACCCCTGCGGGCGTTCCGGTGAAAATGATATCTCCCTTTTTTAAGGTGAAAAACCTGGAGACGTATTCAATAATATCACCGAAATCAAAAAGCATCAGGCTCGTATTGCCGCTCTGCTTCAATGCGTCATTTTGGTTGAGACTAAAGTTGATGTTGGCGAGATCAGCAAATTCTGACTTATGCCTGAAATGGGTAGAGATAGGAGCAGAGCCGTTAAAACCTTTGGCCACTTCCCAGGGAAGGCCCTTTTCTTTACATTTCTGCTGCAGATCTCTGGCAGTAAAATCTATGCCGACACCGATTTCTTCAAAGTACTTGTGGGCAAACTTCTTTTCGATGTATTTACCGTTGCGACTGATCTTTAATAATAACTCTACTTCAAAGTGGATATTGTTACTGAATTCAGGGTAATAGAAAGGGTCGTTATTTCTGAGAATGGCCGTGTCAGGCTTCAGGAAAATAACAGGCTCACTTGGGCGTTCATTATTCAATTCGGCAATATGAGCAGCGTAATTTCTGCCAATCGCGATAATCTTCATAAGTAGTAGTTTTCGATGCTCAACTAACTTCGGAGGCTAAATTATGATATTTAATTTTAAATAAGCCCCGTGATTTGACAAGCCGTTATAATTAGTGAAATTTGTGCCGAAACATGCTGTAAAGATGAGCAAACGAATATTTCTCCAGACACTATTCCTTACTTCAATTGTACTTCTGTCGGTATTCAATTCCTGCACCACAGTACCATTGACGGGACGTAAACAAATAACAGGACTGACAAATACCAGTGAAGTCCTGGCACTAAGCGCTCAGAGCTATCAAACCGTACTCGATTCGGCCAACCTGGTATCTGATTCTGACGATGCGGCACGCGTAAAACGTGTTGGTAACAGAATCAAGAATGCGGTTGAGAAATACATGAGCGATAATGGGTATGGCGCTCAGCTTGAGGGTTTTAACTGGGAATTCAATCTGATAGATGAAGATATCGTCAATGCCTGGGCGATGCCGGGAGGCAAGGTAGCTTTCTATACGGGTATTATGCCGATTTGTCGCGATGATGCAGGCGTAGCCGTGGTAATGGGACATGAAGTAGCTCATGCTATCGCCAAACATGGTCAGGAGCGTATGAACCAGGGAATGCTTCAGAATTTTGGAGCAATTGGACTGTCTGTCGCTTTGCAGAACAAGCCTGCTGCCACTCAGAATATTGCTAATCAGGCTTTCGGAATTGGTACCACTGTATTAGGTGTTTTGCCTTTCAGCAGATTGCATGAGTCTGAGGCAGATGAATTGGGGCTCACTTTTATGGCCATTGCAGGCTATGATCCAAGAGAAGCACCTGCATTCTGGGAGCGAATGGCTGCTAGTAGTGGCGGTGGTGGACAGCCCGAGTTCCTGTCGACTCACCCAAGCCATGAAACACGTATTTCCCGATTAAATGCGGCTTTGCCCAAAGCCCTGGAATACTACGAAGCCTCTGGCAAATAATGGTAAATGATGAATGTTGAATGATGAATGAAGTCCATTTAGCATTCATCATTCAACATTCAGAATTCATCATTCCTTTTACCCCATTCTAAAGTCTTTCAGCTTGATTTGCGTGAGTCTGCGCTTGGTGTCCAGCGGGAAATCTCCCTGCATCATCCAGTCATAGTAGCCTCTTTCGCTCTTAAGTACTTCTGATACAGGCTTGCCCTTGTGCTTGCCGAAGTTAAATACTTCCACGCCTTTATCATTCAGGACAAAGCGACCTGCCAGGTCTACCATATTGGAGGCAACGAGCTGATGAATAGATCCCATATCGTTTTGTATGGTACTCACCACGTTTCCGCTCATATCCAGCACTTCCTGCCCTTCGTATCTTTCCAGCTGCGACTGAAATACCTCATAGGTAGCTTCCGTATCTGCTTCCGCGCCATGTGCCCCCACTAAGTCCTTGTTGCAATAGAATTTGTAAGCTGCTGTCAGGGTGCGTTTCTCCATCATAAAGAAGATTTTCTGGGCATCTACCAGCTTGCGGTTACCCACTTCGAAATCTACATCGGCACGCAGAAACTCTTCTACCAGTACAGGTACATCGAAGCGCACAATATTGAAGCCTCCCAGGTCGGTTCCTTCGAGGAACTTCGCCAGTTTTTTGGCGATGGACTTAAACGTAGGGGCGTCTTTTACGTCTTCATCCCGTATGCCATGAATCATACTCGATTCTTCAGGAATTGGCATACCGGGGTTGATGCGCTCCACCAGCTTTTTGGTCTCACCATTGGGCATCACTTTCAGGAAGGCCATTTCAACAATTCTGTCTGAGGCAATGCTGGTACCCGTGGTTTCCAGATCGAAAAAGGCCAGGGGATTTTTAAGGTTAAGTTTCATTAATGGTTGGTTTTCCCCTTGTGAGAAGAAGTGTTACAGAATTTCAGTTTTCAGGGCTTCAAAATCCAGCCCTCCGAAGTTGCCGGAACTCATAAAGGCCAGGTTTTTATCCTTCCAGTTATGGCTGGTCAAATGGTTGAAGAGATTGGTCTGATCATTAAAAAGGATGATGTCATCTCTTTTAAAGGCCGATCTCAGATCTTCTACCGTCAGGCTCTCAAGTCCCTTTCGCTCTGCAGCAGCCGGGTTGATATAGACCAGCGCTTCATCTGTATGATTGAAAGTATTTTCATACTGTTCGATAAAGTCTTTGTTGAGGCTGCTGTACGTGTGAAGCTCCACACAGGAAACCAATGTTCTGTTCGGGAACTGATCTTTAATAGCCGAATTAGTAGCCTTCAGTTTGGAGGGAGCATGGGCAAAATCCAGGTATATGGTAGAATCTGCATTTTCACCAATAATTTCCATTCGCTTGGCGGCACCTTTAAAAGTAAAGATGGCCTGATAAAACTGATCTTCGGTTACTCCGAGCCTCTTTAGTAGGGTAAGAGCGCCACTGAGGTTTTGCATGTTGTGATTACCAAATACTTCCAGGGGCAATTCACCATCGGGAAGCCTCAGAGAAGTCTTTCCTTCTCGCACTACATGATCATGTGCACGGTAGGGAAGGTTGGTAACATCTGCCCGGTCTTTTTGCGAAATGATCATAGACGCCAGGTTGTCTTCCTCGCAAAAAACGAGTGTGCCTGCTTTGGAAGAAGCATCGGCAAAAAGCTCAAACTGCTTTACATAGTCATCTATAGTAGGGTATACATTAAAGTGATCCCAGGCAATGCCGCTGATCAGCCCGATATGATGCTGGTAGTGCAGAAATTTTGGTGTCGGATCGAGAGGAGAGGTGGTATATTCATCTCCTTCAATGATGATGATCGGAGCATTAGAAATTTTGACCATGTTTTCGAAGCCGGCCAGTTGGGCACCCACCATGTAATCAAACTCTTTTCCGATGTTTTTCAACACGTGCATAATCATGGCCGTGATGGTGGTTTTACCGTGGCTGCCGGCTATGACAATTCGCTGTTTGTTTTTGGATGCCTCATAGATGTATTCAGGAAAAGAATAGACCTGAATACCAAGCTCTTGTGCCCTGAGCAATTCGGGATTATCGGCTTTGGCATGCATACCCAAAACAACAAAATCGATGTCCTCTGTGATACGATCAGCATCCCAGCCTTCGTTTTCAGGAAGCAGGCCATGAGCCGCCAGTTTTGACTTGGAAGGCTCATAAAAATGGTCATCAGAGCCTGATACGTTGTTTCCTGACTGTTTCAGGGCTATGGCAAGGCTGTGCATGATGCTGCCGCCAGAGGCGATGAAGTGAATGCGTTTTGGGGAATCTGTCATTAATAAATCGATTGCTCGGTCAAAATTAAAACAAAAAGGCCGAGCCACAAATAAAAGGTGGAATGCCTGCCGGAAGGGGCAGAGGCAGCCTTTTAGAGGGGGACTGTTGATAACTCAAAAATGAGTGTGGGAAACTCCCGAAAAGTGGTGTAAAACTTATCTGAAAAAAATTGGCTCGGGAGACCAGATATTTCCCCGGAAGCCTCATACATTTGTAGTCATGGAGAAGGGAAAATCGGCAGCGCTGAGGCTTGGTTACAAGTCCAGAAATATGGCAGGAAATGAACTCAGTCAACTGGGTAAACTGCCACCACAGGCTACCGATCTGGAAGAGGCTGTGCTTGGAGCACTGATGCTGGAGAAGGACGCCCTGACAAACGTGATTGACATTCTCCGTCCGCAATCATTTTATAAAGAGGCACATAAGGAAATTTATCAGGCCATTTACGACCTGTTCCAGGAATCTGAGCCTATTGATATTCTCACCGTAACCAGTCAGCTCAGAAAGACGGGTAAGATTGAAATGGTGGGAGGGCCCTATTACATTACTCAGTTGACCAACCGGGTAAGTTCTGCGGCCAACATTGAGTTTCACTCCAGGATCATTGTAGAGCAATCGATCAAAAGAGAGCTGATCAGAATCTCTTCTGAGATTCAGAAAGAGGCCTATGAAGATACTACGGATGTTTTCCAGCTGCTTGATAAAATGGAGCAATCGCTTTTTGAGGTATCAGAAAGCAACATTCGTAAGGAGTATGCCAAAATGAAGGACATCATGGCTCAGGCGATTGAAGAGATTCAACAGCGCAAGGAGCATACCGATGGCCTTACCGGAATTCCTTCTGGTTTTACCAACCTGGACAGGGTAACCTCTGGTTGGCAGAGATCGGATCTGGTGATTATTGCAGCCCGTCCTGCGATGGGTAAAACGGCCTTTGTAGTATCAGCCCTGCGAAATGCAGCTGTAGATCATGGACATGCCGTGGCGATGTTCTCGCTGGAGATGTCAAACGTGCAGCTGGTAAACAGGATGATCTCCGGTGAGGCAGAACTGGAAAGTGAGAAAATCAAAAAAGGAAATCTGGCCGAACATGAATGGGCACAGCTTGTTCATAAAACGGCAAAACTGACTAAATCCCCCATATTTATAGACGACACGCCAGCGCTTTCAATCTTGGAATTAAGAGCGAAGTGCAGGCGGTTGAAACAGCAGCATGACATTCAACTGGTGGTAATTGATTACCTCCAGCTGATGTCAGGCGACTCTTCCAAAGGAGGGGGCGGTGGCCAGGGTAACCGTGAGCAGGAAATTGCATCGATCTCACGAGCACTGAAAAACCTGGCGAAAGAACTGAATGTACCCGTATTGGCACTGTCACAGCTAAGTAGGGCGGTGGAGAGTCGGGGTGGAGATAAGCGTCCACAGCTTTCAGATTTGAGGGAATCAGGATCGATTGAGCAGGATGCCGATATGGTAATGTTCCTGTATCGTCCGGAATATTATGGTATTACCCAGGACGAAAACGGTATGCCCACCTCAGGTATTGGTGAGGTAATTATTGCCAAGCACAGAAATGGTTCGCTGGAAAATGTGCCTCTCAAGTTTATCGGTAAGTTCACCAAGTTTACAGACCTTGATATGGGCGGTTTTGGCGGAGGTTATGGCAATACCTTTCCTGCCGGTGCCGGTACAGACTTTGAAAGTGGCGGAGGTGCCATCACCATGCCGAGCAAGGCGAGTGGCGGTGAAGGTGCTCCTAATTTGCCGCCTGATACAGGTTCAGCTCCTTTTTAATTTTTACAACCACCGAATTGTCTCGCGATTGGCCGTTGACAATCAGCCCCGGCTACTATCTTTGCGGGCATGAAGGCACTTCTCTTAGTAGATCACGCAGATCACAAACTTGATTTTCAGGAAGTAGATACTCCCAAACCGGAAAAAGGGCAGGTAATTATTCAGATTAAGGCGGCTGCTCTTAACAGGCGCGATGAATGGATCAGACAGGGGAAATACCCGGGTATCCGGTTTAACACGATTCTGGGGTCTGACGGAGCAGGAATTGTCACATCAGTAGGTGAAGGAGTTTCAGAGGACTGGATGGGTAAAGAAGTCCTGGTAAACCCGAATATGAACTGGGGCGAAAACCCTGCCGCGCAGGCGGCTGACTATCATATTGTGGGGATGCCCACTCATGGCACTTTTGCAGAATATCTCGCAGTCAATACAAATCAGGTTTTTGAAAAGCTTGCCCATCTTTCCTGGTCCGGGGCGGCTGCTTTACCGCTCGGGGGACTGACTGCTTTCAGAGCTGCATTTCATCATGGCAAGATATCACAAGGCGAAAGTGTATTGATCTCGGGGATTGGCGGAGGCGTGGCCCAGTTTGCCTTTCAGTTTGCTCTGGCAGCAGGGGCTAAGGTCTATGTCACTTCCGGTCAGCAGGAAAAACTGGACCAGGCTATAGCCATGGGGGCTCAGGCCGGGTTCAATTATAAAACAGAAGGCTGGCAGAAAGCCGCGGTTAAAGCAAGCGGAGGTTTTGATTGTGTGATAGATAGTGCCGGAGGCGATCAACTGAATGACTTTATCAGGATGATGAGACCTGCCGGCCGCATAGTGTTTTATGGGGCAACCAACGGAATGCCCGCTAAGCTTGACCTTTTCCGCATGTTCTGGAACCAGATTACGCTGCAAGGCTCAACCATGGGGAATGATACCGAGTTTGCTGATATGATCAGCTTTGTCGAAGAACATAAAATTGAACCTGTAATAGATTCTGTAAGGCCCTTTGAGGAGATTATTGATGCTTTTGATGCTATGAGAGATGGTAAGCAATTCGGAAAGCTGGTGGTAGAAATGAACTAGCGCAGGGCTTCTTTATTATCGAAACAAAAAAGCTGTCTCAAACGTAATGACAGATTACTTTTGAGACAGCCGTTTTAATACCGAATGGCAGGTACTCTGTTACTTCCTGAACTGATCAGATACGATAAGCTCTTTTGTCTTATGGCCCCAGGAGTAGAAACCTTCTCCTGATTTCACACCCAGATAACCGGCCGTTACCATATTCACCAGCAGCGGGCATGGTGCGTATTTAGGGTTACCAAAGCCTTCATACAATACATTCATAATAGAAAGGCATACATCCAGGCCTATGAAGTCGGCCAGTTGCAATGGTCCCATGGGGTGTGCCATACCCAGCTTCATCACTGTGTCTATTTCTTCAACACCTGCCACGCCTTCAAAGAGCGTAATGATGGCTTCGTTGATCATGGGCATCAAAATACGGTTAGCTACAAAACCAGGGTAATCATTTACCTCTACAGGTACCTTTCCCAGTTTTTTAGAAGTTTCCATGATAAGATCCATCGTCTCATTGGAAGTAGCGTATCCACGGATTACCTCTACCAGCTTCATTACCGGTACAGGGTTCATAAAGTGCATGCCTATCACTTTGTCGGGCCTTTTAGTAGCCGCTCCAATTTTGGTAATCGGAATAGAGGAGGTATTTGAGGCAAGAATACACTCAGGCTTTGTGAAGCTTTCCAGATCTTCGAAAATCCTTAGTTTGATATCTACGTTTTCAGTGGCTGCCTCTACTACAAGGTCGGCCTGAGCCACACCTTCCTGCATTACCGTGTGTGTGGTGATATTAGCCAGAGTGGCCGTTTTGGTGGCTTCATCGATCTTCTCTTTGGCTAACATGCGGTCCAGGTTCTTCTCAATAGTTGCCATGGCTTTTTCCAGGGCAGGGGCCGAAATATCAACCAGGTTTACTTTAAATCCGCTTTGTGCAAAAACATGGGCGATGCCATTACCCATAGTGCCGGATCCGATTACTGCAATTTGCTCCATTAATTCTTCTTTTATAGGTTTTCGTATCGCGTCAGCGGTGCCCATCGCGAACGATTGCACAAAGATAGAAGCAAAGCTGAAAACAGGATCGGGCCACCTCCAAAATTTATATGGAATGACGCGCAGGAAACTTCTGTCAGCCCCTTTAATCTACTGAAACGAAAGCCTATCTTCGCGCATGTTATTAGAAGTCTGTGCCAATTCAGTACAATCTGCCATCAATGCCGGGCAGGGAGGTGCTGATAGAATCGAGCTCTGTCATGACCTTACGGTTGGGGGAGTAACCCCCAGCGAAGCTGTACTCCGTGAGGTCCGCGAAAGGCTCAGTATTCCTGTTTTTGTGCTGGTCAGATCCCGGGCCGGAGATTTTGTATATACAGAACATGAGGTTGCTGAAATGAAAGAGAGCATCTTACTGTGTAAGAATCTGGGTTATGAAGGAGTTGTCATTGGGGCCTTAACCAGGGAAAATCAGCTTGATCTAGATGCTCTGCATGTGTGGATGGAAGCAGCTGAAGGAATGAAAGTGACTTTTCACCGGGCCTTTGATGAACTTACAGACTATAAGGAGGCCCTGGTACAGCTTAAGGATCTGGGCATAGATCGCATTCTTACATCGGGATTGGCCGGAGATGCCGTCTCAGGAGCTCATACTTTGTCTGCCCTGGTAAAAGAAGCCGGAGAGGATTTGGTGATTATGCCGGGAGGAGGCGTAAGACCACAGAATATTGATCAGCTTTTGAGTACAGGAGCCGGAGAGTTCCATAGTTCCTGTATTGCAGCAGGAAGTGACGTCACAGATGTATCCATGGTGAAAGCACTTAAGGCAAGATTGACCCAGGATTCTTAACAGGGCCGGGATTGTCACATTTTTATGCTCCTGTAGGATAAATGTGGCCTTTTCTTCGAAAGTGATTCTTACAGGTTGCCGATTTCTCTTTTTGAATTAATTTGGCATTTACATTTTTCCGGAACACATGGCTCACCTCAGGAAGCACCTACCTCTGATTGTTATTTTACTGGTTGCCTTTATTGTCTACTGGCCCGTTACTAATGGTGATTACATTGCCGGATGGGACGATGATCAGCAAATAGTGAATAACACGGATGTGACCAATCTGTCCTGGGAGAGTGTAAAGAACTACTTCACGACTTATTATGTGGCCTCTTACCAGCCGCTGGCCTCGCTCAGCTTTGGTATTGAGTATTATTTCTTTGGCGAGAATGCTACGGTGCATCATTTCACCAACCTGATGCTCCACCTTATCAATGTAGTGCTATTGTCCTGGCTGCTGTCCAGGCTCTTTCCTGAGAAAAGACTCCTGGTCGTTTTTGTCACCGCCATCTTTGCTTTTCATCCTTTACAGACGGAGGTTGTGGGCTGGATCAGTACGCGCAGTACGCTGATGTACTCCGGTTTCTTTTTTCTTTCCTGTATCAGCTATATCAGCTTTCTCACAAAACAAACAGGCAAGACAAAAAATCTGATTCTCTGCGGACTGTTTTTTGTCCTTTCCCTATTTACCAAGTCCGCTTCGGTTACACTGCCCATCGTATTGCTTTTGCTCGATTACTATTACAAGAGAGGATTCTCATGGCGACTCATACTTGAGAAGATTCCCTTTTTTGCCGGTTCTGTGGCAATAGGTCTTGCCAGTATTGATTCCCGTAAGGTGGTAGACTCAATAGGGAGCTTCAGCGACTACTACACCTTTTTCGAAAAGGTGGGGCTCTCTTCCTATACCCTGGTACTTTACTTCTGGAAATCCATTGCTCCTTCAAAGCTGATCACTTATTACGGCTACCCTATGAAGCTGGAAGAAGGAGAGGGACTGGGTCTGAATTATATGATCGCACCTCTCTGGCTTATTTTGCTGCTGCTCGTTCTTTGGTGGGTGTATAAAAAATCTACAGCACAGTTCCGCAGAGAGTGGTTCCTGGGAATCGCCTTCTTTGCGGTCAATATAGGTCTTGTCATCAACTTTACGCCATTTGGACCGACAATGTGGGCAGAACGATACATGTACCTGCCTATCCTGGGAGTGTTCATCTGTCTGGGGCTTTTACTGTATGAGCTGACCAAAATGGGGGTGATGAAGAATGCTGTGTACTCCCTTGGGGTGTTGCTGTTACTCTTCTTTGCCTATCAGAGCCGCGCTCAGTCATATGTTTGGGAAGGCAGAATCAGTCTGTGGACCAACTCTATTGAACATACTAATGCGGTATATCCCTGGATGGAGCTGGGCAATGAGTATCAACGCCTGGGAGATATCGACAAGGCTATCGAGCTGTACAATGGTGGAGTAAAACTGAACCCCTATTACACTAAGGTCTACTACTACCGGGGTAAGGCCATTAAAACCAAAGGGGACAAAGCCTACGCTAAAATCGACTTTGAAAGAGTGATCAAGAGTGGTGGAGACAAGAAAGCTGATGCCTTTTATGAGCGAGGACTGCTCTATGAAGACCTCGATATGCTGGACAGTGCTATGGCAGACTATGACAGCGCTATTTACTACGATGAAGTTTCACCAGCGCTCTTCAGAAAAAACTACCTGACCGGGGCACCTGCGGGAGGAGCAGGCAGCCAGAGCCTGCTTACACAGCGGATATTGGGTATGATGAGTAAGAGCGACTCCCTTATGAAGGCGGGTAATTTGTCAGAATCTCTCAAAATCCTGGATGGAGTGCTGTTGATAAGTCCGCAAATGGAAAGAGCCCTGGTTACCAAGGGACTGATCCTGTCCAATCAGGGAGACTTTCAGAATGCCCTGGCAGCCTTCGATAAAGCCGTTCAGGTCAATGGAAAGAATGCCCAGTCAAGGCTTTCCAGAGCTTTTGCCTATACCCAAGTGCGTGATTTCCAAAAATCCATCACAGATTATTCCTATGTGGTAGACTCTATAGGCACGACTGATGGTGAGGTGTTTTACTTCAGGGCTATAGCTTACCTCAACAACAGACAGAAAGCTCAGGCTTGCACGGATTTGGATAAGGCTATTTCTATGGGCTATGCTGCGGCTAATCAGTTGAAGGCTCAGCAATGTCAATAAAATCAAAGGCTTTGTGGCTGAGACTTTAACCAAAGTATGTCAGCTTGTTTTGTCTTTTGGCTTTAGCAATTGCGTACAGGAAGAATGCTCCTGATGAACGTCTTGTCCAGTCATCAAAGGAAAGCGGTTTTTGGCGAGGCTAAGCAGTATTCAGGCTATAGGCTTTTTATTCATGAGGTTGCCGTTAAAAGCACCTGTTTCAGGTTTTTTGTATTGATATAGTTTAATGAAAAAACTGTATTGTTTTATTAGTATGCTCCTGGTAGGCGAAAGTTATAAATTCCTGAAGTATCCATCCTTATAATTCCTTATTGCCTTTGTGGGTTGATTTTATTTAAATGGGGTCATATCGCTGACTTTCGGTTTATGAGTGTTGTTTGTTGCAGTCAGCGATGGTCGTTCACCATAAAGGTCATTTTGTATGTTCATTAAAAATTCACTTTTGTTCGTGAAGGGCAAAACCCGTTTGTCCATCGGTTTTTGTCTTGTTCTTTTTCTTTCCCTGACTTCATTCACCTTTCCGGTAGGTAATTCAGGAAGCCATCTTTATCCGCGCTTTAACAATGTGCCGGTCTTTAGTTCGTCAGGTACTGCTGTTTTTTATGAAAACGGTACGGGTACTGTACTCGATATTAATGCCAATGATGGAGACGGAGGGGCAGATGATGTTTCTGTAACCTACAGCATTTCAGGAGAAGATGCCGATGCGTTCAGCATTGATACTGACGGAAATCTCACTTTCAAAGTGGTTCCTGATCATGATACCCCGTCAGATGCCGATCAGGATAACTTCTATCACCTGACAGTAACTGCGGATGACGGTGAACTGACCGATAACACGGCTTCTCAGCAAGTAACGGTCATTCTCATACCAGAAGTGGAAGAAGGCTACAACCTGAGTAATGAGGTACAACTGGGAAACAGCATCTTTGGTGAGGCAGATGGTGATGAATCGGGCGAATCAATTGCTATCAATGGTGATGGCAGCATAATGGCCATCGGGAGCATTGAAAATACAGGCTCCGGAGCAGGAGCAGGACACGTTCGGGTTTTTTCATTTCAGGATGGTACCTGGACCCAGATGGGGTCAGACCTGGATGCTGAGGCGGCCGGTGATAAGTTCGGAAGTGCCGTAAGCCTGAGCTACGATGGTACTATGCTCGCAGTAGGAGCGACTGACAATGACGATGCAGCTGTGGTAGCAGGTCATACAAGAGTTTTTAAATGGACAGGCAGTGACTGGTCACAACTGGGAGCCGATATTGACGGCAAATTGACAGGTGACTGGTCCGGAAAGTACCTGAGCTTCAGTGCTGACGGAAATACGCTGGCAATTGGTTCTCAATTTCCCGATGATGGCGCGACTCAGGTAAGGGTTTACACATGGGATAATACCACATGGACTCAGTTAGGTAGCGATATAGGTCTGGATGCCGGAGCTTTGCAGTTAAATGCTTCCGGTACAACACTGGTAGTCGGTTCCAGCGGTTTGAATGGCATAGGGGTAGCTCGTGTATATGACTGGACCGGCACCTCCTGGGTGCAGAGAGGTGCTGATATTGACGGTGAAGAAACGGGAGATGAGTTTGGCACCGCTGTGGGCATTAGTGCGGATGGAAACTTCCTTGCCATTGGTGCTCCGGGAAGTGATTTCAGTAAAGACAACACAGGCAGCATTACTTTTTATTACTGGAATACCGACCGTTGGTCACAAACCAGAAGCACTATTCAAACCAGTAGTGAAAATAGTCGATGGGGGGCTAACCTGAGCCTCAGTGCTGATGGCTCAGCTGTGTTATGGGGTACTCCCTCACTTAGTGGCTCATCGGGCGGTGCCAGGTATGCCTGGTGGAACGGAACTGCGTGGGAACAGCGAAGTATTTTTAGCCTGGAAAGTAGTTCTGGTCAGGTTGTCGGGCTAAGTGCCGATGGCAGAGTGGCAGCTGTAGCGACACCCCTTGCTGATGATATTACTGACGATGATAACCGGGGTAGTGTCAGTGCTTTTCTGTTGATAAACAGAACTCCTGTCATACGTTCTACAGACCAGGTGAGCTTTCCTGAAAATAGCGTTGACCCTGTTATTGATATCGATGTTGTCGATGGTGAGGGGGGAGAAGAAGATGAAAACCTGACCTACAGCCTGGAAGCCGGAGGAGACAATGACCTTTTTTCTATAACCGAAACCGGAATAATCACTTTCAACATTCCTCCCGATTTCGAGAAACCAGGGGATTTTAACTTCGATAATGTATACGAATTACTACTGAAGATAGAAGATCATCCTGTGGAACTCACGCAAGAACTAAAAGTTACGGTTACTGATGTTTCTGTAGACCCGCCACTATTTAGTTCTCCCGGTGTCATTGCATTTCCCGAGAACAGTACAGAAATGGTCGTAGATGTCAATGCCAATGATGGTGATGGCGGTGCAGATGATGAAAGCGTCACATACAGTCTTTCCGGAGAAGATGCCACGAAATTCAGCATCAACGAAGAAGGGATTCTCAGTTTTCTGACTGCTCCTGATTTTGATGATCCGGCCGACAATAATGAAGACAACTTCTATCGTCTCACGGTTACTGCAGACGATGGCGGGGCCTCCAACAATCTCACAACCCAGGAACTGACAGTTCTGATAGTTCCCCTTATTGAAGAGGGATACAATCGCAGAACACAGTTAGGAAGCAGCATATTCGGAGAAGCAGACGGAGATCAATTTGGTAGTGCTGTAGCCATGAATGCTAGCGGTACGGTGATGGCTGTTGGAAGTGTTCGAAATAAGGGGGCCGGAGTTGATGCCGGTCACGTGAGAATATTTGGTTTGACCAATGAGGACTGGGTTCAGCTGGGTAGTGACCTGGACGCTGAGGCAGCCGGAGATAAGTTTGGTTCATCAGTAAGTCTGAGCTATGATGGAACTGTTCTGGCCATAGGGGCTGCTAACAATGACGGAGGAGGAACCGATGCCGGTCATGTGAAAATATACGACTGGATAAATAATGAATGGGTTCAACGTGGTTTGGATATTGAAGGAAGCGGAGCGAATGATACCGCTGGTAGTCTTGTAAGCCTGAGTGCCGATGGCAATACAGTGGCGATAGGGGCTGCCACGGGTGATGATGGTACCAGGCAAGTAAGGATATATCGTTGGAACGGTACAGCCTGGGTTCAGTTGGGACAGGACATCACCGGAGAAATTTCTTCCCTACAGCTCAACGCTTTGGGCAATACATTGGTAACAGGAATACCCGATTTGGGAACTAACGGAACAGTCAGGGTATATGAATGGGCAGAGTACGCCTGGTTACAGAGAGGTGTCGATCTGGAGGGAGATGAAGAAGCAGATGCTTTTGGTACGGCAGTAGGTATCAGTGCTGATGGCAATACACTTGCGATAGGCATCCCCGGCCACGATAGCTACCTCTATGATAATGTTGGCGGGGTAGTCTTCTACCGTTGGAATGTGGACCGTTGGTCAAAAACATATGCTCTTTTTGAGGGCTCTACTGAAAATGGCAGAATGGGTAGTGATTTAGGCCTGAGTGCTGATGGAACTGGCATTATTTCAGGAAACCCGGCCTTTGGTAACTTCAAAGGAGAAGTTCGGTATGCCTACTGGAACGAGGGGCAATGGGATGGTAGCTCAGAACAAGGGCCGGGTACCAGTGGCAGATTTGGAGATATTGTGAGTCTGAGTGCAGACGGCAGAGTAATGATGGTAGGGGCTCCATTGGCAGATGACATTGCTGAAGATGACGAAAGGGGCAGAGTCAGTACTTTTTCCCTGGTAAACCGTACACCCGTAATCCTCTCCGTGTCCGAAGTGACTTACGAAGAGAACCGGACCGATGCGGTACTGGATGTAAATGTCAGCGATGGTGAGGGTAACCCTGTGGATGAAAATATTACGTATAGTTTAGGTGATGGGGGAGATAACATACATTTCTCGATTAGCGAAACGGGAATTATTACTTTCAATGTACCTCCCAATTTTGAAGAGCCGGCAGATTTTAATTTTGACAATGTCTATCTGCTTGATGTAAACATTGCCGATTACCCGATCAATCTTACACAGCAAGTAATCGTTACGGTGACAGATGCTTCGGCAGACCCTCCAATTTTTAGTTCACCAGGTGCGGTTACTTTCCTGGAAAACAGCACGGATGTGGTAGTTGATGTAAATGCCAATGACGGCCAGGGAGGAGCAGATGATGAAAGTGTGACGTATACGCTTTCAGGAGATGATTCCGGTCTGTTCTCCATTACGACAGAAGGGCACCTCACTTTCAATGCAAGCCCCGATTATGATATTGCCGGTGATGCTGATGGAAATAAGTTTTATGAAGTTACGGTTACTGCTGACAACGGAGATCCGGCAGGTAACACACAGGATCAGGAACTGACTGTGATCCTTATACCTGTGATAGAGGAAGGCATACAGGAAACAGCCACACGTATAGGGGAAGATATCAATGGAGTCGGCCAGGGTGACCAGCTGGGTTCTGCTTTGGGACTTAGCGCTGATGGTACGGTCATGGCGGTAGGCTCATCTCATCATGATGGAGAGGCGCTGAGAACCGGCCAGGTACAGGTGTATGACTGGAATGGTGATACATGGACAGAAAAGGGAGATGCCATACAAGGAAGTCTGCTGGACGATCGTCTGGGTTTTTCTACCAGTCTGAGCTATGATGGAAATGTGGTGGCCGTTGGGGCTATCTATACCGGGGTAGCGGGACGCGATGCCGGATATGTACAGGTTTTTTCATGGGAAGATGATGGCTGGACACAGGTGGGCGTCAACATTGAGGGAGAAGCCATTGACGACCGTTTTGGTTACAGCGTAAGCCTTAATGCTAAAGGAAATATACTGGCGGTAAGCGCCCTTGGATATGGTGATGATGTTGGTAAGGTATATATCTATGCCTGGGATGGCACGGCATGGGTACAAAGAGGACAAGCATTTGAAGGGAAAGCAAATGCGCAAATAGGGGGCACCGTTAAGCTGAGTGCTACCGGAAACATTGTTACGTTCAGCAGTTCAGGATCAGCTGTAGATGGTTCAGTCACGGTGTACGAATGGAACGGCCTGGATGAATGGACAGCTCTTGGAGAAGACCCTCTTTTGGACGAAAATCTGCAGGGGCTATCGGTTTCCAGTATCAGTGCCGATGGTCATAGCTTATCGGCTTTCAGGTCCGATAAGGCAAGAATATACGACTGGAACGGAACCGATTGGATACAAAGAGGTGAAGAAATATCTTTTGGAGGCGGCACGCCCATCCTGAATGGCGATGCCACTGGTTTAGGCTTTCACAAGCTCTTGTTCTTCACCTATTACGAGTGGACAGGGACAGAATGGGACAGAAGACTCATTGAATATAACGAACCCGCAGGTGAAAGAGCAGTGGGCTCCGACATACAGTTCAGTCTTGAGGGGCGTGTTGTAGCGGTAGGCGATTTACATAAAGAAGTAGATGGCGTGCTGGTAGGGCAGGTGAGGGTGTTCTCCTTATTAGACCGAACCCCGATTTTCACCTCTGAGCCCACAGCTGAGTTTGCCGAGAATGCCACCGGCCTGGTGCTGGATGTCGATGCTTTTGACGGTGATGACGGAGCCGCTGATGAAGGACTTACCTATTCATTTGTAGAAGAGGGAGAATTCGAGCTTTTCTTTCTTAGCGAAACCGGGGAAATCACTTTTATTAATCCACCTGATTATGAAGCCCCACTGGATGCCGATAAAGACAATGTGTATGAACTTACCGTAAGGGCGGCTGATGCCACCAACTCCATTACCCAGTCTATTCGCATTACGGTTACCGATGTGGATGTAGACCCACCATTGTTTAGCTCCAAAAGCCATGTTACTTTCTTTGAGAATGGCACCGGACCGGTATTGGATGTGAATGCCAATGACGGTAACGGGGGAGATGATGATCAGGATATTACCTACACCATTTCAGGAGAAGATGCCGGTCTTTTCAGCATCGATGCCTCAGGTAGTCTGACTTTTATGGACGTGCCGGATTTTGATGCACCCTCAGACTCTGATGGAGACAATGTATACTACCTCACGGTTACGGCTAAAGATCAGGCGGTCACTAATAATACTACCACCCAGGACCTTAAGCTTATGGTACTGCCGGTCCTGGAGTTTGGCCTGACCACGGGTACCCAGCTTGGAGAGGCAATTGTAGGCGAAGATGCGGGCGATTTTTCAGGTAATGTTATTGAGCTGAGTGCAGATGGTAAGGTCATGGCGATTGGAGCCACCTTTAATCAGGCACAGGGAGTCAGAACCGGACACGTCAGAGTGTATAACTGGAACGGAACCAGCTGGGAACAGATGGGAGAAGACCTGGATGGAGAAGCTTCTGAAGACAGATTTGGGTCGGCCATCAGCTTAAATTATGATGGAACAGCCATGGCTGTTACAGCTCCTTACAATAGCAGTACAAACTTCGAGGCAGGAGAGGTAAAAGTTTTTGATTGGAACGGACAGAGTTGGGTGCAGCGTGGGGCATCCATTGAGGGAGAAGAACAATTTGACCAGATAGGTACTGCGGTAGACCTGAATGCTGATGCTACCATGCTGGTGGTAGCTGCCAGAGAAAAGAACCTTTCCTTGAATGATGAAGGTGTTTCAGCCCCTGACGGAGGTCAGGTACGCGTGTATAAGTGGAATGGTACGGCCTGGTTGCAAATGGGCAGCAATATCAATGGAAAAGAAGAGGATGAGCGGCTGGGTACAGCAGTGACCTTTGACGCATTGGGACTGACACTTGCGATAGGTACATTGAAAAACCATCTTGAGCTTCGTCAATGGAATGGGTATGACTGGGAACTGGTGCATGACTTTATTCCTGAAGACAACAAAACGGGGAATTTTGGAGCTTCTATGAGCCTGAGCGGAGACGGGCAGCACATCGCGATCGGGGCTTCGCCCAGTGGATTTTTCGATTTTCTGCATGGTTATGTAGAAGTCTACTCGCACAATGGCAGTGGTTGGACCCAACGAGGAAAGACACTGCTGGAAGGGCTGCCCGAACGGAGTTATTTCGGCAGATCATTGAACATGTCTGCTGACGGAAATGTATTGCTGGTTGCCTCATCCCTGTTTAATGACGACCGCGGTAAGGTCTGGGCATTTGGATGGGACGAAACAGAGTGGGTAGAGAAGTTCTCAGTAGATGGACTAAGCCCTGATGAATCGGAGGGCTCTGCTATTGCGCTGAGTGCTGATGGTCTGGTAATGGCGACAGGAGCACCTGTGAGAGGAGGCGCTGGCTTCCGTGACCGGGCCGGACATGTAAGGGCATTTGCCCTGGCATCGCTGGACCCTACGGATGTAGCCCTGAGCCAGAACGAAATCAATGAGAATCAACCGGTAGGAACAGAAGTAGGAAAGCTCTCCGGCATCAATGGTGCATTTGGAGGTAATTATACCTACAGCCTCATTGAAGGAGAAGGAGATGACGACAATGCGGCTTTCGAGATTGACGGAAACTCTCTCAAAACATCGGAGTCTTTTGATTTTGAGATCAAGAACACTTATGCCATTCGGGTAAGGCTGCAGGCGGAGGGAGACCTTAGCCTCGAGAAGGCTTTTGTCATCTCCGTACTGAATGTAAACGAAGTACCATCTGCCTTTGACCTCACCAGCCTGGTCATGGCCGAGAATCAGCCGTCAGGAACCAAAGTAGGTGATTTTAACATCACCGATCCGGATGCGGGAGAAGTACATACAGTGACCTTTTCTGATGGAGTAGGAGGCGAAGACAATGAAAGCTTTGAGATATCGGGCAATGGACTGGCTATTGCACTTGTTCCGGATTTTGAAACCAAAAGCAGCTATAATGTTCGCTTAAGGGCTACCGATCAGGGAGGACTGTTCATTGAAAGAGCACTGGTGCTGACAATTACCGATGTAAACGAAGCGCCCACGGCTTTAAATGCAGATACAGAGGTAATTCCGGAAAACAATGTGGCAGGAGCTACAGTAGTCAATCTCTCAACCATTGATCAGGATAATGGAGACCAGCACGTTTATTCACTGGTAGCCGGTCAGGGTGCAGATGACAATGATGCCTTTGACATTGATGGCAGTGGGCTGGTCGCTAAGAATACCCTGGATTTCGAGACCCAAAATGAATATAACGTAAGACTTAAAACCGAAGACAGCGGGGGACTCTCTTTTGAACAAAGCTTTGTCTTCTCTATTAGTGATGAACCTGACCCCATTCTGAGGCTTTCAGAATCACCTGCCATCCCTGAAACAGGAAAAGGAGAAAGTACTGATTTCGAGATAACCATTTTCAACGATGGTGAGGCCGATTTACGAGTACAGCAGATCGTGTATCCTGAAGCCTTTAGTGGTCCTGCCGGAGATATCACCGTGGCGCCTTCGGCCAGCCAGGTAATTACCGTTACTTTTTCTCCCCCTGAGGCTCAGGTATATGCAGGAGGTATTGAGTTTGTGACTAACGCGGGAACGCAAGCCGTTCAGGTTTCGGGTGAGGGAGCTATTGTAGCAAGTATTGACGATGGGCTGTTTTCCGGCAATGTAGTTATGGTATATCCTAACCCTGCTGACCATATACTGACAATAGATATGTCGGAGCTTACCAATATCCTTCCATTGGAGATTGATATCGTGAATGCACAGGGCATCAAAAAACTAACCGTTTCTGACTACCGTGAAAAGCTGCTGAAGGTAGATGTTTCCAGCTATCAGAACGGGCTTTATTTTATCCGGTTTACTGATGGAAAGTCATCAGCCGTCAAAAAGGTGATGATCAGACGCTAGTAGGTCAAGAATAAAAGAGTAATAGCCTTCTCCTGAATCCGGAGAGGGCTATTTTTTTATCAGAAAGGTCAGGCGTTTATCCTCTGAGGTTGACTTGCAGCAATATGAAGCCGTCAACAGCATGAGACCAACCAACCTCAGCGACCTCTTAAATCAGTCCATTTCAAACAGCAGGTTCTGATAGGCTGTCTGTAATTCTCTAAGCGTTTTTGCATTCTCTTGTCGCTCAGCCAGGGCTATGCCAGCCTTGTATATCTCTTCCGCTCTTTCGTACTCTTCGAAATCAGCATAAAGCTGAGCAGCATGAAAATATGTTGCTAAATAGTCAGGGAAATCTGACAACAGGCGACCAAAGTATTCTTTGGCAGTTTCGGGGGCTTCCTGCAGATATTCTGTGGCGATTGCATAGTAGTTAAAAGGATCGTTGGGGTCCTCCTTTAAATAGCTTTTTAACAGTGTCAACCGCGCTTCATTCATGGCTTTGAGTGATTTTTATTTAGGCCTTTATTACCTATCTTCGGGCAAAATTAACACATCAGGTAAACTATTATCTAAGCATGAACATATTAGTTTGTATCACACACGTACCAGATACTACTTCACGCATAGCATTCACAGATAATAATACCCAGTTCGATAAAAATGGCGTGCAATTTATCATCGGTCCTTACGATGATTATGCCTTGGCGAGAGCGGTAGAATTGAAAGAAGCGAATGGCGGAAAAGTCACAGTACTTAACGTAGGGGAGGCAGAGACAGAGCCAACCATCAGAAAAGCATTAGCAATTGGCGCTGACGAAGCGATTCGAGTCAACGCATTTCCATCAGATTCCTTTTTTGTAGCACAGCAAATTGCCGCAGCTGCCAAAGAAGGTGACTATGATCTGATTCTTATGGGCCGTGAGTCCATCGATTTCAACGGAGGTATGGTTCACGGTATGGTAGGAGAGCTTTTAGGTTTGCCTTCATTCTCACCCGTGATGCAGCTGGATATCGATGGAAGCAACGCTACCATTTCAAGAGAAATTGAAGGGGGTAAGGAGAAACTGGAAGTATCGCTGCCATTTGTGGCCGGTTGCCAGGAGCCTATCGCTGAGTGGAAGATCCCTAATATGAGAGGTATCATGTCTGCCAGAAGCAAGCCATTGAATGTGGTTGAGCCGGCTGATGACACCACACGTACTGAGGTGTCTGCTTATGAATTACCACCTGCAAAAGGTGCCGTAAAAATGATCTCTTCTGATAATGTGGGAGAGTTGGTAGACTTGTTGAAAAACGAGGCCAAAGTATTGTAAGCTCACCTTCAAAAAAGAACAGAACATGTCAGTTTTAGTATTTATAGAAACAGAAGACGGAAAAATAAAAAAGTCATCGCGTGAAGCGATTTCTTACGGTGCAGCCCTGGGAGATACGACAGCCGTAGCACTCGGCTCAGTAGACGCAGCTGAACTGGCTTCAGCAGGTGCCAATGGTGCCGCCAAAGTATTGCACGTAAACGATGAAAGACTCAATGCGGGTCTGATTCAACCTTATGCAGCAGCTATTGCAGCAGCTATGGACGCTTCAGGAGCAGATATCCTGGTAACAGCCAAGTCATCTCTGGCCGATGCTGTTGTGGGCAGAGTCGCTGTGAAAACAGGTGGTTCGCTGGCTTCCAATGTGGTAAGTCTGCCAGATACTTCCAATGGCTTTGTAGTCAAAAGAAGCATCTACACCGGTAAGGCTTTTGCTAACCAGAGCCTGACTGCTGATAAGAAAATCATCGCGATCAAGAAGAACGCTATTGAAATCAAAGAAGACGGAGCTGATGCGGCTGTAGAAGCCCTGAGTGTAAGTCTGGATGATGCCTTGTTCGGAGCCACCATTACAGCCACTGAAAAGGCTGAAGGAGATGTATTACTGCCTGAAGCGGATATTGTGGTATCCGGAGGCAGGGGACTCAAAGGACCTGAAAACTGGGGAGTTATCGAGGATCTTGCCAGGACCCTCGGAGCAGCTACCGGTTGTTCTAAGCCTGTGTCTGATATGGACTGGAGACCTCACCACGAGCACGTTGGCCAGACAGGTGTAAAAGTGAGCCCTACATTGTATGTTGCGGTGGGTATTTCAGGAGCGATTCAGCATTTGGCAGGAGTCAATTCTTCTAAGTATATTGTGGTTATTAACAAGGATGAGGAAGCACCTTTCTTCAAAGCAGCTGACTACGGTATCGTAGGAGATGCTTTCGAAGTGCTCCCAAAACTGAATGAAGCCCTCAAAGAAGCATTAGCTTAGATTTTTTTACCATTGGACAAAGTAAAAATTGAAATCATGGGACTGTCCTCCAGTCAGTCTCAAACCTCTGGTTCTTTTGCATTAGTCTTGGGTGAAACCGAGGGTGAGCGCAGACTGCCAATCATTATAGGTATGTTTGAAGCGCAGGCAATCGCACTGGAAATCGAAAAAATCACACCTAACAGACCCATGACACACGACCTCTTTAAGTCGTTTGCCCATGGCTTTGATTTTGATATCAGGGAAGTGATTATTTCAGACCTGAGGGAGGGCGTGTTCTTTGCTAAGATCGTTTGTGGCAATGGTGAAAAAGAGGTTGAAATTGATGCGCGTCCCAGTGATGCAATAGCCATCGGTATTCGCTTTGAAGTACCTTTCTATACCTATGAAAAGGTACTGGCCGAGGCAGGTATCATTTTGACCGATGAGGAGGAAATAGCAGAAGAACTTGAAGAGCAGCAGGTAACGGTGGAAAAAGAAGCCGGAGACCGCATGCAGGATTATAGTCTCGACAAACTGAATGAGTTGTTAGAGGAAGCTCTGAACAATGAGGACTACGAAAAAGCAGCTAAAATCAGAGACGAGATTAACAGAAGAAGCTAAATCAATTTTAAATGCCTTTCCATGACCATTGGAAAGGCATTTTTGTGTCTAACGCAAAAGGACTATGGATATAGTAAGAGCAATCATAGGGTTAGTGGTACTAGTGGGTATTGCCTACCTGCTGTCAGGTAACCGAAAGAAGGTAGACTGGAGACTTGTAGGGGTAGGTATACTGATGCAGGTAATCATTGCTGTTCTGATTGCTTATGTGCCCTTTATCCAAAAAGCCTTTGATGCCGTGAGCCAGGGCTTTGTTACCTTTCTCAATTTTGCATTAGACGGAGCAGGCTTTCTCTATGGTGATCTGGCTAAAAACAGTGATGCCACCGATGGTGTGAAGCACAGTCTGGGCTTCCTTTTTGCTTTCCAGGCATTGCCTACGGTCATCTTCTTCTCTGCCGTGACAGCCGGTTTATACTACATGGGTGTTTTACAGAAGGTAGTTTATGTATTTGCCTGGGTTATGGCGAAAACAATGCGACTCTCGGGAGCCGAATCTATGTCTGCTGCCGGTAATATTTTCCTGGGGCAAACAGAAGCCCCTTTGCTGGTAAAGCCCTTTATCGGTAAAATGACCAATTCGGAGCTGCTCTGTCTGATGACAGGGGGCATGGCCACCATAGCCGGTAGTGTGCTTGGGGCCTATGTATCTTTTCTGGGAGGAGGAGACCCCGAGCAGCAGGCCGTTTTTGCTACCTATCTGCTCAGTGCTTCTATTATGAATGCACCTGCGGCCATCCTCATGGCTAAGATTTTTCTACCCGAGGCAGAGCCTGAAAAGATTGATACCTCGCTGAAAGTAAATAAGGACCAGATTGGGGTAAATGTCATTGATGCCCTGGCCGGGGGAGCTTCTGACGGACTGAAACTGGCGCTGAATATCGGGGCCATGTTGCTGGCCTTTATTGCCGTGATTTATTCTATTAACTGGATACTGATGGATGGTGTCGGTAGCTGGACAGGCCTCAATGAATATGTAGTAGCCAGCACCAATGGTGTGTTTGAGGGCTTTAATCTGCAATATATTCTCGGGCAGGTCTTCAGGGTATTTGCTTTTATTATGGGGGTAGACTGGTCGGAGACTTTGCGCGTAGGCAGCCTTATAGGGCAGAAGACGGTAATCAACGAGTTCATCGCTTACCTTGATCTGGCTAAAATGAAAGAATCCGGTGTATTGAGCGAGAAGTCTATCATAATCTCTACCTATGCGCTCTGCGGGTTTGCGAACTTCAGCTCTATTGCCATTCAAATCGGAGGTATCGGAGGTTTGGCACCCGACCGACAGGGAGACTTGTCAAAACTAGGCTTAAGAGCGCTTATGGCAGCTACTTTAGCCACTATGATGACCGCTACGATTGCCGGAGCTCTGTTCGGTTCTTAAGCTTTTTTCAGGCTTATCTGTAAGTCAGGTAGTAGAGCATTTCTCAATACCTGTGCTTCCTCAGTTTCTGGTATTGTAATTCTCGATAGCTCAAGGGGTATAGTCAATTTATGTCAATGAGGTTTTATAAAAATGAAATCAAACACCAATTTCCAAGGTACATACATGTACATCTGTTATCTTCATAAAGAGCTGAGCTGAAATATGGTAGAGAATAGCTATCGCGTAATTGGTTTAATGTCAGGTACTTCGCTTGACGGACTTGACATTGCCTGTTGTCGCTTCACAGAAGATCATGGAAAATGGCATTACTCTCTGGAGTATTCCGAAAGCATCGATTACTCTTCCGAATTCCGGCAAAAGCTCAAGTCCAGTGTGAACCTTTCCGCTTTAGAGTTGCTTTTACTCAACAATGAATTCGGAAGATATACTGGCAGACTTGTCAAAACGTTTTTAGATAAACACAGCCTTGAGGTAGATATCGTGGCTAGCCACGGACATACAGTCTTTCATCAGATTGATAAAGGACTGACCTATCAGATTGGGGCGGGGCAGGAGCTGGCCAATCATACTGCTCAAAGAGTAATTTGTGATTTTCGTACACTCGATGTTTCATTGGGAGGCCACGGGGCTCCGCTCGTCCCTATAGGGGATGAACTCCTGTTTTCAGCGTATGATTTTTGCCTGAACCTGGGCGGTATTTCCAATGTCTCTTTCAGGCATGAAGGGAGCCGTAAAGCTTTTGACATAGCGCCTGCCAATATGCTGCTTTCTCATATTCTGCAGCCTTCAGACCTGCCTTATGACGATGGTGGTAAAATGGCACGAACCGGTAACCTGGACCAAGGGCTTTTTAACGAGCTCAATGGGCTGAGCTTTTATCAGGAGCCTTTTCCCAAATCTTTGGGCTATGAATGGTTTTGCAAAGCGGTAATACCCGTAATAGACAGCTCTGACATCAGCATGGCAGACAAGCTTTGTACGGCCATCCACCATATGGCCTTTCAAATTGCAGAAAGTCTGAAACCATATAGTACCCGGGCAGCTAAACTTCTGGCGACAGGTGGCGGAGCTAAAAACCACTATCTCACGGAAACACTGCAACAGTATTTAGGAGAGGGCATTGAAGTATTTATACCGGAAGAGCATATCATAGACTTTAAGGAAGCCATTGTATTTGCTCTGATGGGCGTCTTAAGGCTGCGAGGCGAAAATAACTGCCTGAGCTCTGTTACCGGAGCCTCAGCGGATTGCTCCGGAGGTGTGATTTATGAGCCGCATTGACCCAAAGAGTCAGGTTTTATCAAAACCGGAATGTGAATCCGGCTGAGAGCCCAAAGCGACCGGGGTATTGGTCAATGAGGGCATAAGGGTAACCTCCGGTTCCTCCCGGAAACCCCAGGTTAAGGCCTGTCTCTCTGGTATAGCGTACAAGTGCTGAAGATTGCGTAGGCTCAAAGTTGAACATGATTTTTGAAGTGAGGGGCACTTCAATGCCCACCAGTGATTCCATACTAGCCGAGACACTTCTGCTATTATCAGCCACGGGTTCTTGTCCGAGATAGGGCTTTGGTCCATCGAGCCTGATATCCATTCTCACCCCCGTTCCTACATAGAGACGAATTTTTCTGGCACGTATAATGTAATAATGAACTTTCAGAGGTATGCTCAGAAACTCCACCTGATATCGTGAGGTGCCCAGTGTGCCATTGAGTTTATCCATATGCATGGCATTGTAGCCAAACCCGCCTTGCAGCCTGAATTTGTCGCTGAGCTCATAATTTGTATTGAAGGTTATATTGGTTTTCCAGGCCTTATCCATACTCAGGCAGGGCAGAGTAGCGCCCGGTTGACTGAGAACCTGAAACTGATTAAGGCAGACCTGATCATAGTTGTTGGTTGAGACCGATTGATTTATCAGTACGGAATAGGAAAGCTTCGACTGGGCCTGGAGGAACAGAGGAAAGGCCAGAATTAAGCTCAGGGTGAGGACTGGTTTTTTCATAGGTTGTTGGTTGAACCGGGCTACAGATAACCATCCTGATGAAAAAACTCAGGCAGCTGTTCTTGCTATGAAGATTGATAAAGTCGGTCAGAATCGAAGGTTCACCTCCGTTGCTTGCCCGGCTTTATCGGTTTCACCCTGAACAGGCATCCGAAAGAACCCGATAGGCGAAAACAGAGCAAATTTAATGCCGGGCTACCCTGAGATACAATTCCTTTTGGACCTGTATTTCGGCCCAAAAGAAGTGATGCTGTTCCTGTTTAAAGGCCGAAAGTAAAACCAACGGAGACACCGATTCGGCTCGGGTATTCATCTATAATTCCATAAGGTTGTATAGAAAGCGCAAATGAGTTAGGACTTCCTGTTGGTGCATTAACATCCTTAATGTAAGAAGTAAGTGCTGTAGCATAAGTGGGTTCCAGGTGAACCTTAAGCCTGGAGGAGAGAGGAACTTCTATTCCGATAAGTGTTTCAAGGCTTACTGCCAGTCCTCTTCCATTGTCTATCACTCCGGCATCGGTGGCATAAGGTATATCACCATTGAGTCTGATATCTGTTCTTAGCCCGGCTCCGGTGTAGAATTGTACTTTACCCTTTGCAATCAGGTAATGAGCCCGCATAGGAATACTCAGGTATTTGATCTTATACCGGTCTGTGCCCAGTCCGCTGTTCAGGTTATCCATGCTAAGTACATTATATCCCAGGCCTGACTGAAGCCTTAACCGGGGGCTTACCTGATAGTTGGCATTGAAGGTAACGTTGGTTTTCCAGACCTTTTCCAGGTCAAGGCATTCACCACCGGTGGTTCTGAATATACAAATGTTAATGAGGTCATCCGTAGAGGCAGATTGGTTTACCAACACGGAATATGATAGTTTTGATTGGGCCGTAGCAACGGCTGTACAAGCTAAAATAAGGCTTAGTGTGAGGAAGAGCTTTTTCATGGGTTGTTGTTTGATAGCTTAGACACAGGTATCCGGGTAAAGGGTTGGAATCGAGTCAAAAGCCCTTTAGGGTTGCATTGTAAACCGTATATGCCATTGAGGCCGGTGAGCTCAACTCATCTCCCTATGCGACAGAGGCACCGGGGAATTAATCACTTTCTCTGCTGCCGGGCGTTAACTTCTCAGAGGAGAGATCGTCTGATGAGTATCATTTGGCTGGCAAATGAAAGACAATATTCAATTCACACAGAAATCTCTTTTTAAAAGCCCGTTTGCTAACCTGGCTCTCACAACTTATTCCGAAGGGGCCATTATGGAACCTCACTGCCATAAACAGACTCAGATAAGCATTGTCATAGAGGGGGCAAACCATGAAGAAAGTGAGGTGTCAAGCCTCCACTTTGGGAGGCCTGCTGAGGTGATTATCAAGCCAAAAGGCCTGATGCACAGTAACACTTTTTCAGATAGCTGCACCATCATAACCGCCCAGTTGAAAGAGGAAAACCACTCTAAACTTCGGCATGACGGGATGCTCAAAGAGTGGCGGGCACTGTCTCCTATAGCAGGT
>DIYF01000128.1 GCA_002427745.1 Roseivirga sp. UBA6061 | reverse complement strand
CAATACCAGCCAGGTCACAGGCTTTTTAATATCCAGCAATCTTTCCTGTAATTCGGGAGTAATCTTGGCGATCTTCTCCCACTTTTTCATACGCTTTTGATTGAGCCTGCCGTAGTTCAGCATGGTCTCATTCTGCTTGGGACCGGTGGTCAGCCCCTGCTCCAGAAGTCCATCAATTAATGAGCGATACTGCTCATAGGTCATTGCCTCATTTACCAGCTCTTGTGTGATTACCTGCTTCATTTTGCCAGTCTTTCATAATTGTAACTTTTAGAGTAACAACTATTCCTCAGAATGGTTCACAGCCTCCCACTTTTTATATCGGGCCAGGTCATCTCTTGAACATTTACCTAGCCAGACAAGCACTGTGGCATCATCGATAATACCGGCTATCGGAATAAAATCGGGCAGCGCATCCAATGGAGCAATAAAATAAAGCAAGCCTGCTACAAGCATCAGTATGGTCTGCCAGGGTGTTTCATTATAGCTACCATTCAGGTAGTTGGTAACCATGCGCATCACCAGCTTGACATACTCTGCCAGTTTAGCCATCAGTGAATCGTCTTCCTGTGCATTTTCAAGCTTCTTTCTGGTTTTTTGCAAAAGCTTTTTCAGCTCATCATGATCATTGACAATTTTTTGAGCGCGGGTTTTCATCTTTCCCAGAACACGCTTCTCCTTATCAGATGGCTCTCTCGTCACTGTCATACTCCGTCAAAATAATGTCTGAATCTCTTTTTTAGTCATGGCCAGGGCTTCACCAATCGGGTCGCGGTTGAGCTGGATCATCCCCTCAAATATGCGCTGCGACAGATCCACAGAATTATGCTCTGCCGTCATACCCGCTCCGGCCTCATTCACCACCTGAATGATCTCATTGACCGTGGCTCTGATTTTCTCCCAGACCTCCTCGCTCATATACACCTGTTGAGACAGATTATGGTTAAACTCTTCACGAACTTCTTTCAACACCAGCTGCTGAAACTGAAGTGCATTGTAAGACGGATCGCTCATGCGAAGCAGCATATTGTTGGGCGAAATTCTCTCAAGAAGCAGACAAATCCGCTCATAGGCCTGTAACCTCACGGGCAGAATTGTGCTATTGTTACTCACCTTGAGTTCCACCAGTTTCTTGTCAAAATCTTTCTGCAGAAAGTTTCTGACGATAAGATAAACTGCATACAAAACCAGCGCTGCCGGAACCAATAATTGTAGAAAATCAGTTAAGTATTCCATAGTGATCAGACCGTAAATTGATTACGGTTAAAATAACGTCTGAAAATAGTGAGAATATCTGTCAGGTGTTAAGTTTACATGATAAATCACCATAAAAGCATTTGAATGATCGAGCCCGTTACCCTTTCTGACAAAGCGATTGCTGAAGTAAAGCATATCATGGCCAACAAAAACATACCTGAAGGCTATGGTTTACGCATTGGCGTGAAAGGTGGCAGTGGCTGCGGAGGCATGGGCTTTATGCTGGGTTTTGACAAATCAAAAGAAGGCGACATCAGCTATGATGTTGAGGGTATTACTGTACATGTTGAAAAAAAACAAACCATGTATCTCATAGGCCTTGAAGTTGATTTTGTGGACGAGTCTGATGCCCGTGGCTTTACTTTTATCAGCCCTGAAACAGCCGGATAGCTGTGCTGAATTTTTTAAACTTCAAGTATTACAAATCTCTTTGTGAAGAGAAGACTCTCCTGGCTGACTGCCTCACATCTGTTTATACCCGTTTTATATCATTTTGACCAGTGCGTTGATCGAAGCTGCTTCTGAAAGTGGAAGAGTTTGATAGGTTTGCGCCTGTGAAGGTCCTTATCAGATGCATCTTGGTTATAGGCGTAATGCTTATTGGCAGCGCCTGCTCCCGTCAACCAGAGAGTTCCTGGCAGATAGCCTATAAACACGATAACAGTGGTGAAAGGCTGGCAGGCAGCAAAGAAGAGCTGTTTGCCGCTATCAGGGCGGGCAAGTCCGTTCGTATTGGTTGGGGCTGGTACAATGAGCAGCACAATCTGAGCATAGAACACCTGGCTGACCCCATCTGGCTGGCCATCATCGATCAAAAAGAAGTCATTGCCCACCTGCCACCGCAGGTGCTCTCTGACATCGACTGGGACACCGGCACTGCCAACTATGAAAAAGAATCTTTACTGGATCAGGAATGGCGTGTAGTAATCAACACCACCGGAGATTTTGATGCAGTCTGGTATGACAGAAAAGAAGGCAAGCGCAGCCGGAGATCGCCCCAGCAACACACCATTACCTGGTTTGTAAATGAAAGAGCTCCCGCTTCTACAAAGCCCCTTTTTGATCTTAGCAAAACCTCTTAGCTTCGATTGTATGGAACCCTATGATTTTATAATACTCACCGACAATAATTTCATAAAACCTCCTACCAGTGCTACACAAACCGGCTGGCAGGAAGACACAATTCTGGCCGAAGCCCTGCGAAGAAAAGGGTTTACCGTTGGCAGAAAATCATGGTCTGATCCTGAGTTTGACTGGAGCCATACCCGGGCCGCCATTTTCAGAACTACCTGGGATTACTTCGATCGCTTTGACGAATGGAAGAACTGGCTGAAAATGGTCTCGTCTAAAACGCAGCTGATCAATGAAGCGGAGTTGGTTAACTGGAATATGGATAAGCACTATCTGGGAGAATTACAGGAGCATGGAATTAATGTACCGGAGACACGCTATATAGAGATCGGGGAAAAGACCAGCCTGACCTTACTCCACGAAGAAACAGGCTGGACAGACACCATTCTCAAGCCTTGTATAGCAGGCTCTGCCCGACATACATACCGCCTCAACCCCGAAAACCTAAGGGAACATGAAGATCAGTTTCAGGAACTCATCCGGACTGAGGCCATGATGCTACAGCCTTTTCAGCATAACATCCTGACCCGGGGTGAGATTTCTCTGATGGTGATCGGAGGTGTCTGTACACATGCCGTTATCAAAACTGCCAAAGCAGGAGACTTTCGGGTACAGGATGATTTTGGTGGTACCGTAAGCCTCTACGAACCCAATGCCGAAGAAATGGCCTTCGCTGAAAAAGCTGTGGCTGCCTGTAACTCGCTGCCTGTATACGCCCGGGTAGACATCATTCGCGACAATCAGGATCAACTGGCCCTGATAGAGATAGAATTGATAGAACCGGAGCTATGGTTCAGGCTTAAGCCCGAGGCAGCTGATACACTTGCTGATTTTCTGGCCGGATCTCTCAGTCCGGTAAATAACTGACAACCTGACCACTACCGGCAAACTATGCTAAAAGCTACTCAAAAGAGAGTTTGATCACACACTGACAACAATTACCTGTCACTCACTACATTTCGTCACATTCCTTCTCTCTTTTTCCTGATTTTCCCTAAATTCTCTGACTTTTTTATCAACCAAAATACGCTTTTATGACTAATGAAATTATCAGATGGGTAGCCGCTGGCATTATCATCCTCATCGAATTGGTGCTTTTATTTACCCTGCTGGGTAATAAAGACAGCCCTTACCAGGTGCTTATTAAGGACCAGAGCACACAGGAATCCATCAGGGATTCTTCCTACAGTTATTCGCGCTCCCAGTTACTGTGGTGGACGCTGATCATCATGACCTGCTTCGCAGTGGATTTTGCTCTGACCGGTGCTGCCAACGGCATTATGAATAACACAGCACTCACCCTATTGGGTATCAGCGCAGGTACCACCGTAGCCGGCCGTGTCATTGACAATAGCCAGAGCAATGACGCCAGCATAACGCCTCATCAAAATGAAAAATCAGAGGGATTTTGGATGGATATATTATCTGATCAGAATGGTGTGAGTATTCACCGCTTCCAATCCGTACTTTTCAACATCGGCTTTGGTGTGGCGTTTATCAGTCACTTTATCGATAATATCCCGACTACTATTACTTTCGGAACCGCTATTCCCTTTGCCAATTTTGACTCTACCACACTTGGACTGATAGGACTAAGTTCCGCGACTTATGCCACCTTGAAGTTCAACGAGAATTTATCGAAGAAATCGACACCTGCTCCGGCCCCGACTCCTGCGCCCACACCGGCTCCGGCACCGGAACCTACTCCAGTTCCCACACCGGCACCTGATCCGAATCAGGGAACCTGAGTAAGAAAATCATGATACTTAATAGCTCCGGACTTGCGTTCGGGGCTATTTTTTTGTCAATAGATAAACTCAAAAGCGCTTCTGTATCCACCAATAGACTGCACATAGTCTAATACGGCATTGTAGAAGCTGTCTCTGCCCAGTGTAGCGGAATCGCCAAACACCACCAGGCGGGACTTTGCCCGGGTCAGGGCTACATTCATGCGCCTGTACTCTTTTAAGAAACCAATCTCATTTTGCTCATTGGAGCGGGTAAGGCTGATATAGATCATGTCACGCTCCTGCCCCTGAAAAGCATCCACCGTATTCACTGACAGCAATTCCCGAATGACATCCAGCTCCGGGGTTTTCGTCACAAGCTCATTCAATAGCTGAATCTGTGCCTTGTACGGGGCAATGATGCCTACGGACAGGTCCTCCTTTACATGCTGCGAAAGGTGCTTTACCAAAAGGGCCGCCTCTTCCTCATTATAAGTGCTCCGGGTTTCTTTCTTCACCTTTTCAGTAAAGCCACAACCGGCTGTGTCTATAAATTCGAACCGAACTCCCTCATCCTCCCAGTCTCTCAGCATTACTTCTTCGGCCGTTTTTAATTTACCGTCATAGAAGTGCTGACTGGAAAAATCCATAATATGCGGATGCATGCGGTACTGAGTTTCCAGCATCACATCGGAAGCGGTATGGGTGATGGCTTTTTCAAAAAGCGTCTCTTCCAGTCCTTCTCTTCCTGCTTTCACGGATTTTACCGTAGGAGGCAGTTGCAGGTGATCCCCTGCCATAATCACCCGGTGGCATTTTAATATCGGAATCCAGCAGGCCGGCTCCAACGCCTGTGAGGCCTCATCAATAAAGACTGACTTAAAAACCCGGTCTCGCAACAAACTGTGAGTTGACCCCACCAGCGTACAGGCTATTACCTGAGCTCTGTCCATCAGGTCTTCTGTAATCTGAGATTCGATTCTGTCCGCATCCTCTCTGAGTAGACGGGCTTCTTTCATAATCAGCTTCCGCTGCATTCGCTCTTCCTGACCGAAATTACGCTTGTACTTCTGGCCCATTCTGCGGTATTGCTCTGACTTTTTCCTGATCTCTTTGAGCTCTTTGAAAAAGCTGTGTTTGGAAATCTTTACATCCAGGCTATTCTCGATTACCTGAGAGGTAACCCGGGCCGGATGCCCCAGCCGAAGTACTTCCAGCCCCAGATCGTCCAGCTTTTCCACCACCAGGTCTACAGCCGCATTACTCTGGGCACAAACCAAAACCTGCCGCTCGGTTTTAACTACCTCCTTAATGGCATTTACCAGTGTGGTCGTCTTACCTGTACCCGGAGGACCATGAATGATGGCTACATCCTGAGCATTAAAGATATTGGTCAGGGCCTGATTTTGCTTCTCATTCAGGTTGACAGACTGGTAGTCAAATCCATTTTTGAAACCAGCCTCTCTGGCTCCGTAGAGTATTTCTCTCAGCTCTGCTACTCTGCCCTTTTCTGCTCCGGCCACCACCTTAAGTGCTGCCTGCATTTCGCGATAGCTTCCTTCATCAAAAAGCAGATTGACACCGAGCTTACCATCTCTGATCCACTCAGGAAGGTCTGAACTGTTCAGTACCACCTTCATCTTTTCTTTGCGCTGATAGCTCACCACACCGGATACCGTCTCCGCATCATCTCCGTGACCGGAAAAAACACTCACGACCGCTCCTGAATGAAACGAATGATTCTGATCCAGATCGGTGGTTCTTTCGAACTCCAGCGTGAACCGCTCCCCCGTACTCACATAGCGATTGACTAATTCTACCGGGTACCAGGTTACCCCCTGCTTCTTTCTCTCCTTGATTGAAGTATCCAGCATCTTGCGCTGGTATTGGGCGTAATCCTCATCCTTTTCAATCTTTAGCAGATCAATCAGTTGTGTGATGGCTTGCTGTGACGGACTCGGCATAAAGGGGAATCAATAGCTCCTGGGACCATCTGCCGGAGTCGCAATGATAAAGTCCGCCAAGGCTTTGTTCTCTTCTTCTAACTGAGAAATGGCCTGCTGATTAACACTGGCAATGGTCACGATTTTAAGGTCGGGCCTGGCAGCTTTCAGGTAATCATATATACCCTGAAAATTATTGGAGTGGAAGGTGCCATGGAAGTGAACAAATTTTCTCCCCGTTTCCAGGTGTCTGGTAATAAAATAAGCCATGGTGGCATCTTTAGAGGCCTGAGCTCTGGCGATGTTGGCCGGGTCGCCCTGGGCATGTGCTCCCATAGTCTCAATCATCCAGGCATATCCGGAACGTGTCAGGTCTACTTCAATAGGCAAAGGGGCCACCCATTTCCTGGCTTCTGCTGAGAGTTTATTCAGGCCTTCCAGCCCCTCACGACTTACCATACTGGCGTACCTTCTGGGGATATTGGTGGCTACAAAGGGAAGCTGGTTCTCTTTGGCAAAATCCAGCAGGGGTTTATAATCGGTATCATAATTCTTCCAGATCTTGGCCTCTGTGGTAAAATGCTTGTGCGTAATAATACCGGCAAGGTACTCATCGAGAATCACCTGATTATCACTTTCAAACATCTCAGCCCCCAGCACCAGTGGAAAATCCTTGTGCAGGGACTTGATCACCTGAAGTTGTAACCAATGCACCACGGCATCATCATGCTGTTCTCCGAAGAGGACGACATCGGCCTCTGCCAGCTGGCGTATCATCTTACCATAGTTGACTGACTTAGCTTTCTTATTAAAGATGGTATAAACGGGTAGGTCCTGGGCCTGCATCCCCAGACCACAGTAGAGAAGAAAGACGACAAGTATTTTTTTCATCAGCGCTGGCTTTTCAGGGTTACCCTGGCTTTGGCACAAACTCCTCCTATGGGTGGATTGAATTTGGCAACACTCACTTCTACGGCCTTCACCCTGGGAAACTCCTTTAAAACAGCCTTGATGATCTTCTGACCTATACTTTCCAGCAGTTTGTTCGGGTGCAGCATTTCATGTTTCACCAGGTTATATACCGCTTCATAGTCGATAGTACCTGTAAGGTCATCATCATTGGCAGCTTTGGAAAAATCGGTTTCAATCTTGAGGTCTACCGAATACTTATTTCCAATGCGCTGTTCTTCTTTATAAAACCCATGATAGGCAAAGAACTCCATGCCCTCCAGGGCCACAATACCGTTATCCATTAATTAATCGAACTGATCAAAGAAAGAACCCTTATTTTCTTCTTCGGAATCATCTTCCTTGTCTTCCGTTGTATCCAATTCTGTTACCGGAGGTGTGGTCTCCTCGTCAGGGGTCTCCTCCTGAACTTCTGCTACAGGCTCCGGCTCCTCCATTGCCTCCTCAACAGACTGCCCGGCTACCGGCTCTTCGATAGGTTCGGAAATATATTCTTCTGTTTCAGGGGCCGGCTCTTCTATAGGAGCAGCAGGCTCAGCAGCCGGCTTTTTAAGCATAGACTTTAAGGCCTCCTCCTGCGTATTACTTTCATTTACCTCCCTGGCCAGCTCCTTTGCCTTTTTCAGGTGAGGCTTAATATCTGCGGGAAAATCATCATGCCTGTTGAGCTTGTCTATGATGTCATTCGCCAGATTTTTCAGTTCAGACATCAGAGAGACCTTGTTGGCATCCAGGCTTCGGTATACCTGCTCCAGTTGCCTGATCTCATCTTCCATATCATCGATGATCATTTTGGCGCGGTTCTCAGCATCTTCAATGATAGATTTGGCCCGGGATTTAGCCTCACTCATCAGTGCATCGGCATTCATCTCCGTTTCTTTCATATGAAGTTCGGCCGTTTTGGTGGCCTGCTCAATCATATTGGCACCGGTATCTTCTGCCGTTTTCAGTGTCTTAAAGAGTGAATTCTCTACCTCTCTCAATTTCTGCACTTCCTTTTCAGAAGCCTCCAGTTTATACTTTAGCTCCTTGCTCTGGTCGTTCAGCTTTTCCCATTCTATTGACAGGGAATTCAGGAAAGCCGCAACTTCCTCTTTGTCATATCCGCGAAAAGCTTTTTCAAAAACCTTTTGTCTGATCTCTAAAGGTGTAATGTTCATTTATTGGAAGATTAAAAATTGATATCCCAGATTGATATACTGCGGTCATCACTGCCCGATACTAATAGGTTGTTGTAGCTGCTCCAGTGCAACTTGTTGACGGAGGTGCCATGGCCTGCGTGCCTCGCTTTGTCAATCACTTTGAGTAACTGAAAAGTCTCAGCGTCCCAGACTTTTATGGACTTGTCCATGCTACAAGTTACAAAATGTTTACCATCAGGGCTATAATCCAAATGGTTTATTGCGAACATGTGAGCCACTATGGATTCTTTGAGAGAGTAACCCTGTTGCACGTCCCAGACTTTGATGTGAGCGTCTCTGCTCCCGCTAACCAGATAACGGAAATCAGGCGAATATTGTATGGTGAAAACCGAGATTTTATGCGCCTCGATTTCCTGCACTAACGACCAGTCTTTCAGAGCGTAAACTCGAATGTGATTATCGCTGTACCCCACCGCTAAATGACCGGTTTTTTCATTGATTGCCAGGGTGCGGGCACTCTTTTCTGAATCCTGAAATTCATGAATAGTTTCGAGCGTGCTGAGGTTCAAAATACGCACCATACCATCGCCAAAGGCAATGATGATATGACCCTGAACTACCTTGATATCGAAGATAGCTGCCTGCGACAGCTTGATAGAGCCTACTTCATCTCTTTTCTCCATGTCTATCAGGTGAATGCCCTCGAAATTCTTACCCAGGATAAGTACATTCCTGGGGGCATAATAGTGGAGGGCATATACGGAACTCTCTACCCGAGCAATCATGCGACCATTCTCAGGGTCATTCAAATCCCACAGGGCCACTACCCCATCTGCCCCTGAAGAAAAGAACTGATGCGCTTCCGGGCCACCTTCCAGTGTATAAACACAGTCTTTATGACCTCCCAGGGTATGGAGCTTGGTTACTTCTACTTTGGACATAATCTCGGTTCCTTATTGATGCCATTCCTGTCTCACTTCTGTCAGTCAGCTGAAACATTTGAAAGACAGGCAAAGCTAAGCAATGAACATGGACAACCTATGAATAATTCATATCAGCTTCATTGTTTTTTGCCTGTCGGTATGGATTCTTTCAACGAATCTTTAATTTCGATTTCATGCCTGTCGCAAAAATCATCCGACTCAATTCTTCTGTCTCTTTTGCCCTATGGAAAATAGATGAGTCACTGGAAGAACTGGTATCACTTTACCCCTTTTCTTCAGCTGATGAGCACATTCTCAATGAGCAGAAGGTGGAGTCCCGAAAAATGGAATGGCTTGCAGCCAGACTGGCGCTCAAAACCCTGATAGAAGATCGGGGACTAAGCCCTTTTTCCATTGTAAAAGACGAATTTGGCAAACCGCACCTGGCAGGCAATAATGTGGGCATCTCTATCAGCCATACAAAGCATTATGGAGCCGCCATTATCAACACCTCGGGCCAGGCGGGGATAGACATTGAATACCCCAGAAATCAAATACAGCGAATTGCCCATAAATTTCTGCATGAAGATGAGAGGCACTGGGCGCAGAACGATATGAAGAAACTGACCTGGGTCTGGTCTGCCAAAGAAGCACTGTACAAGCTCCATGGCAGAACGCAACTCACCTTTGCTACACAACTCTACATCTACCCACCTGGCAGTCCCTTTCCCTCAAAAGGAGCCATTCTTGAAAACCATCAGCAAGATGAGTTCGAACTGTGCTTCCATGAATTTGGTGACCTTGTCATCTGTCTGGCCTTCTGAATATTTATAAGATCCTTTCTCACTTTGTGTGGGAACAACTCCGGTCACTCATTTGTCTATGTATCCGGACCTTAAAAACTCTCTGAGTCATTACCTTTGGATCATAAACTCTCCCCCATGCACCGATTCCTTTGTTTCGCACTTTGTCTGGTTTTGTTTGCTGCCTGTGGCCCCAAAGAGGAAGGTTCAACGGTCACCAAAAACCAGGTATATCAATATGCCACCATCAAATCCTTGCTGGAAGGTGCTTATGACGGAGATATGCCCATTGGCGAACTGACTCAGCACGGAGATTTTGGCATCGGCACGTTTAATGCTCTGGATGGTGAAATGGTAGTGGCTGATGGCATAGTTTACCAGGTGAAAACCGATGGTTTCGCCTACCAGCCCGGCCCCGAAACAAAAACTCCATTTGCTGTAATGACCCATTTCAGTGCTGACACAACTTTCACGATCAATGGCAATATGAATTTTGAAGACCTGCTGAGCCGCCTTGACCGGGAAATCAAGTCTCAGAACCTTTTCTACGCCATCCGGATTGACGGGGAATTCACGGGACTCAAAACGAGAAGCGTACCTGCTCAAACCAGACCCTATCGCCTTTTAGGAGAAGTGGTAGCAGATCAATCTGTTTTTTCATTTGATCAGACAGCAGGCAGCATGATCGGTTTTCGTTTCCCGGAATACACCAAAGAAATTAATGTGCCGGGTTATCACCTCCACTATCTGAATAATGACCGGAAAAAGGGCGGCCATGTGCTGGCTTTGGAAGGTATTAAAGCGCAGGTCTCTATCGACTATCTGCCCAACCTGTTTCTGGCACTGCCGGAAAGTGGCGACTTCCATGATCTGGATCTGAATAATGACCGAACAGAAGACCTCGACAGGGTTGAAAAGCTAAGGAATTAATACCTTGAGCTCATCTTAGTATGAGTGACGTTGCCAAACCCTTATTGATATTTGACCTGGATGAAACCTTGATTCATGCCAGTGAGGCTGAACTGACCCGTCAGGCGGACTACACCTTTGATCTGTACTTCATATATGAAAGACCCTACCTGAGGGAGGTGCTGATCGACTTGTCCCGACACTTTATACTTTCTGTCTGGTCCAGCGCAGGTGACGATTATGTAGCCTTTCTGGCAGATAAAATCAAACCCGCTGAGGTTGACTTTGCCTTCGCCTGGGGTAACTCCAGATGTACGCTAAGGTTTGACCCTGAGTCAGCCAGCTATTTCAATTTGAAAAACCTGAAAAAGGTCAAGCGAAAAGGGTTTTCTTTGAGACGAACACTGATTGTAGACAATACCCCGGCCAAAGTATCTGCCAACTATGGGAATGCCATTTACATTCCCGACTTCATCGGAGATCCGGAGGACCAGGAGCTTCTGAGACTACGTGACTACCTCTTGCTAATCAAAGACAAGGAAGATTTCACACGAATTGAAAAGCGCTCTTGGAAAAACAAAGTTTGATCTATGACTTTTTTCCGAGTAGCTTCAGCAGTTCTTCCAGCTCCCCCATTTTATCGGTATGCCCCAGCTTTTCATGAGCATTGATCAGGTTTCTGAGCACCCTGGACACAATGTCAATATTCTCACAGGGCTCATAATACATATCATTTGGGGGCAGGTTCAGGTTGCCTATGTACTCGTCTACTTCTTTACGGGTAAACACCAGACCTCTGTTAAAGGCATTGATGTAAAACTGATTATCTCCTTGCTTATAAGTGAGCACAAAGAGGTTGGGCAGATTGACCCCGTATACCGGTAACTTCAGTTTCTGTGCCACCAAAATGTAGATCACACAGAGAGAAATAGGGTTCCCCTTTTTAGTTTGCAGCACTACATTGAGCATGGAATTTCCAGGAGAGTGGAAGTTCTTGGTATTGGCTCCGAATTTAAGTTTTCCGAAAAGAACCGAATTCAGAATTTTGATCTGATCAACCGGGTGAATTTCTGATTTAAATTCCAGCCAGGCCTCATAATAGATTTGCTCCAGCTCCTTTTTCAGGTCGTCATACTCCAGGTCTGGGTACTGATAGGTATTGATGAGCCACATCCCTTCCAGCAAATCTTCTGCTCCCTTCTCTTTCCATTCGACCAACTTTTCTTTCAGGAGTTCAAACTGCAGTGTATGCACCAGCTCTTCAATCCGTTTTTGAAGCACCGGATTAAAGCTGCTTTCCCATTCAAACTCGAGATAAGGAATAATATGGGTACCCAGAGACATGATCTTATCCTCTACATGCTGTACTACCTCCGAATCGGTATCATCCAGTAATGACACCAGTGCCTTGAGTTCCTTATTGCTTATCGACTCACTTTCACTCATAAATCAGGTCTGTATCACCCCAACGTTAAACCGCTCTGTAATCGGAGCGTGATTGGCCATTTCTATTCCTCTGGAAATTACTTTCCGCGTATCCACCGGGTCGATAATGGCATCTACCCAGATTCTTGAAGCCGCATAATAAGGGCTCAATTGTTCATTGTAGCGATTGGTGATCTCCTCCAGCAGCGCATCTTTCTCTTCTGAAGAAATCTCTTTACCCTGCGCCTTCAGGGTGGCTACCTTGATTTGTAACAGGGTTTTGGCTGCTGCTGCACCACTCATAACCGCCAGCTGAGAAGTGGGCCAGGCCACGATCAATCTGGGATCGTAGGCTTTACCACACATGGCATAGTTACCGGCACCATATGAGTTACCTGTGATAACGGTGAACTTAGGCACCACCGAGTTGGCCATGGCATTCACCATTTTGGCTCCGTCCTTAATGATACCTCCATGCTCAGCCCGGCTTCCTACCATAAAGCCGCTGACATCCTGCAGGAATACCAGGGGTATTTTACGCTGATTACAATTCATGATGAACCGGGCCGCTTTATCAGCTGAGTCGGAATAGATCACTCCTCCCATCTGCATTTCGCCCTTCTTCGACCGTACTGTTTTTCGCTGATTGGCCACAATACCCACGGCCCAGCCATCGATACGACCGTAACCGCAGATAATAGATTTGCCATACAAGTCTTTGTATTCATCAAATTCTGAATCGTCCACCAGTCTTTTGATGATATCGAGGGTATCATAGGGCTTGGTGCGTTCTGCCGGCATCACTCCGTAAATGCTATCGAGTGCTTCCTTAGGCAGCTTTGGTTCTGTTCTGTCAAAACCGGCTTTCTCAAAATCACCGATCTTATCAAAGATACTTCTGATATAATCCAGGCAGGCCTCGTCATTGGGAAACTTGTTATCCGTCACACCAGAGATTTCAGACTGCGTGGTCGCACCACCCAGAGTTTCATTGTCTACATCTTCGCCAATTGCGGCTTTTACCAGGTAAGAACCTGCCAGAAAGATTGAGCCTGTTTTGTCTACAATCATGGCTTCATCGCTCATGATGGGCAGGTAGGCTCCTCCAGCCACACAGCTCCCCATAATAGCGGCTACCTGAATGATACCCATAGAAGACATTTTGGCGTTGTTACGAAACTGTCTGCCGAAATGCTCCTTATCCGGGAAAATCTCATCCTGCATAGGCAGGAATACGCCCGCACTATCTACCAGGTAGATAATGGGCAGCCGGTTTTCCATGGCGATTTCCTGGGCCCGCATGTTCTTCTTGGCGGTGATAGGAAACCAGGCTCCGGCCTTCACGGTGGCATCATTTGCTACAATTACGGAGTCTCTGCCACTCACCGTACCAATACCTGTCACTACTCCTCCTGAAGGACAACCACCCTGCTCTTCGTACATGCCGTCTCCGGCAAAGGCAGCAATTTCCAGAAAGTCCGATCCCTCATCGGTGAGGTAGTCGATACGCTCACGGGCGGTGAGTTTTCCCTTTTTATGTTGTGAAGCAATTTTCTTTTCTCCCCCTCCCATTTTCACCTGCTTCAGCTTGTGATTTAGCTGATAGACCAGCTGGCGCATGGAGTCGTCATTCTTGTTGAATTCTATGTCCATAGGTTTTTCCCCTTAGCCCGAGACAGGCTTATAGTTTACTTGCGACTAAATTAGAGGGCATCCCCTAAGAAGCCAAAAAAAGAAGTGTCGGGAGGTAATTTATTTGTCCTTCCTTCTTTTTTTCTTCTTGTCAGCCGGTGGGCGGTTCTTTCGGCCGAAAAGGGAGAAGTGAACGTAGCGCTTGGGGTTTTGTCTGAAATCCATGAAGAGGCTATCCAGATCAACCATGGTTTTGTTCAGGGAGTGATAAAGCGAGTCATTGTTTTTCAGCTCACCCAACATACCCTCATCAGAATTAAGGCTCGCCAGCAACTCCTGCGTGCCCAGCAGTACAGAGTCTACCTTCTCCAGTCTGGACTCTATGTCAATCGCATTAAATTTCTCACCCAGTGCCTGGTATTCAGCCATCAGTGGTTTCATTCCGCCCATGGCATGCACCAGTGAGTCGGTTACATATTCCATTTTCAGGTTAAACTGATCCAGTGAGTTTTTGGTGGCATCAGTCAGCTCAACAAGGTTTTCTGAAAGGGCTTTAAAGTTTTTAATGGTAGAGTCGAGCTCCGCCTTGTTCTGTGCAAAAGGCTCGAGTACATCCTGCATGGTACGGACCAAGGCAGTCAACTGGTCAGCGGCATCCAGTCCGGTAGCCGTAAGCCTTTCAGTCAGTCCCTCATCGATTTCGCCTATCAGGGTATCATATGGCGCCAGTACCTGATCTGTCTCATGATTGACAATCAACTGAATTTTAGCCGTTCCTAAAAGATCCTGTGAGAGTCGGGCGATGGTTCCCTCGGTCATGGTGATGGTACGGTCAATGTAGAGCGTCACCATAATCTCATCATAGGCGGCATTGCTGAACCTGCGTTCGACTACGCTACCCACATCCAGGCCGTTCAGAATCACCCTGTCTCCTTTATTCAGCCCACTGATACTATTGAACTTGACATAGTAAGGTTGCTCAGGAGAGAACACATCCAGACCTCTCAGGTAGTTAAAACCTATATACAGGGCCGATGCCATCAGCACTGTGAATATCCCGACTTTTATCTCTCTACCTTTACTGGCCACGGTTACTTAGTTGATTCCAAATACTTTTTATAATCCCTGATTCCTCTGAAAATCGCTGAGGCGAGGTAATCCTGCACCTTGGGATCGTTTAATTCTTTTTCTTCCTTCGCGTTGGTCAGATACCCCAACTCCACCAATACACTCGGCATGGCTGTGTTCCAAAGCACCCAAAGGCTGGATTGTTTTACTCCCAGGCTTTTTCTTCCGGCCCGCTTTGAAAACTGGCTTTCAATATTAGTGGCCAAAATAATACTATTCTCCTGATATGCCTCTTGCATGATTGAAAACATGATGTTCACTTCCGGAGAAGTCGGGTCAAAATCCTGATAAGCCTCCTTGTAATTGTCTTCCAGCAAAATCACAGAGTTCTCCCGCTTTGCTACTTCAAAGTTCCTTCCTTCATTTTTAGTTCCCATCACATAAGTTTCTGTTCCCCTGATGGCCGCATTCCCTACAGCATTGGCATGGATAGAAACATAAAGATCGGCTTCGGCATCATTGGCCATTGTGGCACGGACTTTGGGGTGGCTATACGTATCAGTCTTTCTAGTATAAATGACTTCTACATCGTCTAAAAGCTCTTCTAAATACCCCCCCACCTTCAGGGATACTTTTAGAACTATGTCTTTTTCTTTAGTGTATGCACCGTGTGTGCCGGGGTCTTTCCCGCCATGTCCGGGGTCTATCACTACTTTAAATTTCTTAGCTTTTTCAGTGGGGACTGTTTGAAACGATGTCAAGGAGATAACAACGAAAGACAAAAGGAGATAAAGGGCCAGATTATTTTTCACTTCTGTACTAATGAATTCTGTTATTGGAATAACTTTACGCAAAAATCTGAATTTTTCCGAAAAACCGAAAAATCGCGTGTTTTCAAAAAGATCTGTCTTTGTCATAGCCATTCTCATTTTAGCAACCCTGGGCCTCAGTGCACAGGATCTGAAATTGAAGACAGCAGAATTACCGGTTAAATCGGACTCCACACTCACTGTCAGGAGAGATTCTACAAATACCAGACCAGCACCGACAGACTCCCTCACAATCCAAAAAGGTGGTGTAGAAACAACCATCAAATATTATGCTGAGGATTCTATCATTACCAAGACACTCACCAACGTAACGTACCTTTATGGAAATGCTTATATCGTTTACGGTGATATAAGACTGGATGCTGCTCAAATTGTTATAGACCGTGAAAAAAATGAGCTGCGGGCCAATGGTATTCAGGACAGTACAGGTACCTGGCAGGGGCTGCCCATGTTTAAGGACGGCCCGGATGAGTTTGAGACACGCGAGATCCGCTATAATTTTGATACGGACAGAGCGCGTATCAAGGGGGTGGCAACTCAACAGCAGGACGGCTATCTGTCTGGCGAGGTAGTAAAAAGAAACAACGATGGCAGTGCCTATATAGCGGGCGGCCGGTTCATACCCTGCGATGATCCACTGGCCACTACCTATATCAAGTCTACTAAAATTAAGATGATTCCGGGTGATAAGATTATCACTGGTCCGTTTCTGCTCTATGTAGGAGATATACCCACACCGCTGGGTTTACCTTTTTTCATGTTCCCCGAGCCCAAATCGGCCGAAAAATCAGGTATTCTCTTTCCTAAGTATGGTAACGAGCAGAACAGGGGACTCTTCTTGCGCGAAGGTGGTTACTTCTTTGTCTGGAACCCTTACATCCATACGGCTCTTACCGGAGACATTTATTCCAAAGGAAGCTGGGGCCTGAAAGCTCAGTCAAACTATAAGAAACGCTATAAATACTCGGGAGATTTCAGATTTGAATTTAACAGAAACAAAAATCTGGACTTTGAGGAGGTTTCTCTGGATTCAAAAGACTTCTGGTTTCAGTGGGCTCACAGGCCGGAGTCGCGAGGTAACGGACGTTTCTCAGCCAGTGTGAATGTGGGTACTTCTACCTTTAACAGCAATAACCTCAGACTGAACAATTTCCAGAACAATATTCGCTCAGAATTCAGATCAAACATTCAATACTCATCCAGTATTTCCGGTACGCCCATCAGCTACTCTCTGAGTGCACGCCACAACCAGAATGTGCAGACGGGCATTGTGGATGTATCACTACCGGAGCTTTCGGTGAATATGAACAGAATCTATCCGGCCAAGGGAGCAAAAGCTGAAATTCTGAAGCGATTGAATGTCGGCTGGAATTTTAACGTAAGCAACCGGGTGACCAACCTGGTAAGACCTGCAACAGCAGGGTTTGATATCGCCAATGGATCGACTGAAGCAGACACCATTGATGTGAGATTCAATACACTGGATGAGCTTTTGAAAAATGCCCGGAACGGAGCAAGGCATACCATCCCTATTTCTACTTCCTTTCCGATTCTGAAAAACTTTAATGTCACTCCCTCCATCCAGTTTCAGGAGCTGTGGTACCTGGAAGAGCTCGACTATACCTATGACAGCGATCTGGAAGCCGTACGGATTGATACACTTTCCGGCTTCAGCAGAGCCAACACCTACTCTGCCAGCGTGGGTATTTCCACACAGCTGTATGGTATGTTTAACTTCGGAGACCGGGGAAGACTGGAGGCCATCAGACACATCGTGACCCCCACGGTATCTTTCAGTTACCGACCTGATTTCAGCCAGGAAAAATTCGGTTTTTACCAGACAGTACAAACAGATGCTGACCCTGAAAACACACGCCTGCTCTCCATTTATGACGGCTTTGTTTTCGGCTCTCCGGGCCTGGGTGAATCAGCCTCGATGAACTTCTCCATTCAAAACAAAGTGGAAGCAAAAGTACGAAGTGACACAGCACAGTCGAAGAAAGTACCGATACTGGAAAACCTGTCATTCAGTGGCTCCTATAACTTTTTAGCAGACTCATTCAACCTGTCTACTATCAATGTTGCAGCGCGGACGTCACTCTTTGACAGAAAACTCAACATCAATATGGGGATGATCCTGGACCCCTATACACGGCTGACCACCACCACTGAAAATGAGGACGGTTCTTTTACATCAACCACGAGAAGAGTAAACCAGTTTGCCTGGAACGGAGGCCAGGGCCTGGGTACACTGACCAGTGCGAGGTTATCTCTGAGTACCAATTTGAACTCTGATGCTTCTTCCGGCCCCTCGAATGGTGGTAACCCCAACTTCAATCCCAATCAGCGTTTTCAGGATGGTTTTATAGATGATCCACAGGGAGAATTTGGTTCCATCAATGATGGGGGAGAAAACCTGATACGACAGCAGACACAGTATTTCTACGACCCTAATGCCTATGTGGACCTGGATATTCCCTGGAACCTGCGGTTTAGCTACGACTATAACTTCACCCGGTCGCTCAACAGCACCACGACAAGACAGGCAGTAAAGCTCTACGGGCAGGTAAGCCTGACTCCCAAGTGGCAGATCACCCTCAACACGGGCTATGATATAGACATGAAGGAGATCACCCAGACCTCAGTGGGTATTTTCCGTGATCTGGGATGCTGGGAAATGCGTGCCAACTGGATTCCGTTTGGTCGATTCACTTCCTATACCATCGATATCCAAATCAAATCTTCAGTGCTGAAAGACCTGAAAATCAGCAGACGCAGAAGCTTCTTTGATAACTAATATTCTACTCAGAACATAACCAGTCCAACCTTTCTGGTTGGCAAAGTGACTAAACAGAAAAAGGTAACTATGAGGTCTTTTATGCTGTGCATGGCAATCTGTGCTTTTTCCTGTTGTGCGCTTCAGGCGCAGCAGCCTGGTCAGCTGGATTTTGCAGCAGGCATTAATCTTGGAGGAGCCGGTGACCAGATAGACAATTCCACCCGGGATACGAAAACGAACGGCTTTAAGCTACAACTTGAATACAGGATATTTCCCCGGCTTGCTGTCAATACCAGCTATGCCTTTGCCAACTCCAATTGCTTCTACAGGTTCAGAAACCTCAACATAGGGAGTAAGTACTATTTTCTGAATAAGCGCATACAGGCCTACGGTCTGGTAGAATTAAGGCGTATGATCTCCTCAGACCCTGACATACGCTGTCAAACCATCCGGTTCATTCGTCTGGCTGAAGAAAAATCTGCCACAGGAGTAAATCTGGGAGCCGGGCTCAGAACGGATATAATGAGCAGGTTCTTTGTATTTGCTGAAACCAAATGGACGAGTATTGAAGGGAATCGTCAGATGACACTGGCAGGGATCGGCTTCAAAATACTGAAGTAAAAAAAGAAGCCTGAACAAATACATGATTCATTCAGGCTTCCGGGTTTGAGTGCAACCACTCTATTCTGTTATCTCAACAAAAAGTCCGTCATCGTTCTTTTCTACTTTCGCCAGACCTTTTTGCGTAAGCTCCTTAATGGATTTGTCCCACTTCTTATTAGACAGGCCGGCCTGTTCTTTCAGAGACGCCAGCTCAGTTCTCCCTGCTTTTCTAAGAGAAGCTAAAACTCCCGCTGCCTCGTCAGATACTTCCACAGCCTTCTTCTCCGGCTTCATCTGAGGGAAGAAAAGCACATCCTGGATAGAGTTGGAGTTGGTCATAATCATTGAAAGACGATCGATACCGATACCCAAACCAGCGGTTGGTGGCATACCGTACTCGAGAGCACGCAGGAAATCCTCATCCAGCACCATAGCCTCATCATCTCCTCTCTTACCCAACTCAAGCTGCTCTTCAAAGCGCTGACGCTGATCAATCGGGTCGTTCAGCTCAGAGAAGGCATTACAAATCTCTTTACCATTACAGATGGCCTCAAAGCGCTCTACCAGACCTTCTTTTGATCGGTGCTTCTTAGCCAGGGGAGACATTTCCACCGGATAATCTGTGATATAAGTAGGCTGAATGAGTTTGGGCTCACAGTGCTCACCGAAAATCTCATCAATAAGCTTGCCCTTACCCATAGAGTCATCAATCTCTACATTCAGTTCGGTAGCTGTTTTTCTCAGCTCCTCCTCATTCATCTCTGAAATATCGATGCCTGTGAAATGCTCGATTGCCTCAAACATGGTAAAACGCTTCCAGGGCCTCTGAAAGTCGATCACATTCTCCCCTACCTGTACCTTAGTGGTTCCGTGCAGATCAATCGCCACTTTCTCAATCATTTCCTCCACCAGGTTCATCATCCACTCATAGTCCTTATAAGCAACATAGAGTTCTACCTGGGTAAATTCCGGGTTATGGAAACGAGACATTCCCTCATTGCGGAAGTCTTTCGAGAATTCAAAAACTCCATCAAAGCCACCAACAATCAGCCTTTTCAAATAGAGCTCGTTGGCAATACGCATGTAAAGCGTCATATCCAGGGTGTTGTGATGCGTCTTAAACGGACGTGCCGCAGCACCACCATACAGTGGTTGCAGAATGGGCGTTTCCACCTCCAGGTAATCTCTGTCGGCCAGGAACTGACGCATAGAGTTTACCATCTTCGTACGCTTTACGAAAGTATCTTTCACATGAGGATTCACAACAAGATCCGCATAACGCTGACGATACCTCTTCTCCGGGTCAGTAAATGCATCGTGCACTACACCGTCTGCATCTGTCTTAGGAAGAGGCAATGGTTTAAGTGATTTTGTTAACACAGTTAACCCAGTCACATGCACTGAAATCTCACCCACCTGGGTTTTGAAGACATAACCTTCTACCCCAATGATGTCCCCAATACCAAGTATTTTTTTGAAAACAGTATTGTAAAGTGTTTTATCATCACCCGGGCAAACATCATCTCTTCGAAGATAAATCTGGATACGCCCTTCTGCATCCTGCAACTCCGCAAATGCCGCGGACCCCTGGATACGTCTGCTCATGAGTCTACCTGCAAGCTTTACCTGTTTATAGCGTTCAGGATCGGCTTCGAACCCATCCTTAATCTCCTTGCTGAAGTGGTTCACTTCATAGGTTTCAGACGGATACGGATTGATATTCAAATCCAGAAGCTGCTGTCTTTGCTCCCTGCGCTGTATCTCCTGCTCGCTTAATTTCTGCATGATGCTCTAAAATTTAAGAGCGCAAAGTTAATGATTCAGGAACACTATGTAAACAGCAAAAACATATCAGCTGACAACTATTCAGAAAACTTATTCCTAAAAATTTAGGAATACTCCTAAGTTTTTAGGAATATTGATTCATGAAGGAACTAACAAAAGCTGAAGAACAGATAATGCAGGTAATCTGGAAGCTGCAGGAATGCTTTATCAAAGAGATTGTGGAAGACCTGCCGGAACCAAAACCTGCCTACAATACCGTGGGTACTTTTTTGAAAATACTTGAGACCAAGGGCTTTGTTCAAAGAAGGAAAGTGGGCAATGTATACATCTACTCTGCCGCTGTAGCCAAGCGGGATTACGGTAAGAAAAACATCACCAATCTGCTCTCAAAATACTTCAACGGCTCTTCTGAAAACCTGCTCTCCTTTATGGTAGAAGAGAAAGAGCTGAGTGTGAGTCAGGTGGAAAACTTACTTAAGAAACTCAGGAAAGATGATTAATTATCTGATTGAAGTATCGGTGTGCCTGGCAGCTTTTTATGCCTGCTACTGGTTCGGCCTCTCAAAATTAAAGCTGCTGAACTTCAACAGGGCTTATCTTCTGCTCACCCTGGTATTAAGCCTTGGCATTCCATTGCTTGACCTCTCCCTTTACGAGTTAGAATCAGGCATAAGCCCCGACATACCCGACTATATCAGCGTCTCTACCGGTGAGGTAGCAGCACAGGTGCAATCTTCAAACCGAATAAACCCTGTCCTGCTGGTCTATCTCACAGGAGTAGCCATTACCTTAATCGCCTTGCTACTGAGGATCCTCAGTGTTCTGAACACTATCAGGAAATATCCACGAAAGAAGTTTGGCAGGGTCTGGCATATCTATGTTCCGGATGACCGCCCCGTTTCCTCCTTTTTTAAATACATGTTCATTCCGGAGGGGCTGGATAAAGCATCTTTCGAAACTCAATCCATACTCAGGCATGAAGAAAAGCATGCACGAGACCGACATTCCCTTGACCTGATTTTCACCCAGCTGATAAGTGCTCTGCTCTGGTTTAACCCCTTAATCTATCTGTATACCAGAGCCTTAAAACTCCAGCACGAATACATTGCTGATGAAGCAGTATCAGGTAAATGCGGCAAAAAAACCTATGCTGACCTTTTAGTAAGGCATAGCCTTGAGCAGTCCGGGTTTTCACTCACCCATTCCTTTGCGGAGCACCCGGTGGAAAAACGATTAAACATGATTAACCACTTAAATCCAACTACAATGAAAAAACTTAGATTACTCTGGTCTCTACCTCTCACGTTCTTGTTGACCCTTTTACTGGGTGTTGATCACCAAGCTCAGGCTCAAACACTTGATGTTGAATTCGAAGTTCGATCAGACCTGAAGCTTGTCAAAGGCAATGTACGTGACGGGGAGCTCGGTGAAATGCTGTCTAATGTGACCATCTTCATCCTGAACTCACGTAACAAGGAGCTCAAAAATGCAAACAACCGCTATACCGGTACCATGACCAATACAGAAGGTAATTACGGCCTTGGTATGGGTAAGTCAGACTCGCTGATTGTCTTCCGCAAAAAAGGCTATGAAAGTATGGTTGTACCCTACAAAGGTCAGGATGTGATTAATGTAAATCTGCGTAAGGAGATTGCTTCCGGAAATGACGGCAATGACTAAAGTGCCTGTACCAGGGCAACCTTATAGTCAGAAAACAAGGTCCAGGCATATTCGGCCACTGACAGACCTTAGAACGCAAAGAAAATGACTAACGAAACAAACCTAAATCCTATGAAAAAACTAAAGCTGATAATCGCCATACCTCTGCTTGCAGTACTCTTCATCGTGGTAAGTTGCTCAGAGAACCCCGAAACCCCGCTTACTCCTGAGTCAGAAACCGCCCGAAACACTGCCATAGAGGCTTCCAACCAGATAAAAGGTAGGGTACAAGCCAGTGAAACCGGAAAAGGACTGAATAATGTAATAGTCATGTCCCTCCCATCGCGCAAGGAAACCATGACCAATGAGTATGGAGAATACACACTTGCGCTCGCTAAAACGGATACCGCCATGACATTTAGCAAAGACGACTTTCAAAGCTTCATCAATTTGTCAGGCAAAAAATATACAGTGGTGAATGTCTCCCTGAGACACACAGGAAATGACTAAAAATTCTTCATATCGCTCGATCGGGTGGGTCTACCGGGCTCACCCAAATTTTAAAAAAGATGATTAGCTATCTGGCAGAGGCCTCAGTATGCCTGCTCGTGTTATACCTCTTTTACTGGCTGGTCTTGTCAAGAGAAAAGCTGCTTTCGATCAATCGCTGCTTCCTGCTGGCATCACTCTTTTTATCGATCACCCTGCCATTGCTGGAAATATCCGTAACGCCTTTACCGATAGAATCAATCAGCTATTTACAGGTGCCGGCCGGTACACCCGAGGCCTCCTCCAATGCTCCTGAGTCTACGCCCACCTCTTTTAACCTTGTATTTAGCCTGTATGTACTGGGTTTCAGTGGTTCGCTACTGTGGCTGGTCTTTAGAATCATCCGTATATACAGGTCTGTAAAGGGGAAGCAACGGCAGAAAAGAAATGATCTGGTGCTCATCTACACCAACAAGAGGCAGGTATTTAGCTTTTTCAATTATGTATTTCTTCCTGTTCATCTGGGTTACAGCAGCGCTATTCACACCATCCTGGAACATGAAAAAGCCCATGCCCGGGGCCTTCACAGTCTTGATTTGCTTCTTGTCGAATTACTGAAATGTGTATTCTGGTTTCACCCGGTCATGTATGCCTTCCACAGATCATTGAAGATACAGCATGAATACATCGCAGACGCAGTGGCGATGGGCTCAACACCAGAAGAATACAAAAGAACCCTGATTCATCACAGCCTCGATGTACAAGGCTTTCCCATTACCAGTGCTTTCACACAAGCCCCGATAGAAAAACGAATTCAAATGCTTCAAAAACATAAAGCCGGCCTTATGAAAAAGATAAAACCCGCCTTCGCCCTTCCGCTCATTGCCATTTTGTTCGCTACCGTCAGTTGCACAGATCAGACAAGGTCAGAATCTTCAGATGAAATCACGCTGGCAGAACTCAAGAACTCCATTGACGAACTCAAAGAGATACTGGAAAAACAGAACAAGTACCCCAATTCTCCATTAGCTCTACTAAGCCCTTCTACCATCAGAGGGTCGTTAAAAGATGCAAAAACGAACGAACCCATCATCAATGCCAAAATTCGGTCATTGCCATCCGGAAAAAGTGCATCGCCAGACGAAGAGGGTTTTTACAACCTGCCTTCAACCCCCAAAGATACCTTGATTACCTATACAGCTATTGGTTACAAAAGTCTGGAGATAGCCCGAAATGACTATAAGAAAACCGGCAAAGTAAAACTGGAGCCGAAACGGTAGGGTTAAGACTTTCTTCTGGCAATCTCACGCTCGATCAACGTGAGCTCTCTGCTGCTTTGCCCCTTGACGGAAGTGTTTTCTTCAGCCCTTCTGAAAAGATAAGGCATAGAAGCCTTTATCGGGCCATAAGGCACATACTTGGCCACATTGTAGCCGGCATCCGCCAGGTTGTAAGAAATGTTATCGCTCATACCATAAAGCTGACCAAAGCTCACGCGTTTGTCATCGGCATTCAGGCCATGCTCAGTAATGAGCTCTGCCAGCTTCAGATTACTGGCTTCATTATGTGAGCCGGCAAACAGATTGATCTCCGCGACATTACTCACACAATAAACGAGCCCCTCATTAAAATCACGGTCAGTACTGGCTTTGTCGGGTTGTATAGGATCAGTATAGTGTAAGTCTACAGAACGTGCTCTTTCCTTCTCCATGTAAGCACCTCTTACAAGCTTTGCACCCAATACATAGCCTTTCTCTGAGGCCAGGCCATGCAGTTGCCTGAGGTTCTCCAGCATACTGTGGCAGTACATCTGAAAAGTATAGTAAACCAAAGCCCTGCCCTGGTTATACTTTTCCATCATCGCGATGGTCAGGTCATCAATTGGCTTTTGAATCCAGGTCTCTTCTGCATCAATTAAAACAGGCACATCCACCTCCGCTGCCTTAGCACAAATACGGGCCACTCTTTCCTCTACTCTCTTATAAGCAGCCTGCTCTTCAGCCGTCAGCTCTTTGCCGGCATGAATTTTAGCCAGCAGATCAAAAGCGCCCACCCCTGTAATCTTAAAGGCAGCAAAAGGCATATTGTCAGACTTGCCGGCACGCTCTATGGTTCTGATTACCTCGGCACAGGTACTGTCAAAACCTGTTTCCGTCTTTTCACCCTCCACTGAGTAGTCGAGAATAGCACCTACCCTGAATTTTTGCATCTGGGCAGCCGTTCTTACACACTCCTCAATCGTTTCTCCGCCACAGAATATATCAAAAAGGGTACGCTTGATAATGCCTTTTACCGGCAGACCTGATTTTAATGCTAACTTTGTCAGCGTTGTTCCGGCCTTGACCAGGGCATTGCTTTTCATGGTAGAAAAGACGAAATGCGTCTTTTTTAATGCCTTGTCATTTTTAGCAGCAAAAGCTATTTCGAGGTTATTAAAATCGACCGGCATTCTTATTTCTATGATTGATAAATTCGGAGCAAATATAATAACAAACCCGATCTGTAAAAGGATTGTTATCCCCTATATCAAACGTTTGAATTGATGCATATTGAGCCATTAGATAGTTGGGTTGCAGGTTTTAAGAAACCCCTGTTGATTGCAGGGCCCTGCAGTGTAGAAAGTGAGCAACAGTTTTCAGAAACCGTAGCGGGTTTTGCAGGGCTTCCTGTGAATTTTATTCGCGGAGGCATCTGGAAACCCCGCACACGACCGGGAAGCTTCGAAGGCAATGGTGCCAGAGCCCTGGACTGGGTAGATGAAGTTAGTAAAACGCATCCCTTAAGCTTTGCCACAGAAGTCGCTACTGCCGCACATGTGGAGGCAGCGCTCAGCCATGGGATTAAACTCTTATGGATTGGCGCCAGAACCACCGTCAACCCCTTTAATGTACAGCAAATAGCAGATGCTGTAAAAGGAAAGGACGTGGCCATTTTTATCAAGAACCCCATTAATCCTGACCTGGCCTTATGGAAAGGAGCCATCGAACGCTTTTCCAAAGTGGGCATCACCAAACTGGGTGCTATCCACAGGGGCTTCCACTCCTTCCAGGAGACCAAATACCGGAACCCTCCTTTCTGGCAGATCCCCCTGGAGCTCAAAAGTGAATTACCGGACCTGCCGCTGATTTGTGACCCGAGCCACATAGCAGGAGACAGGGAGCTGATACAGGAGGTAGCACAACGCGCTCTGGACCTCAATTATGACGGATTGATGATTGAATCTCATTGTAATCCCGATGCTGCTCTGAGTGACGCCAGACAACAGGTCAGCCCCGCACGTCTGAAGCAGATTCTGAACAGCCTCGAGCTTCGCTCTTCCTCATTTTCCAATGAGCAAATCAAGGATGAACTGGCAACCATCCGCGAGCAGATAGACCAGGTAGACAGGGAAATTCTGGAAGCTATTGCCACCAGAATGAGCCTGGTCTCCCGCATAGGCGATTATAAAAAAGAGAACAATGTGGCCATCTTTCAGATCAGCCGCTGGAAGGAAATTTTCAAGTCCAGGCCCAAATGGGGAGAGGCCATGAAGCTCGATCCGGAATTTACTATGGAATTATATAGACAAATTCATCAGCAGTCCGTTAAAGCACAAACACGTATCTTTAATCAAGAAGACGAAGAAATCGACCTGAATATATGACTGACTTAGGCCTGCTGGGACCGGAAAACACCTATCATGATATAGCGCGCAGACGCTACATTCCACACCTGTCTTACACTTTCTTCAATTCCTTTGACGAAATTTTTGCAGCACTGAAAGAGGGAAAAGTTAAAAAAGCCCTCATTGCTATCCGCAACAGCACCTCAGGTCTGGTGAGCAATAATCTTGACAGGATCAAAAACTATGGTTTTAACGTGAAGGAGCAATTTGAACTTCCGGTGCATTTGTACCTGGGAAGTGCTGCCCCCAATACAATCAAGAGTATCAGAAAGATCTACTCTCACCCAATGGCAATCAAAGAGACCCAGGGCTTTTTCTCTAAATACCATCATATTACCTTTATCTCAAGTGCCAGTACAGCGGGAGCCATTGATGAACTGAGAAACAGTCACGACCAGAAAGCAGCGGTTATTTCAAGCAAAGAGGCTCTGGAAAAGAATAACCTTTTAATAATCTCCGGGAACATAGAAGATCACCCTGACAATACCACTACTTTCAGCTTAATAGAAGGTTGAAATCGATTTCCTTAAAAAAATCTATGGAAACTTTTGACTTATCGAGAAGATAGCTAAGTTTGACACAATGAATAACGGACAAGCACGATTTTACTACTTTTTTTACTTTAGCGATACGCTGAGGTCGAGTCGGTGCTTTTGATAAAAGAAACTTAAAACTGAATATATCAAGCCTGGTTCGACAAGAACCAGGCTTTTTTTATGCCTGAATTTTAAAACAATGGAAATACAAGACATCACCGATTGGGGCCTGGGACTATCAGAACATTTGCTGATTGCCGGTCCGTGCAGCGCAGAAAGCCCACAGCAGATTGAAACAATTGCCAAGGGGCTCAAGGGAAGCAAAGTAGAACTCTTCAGAGCGGGTATCTGGAAACCTCGCACAAGGCCCGGTTCTTTTGAAGGCCTGGGGTCTGAAGCCCTTGAATGGATGGACCTGGCCCGGGATATACTCAAGGTACCGATCACGGTAGAAGTGGCCAAGACAGAGCATGTGGAAGCCGCCCTGAAAGCTGGCATTGAAGTACTCTGGATAGGCGCCCGCACTACGGTAAACCCTTTCTCAGTTCAGGAGATTTGCGAAGCCCTCAGAGGTACTGATATACCCGTAATGGTAAAAAACCCTATCAATCCGGACCTGCAGCTCTGGCTGGGTGCTTTCGAGAGACTGAGCAAGGTGGGTATCACCAAAATGGCCGGTATTCACAGAGGTTTTTCTGACCCTTATGAAAAACGTTATCGCAACAAGCCTGAATGGAGTATGCCTATTCACCTGAAAAGGCTCATTCCTGGTCTGTCAGTAGTATGTGACCCAAGCCATATTTGTGGTACACGAGAAATCATCGGCCCGGTAAGCCAGCGTGCTATCAACTTCGGGCTGGATGGTCTGATGATCGAAACTCATCACGATCCGGATAATGCCTGGAGTGATGCCAAGCAGCAAATCACACCGGATACGCTCAAGATCATCTACGAAAGCCTCATCTTCCGTGAGTTCGTCAGCGATCATCCTGAGGTAGTCAGTGAGCTGGATAAATTCCGCCACAAAGTAGACCTGCTCGATACCCAGATCATCGAATTGCTGGCTGAGCGTTTCAACGTGATTGACCAGATCGGAGAGTATAAAAAAGAGCGCAATCTGGCCGTTTATCAGCCCGATCGCTGGCAGGATGTTATGCAGTCACGCATCAACGAAGGTATGAAGCGAAACATGACAGAAAAGTTTATGAAAAACCTTTTATTTGCCATCCATGAGGAGTCGGTGAAGAAACAGGAGGCTCAGCTAAAAGAAGTACCATCAACCAGTAAGGCATGAGCAAAATCGTCATCGACAGCATAGCAACCAGTTTACCAGAATACCTGGAAGAAACTTCCTTTTCCAGGCTCGCTGTGCTGGTCGATGAGAATACGCTCAAACATTGCTACCCGATCATAGAACCGCACCTGCCCGAGCATGTGCTGATCGACATTTACTCCGGGGAGGTTAACAAAACCCTGAAGACCTGCGAGTATATCTGGGGTGAGCTGACGGACCATGCTTTTGATCGCAAATCCCTGCTCATCAATCTGGGCGGTGGTGTTATTGGTGACATGGGGGGCTTTTGTGCCGTCAGCTATAAGCGAGGCATCCGTTTCGTCAATATCCCTACTACCCTGCTGGCCGCAGTAGATGCAAACGTTGGTGGCAAGCTGGGAATAGATTTCAGAGGTCTGAAAAACCATATCGGTTTTTTTCAGGACCCGGATGCTGTATTGATTGACTCGCAATTCCTTGAGACCTTACCTGAGCGGGAACTACGTTCTGGTTTTGCAGAAGTACTGAAGCATGGTATCATCGCAGACCGCGATTATTTTGATCAGATCATCGTTGACGGACTCAATCAGCCTAACTGGAATGCCGTCATCGCTCACTCTGTGGAGATTAAGCGGGCCGTGGTAAAAGCCGACCCTAAAGAGGGGGGACTACGTAAGATCCTGAACTTTGGCCATACCATCGGGCATGCGATTGAAAGTCATTACCTGGATACGGAAAATCATCTGCTACATGGTGAGGCCATCAGCATAGGAATGATCTGTGAGAGTTTCCTGTCTAAAAAGCTATTGGGCTTGCCAGAAGATCAACTGGACATCATTCGCAACACTTTACATGGCTTGTACCCTGATGTGCAGATTTATAAGGCAGATTTTCTCAAGATAATTGAGCATATGTATCAGGATAAAAAGAATGTAAATAATATCTTAAACCATTCACTGATCTCAGAAATCGGAACCGCTAGTTATGATATAGCAGTCGATGAAAAAGATGCGCTGGATGCATTGTTTTACCACCTCACAATAACGGCATAGCTTTGGAAGCCATTCACCTAAAACATACTACTACACTCAATGAAACGGACATTGCTCTTTCCTCTTCCAAAAGTGAGAGCAATCGTGCGCTGATCATTCAGGCGCTTTCTGAAAATCCCATTGAGTTGCATAATCTCTCCGATGCGCGGGATACACAAACCATGATGCGCTTGCTTAAATCTGACGAGGAGACCTGGGATGTGCTGGATGCCGGTACTACCATGCGTTTTCTCTGTGCTTATGCCGCGGTGGGTACGCAGACGAAAATCCTTACAGGAACTCCTCGCATGCAGCAAAGGCCGGTCAAAATTCTGGCAAGTGCACTGAAGTCTTTAGGAGCCAAAGTGACCTACCTCAAAAAGGACGGGTATCCTCCTCTGGAAATCAAACCGATCAAAACGCAAAAAACCAATAACCTTAGCATTAAGGGAGATGTCAGCAGCCAGTACATCTCGGCTCTGCTGATGATTGCCCCTACCCTGTCTGAAGGGCTTAATCTGAAGCTCACAGGTAAAGTAGGCAGCAAACCCTACATCCAAATGACCCTGGATCTGATGAGCAGGTTTGGTATTGAATCAGACTGGACGGGTAACAGGATTGAGATAAAACCCCAGGCTTACCAGTCAGGTAACTATACGATTGAATCAGACTGGTCTGCCTCCAGCTATTGGTACAGCCTCGTTTCACTGAGCCAGCAAGCCAAAATAAAACTACTCGGGCTCAGGTCAAGGTCTATGCAGGGTGATACGGCCATTGTCCGCATTATGAACTCCCTGGGTGTGATGAGTGCTTTTGAAGATGATGGCGTGATCCTTCAGAAAATCCCGGAACAACGCGAACTGTCTTTTGACTTTACTGATTGCCCTGACCTTGCTCAAACGATCGCAGTTGTCTGCGCTGTCAAAAAGATTCCCTGTCGCATGAGTGGACTGGAAAGCCTGCGTATCAAGGAAACAGATCGCATTGCTGCTCTGAAAAAGGAGCTGAAGAAATTTAAAGCGAAACTGAAAGAAGTAGAACCAGGGGTCTGGGAAGTAAAATCAAAGTTCGAAACTCAAAGTGAGCCCGTTGAGATTGACACCTATGAAGATCACCGCATGGCCATGGCTTTCGCCCCGCTATGCACACAGCAGGATTTGATTATCAAAGACCCATCGGTTGTAAACAAGAGCTATCCCGGTTACTGGGATCACCTCAAACAGGCAGGCATCGAAATACAGGAGTAGTTATGTATGCAATTGGCTTTTTAGGATTACTCATCGTCATAGCCAATCTGGTAGTGTCCTATAAAGCTTTTAAGGACTACAGCTTCTTTGAGCGCTGCACTTTTCGAATCGACCCTATTCTTGTAAACAAAGATTATAAACGTCTTATCACCTCAGGCTTCGTGCATGTGGGCTGGATGCACCTTATCTTCAATATGGTGTCGCTTTATGCTTTCAGCGGTGTGCTGGAAGAGTCTGTCGGAGGAGCCAGCTTCTTACTCATTTACTTTGGCAGCCTCCTGGGTGGCAATCTTTTCTCCCTCTACATACATCGCAATCATGGTGACTACAGTGCAGTAGGTGCCTCCGGTGCGGTAAGCGGGATTATTTTCGCGGCTATAGCACTTTTTCCCGGCATGCGCCTGAGTCTTATTCTGCTACCTATCCCTATTCCCAGCTGGGCTTTTGCCATACTCTTTGTACTGATTTCTATCAGAGGAATCCAGTCTCAGCGAGACAACATCGGCCATGATGCGCATCTGGGTGGTGGAATCATCGGTATGCTCATTGCCATCATGTTAAAACCGGAAATACTTGAAACAAACCTGCTGGTGATCGCTCTGGTAATAATACCTGCCATCGTCTTTATCTACCTGATTGTTACACGGCCCGAAATCCTGATACTCGGCCCTACCCGCACCAAGCAGACTTACGTTACCAAAGACGACCGGTATAACAGCCTCAGAAAGGAAAAGCAGACCGATATAGACGTAATTCTGGATAAGATCTCAGAAAAAGGCATCGACAGCCTTACCAGGGAGGAAAAACGCATACTCGATGAGTACTCCGGCAAAGGAAGAGATTAGAGAAATGTAATAAATCTGACATTTAGGGAATTCACGCACCCTTTCTTATGTTGCACTGAGGTACCTACACCATTATGGCAAAATCTAAAGTAACCCGTATTTCTACCAGAAAGGTATTTAAAGAAATAATCCTTCCTCGAAAGTGGATGCTTCTGTTTGGTTTAATTCTGATTCTGCTTCAGAGCATCTCAAACCTGGTAATTCCCTGGGCTATCAAAGTAGTTGCTGATTATATCATCATTCCTGATTTACCTGACAACGCATCAAAAAGTACGTTACCTCCACTTGAAATTCTCGGATACCCTGTACCCCAAACCGGAATGGACTTACTAAAAATCGTTGTACTGGTCTCAGTCGGTGCTATTATTATCAGGTCCAGCACTTCCTTTGCTCTTACGAGATTGTTAAGTGTACAAGCACAAGCACTGATCGCTAAGCTGAGAGTACAGGTACAGAAAAAAATCCTTTCGCTCCCTATCAATTTCTTTGATAATCAAAAATCCGGAGCACTGGTATCCCGGATTATGACAGATGTCGAAGGGGTCAGAAATATAGTGGGCACAGGGCTGGTTCAAATGATTGGCGGGTTCATTACCGCAATCGGGGTAGTAGTCATCCTGGTCAAGATTAACTACCAGTTAACACTCTTTGTATTTCTACCCATTATCATCTTCGGTATAGTTGCCATGAAGGCCTTCCAGTATATCAGACCGATTTTCAGGAAAAGAGGTGAACTGAATGCCCAGGTAACCGGCAGGCTTACAGAAACTCTGGGAGGAATTCGTGTGATCAAGGGTTTTGGAGCCGAAGAATCAGAAATCAATACTTTCAGTGAAGGAGTCAATGATTTATACCTCAATGTAAAGAGGTCATTGACTGCAACGGCCCTTGTTTCCAGTTCCGCTATATTCTTACTGGCAGGAGTAGCCACAACGGGTATCATGGGGATGGGTGGTTACTATGGTATGCAGGGAGGCATGACCTCAGGAGACTTCTTTGCCTTTATAAGCTATTTAGCTCTTTTGGTAGCACCTATACTCCAGATGTCGAATATAGGCAGTCAACTCACCGAAGCCTTTGCTGGTCTGGACCGTACCGAGGAAATAATGAATATGGAGGCAGAGGAAGATGATGCCAGCCGTACAGAAACACTGACCTCCATTAAGGGAGATATTGAGTTCAATAAGGTAACTTTCGCCTACGAAGAAGACAAAGATGTGCTGAAGAGCATCAACTTTTCGGCACCGGCCGGTTCCGTTACTGCCCTGGTAGGAACTTCAGGGTCAGGTAAATCTACCATAGCCGGACTGGCGGCTTCCTTTCTTCAACCCAAAGGAGGCGCTGTGACCATAGATGGAACCGACCTGGCTTCTGTCAAGCTAAAAAGCTATCGCAGCCACCTGGGTGTGGTTTTGCAGGACGACTTTCTTTTCGAAGGCACCATTCGCAACAACATTCTCTTTCCACGCCCCAATGCCACGGAAGAAGAGCTTCAGGCAGCTGTAAAAGCCGCCCATGTGAATGAATTCACAGACAGATTCGAAGAGGGTCTGGAAACTGTCATCGGAGAGCGGGGAGTGAAACTCTCTGGCGGCCAGCGTCAGCGCCTGGCCATTGCCCGGGCCGTTCTGGCAGATCCTAAGATTCTTATCCTGGACGAAGCCACCTCTAACCTGGATACTGAAAGTGAAACCTACATTCAGCAAAGTCTGGCCGAACTGATGAAAGGACGAACCACCTTCGTCATTGCCCACCGCCTGAGTACCATCCGGCAGGCAGACCAAATTCTGGTGATAGAAGATGGAGAAATCTTTGAACGCGGCACCCACGATGAACTTATTGCCAAAGAGGGCCGCTACTATCAGTTATACACCTATCAGGCCAGAATATAAAAGGCACCATGGACCCGAAAATTACGATTCACAAAAAGGAGTTATTATCTGATAACTGGTACACTCTGAACAAGATAATCTTCGATTATGAAAGACAGGACGGCAGTGTACAGCGCCAGGAACGCGAAGCCTATGATCGCGGAAATGGCTCTACCATCCTGCTTTACAACAGAGCAAAGAAAACAGTGGTACTGACCCGTCAATTCCGGATGCCGACTTTTCTGAATGGAAACCCCAGCGGCATGCTGATAGAAACCTGTGCCGGTCTTCTCGAAAAAGACAACGCTGAAGATTGTATTCGAAAAGAGACAGAAGAAGAAACCGGTTATAAAATCAACAAGGTGCAGAAGGTTTTTGAAGCCTATATGTCTCCGGGGTCGGTAACCGAAATCCTATACTTTTTCGTGGCAGAGTATGAAGCACATATGAAGGTAACTGACGGTGGTGGTACAGACGAAGAGGAAGACATCCAGGTAATCGAAATCCCCTTTACCCGGGCACTGGAACAAATTGCTTCCGGTGAAATTAAAGATGGTAAGACCATTATGCTGCTTCAATACGCCCAGATCCACCAGCTTCTGGACTAGGCTAACCGTCTGTATTTCAGGCAAATTGGGGATAAATTCCATTTTTGGGAATACCAGAATCAACCAACAGGTTGACAATCAAGTATTTACGTAAAAAGTACGGTTTTGGCAGGTATTTGGTGTACTCAATGTACATCGAACTAATTTTGGAGTATATCCAATGAGATGACTCCTTTTCATCTAACCGGGCTCCGGACCACCCTCCGGAGTTTTTTTATGCCGTCAACCAGGCTTTACCTGCACCGGTTTTTTACTGTGCTACACAGAACAGTCCAAAAAGGCGAAAAACGTTTTTTATGATGCGAACATCATAAAAAAAGTTACCTGAAAAAATAATAGGAATATATGTTGGCTTTTCAATATCAGCTAGTCATATTGAAGCTGTTTCGCCTAAACAAAACATGAAGACTCTACTCACTTACGTCCTCGTAGCGAGTATGGGACTGGTCACCTCCTACACCTTTGCCAAAGGTCAGGAGGGCAGAATAGACTATGTCACATCCTTAAAAACGCTACCCCTCGAAGATGACGACTTTGCCTTAGTCACTGATTTTGTAGAGCCTTCTATCGAAACAACTCCCCGGCACTGGTTTAAAAGAAAACAATCACTGATTTATTACCTCAATACCCTTGAGGCAATCGATGCTGCCATTCGCCAAAAAGAATATTTAGAAGACTGGGCATCCGACATCCGGATGCTTTCGAGCCCTGGCCTGATCAGACTGAACGGACTAATCAGTCAGGACACCCATTTCCACAATGCCCTAATGATAAATGTGAAGGAGAAAAAAGTGACGACAACGGGCGAATATCAACTTTCACCGAACGCGAAAGCGTCAATCAAATTACCTTTTCTTAAACAGGAAATTGGGGAGTACCATCGTCAACGGATGTTTGGTACGTTCGCAGTGTTTAGGTAATTTTTAGGGTGGGGGGACTGCTGGAGTCCCCCCAATCCTATTTTTGTTCTTGTAGTGACTCCAGGTAAGCAGGTAGTTTCAACAGTCTGCTGCCATACCAGCTGAAAATTTCACCATCTACCAGACGTACCTCCGTATCGGGTAGCAATGCTTTGATCTCAGTGATATGCTTCGCTTTGAAAGGATAGGGTTCGGAAGAAAGCAAGACCTGGCTCGGATTCAGACGCATAAGCTCCTGTTCAGTTACCTCAGGATACCTGGGGCCCGGAGCGCAATTCTGAAACCCCGCCATATCCAGTACTTTATGAATAAAGGTATCAGCCCCTGCAGCCATATAAGGTTTTCTCCAGATCAGGTAGAGTGTTTTGCCTAAATCCAACCTTCCGATCGTACTCAGTCCTTTTCGAATGGCGGCAGTGAGCTTTCTCCCTTCCTCTTCTTTATTACAAATACCAGATATCTCCTGAATCATGGTGAGGGCATCGTCAAAGTCGAAAATATCACTCATCCACACAGGATACTTTGTAGCGAGCTCCTCAATCCCCTCCTTATAGTTCTCTTCCTTATTGCCTATGATCAAATCAGGACGGAGATCATCAATCACATCAAAACGAAACTTCTTGGTGCCTCCTATGATGTTTTTCTCTTTGAGCCAGTGAGCAGGATGTACACAGAATTTAGTGATCCCCACTACCCTGTCTCCCAGGCCCAGGTCATGCAATAACTCAGTCTGAGAAGGAACCAGTGAAATGATCCGTTGCGGAGCAGCCGGTACCTCTACCTGCCTTCCCATCTGGTCAATTATCAGGCTGGCATCCTGCACTATTTGAGATAGCTGAAATCGTGGTTATTTTCCAGCTGGATCAGGAATTCGTACATCAGATTGATCACCTCTTCGATGTCCTTTTTATGTGCTGTTTCCACCGTAGTATGCATGTACTTCAGTGGTAACGAGATCAATGCAGAAGGCACTCCCTCGTTTGAGTAAGCAAAGGCATCGGTATCCGTACCGGTAGACCTGGAGGCAGCTGCCCTCTGGAAAGGAATTTCTTTAGCCTCTGCCACACCGATGATCATATTGAGCAGATTATTGTGTACAGCCGGTCCGTAAGAAAGTACCGGCCCCTTACCACACTTCTGATCACCCTGTTGCTTTTTATCGTACATGGGGGAATGTGTATCGTGGCATACATCCGTGATAATGGCTACGTCAGGATTAATTCTTGCCGCGATCATCTCAGCTCCTCTCAGTCCTATCTCCTCTTGCACAGCATTGACCACATAAAGCCCAAACGGCAGCTTCACTTTGTTTTCATGTAGTCTCCGGGCTACTTCAGCAATCATAAAACCACCAATGCGGTTATCCAGCGCTCTGCCACACCAGAACTTCTCATTCAGCTGAGTGAGTTCGTCTTCAAAGGTAATAACGGAACCCACATGAATGCCCATCTCAAGCACTTCGTCTTTTGACTCGGCCCCTACATCAATGTGGATGTTCTTCAGGGTTGGTTTCTCCTCTCTGGCTCTGTCTCTTACATGAATAGCCGGCCAGCCGAAAACACCTTTCACAATCCCCTTATCCGTATGGATATTTACCCGCTTGGATGGTGCTATCTGATGGTCAGATCCTCCGTTTCTCACTACATAGATATAGCCGGAATCAGAAATATAATTTACAAACCAGCTGATCTCATCAGCATGCGCCTCAATCACCACCTTGTAAGGGGCATCAGGGTTAATTACCCCTACCGCTGAACCGTATTTGTCGGTAAAATAGCTGTCGGTGTAAGGTTTGATATAATCCAGCCAGATTTGTTGCCCTGAAGACTCAAAACCGGTGGGTGATGCATTATTGAGATATTCAACTAAGAATTCTTCGCTGTTCTTGCTCATGGTTTAGTGTTTAACTGAGCCTGCCTGAGACTCTTTACACAATGATTACAACGGAATATTACCGTGCTTTTTCTTAGGCAGGGTATCTACCTTATTCTCCAACATTTTGAAAGCCCTGATAAGTTTCGTTCTGGTGTTTTCCGGCTTGATCACTTCGTCAATAAAGCCTCTTCTGGCAGCACGATAAGGGTTCGCAAATTTGTTGGTGTATTCGTCTACTTTTTCCTGAAGTTTGGCTTCCGGATCTTCTGCTTCGGCTATCTCTCTTTTGAAGATAATCTCAGCCGCTCCTTTGGCTCCCATTACGGCAATTTCTGCACTCGGCCAGGCGTAGTTCAGGTCTGCCCCGATATGCTTGGAGTTCATTACGTCATAAGCACCACCGTAGGCTTTTCTGGTAATAACCGTTACCCTCGGTACCGTAGCCTCAGAGAAAGCATACAGCAGTTTTGCTCCGTTGGTGATAATAGCATTCCACTCCTGGTCTGTTCCCGGCAGGAAGCCAGGTACATCTTCCAACACCAGCAGCGGAATATTGAAGCTATCGCAGAACCTCACAAAGCGGGCTCCCTTCACACTGGCATCGATGTCCAGCACTCCGGCCATAGAAGCCGGCTGGTTTCCCACTATACCAATACTTCGGCCACCCAGACGGGCAAAACCTACGACAATGTTTTCTGCAAAATTCTTATGGACTTCCTTGAAGGAAAGCTCATCGACTATCCCCTCAATGACCTCGCGCATGTCATAAGGCTGATTGGGGTTATCAGGGATAATGTCATTTAGTTCTTTTTTGGTTTCATCACCGAGTTCGTACTCATAGACAGGAGCATCTTCCTCACAATTCTGAGGCATATAAGACAGCAATTCCTTGATATCATTGATACACTGTACCTCATTGGCAGACGAGAAATGCGTTACTCCACTCTTGGTGCTATGGGTACTGGCACCTCCCAGCTCTTCCGCAGTCACCTCTTCCTGGGTCACGGTCTTTACCACATTCGGCCCGGTCACGAACATGTACGAGGTGTTTTCCACCATGAGTATAAAGTCCGTAATGGCAGGAGAATACACGGCTCCTCCAGCGCATGGTCCCATAATGGCCGATAGCTGAGGGATCACACCTGAAGCCAGGGTGTTGCGATAAAAGATATCGGCATAACCACCCAGGGAAACGACTCCCTCCTGAATACGTGCTCCCCCCGAATCATTCAGCCCGATGATCGGGGCACCGTTCTTCATGGCGAGGTCCATTACTTTACAAATCTTCTCAGCATGAGTTTCAGAAAGGGAACCTCCGAAAACTGTAAAATCCTGAGAATATACATACACCAGCCGGCCATTTACTTCACCATAGCCGGTAACTACTCCATCTCCCAGGTAAACCTCTTTTTCCAGGCCAAAATCAGTTGCCCGGTGCTCCACAAACTTCCCGATTTCTTCAAAGGTGCCTTCATCCAGCAGCAGGGTCAAACGCTCTCTGGCAGTAAGTTTTCCTTTTTTATGCTGAGATGCGATACGTCTCTCGCCTCCCCCCAGTAAAGCCTCTTTATTTTTGGCTTCCAGTATTTCATACTTTTCAGCCTTGGTAAGTAATTGAACCGGTGACTGTCCGTTGGTTTGATTTGCCATAGGTATATTTTAAAGGTTGCCAAAGATATAGACGTGCCCTGTAAAAAACGAACTTCTTGCAGGGGTAAATCTGCCTTTCGCATAACCATGATTAACGATTATCCATTATATTCGGCCTTTCCTAAAGCAGGGCATGAGCGAAAGAGTAGCGATCATTGATTTGGGCACCAATACCTTTCACCTGTTCATCGTAGAGATGGACGGAGACAAGATCAATACACTCTACAAGGAAAAGATTGCTGTCAAAATCGGGAAGAACGGAATCAGCAAAGGCAAAATCGCTTCCGATGCCCGCAAAAGAGCTATTCATACGCTAAAGATTTTCAGAACCGTAATCGACCTGTTCGAGGTGCATCACGTAAAAGGAGTGGCCACCAGCGCTATTCGCAGTGCTAAAAACGGCCCTGACCTGATTGCCGAGATCAAGGAAAAAACCGATATAGACATTGATATTATCTCAGGTGAACAGGAAGCCGAGTTGATCTACAGAGGTGTACAGGCCGCCATGAGCATACCTGAATCACCCCAGCTTGTCATGGATATTGGTGGTGGCAGTGTGGAGTTTATCATCGGTACAGGAGATAACATTCTCTGGAGACATAGCTTTGAAATAGGAGCTCAGCGACTGCTGGACAAGTTCCATCAGGAAGACCCCATTCCATCCGAGAGTCTTACCGCGATGGATAAGTTTCTTAAGAAAAATCTGAAGGAGCTGACGGAGGCTATTCTTGAGCATCAGCCCACAGGGCTTATTGGCTGCTCGGGTACTTTTGACACGCTAACGGAGATCTATCTGAAAAAAACAAACAGGGAAAGAAACATGGAGCTGAAGGTCAATTCACTCCCTCTGGACTATTACTATGAAATCCATAGTGACCTTGTCTCCAAAAACCGTGAGGAGCGCCTGAATATTCCGGGTATGGTTACCATGCGTGTGGATATGATTGTGGTAGCCAGCTACCTGATAAAATTTGTACTTAGCCATATCGAAACAGAATCGATCACTGCCTGCTCCTACGCCCTTAAAGAAGGATTGCTCTACACCTCCTTTGAACAAATACCTGATACTGACCAGAAGGTCGTACAATAACCCCAGCCTCTATGTCTTTATTTTCGCACCAACATCTGTTTGATTTTGCTCAGGCCATCTTCATTAAAATGGGCAGCTCTGAAACTGACGCCCGAATAGCCTCCAGAACCTTACTCTCAGCTGATTTGAGAGGCGTGGATTCTCATGGAGTAGCTCGCCTGAGTGGTTATGTGCGTCTTTGGGAAAAGAAAAGAATTAACCCCACACCTGAAATCAGGATTGTACATGAAACTCCCAGTACTGCTGTAGTAGACGGAGATGCGGGCCTTGGGCTGGTTGTGGCTCCTTTCGCCATGCAAGTAGCCATAGAAAAGGCAGAGAAGGTAGGAACGGGATGGGTTTCGGTAAAGAACTCCAATCACTATGGTATCGCAGGCTATCATTCTCTGAAGGCCTCTGAAAAAGATATGGTGGGTATCTCTATGACCAATGCCAGTCCTCTGGTCTCCCCTACTTATTCAAAGGAAAGGCTGCTGGGAACCAACCCCATTGCGGTGGCTATTCCTGCCGGAGAAGAACCTCCCTTTGTGGGTGATTTTGCCACTACACCGGCTGCCAATGGCAAGCTGGAAGTGCTCCAGAGAAAAGGCGGTGAGGCACCTCTGGGCTGGATTCAGGACAAGGACGGGCAGGGAACACAAAACGCCCACGGTGTAAAGGAAGGTGGCGCCTGGCTACCGCTGGGAGGTACCAGAGAACATGGCAGTCACAAAGGTTATATTCTGGGTTCTGTGGTAGACATCTTCTCTGCCGTATTATCCGGAGCCAATTACGGCCCCTGGGCACCTCCTTTCGTAAGTTATCTGGAGCCCGCCAGTGATCCGGTAGGTGAAGGGCTCGGACACTTTTTCGGGGCCATGCGGGTAGACGCCTTTCGTCCGGCTGATGAATTCAAAAGCCATATGGATAACTGGATCAGAAGATTCAGAGGGTCAGAACCCGTGAACCCTGAGCAACCGGTAGTAATTCCGGGAGATCCCGAAAGAGCTATGGAGGCAGAAAGAATGGAAAACGGGATTCCGCTATTGCAGCCTGTAGTTGATGACCTGACTGCTCTTGGAGAGAAATTTGGCGTAAAGTTTTAGGTATTTCAGCAAGCATAACCTTCCGGAACATGGACACTGCCTGGTTTTAATTTGCGAACCTTAAAGCGTAGATTGACCAAATGAAATACCGTATCCTTTTATATTTTTTTCTGACATACCCGGCATACGGACAAAACTCCCAAACCCAAATAGACAGCCTCTACTCCCGGTTAGATACATCCACCGGTAATGAGCTTATTCTGACACAGATTCAGCTTGCCAGTCAGATTATGACCATAGATCAGGCTGAGGCCCGGGAGCTGGTCGAAACAGCCCTGGCCTCTTCTGAGGCAGTGGATTTCACAGAGGGCCAGATCAGGTCCCGCATCATTCTGGCGGGAATAGAGAATTATGAGCGCAATACTACAAAGTCAGAAAGGCTGCTGAAAGAGGCCATCACCCTGGCCGAAGCCATTGATTTTCAGGAAGGCCTGGCCTATGCCTATTCTACCATGGGCTCTCTGGAATTGCGCAGGGGCCGATATGCCGAAGCAGTAGACAACCTCTTTAAGGGACTAGAAGCCGCAAGGACCTTGAAAAAGACCGACATGGAGGTGACCAATCTTCTGAACATTGGCCTGATCAAGCAGAGAATATCGCAACTAGATGAAGCAGAAAAGTACCTGAGTGAAGGACTATCAGTGTCAGAGGCCAATGGCCTTGATTTTCGGAGCGCTCAGTTTAATGTCAACCTCGGAGTACTGGAGTTTACCAGAAACAACATCGGCAAATCAATTGAATACAATAAGAAAGCACTGGAAACCTTTCTTTCACTGCAGGATAAACCCAATACAGCTGCCTGCCTGCAAAACCTGGGCTTTGCCAATGCCGCGCTATCCAACAGAACTGAAGCCTTTAAATACTATGACGAATCCCTGCTGATAAGAAAGAGTATTGGTGATCAAAGAGGTGTGGCCAAAGTATTGCTCAACAAAGCCCTGCTGGAGAAAAAGCTCAACAGGTCAAAACAAGCCATTGACCTGGCGAATGAATCCATCGCCATAGCCCGGGAAATTACAGATCACAACCTCATTCAGGACGTTTCCCGACTACTCTTCAGCATCTACCTGGAGCAGGACAATCCGGCAAAAGCGCTGGAATTTCAACTGGAGTATTCCCGATCGAAGGACAGCCTTACCGCTTCCCGGAATGAGGCAAAAATCGCCCAGCTGACCTCCCAATTTGAGTTTGACAGGCAGGAGAAGGAATTAGCCATGAGTCGGGCCGACCTGAGCCTGGCGGAGCGTGAAAGTGATTTACTGAGAACCAGACAGTTCTTACTGCTCATCGCGGTAATCTTCCTGATGCTTATCATCGTCTTCCTGATCAGAACCAACAGGCATAAACTGGACAAGCAAAAACTGGAGAGTAAACTCGCTCAGGAAAAGACCAGGGTAAGTGAGCTGCAGGAAGAAAAACTCAATCAGGCCCTTGCTATGAGCAGACAAGAGGTATCTAATTACGCGAATCAGCTACTCTCCAAGAATCAGATAATCGAGGAAATGCGTGCCCAGCTCACCGAGCGCAGTGATAAAGAAGAAAATGGAGAGGCCATTCAGCGACTGGTAGAAAAGTTGAATACCAGCATCGTTTCCGAGGCAGACTGGGTGGCCTTTAAGCTCTACTTTGAGAAAGCTTACCCCGGATTCTTTGCCGCCTTTAACGAAGCAGCAGATGGCCTGACACTGACTGATGAAAGACTGGCAGCGCTCCTTAAAATTAAGCTGACCAATAAGGAGATTGCCAATATACTCGGCATCTCCACTGACAGTGTGGTCAGGGCCAAGTACAGATTGCGCCAGAAGCTTGACCTGGAAACAAATCAGGATCTGGAATCTTACTTTACAGACCTCTGATCCCGGTTTCAGGTTATTATCCGGTGCTACATCCGGTATTTGTCCGGTACTGAAAAGCCTCATAATCAAAGGCTAATGAAGAGTTTTGATGGGTATGAAAAATTACTCTTCAAAACCGTCACTGGCATTATCCCGAAGTATTGTCCCCTGCCTGATTGCCCTGCTCCTACTGATCACGCAGGTCCCCTTGTCTGGCCAGACTATTACCTTTGACGACAAAGGCTATGACGACAGTGATAACATCACCTCCTCCATCAAATCGATAGACGGATTTAAAATTGACTTTCAGATCAGCGGTGTATCTCAGACCACCGGAGTCACCTACGATGAAAACAACGGTCTTGGTGGCTCGGGTGCCATGTATCCGGGCTTTTTCGCTGAGTCAAGTCTGGTGATCACCAAAACAGGAGGAGGAAACTTCCAGTTGGAGTCCTTCTACTTTGAGGGGGCCTTTTCAGCAAACAAGGGCCTGAAAATCACGGCCTTCTTAAACAACACTGCCGTGAATACAGCTACTATTATTCCGGCAGTGGCGGGCGGAGCAAAACTGACCATCCCCCTTAACACTGACTTTGATAATGTAGACAAGGTGCTGATAGAAGATCAGGGAGGCACCTTTGGCTTCGATGGTCTCTTTGATCATTTTGTATTTTCAGCGGCCATCATCCCCCCTCCGGACAACATCAGTCTCGCTGCTACAGTATTTCTGGAGGGAGCCTACAATGGCACCGATCTGAATACCGCACTGAACAGCAACATCCCGACTGACCAGCCCTACAACGGAGCTGACTTCAACAACCATGCAGGTACAGAAAGCGCCAATGCTCCAGCCAATGCGGTCGACTGGGTATTGATAGAACTCAGAGAAGCGAATTCTGCCGCACTGGCGCTGAACAACACCAAGGTGGGGTCTGCGGCCGGCTTCCTGATGAGTGACGGAAGCATCAAAGGCACAGATGGCACCAGCGACCTCAGTATAACGCTTACAGGAAATTCAGGAGCAGCCTTCTTTGTCGTCATTTATCACCGTAACCACCTGCCAGTTATGTCCGCCAGTGCCATTACTGAGGATGAGGGTACCTATAGCATTGACTTCACCAGTCTTGCGGCCAATACCTACCAGGGCACCACTTCTCTGGTAAGCCTGACAGGAGGCAAATTCGGTATGCCTGCCGGAGACAGCAATGGAGATGGTACAATTGATGCCGATGACCTTGCTGCCTGGCAATCTAATAATGGCACTGCCTTCAGCTATGGCACCAACGGAGCGGTCGATTTCAATCTTGACGGTACTATTAATGCCGTAGACAGAAACGGCTTCTACCGGAAAAACACTACGAAAGAAAGACAGGTACCCAAAAACTGATGATGACAATTTTAGAACAACGCATTCTGGATCACCTGCTAAACGAACTTCAGGCCTCCGGATTCAGATTTCAGGAGCAGCTCAGGAGTAAATACCCCCGGCTAACCGCCCATGACCTCAGGCTATGCACTTATCTGAAAGCCAATCTTTCTACCAAAGAGATTGCCACACTCATGAATATTTCACCAGACAGCACAAAAAAAGCCAAGCACCGGTTGAGAAAGAAACTCAACATGAAGCCCTGGCAATCTTTTGATTTCTGTTTGCGGGAGCAGACCAGCTAGAGTGTAATACCACCCCGGATCACCCATTCACTGTTGTAGGGGGAGCGCAACTCATCATGCAGTAAATTATACAGAATCATCAGATTGATGCCGCCTTTGCGAAAGAACTGCTGAAATGTACCGGCTCCGATGAATAAACCAGGTACCCATTCCCGTTCACTGTTGGCATTGCCCACACCAAACTCTGCATTTAAGCTTTCAAATTCTGAGTAGGCAAAATAGGTTTCGGTGATATTGCGCCTGACAAAGGCACGCCCCCCGTATACGCTGGAAGAGATGGTAAACCTATCTCCTGACGGAATAGCCCGAAACTCTCTGGATATATACTGGTAAGTAAGTCCTCCACCAACCGACCAGTTATTATCTATCATATACCCCACCAGAGGAGATACATCAATAAACTTGTTCTGGCTAAATACATTCAGCGACAGGTTACCTCCAAAGTAAAGTCTGTCACGGAGGGTGAGAGAATCTGATTCTTCTTCAAAATATACCTGTGCTGTGCTGGTTTGATAAAGGGCAAAGAGCACAGATAAAGTGATGATGAGCTTTTTCATATACCCTGTAACGTAAAAGTCCTCTTTCGAGGACTTTAAAATCTTTATTTTTTGTCAATCGTTTTGCACAACGACATAAACATCTTCTGTAGGCTTCTTCATGAGGTAGTTTTCCCTGGCAAATTTTTCGAGCAGTCGCTGGTTTGTCGTGAGCTCTTCCCGGTCTTTGATCACTTCTACCTTTTTGTTCTGGTAGTATTCTTTTTGAGATTTAAGGCTGTTCAGCTCGCTCTTAAGCCTGTACTGAGACACGAAATCGTTAGAATCGATAAAGAGCATCCAAACCAGAAAGAAAGTGCCCAGCAGAACGTAGAAGTTTTTCAGGGGCTTAGGGATTCGGTCTAAAACCTTCATACTACAAAAATACGCGATTTTTTAACACAAAGTCAAAACTCAGCTGATTCAGAAGGCTAAAACAAAAAAAGCCCTGATGATACCATCAGGGCTTTGATATTATATAAGCAAAGACTTAGTAAGCCTTTCTGAAATCTGCACCAGGGTATTTTGCTACCTCAGCCAGTTCTTCTTCAATTCTGATGAGCTGATTGTACTTGGCCATTCTGTCTGAGCGTGAAGCCGAACCTGTCTTAATTTGTCCGGTGTTCAGAGCCACTGCCAAATCAGCAATTGTATTGTCTTCGGTTTCTCCTGAGCGATGCGACATAACAGCCGTATAGCCATTTCTGTTGGCCAGACTCACTGCTGCTATCGTTTCTGACAAGGTACCAATCTGATTTACCTTGATCAGGATTGAGTTGGCAATACCATTATCAATTCCTCTTTGCAAGCGCTCCACATTGGTTACGAACAGGTCATCTCCAACCAGCTGTACCTTATCCCCAATCTTTTCAGTTAGGGCTTTCCAGCCTTCCCAGTCATCTTCGAACATACCATCTTCGATAGACCAGATAGGATAACGACTCGCCAGATCAGCCAGGTAGTCAGCCATCTCCACCGGAGACAGTTTTTTGCCGGTTGAATCTTTGAAGTAGTATACCTTCTCATCTTCCAGGTAGAACTCAGAAGAGGCTACATCAAGGGCAAAAACGATGTCCTCACCTACTTTGTAACCGGCATTTTCTACCGCCAGAGAAATTACTTCAAGTGCCTCGTCATCAGAGCCGAGGTTTGGAGCAAAACCACCCTCATCTCCTACATTGGTCGCCAGACCTCTGGAAGAAAGTACTTTTTTCAGGTGGTGGAAAATCTCTGCTCCCATACGGATACCCTCGCTGAAGGTAGATGCTCCGATAGGCATGATCATAAACTCCTGAAAATCGATAGAGTTATCAGCATGGCTGCCACCGTTGATGATATTCATCATAGGTACAGGCAAAGTATTGGCACTTACACCTCCTACATATCTGTACAATGGCTGTCCCAGCTCAGCCGCTGCCGCTTTGGCTACTGCCAGAGAAACGCCCAGGATAGCGTTAGCCCCCAGATTTCCTTTATTGGGTGTACCATCTGCTTCAATCATGATCTTATCGATCAGATTTTGCTCAAAGACAGGATAGCCTATCAGTTCAGCAGCCAGCTTATCATTTACATTATCAACCGCCTGTGTTACTCCTTTTCCCAAGTAAACATCCTTGTCGCCATCTCTTAATTCAACGGCTTCATGTGCTCCGGTAGAGGCACCAGAAGGTACAGCAGCACGGCCCAACACTCCATTTTCGGTAATTACATCTACCTCAATGGTAGGATTCCCCCTCGAATCGAGGATTTGACGGGCGTGTATACTTTCGATTAAACTCATAATTCAATTACTGATTAGAATAGGTTGACAAATTGATCGAACAAATAACGCGAATCGTGTGGACCGGGCGAAGACTCAGGATGATATTGTACGGAAAACGTTTTCCGTCCCTTCACCTGGATGCCTGCCACTGTGTGGTCATTCAGATTTACATGCGTCATTTCAACCAAGTCAGAAGCCTCAACATCTTCTCTGTTCACGGCAAAGCCATGATTTTGAGAAGTTATCTCACTCTTACCTGAAACCAGATTTTTCACCGGGTGATTCAGTCCTCTGTGACCATTGTGCATCTTAAAAGTTGAGATACCACAAGCCAGAGAAATGATCTGATGCCCCAGACAAATTCCGAAAAGAGGTTTATTTGTCTCCATAATCTTTTTAGCCGTCTCAATGGCATAGTCCATCGCTGACGGATCACCTGGACCATTTGAAAGGAAGTACCCGTCAGGATTCCATTCTTCCATCGTTTCAAATGATGTTTTGGCATTAAATACCTTAAGGTAGCAACCACGACTCGCCAGATGCTTCAGGATACTCGTCTTCACGCCAATATCCAATACAGCCACCTTATGGGCGGCATTCTCATCTCCTACAAAATAGGGCTCTTTGGTGCTGACAAAAGACGATAGCTCCAGCCCCTCCATAGAAGGAACAGCCGCCAACTCTCTGGCCATCTCATCATCAGACAGGTCGCTGGAACAAATCACTGCGTTCATGGCGCCTTTATCTCTGATCTGACGCACCAGTAACCTGGTATCCAGATCGGCAATACCTACAATGTTGTTCTCTTCCAGATATTCCTGAAGAGAGCCATCTCCTGTGGGCCTGCTATAGTCCTGAGAAAAATCGTTCACAACCAGTCCTCTGATTTTCGGTGAATCAGATTCCTGTTCGCTGTTTTCCACACCATAGTTACCAATATGGGATGTGGTGTTAACTACAATTTGTCCGTAGTAAGAAGGGTCGGTGTAAATTTCCTGATAGCCCGTCATGCCTGTATTAAAGCATATTTCGCCTCCGGCTATCCCGATTTTACCAATGGCTATACCTTCAAATCTGGAACCATCTTCCAGAAGCAGCACAGCCTTTTTGGGGGTTGGGGTATTGTTCGTGTTTGACATAATGTTGACTGGGATGCGCTTTCGCATTCCTGCAAAAATAAGGTCTATTCGCGATTAGGCAATAGCATTTTTTAATTGAGGAAGAGAAAGAGATTTGATACTTATTTCTGTGCTTGAGAATCGTGATGGGTATAGCTTCAAACAAAGTCATCGGGGCGGTTTCACCGGGCCTGAAAGAAGAATAGACATCACGTATCATTTTTAAAAAATCTGATACCTCCTCACGGAGGACTTTCCATAGATCACACCCAAAATCACCTCAGCCTCAGGCTGACTTTTGGGTTTATGTTTATATTCAAACACAATCAGCCCCAACTTGTTATGCGCTTTCGGTTTTTTCAACTTTTTAGCTGTCTTCTGTTATCGACCATTCTGTGGTCCTGCGAATCTCAAAGCGGTTCTCAACTAACACTCAGCCCTCTTTTCTCTGATCATATGGTCTTACAGCAAAAGGCGGCTGTAGCCTTTTGGGGGAAAGACAGGCCCGATCAGAACATTACCATTAAGGGTAGCTGGGGTGAACAGACCGAGGGGAAAGCAGATGAAAACGGCAAATGGCAAGTGCAACTCCCTACTCCTGAAGCAGGCGGACCCTTTGAAGTACAGATTTCAACACGCGACACCACTATCACGATTCAGGATGTGATGATTGGTGAAGTATGGCTGGCATCAGGGCAGTCCAATATGGAGATGCCACTGAAAGGCTGGCCTCCCAGAGACATTATTCAGAATTCGGCAGAAGAAATAACGAATGCCACCTACCCCGGCATCCGTATGCTAACGGTACAACGCAACCTCACAGCCGGGCCCATCAATGAGATTACAGGAAGCTGGCAGGTATCTTCTCCTGAAACTTCCGAAATGTTCAGTGCTACAGCTTACTTTTTTGCACGCAGACTACACAAGGAACTAAAGGTACCTGTAGGCATCATCCATTCCAGCTGGGGTGGTACTCCGGCCGAAGCCTGGACCAGCAAAGAAAAGCTAAAAGTGCTGGGAGATTTTGATCAGGCAATTGAACAGCTGGGCAATGGAGCCTCACAAAAAGCCACCCAAGCCTGGTTTGCCCAATGGAAAACTGTGGGGATACCACAGTCGGAAGAGGCATGGAACCGCATCAGCTTTGAAGATGAAGCGGCCGCTCAACCGGATTTTGCTGATAAAGACTGGCCTGAGATCAGCCTGCCCGGCAGGTTTGATGAACTTACCAATGGGACCATTGACGGAGCTGTCTGGCTGAGAAAGACATTTACCGTCACAAACCCGGATGCTGAGTACTTTCTGGAAATAGGCGCCATAGATGATATGGATGCTACCTATATTAATGGTCAGAAAGTAGGTGGCCTGGCAGGACCGGGTTACTATAATGTAAAACGCTGGCTGGCAGTACCCGGGTCCGTTCTGAAGGAGGGCGAAAACGTTATTGCTATCAGGGCTATTGATACCGGTGGCCCGGGGGCAGTAAACGGCCCCATCACCCTCTCCTTTGGCTTCGGAGAAAAAATCGACCTGAGTGGTAGCTGGAAGGCAAAACCGGTAGCCGAAATATACCAGGGTAAGTTTTATACCTACAGCCTGGACGAAACCGGTTTTGAGGCCCGTCCGGATATTCAGAAACTTAATTCAGGCACCCCTTCTGTACTTTTCAATGCCATGATCAATCCGCTGGTACCTTATACCCTGAAGGGTGCCATCTGGTATCAGGGTGAATCCAATGTGGGCCGTGCAGCGCAATATGAAAGACTTTTTCCGACCATGATCAGCGACTGGAGAGAGCGCTGGCAGTCTGACTTTCCTTTCTACTTTGTACAGATTGCCCCTTACCGTTATCACACAGGACCTGCGATTCAAGATCAGTCCCAAAAACTCAGAGATGCTCAGCGCAAAACCCTCAAACTCCCTAATACAGGCATGGTGGTGACCATGGATATTGGCGACTATACCAATATTCACCCGGCCAATAAACAGGATGTAGGAGGCAGACTGGCAGGCCTCGCACTGGCCCATGATTATGATAAAAATCTCGTAGCGTCAGGACCACTCTATAAAAACCATACAGTGACAGGTAATGTACTCATGGTAGCCTTTGACCATATTGGTACAGGCCTGGATAGCCCCAATGGCCGGTTAAGCGGGTTTGAGCTGGCAGGCGAGGACAAACGGTTTATCCCGGTCAAGGCCCGTATTATCAATAATAAAGTTGAGCTCTATCATCCCTCCATACAACACCCGGTATATGCGCGATACGCCTGGAGTGATAAAGGCCTTCCTACCCTGTTCAACAAAGAGGGATTTCCTGCCAGTTCGTTCAGCACTCACCGGGATCGCCTGAGGAATTAACAAGCCCATAGAATTTGTATATGAACCGCTTATTCTTTTTAGCTCCTGGAATTCGGTCGGGCTTATTAGTTTGTAAATAGCGATGAGAGTGAGTAAGAAACGTGTATTTGGCAAGACGATCCTGACCATTACCATTCTGGTGATGGTGGCGACCTTTTTGCTGGTCTACTTTACCGGCCTCAAGACACATCGATCCATTATTGACAATGCCCTGATCTCTCTCAGTATTCTGGCAGGAGTGTTTTTTCTTTTTCTCTTTACCGGACTCTATCGTGGTTATGATATACGCGATGACCTGAAAAATAAATTCATCGTCAAATGGGGACGCGCCAGAAGACTCTTGCCAGATAGCTGGCAGTGGGAAGTACCCGATATGGGCAGTGCAGACGGCAGCGAAGGCTGCATGGCTGCCATTGCCTTTTGGCTGGCGGCTACCCTGGCCGCCATCGTACTGGTTATCGTATTGGAAGTATTTGTCTGGGGCTTCCTGCTGGTGCTCATCGGTGCATTGTACTGGATTCTGATCAGGGCCCTGAAGCTCATCTTTTCACGCTCTGCCAGATGCCGGGGTAATCTTCCCAAAAGCCTGAGCTACGCCATAGGCTATACCGTACTGTACATTGGCTGGCTTTATGGAGTCATCTATATTGTGACATTGTTTTAGTAATGAAGAGGCCTGAAGAAAAACCTGTACTCCCGTTGGCAGCTCCCTGGCTGGACATGGCCGATGAGCCTCAAAGGTTAAAAGAAGGGTTACTTTCAGAACTTAAAAGAGAAGTACATCGCCAGCACCCGCTCTACGGGCTCAAAGGAGAGGTGATGGGCCAAAGGCAGGACAATGATGATCTGCTCATTGAGCTGGCTGATGGACGCGTTGCGGTGGTCCATCTTACCTGGTCGGGGAAAAAGGAACACGGCCTGTGGCCATCAACTCAGATTTATATTGATCGAAAGGACTTTATGGAAAACCGCCTCTTACCTGATATTGAAGACTTTCGGGACTAGTATTCCAACCCATGGCAGGTTTTTACCAATGAAAACTGGTACTATTCCCTCTAATACCTTAACAGACCTCTCAACTGATCCACAAGCGGTTATCTGATTATCTGCGTAGCGCTTTGATTTCGCCCTTCACACCCTACTTTTGTAGTCAGGAACCTGACAATTCCATTACCTGACATGCATACTTTCCAGACTTACGATCTCTTTCGGCTGTCATGTTTTCAGCAAAGAAAGCCTGCAATCAGGTTTGGAGATACTGATGCCTTTACCTACTATCAGTTTGATGAAGTAGACTACTTCAATTACATTCTTTTCAAGTCAGCCAATTATGCCGAGGCTGAACTTGAAGAGATCTTGAAAACCTATTCAGATAAAGGCAGATCTACTGTTAAGTTCCTGTTCCCCTCGTTGATCAGGGCATCATTTTCAAACCTGGTGGAGCCTGAGACACTTCATGAAATTGCCTGTCTTAGACTGTCACAGCAGAATGACCTGAGCTATCCTAAAGATCAGTCCCTATTGACGAGTGTCAGATCAGAAGCGGATCTGCTGGAATACACACGCATCTACCTCCGGGGCTTTGGTTCGGACAACACTCAATATCAGGAGGTGGCAAAAAACTTCAGCCTGCTGTGGCAACAAGAAGCCGTTGACTTCTTCTTTGTAAGTCATGATGGGGAAAGAGTGGGGATCTGCTCTAATTTTTATGGACCCAAAGCCGTATTTCTTTCTGCAGGTGCTGTGCTTCCCCCCTTCAGAAACCATGGCCTGCATAAGCGCATGATTGCAGAGCGCGTAAGAATCGGGCAGGAAAAAGGTCATACTGAGTTTGCCTCCTGGGCTTATCAAGGGGGCATCAGTTATCAGAATCTGGTCAAGTCACAATTCACTCACTACGCAACCTACTGTGAATATGTATCCAAACCTCTGGAGACAATTGCAAAAGCAGGCAGCCTGTTACAGTCATAAGCCCTTTGCTACCTATGGCAGAGAGGAGCTGTCTTTTGAACAGCTGACAGCGGACGTTAAACGACTTGCGACATTTCTGGGACATAATACTGACCTGCCTGTTATTGGTATTAAGCTCACCGGTCCCTTGCAAAACATAACAGGCATACTGGCCACCCTGGTAGCGGGAAAGGCTTTCTGGACCACTCACCGGGAACTGCTTGAAAAAACTGAAGCCCATGTACTTCAGGAGGTTTTTATGCTGGACCAGGAGCAATATGAGAAAGGCTTATCCCCTGATGACCAGGCCTTCACATTCAAAGAAGAATTCCCCCCGGAAACGCCCTTCTGCTGGGCCACCAGTTCGGGAAGCCTGACCACACCCAAAATTACCGAGCACAGCTATCAGTCTCTCATGGAGGACACTTTCCGGCAGGTGAAGGCGCATGACATCGGCCCCGAAGATCGGATTGATATCATATCCGCCCTGAGTTTTAGTGCCTCACTCTCTTCACTCTTTCCGGCCCTGCTGACAGGAGCCTCTCTGCACATCTACGACAACAGTGCTCTGGCCATTACAGGAATTTATCAGTTCTGGAAGTCTGAGCGGATTACCATGACCACCATCATACCGACTATGTTCAGGCCATTGCTGAACTATCAGTACGATTTCAACAAACTGGACATTCGCTTTATATGTATTGGCGGTGAACCGGTTTACCCCAACGACATTGCGCTCTTCCAGCAGAAGTTCCCGGAGAAAAGTAAGCTGCAAATAGCAGTAGCCAGCTCTGAGGCGCGCAGCATTGCAGAGTATATCACCGGTACGCAAGACGCTATACCAGAAGAAGGCATCAGGTATAGCGCGGTGAGTGAAAAGGAGCTTTCCATAGTAGATGAAGATGGAAAACCCCGGGCCTCTGGTGAAACCGGCAGAATAGCCATTACCAGCAAGATCATCGGAACGCGATATGTACAGGGGCCGGACAACTTTTCAGAGACAGAAGACGGCCGGCACCTCTTTATTTCTGATGACCTGGGCAGTCTCGATACGCGTGGTCAGTTGATTTTGCATAAAGCCGAAAGAAGCCGGCTAAAGCTAAAAGGTGAATTCATTGATCTGGGTGAGTTGGAACAGAGGCTCTTGAAAGCAGAAGGCATTGAGGACTGTCGCCTTCACCTCTCTGACCGGGGAGCCGTTTTAAGCATCATCATCCAAAGCAGGCTCAAAAAGCCTGAGGTGCGAAAACTGGTAGCAGCGATACTAAACACAAATGCCTTTCGGCTGTACGTACTGAAACAGGAACTTCCCAAAACCCACAGCGGCAAACCGGACTTTGCTCTTTTGAAAACACTCATCAGAGATAACAGAAGCCTGGAATACAGCGACCGGGACCTCACCTACTATGAACAGTGGAAGCAGGTTTTTCCGGCTGAGTCGGACTTTGAGAGGAAGCACTTCTTTAATGACCTGGGCGGAGATTCCATCACGGCTGCGACACTGGCTACCGGACTTTGTGCAGCACTTGATGTTGAAATGGAGCCCAATGCTATTTATCTCTACCCTCATTATGAAGAGCTTGCCAACTACCTAAAAAATGCCAGGCCCTATCAATTGAAATGTCTGGGAGAATATGATGACGGCCTGCAGAATATCCTGTTTTTCCCTTCTCTTAACGGAGTACATGCACATTTTCTGCCCGTAGTCGATCTGCTTCGGGGAGAATACAATACCTTTCTTATCCAGCACCCTCCCGGTTCAGGTAAGCGATACGAATCACCCGATAGCATGGCACAAAAATGTGCCCGCATGCTGGAGGCAAGTCCTTACGAGTTTTCCTGTTTTATCGGTCACTCATTTTCAGGTTATCTGGCTTATCATACGGCCCATCAATACAAGAAAGTGGCGGGAGTACTCTTATTAGATACCCACACCTATAAAACCTATGGAGCCAAACGAAAGAAGCTGGTCAATGCCCTGAGAGCAGCGCAAGTACTCTATCAACATGCCAGCAACCGGGATAAGCTTCGTTTTTACATCCGAAGGCGACTTCTGTTAACCAACCGATCTTCCGGCACACACAAAGAAAATCTCTCCAAACAGCCGGAATCGCCCATGCAGGTAAACTACAATGATTTCTTCAGGGCCTTTTCACAAACAAAAAAAGAGCTGCCCCACACCAGTTTCCCTCTGGCCGTTTTCAGAGCTACCAATGCCACCAACATCCGCTACAGGCTGGAATATGATTTTCGCTGGGATCGTTACAACACCAATATCAAACTCAATAAAATGCTCAAAGGAGAGCATGAAAGCCTGCTGCGTTCTGAAGAAAATGTACGGGTAGTGGCAAATGCATTGGACTTGTTTATCAAGGCTCACTGCTGAATTTTCTTTAACTTTTTTACATCCGGACTTTCAGGGCCTGCTCTTCTAATTCAGAAGCAAAGCCTTATCTTCAGTCTCAAATAAAACCACTATGACCACAACCAAAACACCTCCTTACATTCTTCCTACACAAACTCCTTTCAGCTATAATGTGGGCATCTGCTTTCACACCAACATGTGTGACTGGTACAGCGACCCCTCTGTAAAATACAGCCGCACCAATCAGATTCAGTATTCGGAAGATCGACTCAAGGTAATTATCAAAGATTTTAAATTGATCAGGGTCTATGGTTTCAGAACGGCCGGTTTTGAAAGCAGCTCTGATTTAGCCCCCTGTACCCAGGCGCTGGTAAATGTGATGAACGCTCATAGTGACATCGAGGCGGTTATCAGTCTGAACCCGGGCATGAAGACCTACCTCACGGTAGACACGCAAATCACCAACTACTTTACTGAGTACTCTACTCAATTTACCAATCCTTCTCAGGTAAAAGCCATCATGCTGGGCAATGAGGTAAATGCCAATGGATACACCGCTCAGGACCTCATCAATATGATGACTTCTATCAAGGCCAATGCAGAGTACAAAAAGCTGAACATTCCGCTTTCGGTTTCCTTCAGCGAACTACCTACTGCTTCGGGTGACTCTTCCTCAGATAAAATGGTAAAGGCCATTGTCGATAACTGGGACAGTAGCTGGAATGGAGGCAATCCCTTTGTATTTATCAACCCCTACCCCGATGCTTCGGGCATTGGTGATGCCGCGGGCGTGTATAAACAGCAGGCCAAAGTACAGGCTTATTATGCCAGCATTGGTGTGACCGTACAAATTTTTATCGGAGAGACGGGGGCAGAAAATGCAGATTCTGATGCTGCATCCGAACCTATTATTCAAAGTGCACTGACTGAACTGAAAAAGCAGTACGACAACAATCAGGGAGTCACGGTACCCACCTTTATCTTCGAGGCCCTGGATGAAGGTAAAAAGCCATCTACCCCTACCAATCAGCAGTTTATGGGCGTGTATCAGGATGCAGCCGCGGATAAGGGTTCTACTATCAGTGTTAAACCAAGCATTACGGTAAAGCCTTGGGTGAGCAAGAACTTAGGTAGCTGATATATTCAGGCTTGAGCATAAGCGAACGGGTCCGGCCAAATACCGACCCGTTTTTATAGTACCTGGCAGACTAACCATAAAGCATACACGCCTGCTGCTTTCCAGAGCCTTCAAAAAACGCCAACTGGCCTATTTGATCTGCCTCATCACCCAATCGGGCAAAGGGATATAATTCTTGTTTTTCCAGTAGTCCTCGTCAAACTTGTCAGTAATATACTCCTCCACAAGCCCTGAGGTATTCAGGTTTTTGAAGTTCTCTGTTGGCTGTCGGCTCTCTTCGGAAAGGTAATTGTAAAGGGTTATTCTTGAAGTGATGTAACCAGCATAAGACCGGTGAACATCCACCGCTTTTTTCAAAAACCACTTATCACCGATCTTCATGAAAGTGACATCATGGGCAATCGTACCATCTTTCTTTTCTAATGTCTTTCTTACAAAGGCCAAACTTTCCATGTCAATAAACAGGCGGCCTCTTTTGTAATAGGTGTTTCGATCGGTAGAAAACTCAATAACATGGCACGGGCGATCAAATAGCATTATTTCTTCTATGATCTTGTAACTATATCGCTTCAGCCTGTTTTTGCGGATATAGTCTTCCCTCAATTCAAAAATGTTATCCTCTCCTACCTTTTGAAGTTCAATCATTCTAAATCCCCTGAGTTCCTCCTTTGCCTTTTCGGAAAAGGCACCTATCCTGACCTGGTCAAAATAGAATCTGGTCCCGTGGGATTTAGTCTCCATAAGCTGCCCGGTATACTCCTCAATGGTATTCAGCGTGCTGTCTAATTCAAAATTGACAGACCGGCTGTAAAAGTCAAAGAAGGCGGGTACGGCATTATGGTTCTCATCCAGCTTATCAATTGCATTCTTTACAATATCCAGCGCTGTGAGCTCTTCAGCTGTCACGATGACTTCTTGCAGTTTTTGAACTGCCGGACTCAGCACTACGTGAAGATAGTCTACCTGCTCATCAACTTTCTTTGTTATAGTTTGATAGCCTATATGAGAAAAGCTTATCGTTGAGCCCAAACTTACCCTTAAGGCGAATTTCCCGTCAGTATTAGAGACACTGCCTCTCCTGTTCTTCTGAGCAGTATACACATGGACCCCGGCTATGCCTTTCGAGGTTTTTTCATCTGTTACTTTCCCTTTAATCAATACTGTTTGCGCTGACAGGGAAGTGCTGAGAATAATCAAAAGGCAAAAGGAAACGGAAAATGGCTTGTTCATAGAATGTGCATTAAAATCACCCGATGCTATCCCGACTAACGGGCAAATGATGCGAAGGGTGACTTTTACAGGTCCATTTCACCTTAGATGTACCTGGTTGCATTATCTATAAAACACCAGTACCTCTTATTCGTACCTCAGGTAATCCACAGGATTGATCCTGGCCGTGCGTAGGGTATGGAAGCTCACAATGGCCAGACACAAGGCCGTTACGGTTGTTACACCTAGCAGAAAGAGCGTCAGGAATTGATTGTCTGTGTAGGCAAAATTCTCCAGCCAGTTCTCCATAATGCGATGAGCCGGGTAAGCGATCACCGATCCGGCAATCAATACCATCAAAGCAAAATCGCGCGACAGCAGGAGGTAGATCTGGCTGATACTGGCACCGAATATCTTACGGATACCAATCTCCTTCAATCGGTTCATCACCAGAATACTCATCAGACCGAATAAGCCCATACAGCTAAAAACTATGGCCAGCACCGACAGGTAGGTAATGGCATCAACCATATTTGCAAATGATGCATACTCTCTCGATATCTTTTCATCCAGAAAGTCAAAAACGAAAAGCCTGTTGGGATAAAGACTATTCCATGAAGCCTGCAGCGATTCGATTACCTCCTGCACATTGTTATCTCCGCTGAGTTTGATATAGGCATTGTTATAGCCCTTGCTGGTTGACGGATTGAAATTAACCACCAGGGGCTCTACTTTCTTCGTAAGCGGCATCAGGTTAAAATCAGAGATCACTCCCACAATCTGCTTATCCTTGTACTTTCCGCTAAAATCATCGGCCTTGCGGAGCATCTCATAGAAAGTCTGATTGACCAATACCGAATTGGTTTTATCAAAAGGAGAATTCTGGAAGAACCTGCCGCTGTCTAGTTTAATATCCAGGGTTTCCATAAAGTCTTCATCTACTGTAGACATAAACACATTGGTGTACTTATTGGTCTCGCTGTCTTTCCAGAAGATGGCAAACATATCTTTGGCAAAGAGAGAGGAGTTGGTAAGACTCACCTGCTCCACCCCGGGAATAGCCCTGGCCTCCTGCTTAAACAGGTTTGACTGGCCTTTGAGGTCTTCTATCACCAATACGCTCTCCTTATCAAAGCCCATATCCTTGTTAAGCAGATAGATCAGCTGATCTTTCATGTTAATCACTACCACAAAGAGGAGTAAACCCAGAGCAAACTGAAACCCGATGACCGATTTGATAAGCCGGGGCTTTACGCGATAAGTGTTTCTTCCTTTCAGGAAATGCACGAGCTTCATTCTGAATACTACAAGAAGGGGAAAGAAACCAATAACTAATGAAAGCACCGCAAACAGACTGAGCCCCAATACAGCAAACAAACCCCAGTCGCCCGGCAGGCTCACATCACCTCCTGTGAGGTTATTGAATACACCACTCAGAAACTGAATGAGGGTAATGGCAAACAGCAAAGCAATCGAAAGCTGTATGCCTGCCTCAGTATACATTTGCCAGCTGAGCTGCCTTTTCTGCGCCCCCACAATCTTACGCACACCAAACTCGCTTACACGCATTCCCAGAGTACCCAGGTTGAGCGTGATGCAGTTAATACAGACAATAAAAAGTATAAGCAAGGCGATAGACAGCAGAATCAGCGTATTGATGCGGCTTTTAGTCTGCAGCGGACTATTGGACACGGAAGTACTAAAATGCACATCGGCCAGTGGCATAAGCTCGAAAGACATCACAGGATTGGCCTCAGACAGCTTACGTCTGTCGCGCAGTATCTCAATGGTTTCTGCATAAACGGCACCGAGCTCTTTCCTCATTTTCTCCTGCGCAAGGGCATATTCAGAAGCAGCATTCAGCTCAACAAAGGTGGTATAACGATTCCCTGAATTGAACATCAGCTGCCGGTCGCTGGAAAAATCAGCATAGCCCTTCCTGGCACGGTTCTGAATCAGAAAATCAAACTGAATGGAAGAGTTATCAGGTACGTCTACTACGGCAGTCACCTTGAATACAGAAGACTCTGTAGCGTAATTTCTGCGGTCTTCGGGCCCGTCAACAGAAGTGGCAATAATCAGTTCTTTTCCAATGGCGCGTTCGTTGCCGAAGTACTTTTCTGCGGCCTCCCTGGAGAGCACTATTCCCTGTATATCCTGAGAAAAATCAGGTCCTGCCGCATCTATTACGGGAAAAGAAAACATCTCGAAGAAACTGCTATCGGCAAAGTGCCATTTTTCAGCCAGCCACTTCTCATCCTTTTTTATAAAGCCGCTGATGGAGCTAAACCGGGTAGCCCGCTTTACCTCAGGAAGTACATCAGTCAGGTGCTGCCCTACCCCCAGCGTAACGTTCCGTTTTCTAATGCCCTCCTGATCATCTGTCCACCATTTTTGCTCATCATCATAGGTATCAGAAGTGTAGTCCCATTGCACCACTCTGAAAAGCTGATCTCCTTTTTCATGGTAGCCGTCAAAGCTCCACTCCTTAATCACAAAAACAAACAGGATAAGGCTGATGGCTACACCAAAGGAAAGGCCGATGGTATTGATAGCGAAATAGAGTTTTCGCCTGGCGAGGCTACGAATGGCTGTCTTAAGGTAATGTCTGAGCATAGTTGTAAGCTTTGGGTTAAAAAAGTTGCGCTCTCTTCATCCTGTTTATGGCAATCCAAAGGCCATAAACACAAAGCATTGACTGCCAGTCACTTACCAAAACTAACCTAACACAGAAATGTGTCATTACAATACGGGCTCGTATCATTCTGACACAACCGCTTGATTATGAGCAAGAACCGCATATATCCAGTGTGACTTAGCTCGTCAGAATAGCAACGTCATTCCGAACGACCGCAGGGAAGTGAAGGAATCTCCTGGTCACAGACACTCTGTACTCCTTACACTCCTCTAATGAAATTCACAAGGCTGATAACCGACTACAAGATGGCTTTGGTCGTTCCTCCCGTGCCATGACGCCTTAACGTCTCCTGTGATAGACCCTTCTTACCTCGCAGGTCTCCACACTTCCGGGATTCAGTTGTTCAATCGTGGTGATATACAAAGCCGGGCCGGTCAAAAGGTATTCCACATAGTCGCGGATGTTATTGGGAAATACGGGGGGCGTGAAGGAAATCTCTTTGCTCAGTGGCACCATATCTCCTATTTGCACCAATTCTCCGTCTATATAATGTTGATAGGTCAGGTTTCTTACTGTGCGCAAGGTTACTTCATGGTTCTCATATGCGCTTACATAAGTGCTCCCCTGATTACAGACAGCCGTTTCTTCCACCAAATTCCAACGGGTAAAGAAATCGGGGTTTGATTGAAAAGAAATGGGAGGCTCTTCATATCGGCAGGAGCTGAGAGCTGGGCAGGCAGTGAGGATAAGAAGCAGGGAAGATGTATTGTTGAGCAAGGACATAAACCACACCTTTTAGTTGAAAGAACGAACAGAAGAACTACTGGTTTTATAACAAAAATCCTGCCCATTATTCAATTTCAGCAAGAAAATTTGGATGAGTTAAAAAACACTTTTAGAAACAGGGGCAAGCTCTCAGAACCATCAAACATCCGCAGTAAGCCTGTTACTACATGATGGCTGGGATCGTTCCTCCTGTGCAATGACGATTAGTAAGGTCATTCAACAACTGGAAAGTGAAGAAATCTCCCGGTCGCAGAGACGCTGTACGCCTGCCCCCTATAGTGAAACACAACCTTTATAGTCGACTATGAGATTGCTTTGGTCGTTCCTCCCGCGCAATGACTAACAGTAACGTCATTCCGAGCGACCGCAGGGAAGTGAAGGAATCTCCTGGTCGCAGAGATTCTGTACGCCTTACATCCTTGTAGTGAAACACAACCTTTATAGTCGACCAAGAGATTGCTTTGGTCGTTCCTCCCGCGCAATGACGAACAGTAAGATCATTCAACAACCGGAAAGTGAAGGAATCCCTGAGAGGAGTTCGGGTACTTCAAGGGGCCAGGCATTAAAACTTAATCAGCTCAGCCAGTTCAACCTCCAATGCCTGAGCTACTTCATAGAGGGTATAAAGGGTAGGATTGACTTTTCCGTTTTCAAGCTTTTCCAGGGCTTGTCGGTCCTTATTACATGCACGAGCCAAATCAGACTGACTCCAGCCTTTTTTCTTTCTCAAAGAAATAATACTCTGACCGATTCGCTTTTGCAATTGTTCTTTCTTCACCAGAACAAATGTCAGCGAAGTATATGATTACACAAAATAATTGATCATGGACAAATCAGGAATGCTCATAATCCACTACAAGATGGCTTTGGTCGTTCCTCCCGTGCCATGATGAACAGCCAGGTCATTCAACAACCGGAAAGTGAAGGAATCTCCTGGTCACAAGGCATCTATCCGCTAAGCATCGGCAAATGGCATAGAGTTAAGCAATCGACCTGATTACTTATCAACTGATAACTGATAACCTAAACAGAAATAGCACTTACTTTCCCGCTACTACCCCCTCTACCCAGTCGACATAAGAGCTTACCCTGGCATAGTACTCCCAGACCCCATAGCGGCCTTCGGGTTTCCCCATGCCACGGCCGTCCTGATGAGAGCTGACGCCCATGATATATGCCTGGTCGCCATCAAACCAGAGAGCCGGCCCGCCAGAGTCGCCAGGACCACTGATGCCCTCCAGGGGCAGTGCCTTACCGGAATCCGGTGCATCAAAGGTGAAACGAATAAAGCCCTCCCTTTCCAGGCCGTCCACCTTATTCTGTGCTGCCCGCAGTTTGCGGTCCTTGTTGATGGCACCATCTGCCATACCCTTATCTCCGGTACCGGCATAGCCCGTACCCACAAAGATGATTTCTTTACCCACTTCGTCTTTTTTGCGATAGAGCTTAGCCAGCTTTACATCCGGCACTTCCTTCTCCAACTGGATCAATGCAATATCATGGGCGATACCACGGCTCATATCGAAATCGGGATGCATTACCACCTTCTTAATGGGATAGACCTTGCCATCAATGGTAAGCTCCTCACCCACATATTCAGGATTTTCACATACATGCCCTGCGGTAATGATCCAGTCGGGTCGGATAAAGGTACCTACCCCGGCATTGAGTCTGAGGGCGGTGGCACCATATTGCTCCGCCAGTTCCAGGTATTTCGCTTCATCCACATCATGTCGCATGACAATGTCTTTGCCGGTAAAGGGAACCAGCAAGAGCAGGCTTAAAATCGTTACGAGTGTCTTCATGGTAATTGAGTTTTGGTTTGATCCGATCTTACTCCCATCATTCTCACCTTTCATTCACTGCATTCCTGCTTCTGCGGAAGCAAAAACGACAGACAGCCATAGACGAAGGAGCTGATCAGTCAGCAAACTAAGTAAGTAGTTACTAATCTACAACTAAATCTTTCGGAGTTTAACACTGTTTAACTGAATAACCCCTCAGTCCACCACTTCTTTTCTCAACCTCAACATTTTTCGTTGGACAGCTCCCCTTAAAGGGGAGCATTTTCCGATAGAATGGTATCCTTTGCTTCTCCGGTTCAGGGCATTCTCTTTCAAATTCAATCCGGAACTCAATGAAAATCGCTGAAGGAGACTGTCCATTCAAAACCCAAATCAAAAGGTTTTACTTTTTCGTCATCCTGTAGCAGGTGTACATCAGGCGTTTTGTTTTTTAACAAACTTTAAGAGACTGTTTTTTTAGTTTGCCCGTACATATAAGAGAGTAAATTAACTTTGGTTGAGTTGAGTTGAAGGTCCCTGCACAGGTCACAGACAAGTGCAGGGACTATTTTTTTAAAGTCTGCGCCCAGGCGAGGAAGTTGGCAGGCTTTGTCCGATTCACCACAATTTCAGGCAACTAATTCCATACATTCTCAGTTAAGACATTGATGCTTTTTTCACCACAGCAAATAACGGATGGAGGTCCCTGGTATGCGGAAACACATATCACTGACAATCTGATAGTAGAACCCTGGAACGCTATCTCTTCACTGGCCATTGCCGCACCCGCTGTTTACTTCCTGTGGAAAATCCGTAACAACCCGAAGCAATACGGATTTCTGCTGGCCGCCATTCCCTTTCTTCTGATCAATGGTATCGGCAGCACCCTCTTTCACGGTCTGAGAAGCTCAAGAATATTCCTGTTGATGGACTTTATGCCGGCCCTCATCCTCACCCTGATGATCACGGTTTACTTCTGGGCCAAGGTCTTGCCTAAGTGGTGGATGGGGTTTGTAGCCGTAACCCCTGTATTTCTGCTCCGCTTTGGTATCATTGACCTCATTCCCGGTCAGGGAGGCATCAATATGTCTTATACCATTAGTGGAATTGCCTTTCTCCTGCCGGTCTTTCTGATATTAAGAAAGTATCAGTTCAGGAAAAGTCTCAATATTATTATCAGTGCTTTATGCTTTGGGCTGGCCATTTATTTCCGTCAGGCAGACAAGGAATTTACCGACTATGTCGCATTTGGTACACATTTCCTCTGGCACATCTTCACGGGTATAGGAGCCTTCCTGCTGGCCGACTATCTTTATTTCATAAGGAATAACGAATTGGCAAGTTTAGAGACATCTGGCAGCGCAAATTAGCGCCAGATGCTTATCTTGTCATATACGCAACAACTATCTTGTTAAGAGATAATTAATTAGCGTTGAAGAGTACTCTTAGTCAACCAGCATAATGAAGAAACCCGTAAAAGTTGCCAGTTTTTCTGCACTTGAAGAAAAACAACCTACCCATGCCTTAGTATCTGCCACCGATCTCGTAGTCATCCGTTATGGTGATGAAGTCTCCGTACTATACGGTCGCTGCCTCCACCGGGGTGCTCTGCTATCAGACGGACATGTAGATGGCCATAACCTTATCTGTGGGCTCCATAACTGGGATTATCGCATCGACACCGGGGTGAGCGAATACAACAACAGTGAATTTCTGCACAAATTTCCGGCTGTAATTGAGGGAGATGAGGTAATAATCGATGAGCAGGATGTGCTGGACTATGAGGTTACCAACCCTGCTCCCTTTGACAGAGATTCTTACCTGGGCGCTTATGCTGATACACATCCCGAAAGCACGGAGCCTTACACCCGCTATATCACCGAACTGGCAAAAAACGGACTGAAAAACTGGGGACACCACGGCCCAACAGAAGCCATGGGCGTGGACAGAAACACCCTGCCCAAATGGGAAGACATACAGTTTCTGCCGGCACAGCTTTCGCGCAGACCCTTGCTTGATCATGAAGAGGTTGGCACCAAAACCGTGATTGGCCCCGGAGCTAAAAAACCTCTGGAGCTTGACATCCCTATTTTCGTTTCCGATATGTCATTCGGTGCATTGTCCAGAGAGGCAAAAATCTCTCTCTCCAAAGGAGCCGAAATGGCCGGAACCGGCATTTGTTCCGGAGAAGGTGGTATGCTGCCCGATGAGCAGGAAAGCAATTCACGCTATCTCTACGAGCTGGCCTCGGCCCAGTTTGGTTTTTCCTGGGACAAGCTGAAAAAAGTACAAGCCTTCCACTTTAAAGGAGGCCAGGGGGCCAAGACCGGAACAGGCGGACACCTGCCCGGACACAAAGTGTCTAAGGAGATTGCTGAGGTCCGTGGCCTGAATGAAGGAGAATCTGCTATTTCTCCAGCCACTTTCCCTGATTTTCATGGGGTACAAGACTTTAAGGACTTTACTGAGAAAGTAAGAGAAGTAACCGGAGGCATTCCGGTTGGCTTTAAAATCTCAGCCGCCCGCCTGGAAGAGGATATTGACTTTGCCC